>DBYI01000026.1 GCA_002310115.1 Ruminococcus flavefaciens
AAAACACTTGTGGATACCCTCGACTTTGAAGTCCGCAGAGGCGAAAAAGTCGGTATCATAGGCGATAACGGCATTGGTAAATCAACGCTGCTTCGCATAATCCAGGAACAGTTACCGCACAAGGGAACTGTCCGCTGGAACAGCAATATAAAAATTTCCTATTTTGAACAGGAAAGCACAAACCTTAACAAGGAGCTTACCGTAATGGAGGAGCTCCACAGCCGATATCCGCTCATGTCTGATCTTGAGGTACGCAGTCTGCTCGCACAGGTACGTCTTGTAGGGGAGAATGTTTTCAAGGAAACAGGAGTGATAAGCGGCGGCGAGCGAGCTAAGCTCTGCTTCGCAATCATGATGCAGGAGCATGGAAACGTGCTCATTCTCGACGAGCCTACAAACCATCTCGATCTCAGCTCAAAAGAAGCTATTGAGGAGGCGCTTGCCGAGTATACCGGAACGGTCATATTTGTGAGCCATGACCGTTACCTTCTAAGTAAAATATCCGACCGTCTCATCGAACTATCGGGCGGGAGCTATCGTTTGCATAACTATGGCTTCAATAAATATCTCGATGTACTGCGGGAGGAACAGGCTGCGGAGCGAAAAGCTCTCGAAGCCGAAAAGCAACAGCGTGCTGCGGAAGCAGCAAAAGAAAAGTCCGTTAAGGGCTATCGCAGCAAACAGCAGAGAAGTGCCGATGCTGCGAGAAAAAATGAAATGAAACGCCTTGAAAAGGAAATCGACGATCTACAAGCACAGATTGACTCTATCAACGAGGAGATCGGCAAAGAAGAGGTCTACAGCGATTATGAGCTGATGAACCGCAAATGTGCTGAGATCGAAGAGCTTAAACAGAGGATCGATGCAGATTTCGAGCTTCTGATTGAGCTTGACCAATGAAAAGGAGTAAACCTATGAAAAACAAAACGCTTATGAGCCTTGCCGCAGCTGCGGCGCTCGTCGTTTCGTCAGCGGGTTTAACTGCTAACGGTGCAGCCGGACTTTATGTTTTCGGCGATGTAAACGGCGACGGCACGGTGGACGCAACGGATGCTTCGGCTGTCCTTGCTACATATGCGTCAGTGTCATCGGGACAGGAAAGTCCCCTTTACACGTATCAGGAATCAGCTGCTGATATAAACGGTGATAACTTCATCGATGCAGTAGATGCTTCTATGATACTTTCCTACTATGCTTACGTTTCGGTAAGCGATGAGGGAGCAATATTTACAGACTTCCTCGAACAGCACGGCATTAAACAGAAAAATGACGAACAAAGCGGAGATCAGGAAACGACAACTCCGGAAGTAGGCATATCAGACGTTCAGCAGCCTCTTGTGAATGGCGGAATAGAGTACACTCTTCCGCGTATCGACAGTGAGTATGCGGATATGTTCTGGATAGGCGACTCACGTACAGTGGGCTTGTCTTATAATGTGGCTATTGATTATCTCGGAGAGGTCGGAGTAGGCATTGCACTGCTCACCCGTAATTATGACAGCATCTGTCAGATCCGCAATAAAACAGTCATTTTTAACCTTGGTGTAAATGATTTGCACAACAGCCGTGCATATCTCAACTGGTACAATAGTCTGCCTGACGAATTCCTTGATAACAACAAGGTAATCGTCTTGTCAGTTAATCCGTGCAGTGGTTCATACGAGAGGCTCAATTCGGGCATTGAAGAGTTCAACAACACTGTAAGGGACGGTTTGGACAGCAGGATCACTTTCCTTGATTCATACGGTTACCTTCAGTGGAACGGCTTCTCAACATCTGACGGTCTGCACTATACATCGGGCACCTATATCAACATTTACAATTTCGTGAATGACGCTATCAATAACGAGGACGCATCCGAGTAAAAAGAATATAGGTAAAAAAGTAAATTATTTTTGATAACTATTGCATTGTACATAAAAGTATGATATAATGTTAATCAGTAATTTACGGCACGAGCCGTATCATTCCTATGGAGGGTTTAAAATGAAACATATCAAGACTATTAATAAGGCTAATCTCAAGGAATCCGCTCAAAAAGGCGGCTGCGGCAAGTGCCAGGCTTCATGCCAGTCAGCTTGCAAGACTTCATGCACAGTTGCTAATCAGAAGTGCGAGAGATAAGCTGAACACTAAGTTTAATCGAGGCAGTATGAAAATGCTGCCTCATATTTTTTGAATAGAGGTTTTTTACATGATTCATAAATATAAGCTTAACGGGCTTAATATCGTGCTTGATGTTAACAGCGGCGGTGTTCACCTTGTGGACGAGCTAACATATGATCTTCTCGATAACATTGAGCCGCCATTTGAGGCTGAATGTCCGCAGAATGTGGTTGACAAGCTATCAAAGTCGTACTCTTCCGAAGATATCAGAGACTGCTACAACGAGATAGTAGAGCTTTATAACGATAAGATACTCTTCTCTGAGGACGATTATGAGAAGTATGCTCAGTATTCTGTAGCATCTCCTGTAAAGGCTATGTGTCTCAATATTGCTCATGACTGTCAGCTGCGCTGTAAGTACTGCTTTGCTTCCACGGGCGATTTCGGAAAGGGAAGAAAGCTTATGTCTTTTGAGACAGGCAAGCATGCTATCGACTTCCTTCTTGAAAATTCTGGAGATCGTCCAAATCTTGAGCTGGACTTCTTCGGTGGCGAACCGCTGATGAACTTCGGCGTGGTAAAGCAGGTAGTTGAGTATGCAAGAAGCCGTGAAAAGGAGTATAATAAGAAGTTCCGATTTACTATCACTACAAACGGACTTCTTCTCGATGATGAAAAAATCGATTTCATCAATCGTGAGATGTCAAATGTAGTTCTCTCTATCGACGGCCGCAAGGAAGTTAACGATTATTTCCGTGTATTGCCCAATGGTCAGGGGTGCTATGATATCATAATGCCCAAGTATAAAAAGCTCGTTGCAGGCAGGGGCGATAAGGAATATTATGTTAGAGGAACTTTCACAAACAAGAACCTTGATTTTTCAAATGATGTTTTTGCCCTAAATGATGCAGGTTTCGATCAGATATCCGTAGAGCCTGTTGTGGGCGATGACGATGTTTACGCACTTACTGAAAAGGATCTTCCTGCTGTTTTTGCGGAGTACGAAAAGCTTGCACTCAAGCTTCTTGAAAACGAAAAGAAAGGCAAGAAGTTCAATTTCTTCCACTTTATGCTGGACCTTGACCAGGGCCCTTGCGCTATAAAGAGACTCAGGGGATGCGGCTGCGGAAATGACTATGTGGCTATAACTCCCGATGGAGATATTTTCCCATGTCATCAGTTCGTGGGTATCGACGAGTACAAAATGGGCAATATAGATGAGGGAACTTTCAATCAGGAAATGAAAGCTGATTTTGCAAAGGCTCACGTTTACTCGAAGCCTGACTGTCGCGACTGCTGGGCGAAGTTCTATTGCAGCGGCGGCTGCAACGCTAACAATTACCAGTATATGGGTGATATCAGAACAGCTCACAAGATTTCATGTCAGCTTGAAAAGAAGCGCCTGGAGTGTGCAATCATGATGAAGGCTGTGAAAATGGCGGATACAGCTGAGTAAAAGCCTTACTGGAAGAGAAATAAAAGGGATTTACTAAACGAAAACTGTATAATAGGATATTAATTCTGAAGTTCTATGTTTTACACAAGTCGGCAAGCTTAATTGGTCGGCTTTGAGAAAATGGCTTCAAGAATGAACGCTGAAAGATTTGCAGGCGGCGGAATGCTGCTTCTGAAGTTTAAATTGAACGGCAGGTGGGATTTTATGAAGATAAACCGCATACAGCTCAATTGCCGGCGGAGCAGTGCTCTCGGCGGAGAAATGGGGGCTGATCCTGTGCTGTTGCTTTTCAGAACTCCTGTTGAGTATATCGAAAACGGTGCTGTCAAGCGTACAAGCGGCAATTCTGCGGCGATCCTTACAAGCGGCTATAAGCAGAGTTTCCGTCCCGTGAAAGGCAATCCGCTGCGGTACGATATAGTTAGCTTTAAGACCTCCGCTGCTGACAGACAATATATTGCTTCAATGAATCTAAAGCAGGATGCTCCTGTGGAACTGGAAGATGATTTTGTAATATCAGGTGTTCTGCGTTCGATGCAGTCACAGTCTATGCACAGGGGAAAGCATTTCAGCGAATTTATGGAGCTTTCAATGCGACTGATATTCATAGCTATCAGTGATGCTTCTGATAACTGCGAGAAGTCTTCCGTGGAAAAGATACCTCATTACCTAAAACTGAAAAAACTTCGTGATTCTATATATGAGGATCCAGTAAACACATGGTCCGTTGAAGAGATATGCAGTGAGCTACACATAAGCAAGACTTACTTCCATCGTCTGTATTTTGCAGCCTTCGGTGTTACTTGTCGTCAGGATGTAATTGAGAGCCGTTTGATATTTGCGGCGGAAATGCTTAAAAATACAGAGAATACCGTTACAGAGATAGCAGAGATCTGCGGTTATGACAGTGAATCTTATTTTATGAGGCAGTTCAAAATGCACAAGGGTTGTACTCCTACAGAGTACAGAAGAAGAGCAAAGACCACAGAAGAATAGCACTTCGGTTGTGGACATTTGTGTTTTGTTAGTATACAATGTGCAAATTTCAATAAAAAATTAGTGCAAAAAATAAAAAAAACACTTTACAAGTACAAAAAATTATGATATAATACTAAGTGTGAACAAATTTTGACTATACAGTCAAAGGACAACTAAACTTAGAGATAGACCGCCTTACGTGCGGAACACAGATGTAAGAAGGAACTGTATTTAGATAAAGGACAGTTTCCGATCTGATCGAATATTCTTTAAGGAGCGATTTCTTTTTATGAATAACGGAGATAAGCGCAGAAACCGCAAGAGGGACAGATCGTCAAAGCGCTATAAAGTCAGATACGATCGTCTTGTTGCGGCAGTCCTCGTCCTTGTAGTTCTTGTTGTGGTGCTTGCTTCATGTGCCCATGCGTGCTCGGATAAGGATAAGAATAAAAACTCCGCTAATAAAAAACAGGCGACCAGCAATAATAATACGCAGCAGTCTTCCATTGTTGATAATCTTATTACAAGCAATGAGACAAGCTCACTCATTACAGGTACTCCAGATGGGCAGAAGCCATCAGAGTCCCAGTACGTTAACGAAAAATTCAAAGCAGAGGATATATACAGGGGCGATCTTGTTCTTGTAAACTCTGAGCATGAGTATAAATTCCCCGAGGACGACACTGAACTCGTCAGCGTCTATGAGAATATCACCGGCGAGTATTTCCACGTTTCTGATCTGGTTCAGAAGCTCCACAAACCTGTCCTCGATCAGCTCACAGATCTTATGAAGAGCTTCTATGAGGCTGAAACCAACTCTGATATCTATGTAATAGGAACTTACCGTACCAAGGGCGATCAGGATGATGCATACTGGAATGGCAACTCTCAGTTCAAGGGAGGTTATTCCGATTATCATACTGGCAGAAGTTTCGATATCGGTATCTTTCCGACAGATGGCTCTTTGACAGGTTATTATTCGCCAAGAGGTGTTTATGGCTATGTTGATGAGCACGCTGCTGAATACGGATTTATAGTAAGATTCCCTGAGGGTAAGGAAACTTTTACAGGTGAGCAGGCAAGAACTTATACATACAGATACGTGGGAATTCCTCACGCTGTATATATGAAGCAGAATAATCTCTGTCTGGAAGAGTATATCGATGCTCTCAAGGGGCATAATAACGAAAATCCTCTTGAGGTGGCAGCAGATAAGAAGCTTTATCAGATATACTACGTTCCCGCAAATAAAACAGGCGATACGGAAGTTCCGCTTCCGTCAAACAAGACCTATTCCGTTTCGGGAAATAATGTTGACGGATTTATCGTGACCGTTACAATGAACTAAAGCATTTTATGTCCCCCTGTATGGGGGACATATTTTGGTTATAGCCGATAAGCACAAGCAAAGCTAATATATAAGTTTAGTGCTTATGGCAAACAGAATGGAGATAAATGTGAAGAATAAAAGAAAAACTGCCGCGATTGCTTGTGCGGCGCTTGTGCTTTGCAGCTTTTCGGGCTGCGGCGGCAACAATGATGACAAAAGAGGTAGCGGTGCAGGTCATATGTACAGTGCTGCTCTTGAATACAACCCCAAAAGTCTTGATCCTCAATTTGCTAACGATCCTTCATCTGCAACTGTAATAAAAAACATGTACAGCGGTCTTGTAATGAAAGACGGCAGCGGAAATATCGTTTGCTGCAACGCATCGGACTATAGCGTTTCCGATGATGGCTGCGAATATATCTTTCATCTGCGAGAGGATAATTACTGGTTCTTTGACGAGAATGAGAATGATAAGATAGATGATGATGAATATTATCCTGTTGTAGCTGCAGATTACGTTTTTGCACTCAGGAGAATACTTGATCCGAATATGCATTCGCCATATGCAAAAGACTTCATGTGTATAAGGAACAGTCAGTATATTGCGAGTGGAAGCGGTACGGTAAATGGTCTCGGAGCATATGCTGAGGGGGATTATACCCTTGTGATAGACCTTGACAAGCCCTGCGCAGAGTTCCTTGCGCTTATGACAACTCCTGCAGCTTTTCCTTGTAACGAGAAGTTCTTTGAATCCACCAAAGGCAGATACGGGCTTGATGACAGGTCTGTTATGTCAAATGGTCCGTTTTTTGTGCGCCAGTGGTTCTTTGATCCATATGGAAGCAATAATATACTCTATATGCGTAAGAACGAGGTCAACGAGAACGATAATTACAGTGTATTGCCGACATTTGTTAGCTTTTCAATAGAGGATAGCGAGGAGGAAGTCCGCCAGCGCTTTAAGGCTAAGGAGGCTGAATGCTTCACCACTATGAAGGTTGGCGGTTATAATCCGAGGAAGTATAATATTACCGGGCAGAAAGCTGTTACTCTCGGATTGATTTTCAATACTGAGGATAAGATATACTCAAATCCGGATATTCGAAAGGCGATTGCTCTTGCGGCGGACAGGAATGCTATCCGCGAGGAGAACAGTGACGATATATCTCCTGCATACGGCATAATACCGCCTGCAACAGATCTTTTGGGCAGAAGCTATCGAGATCTCGTATCCGATAAGCAGTTTGACGTTTTTGATACAAGAGCGGCTGCAGAATTACTTGCAAAGGCAAAGGTAGAACTGAATATAAACTCGGTGGAGAGCGTTAAGATAATCGTGGATTCGAATACCATAGATTCAAGATATCTTCACCAGCTTTCGCAGAGCTGGCAGGACAGTCTCGGCATTTATATAGGTATCGAAGATCTTACTTCTGCGGAATTCAGCAGCAGAGTGGCAGATGGGGAATACAGCATTGCTCTTTATCCTCTGAAAGCTGACTTTAACAGTGGTATTGCTGTAATGAACGAGTTCGATACTGTGAGCTGCCTTAAAAGCGCGGTGAATGGAATGAACTGCGCGGAAAATATACTGAAATGTTCGTCGGCTGAAGAACTTGTGAATAGGTATAGTCAGCAGGAAAAGGCTATACTTGAACAGTTTGGCTTTATTCCGTTGTTTTATAAGAGTTCCTATCTTGTTGCAGATGAGGATAACGAGGATATAATTTACGATGCATTTACAGGTTCTGTGGACTATCGTTTAGCTAAGAATTATAGTTGATGAATAAGCGGTAACATAAGCAATAAAACTCCATCTTTTCGCTGAACTATTATGACAGACTGAAGAGCCTTGCTACAGCAAAGCTCTATACTGCTATTATTCATCTTCATCCAAACATCAAACAGGATTATTGCCATTATACAACGGCAGTAAACCTGTTTCCGTTATAAATCCTGTTAATATTATGGTTTGGATATATTAAGACAAACCAAATAATCTTTTCAATAATTGACTAATCATTATGTTTGCGCTAAAATAATAAAAAACAAACGAAGTAACCTTGTGTTTGTCAAGTAGAAAGTGCATA
>DBYI01000104.1 GCA_002310115.1 Ruminococcus flavefaciens
TCGAAGAGGTAAGGTGTACCTGGATCAACAGGTGTACCTACAATTGAGATCATATCATCGCCAAGCTTAGCAATACGTCCCTGCTTGGTCTGAGCAGCCTGTCCCTCCGGAACACCACCGCCGTATGCAATGATAGCTGTATCTGTATCAGGATCATAGTAAACGCCTGGATCGAAGAGCCATGTTACGTTACTGTTAGGTGTGTTTCTTGAAATGAGTTCGTGGCCAAGAGGATCCTTTACGTTTTTAGTAAATGTCGGATCATCAGCTGTAATAACACCGATACCTGAACCATTGTTTGCAAAGTAAAGGAAGAACTTATCCTGTCCGTTGATTGTTTTCCATGCAGCATCAGGAGCCCATGCGTTATTAGCCCATTTTGCTATAGGAGTGCCGTTTACTCTTGTTTTTGCAACAGGAATCTGACCGTGGTCCGTCCAGTTTACAAGGTCTGCTGATGATAAGCAGTTGATATAGCCTGAAGAATAATCGTTTTCAATAAGCTGATTATTACTGTATGCGAATTGATCAGCTGTTGTGTAAACGTAAAGTCTGCCGTCATATACGAGCCAGCCTGGATCAGCACCGAAACGCTGAGTATAAAGAGGATTATTCTCGGTTGCCTTCTTAAAGCTTTCTGCGAGTGAAAGGCCGCTAAACTTACCTTCGTACAATGAAGGATCAAGTGTGGTAACTGCAGGCTTATTTACAGGGAACTCTGTGATCTTCTTGAGGATGAATTCCTGAAGAAGAACGAGATCAGCTGTCTCAAACTCTCTGCTCTGGTCAACATCAGCAGCCTTCTGAGCATCTGAATTGCTGAAGCCGCCTGCAATGAGACCCTTTCTTGCTTCAACGACGTCTAAAGAGTTGATAACACCGTCGTAGTTGATGTCGCCAAGATGGAGTGTAGTAGATGTCTGTCCACCAGATGAAGTCTGACCGCCGCTTGGAATCTCAGGCTGTCCTGCGCCATCTATCTTTGTACCCTTGGGAGCTCCGATAGCCTCATCGATAAAGAAATCAACATATTCAACTTCATCTGTTGTTTCAACATAAAGCTGAAGATCAGTTGCTCCCTCCGGGATAGTGTAACTTGTATTGGCAAGCTGTACCCACTCACCCTTAGGTGCTGAAGCGATAGCTACCTGATCATACTTTGTTGTTGAACCGTCTGAATACTGAAGCGAAAGCTTGAACTCCTGTGTACTTGAGGAACCGCTTGTATAACAAGCATTTGTTGAAAAACTATAAGTCTCTCCAGCTTTGAATGCGCTGCTGAGCTCAAGAGTTGCACCATTCCAGGAATTTGTTCTGCCGCTTACATAAAGTGACTTGCTTCCTGCATATTTTGCTGAACTGCTTGTCTCAACAGTTGCACCACCTCTGCCAGCCCAGCCATCCGATGAGCTCTCGAATGTGCTGTGATACCAGTATCCATCTGCATCTTTCTCTGGAGTTGTTGTAGTATCACCAACTTCAGTCGTTGTGGTGTCATCATCTTTGCCATCGTAATTCTCGTAAACTCTAACGCTCTTAACATTGGCAGAACCATTCGATCTGTAGCCTTCGATGTTAAGAGATACTTCGTAGAGAGTACCTGACATATCAAGACCAGCCTGTGACCATGCATCAAAATGCTTGGTTACATCGATAGTTCCGCTCATTTTATTTGTAGTATTGTTTGCTGAACCGCTGGTTTTTCTGATACTCCAATACTGAGGGAATGTAGCTGTACCATCAAGAGAAGGCTGGTTGTAACGCATTGTCTTTGCAATGTCGTATGTATTGCCGTTAAGAGTTACAGTACCTTTTCTCTCAGCACCGTCTCCGGGTGGACGCCAGTCGCCCCAGCCTTCAACGATATAATACTCCATAAGAGGATTTCTTGTCCAGCCATATACACACATGTAGGAGTTACCTCTTGGTGTGTATTCAACTTCGTACGTAAGAACTATGTTCTTGCCTATGTTTTTGTAGTTCTGTTTCTTGCTGTCATAGTTTTTTCCCATACGAGCGAGGAAGTTCTCAATATTGCTCCATGAGCATGTAAAAGAACCTGCACTTGGACTCATAGAAGCCTGTCCCTGTCCATTCTGGTTCCACATTTCGTAGTCATATCCACCGACATTGCCTCTTTGCTGCTGATCAGCAGCATTTGCAACAGGAACAAAGGGAATTCCTGCAGCAAGCATTACAACGGATACTGTGCTACCTATCGCTCGTTTCAGTGTTTTTAAATTCATAGATATCAACTCCTTATTTGACTTGTTTTTTTGCCTATGCCTATCAATTATTGTCTATAAATCAATAGATTAAATGCATACCTCCTTTTTAGTTAAAGTGGGACAAACTCCCCATGATAACCTATATTTTTCACTTCTACTATACAACTTTTGTACAGATTTGTAAAGTAAAATCAAAATAAAAAGCAATAAATGTTCAAACAAAAGCAAAAAATGACAAGTGTCAAGCACTTACCGAGAAAAATCCGCATTAAGATATCATAGTAGACTGTATGGATAGATCTCCACCTGATCGTCTCTCATTTCAAAACTCAGCACATCATTTGAAACAAAATGCTGCTCTTTTTCTTCAATATACAGCATTTGCAGCGAGTCATCCGCAAAGCGCAGAAAATACACCTCACCGTCAAACTCTTCACAAACAGCAATAAAACGCACATTGTCACCCTGAGTATAAAAGCAAGGCTTCTCAGTAGAGTTGCATTTTGATACTTCGTCGTAAGCAATATCTGCTAATGTTAACTCAACATGGTAAGTGTTCCCAAGAACGGGCTTTATCTGTCTGCTGCGCCATATTCCCTTGAAAACACCGATGTTGGTTTCGCACTCAGTGACTATGATACTGCCACGTTTTTCAATGTTTAAAAGCTTTATCCGCATGGTCCACTTCCTTTGCTATTGTTTATTAAGCTCATCCTCAAAATCGCTGGCAGGAACAGCTCCTCCGCAGAATGTCCTGAGATAAGCAATAAATTCTCTCAGCTTTTCAATATATACTTCCGTTTCAGTTTTTACATTTTTATAAACTTCTATATAGAATCTCCAGTAGACAAAATCAGTTGCATCGCAGGAATATGCCTTTTCATCGTACCAGTCATTTCGCCTTACGTCCATTTTGGCCCAGTCAGAGTACAGACTGTGTACTTTTTTATTATCATTTGATGTACTAATATATTCGCAAATCTTCTCAAATAATCTTTCAAACTCAAGTGAAGAGTCCACGAATATCTTACAGTACATATCGTCATCTCCTTCAATACTTTCAGAAATTTTCTCTATTCTTGGTTTTTTATTAAGAATATTGTATACAAATCCCTTCATTTTACTCATTTCCAGCTTTTCAACGCCGTTTGTTGGGATAATAACTGCAATGCCTTGCTTTACCGAATATTCATAAAGCTTCATGAATCGGTAGGACTGTATAGAGCATTCTGTTCTGTCTATCCAAGGGAATACCAGGTACTTCTTCCCTTTCGATAAACCTATGGCGCAAGAACAAAGATATGACCAGTGCCACAAATACTGCAAACGCATATCAAAGACTTTCGGCTGTATGTCAAGAGCATTTATAAGCTCCGAATTTGTGTCAATTACACTTCTGAACTTCCGCCTTTTCTGAAAAAAGCTCTTTTCGTGCAGATTAACATAGAAAACATTCCTCTGAAAATCCTCGAACGGAACTAGCTTGTTATCAAGAAACAACCTATGCTCATTTTTAAGGCCTTCACTCAAAACTTCCGCCCGAATCCTGTCTTGATACTGCTTATCCTCGGTTATCAAGAAATTCAAACCACATTTCAGCATAATATTCCCATTAGTGCTCTTTACAGATGTATCTATGGTTTCAGAAATCCATTCGCTATAATAGTCGTATTTTTCCTCGCACCACCAGTTCAGCAACATATTCAGCTTCTTGATATCCTCATCGTTACTGGTACATTTGTACTGCTCAGGATCGCGATTCACCGTGACAATATGAGAATTATCCACTGAAAATCCGATGATATATATGCAATATCCCGTCCAGCTCCTGTGTGCATAGAGTTTATCACCTTCCATATACCAGAACCACTTATCCTCCATTTCCTGAGGAATATGGCCATGACGCAGGATTTCAAGCTGTTTTTCGTCAAACGATCTATTCAGTGTAAAAGTATCGTTTTTTTCAGGCATATCAAAGTTTTTCCAATCCGATCTTTTAACAATATCCATTGGTTTCACACCTTTTTATGTAATGTATGGTTAAGCAATAGTGTTGAAATGCGAATAAAACCGGCTGACACCTTCTTTTATATCATTACTTAATCTCTCATAACACTTTACCGAAAGAACATCAGGAACTCCATAATAGGCCTCAGCAATACTTCCCGCAATACAGGTAAGTGTATCACAATCTCCACCGAGCGATACAGCCGTACGGATAACATCCTCAAAATCCTTTCCCTCCATAAAAGCGGTTATAGCCTCGGGGACTGTCTCCTGACAGCTCTCGACATGATGATATGTTGGTCTTATATCATCGCAGGTGCGTGAAAGGTCATACCCGAATTCACTTACAATGTACTGCTTTATCTCATCACTACTCATGTCGTTTCGCGCTAAGAAGATAGCACTTGCAGTAGCTTCAGCGCCCTTTATCCCTTCCGGGTGGTCATGAGTTACTGACGCTGTCAACGCAGCCATTTTTCGCGTAGTCTCTATGTCGCTGTAAAGCCATCCTGCAGCTGCAACTCTCATCGCAGCACCGTTTCCGAAGCTCCCATACGGCTTCGGTTCGGATTGCGCCAGCCACTGAATGAACATGTTTCCATATCCTGCATTCGGATATCTTCTCCCCCACTTCTGCATTGAACTTATCAGCGCAGCCTTTATCTCGTCATCAGACTTTCCAAGCGTATCTAGCAAAGCTTCTGCAACTGCAACAGTCATAACTGTATCATCCGTAAACTTTGACTGCTCCGTAAAAAGAGGAAAATCTTTAGTCTTGCCTCCCCTGTCAAACTCATATGGTGCTCCTATCATGTCCCCTAAAATCGCGCCAAGCATTTCAGATTCCCCCTTATAAAAATAAAGCGGCCATTTGCCGAAAAACAAACAGACCGCTTTCGCTTTTTCAAGGTATTGGCTACACATTCAGGAACTTTTCAATCACTGACATGATTTCCTCAAGCCTTTTTTCACCTATACCCTTTATATTTCTGAGCTCACTCTGAAGCAACGAAAGATCGATGACACGATCTTCACTGCCTGTCAGTTCCGCACCGTAACGAAGTATGAATTTGGTGAGCTCATTGCGATTCATTTTTTTGATCTTTCTGTAAGTTTCCCTGTCAATTATTTCATTTTCAGTCATTAAAAACTTCTTCCTTTCATTTGCAGCCTGAGTTATACAATTTTGCATGGACAGACTTTTGAGAAGCATCAAAACTATGCCCAGCTAACCACAAATAATCTCAGTTAAAAAGCACTCCTAAACTGCAAATTCTACTTTATATCTAATATTTATTACTAAGTTAAAGATACCATATAAAATCACTTATGTCAATACAATGGAACCATGAAATAAACGATTTTTAAGTTTAAATTCCTTGAAAAGCTTTGTTTTCGCATATTCTTGTAAATATGAACTTTTTTAAAACTTTTCCCCGAAAATCTACTGCACCAAAGGAATATTTTCTTAGCTTAAACCATACGCTTTCTACAGAAATCACGCCGTATCGCCAAAACAATTTGGTTAAAACAAAAAAATATCTATCCTAGTGTTGACATTACAATCCCTCTGTGATATAATAATATAGTCGCAGATGAAACTGCACTATATATCGCGGTGTGGAGCAGCTAGGTAGCTCGTCGGGCTCATAACCCGAAGGTCGTTGGTTCAAATCCAGCCGCCGCAACCAAAATTATTACATGAGAACCTGTCAGAGAACACAGTATGTGCTCTGACAGATTTTCATATACATTAAAAAATGTGATTTTCCACGTTCGTTTGCTTTCGGTTGCGTTTACGAAACATCTATCTTTTATCTCCGGTATTCACGTACCCTTTGAAGATTTCTCAATGATTTACTCATCACGCTTCCGCATTACATACACCTTTAAGGCTCATGAGGTCTTACGTTGTTACTTGTAACAACAATGACTGCTGCCTTGTCTTTGCAAACATAGGTCCTAACGGACTCTAAGAGTTGATTTAGCATAGCTAAACAGGCTCATATCATCGCTCTTTCTCCCGACTACTCCTAATAGGTTACTAACTCGTGACTGCTTTCATTACTAAAAGTCGTAAGGATAAGGTGCTGTAAATTCGCTTCAAATCTTGATATGAAATTACAATAGTATAGTTGGACGCTGCACATTGTAATCTTGTCAAGTTTCTTTAAATGTACTATGTACAAAAAGTAAACCTTTCAGCTGATGCGGCGAAACATACACTGAAAGGCTTGACAATACTATATAAACGTGCTATAATATACACGCAAATAGCCACTTTGCTAAGTCGTTCAGATGTTGCTGCATCTGTCCGGCGATGGGGAGTGTCGGAGTTACCAGCTCTGATGCTCCCTGCGGAGTGTTTATTTTTTTATTAAGTACAATTGCATTATATCACAAATTTTTGTGATTGTCAAGAGGTTTATATAAAAAATTTATTCCCCGATTTTTCTCTTAAAATCGGGGATTTTTACGTTATCATGCGAACTTATCAAATTTTCTTATGAACGATTGTTGCGGTTTTATCAAATGTTGCGAACTTCTTTGAAAAAGAAACATTAAAGTCATGCTTGCAATCATGAATATTTTTTCCGGGAACTCCACGCATTGAAACGATTAGCTTCATATTCTTCCTCATCAACGACCTCAACAACGACAGCTTCGTTAGTTTCGGTTCTTCCGATTATTATATCATTGTCAGGAACAGCTTCAGATCTTACCTTTGTCGGCTTAACCTTTTTAATGCGTTCTTTTTTCAATTTAGGCTTCTTTTCCCTTTGTGGTAAATGAAAGTCCAAATAAAACAGATCATCTCTTTGACTGTAATGTGCATACGCAGCAATTATAAGGAGTGCAGCAAATATTATTCCCGAACGTAGCTTATTTCGATTAAATATGTATATTATGAAAGAGAATGTGAACGCCCATGCCGGTGAAAACAGTATTGAAAAAATAAGATATCCTAAGTTTGTATCCATTACCTTATATACTGCAAATGCCACTACAAGAGCTGCAACACCTGAGATGACTATATGTATGTTCAATACAAAGGCTAATGATAGAAATAGCAAGAAGAATAGAAAAACACTATCCACAAGCCTTATATTCTTAAAAAAGCCTTTTACGAAAGTTGCAAAGCATGATATAGAAAATACAGCTCCAAGAATTGCAAGCATTAATCCTACGATAATGACAGTAATTAATAAATCAACTATAGCGTATATCATTTTATATTCCTTCCTGAGTGTTGATATTTGTATCAACGTGCTTTTTGCCTATTATTCAGCATCTATTCCGTTGATACTTATATCAACAAATTCAATTCACTCCCATTCGTCTGTAACTTTTTTTATTATCATCAGAAGCTCATCTTTGGTTGTGTCATAGTTTCTCCAACCTTTTTCTAACTTTGTAATATCCATTAGCAATCTATATGTAATCTCTAAGTTTTTAAAATGTTCCCAATTATTCACAAGAATTTGAATGAAATTGTATGTTTTTACGTGATTTGGTCTTTCCTTTAAATCCTTCAAAAGCACTCTCGCATACTCAGCTTGTTTCTGATATGAGTTTTGGGAATTTGTACTTTTTTTCGCAAGTTTATCCAAACTATTAATCACAGATTCAATCTGGAGAATTAAATGATTGAATTCCCTTTCATTACCATTAAGCGTTAACGAAAATAAAGCTAATTGACTTTTAGTAAACTCCACTAAAGGTAACAAATTATCATGTAACGGAATATTAGGCTCACTTTTTCCCTGAGAATTATAAAGAAATATATTTGATAACGTATCTCCAATCGGATTGTCTCCGTTATAAAAATTTTTTTCAAGAATGTCTCTTACATTATTATCCTTAATAAATATCTTGTTTTCCATTTTGTATTCCTCCTAATTCATATTTAGTTTTTGCTGTTCATTTTTATGAGCGTTTTCAATTTTGTAAGTATATTTCTCTCTATTCCAAGTTCTTTAGCTATCTCAATCTCATTACCCAATAAATAATGCTCTGGATTTGTAAGGAACTGCTCTATGAGAGCAATATACACTTTATAAGTTAGACAGTCAGTCAATGATTTTTTCTGTCCTAAGAGCTTAATTTTATCGTTCTCAGTGAATATAATAGTAGGCTCAAATCTATTAAATTCGGCTATTGTAGCTTCAACAACTCTATCTGAAACATTCAAAACTTCTTTAACTTTTGTTATTGAAACTGCGTCACCGTTTTTCAGAAGCTCAAATATGATATGTGCTTTTTCAAAGTATCTTTTCGCTGCGTTCAACTCCTTATTCCTCCTGTCTTATAATTACGTTGCTACTTGTAACAACGCTTAATTGAAAAAGAAATGTTTATATTTCCTTATATTCAGGCATAGAGTCAATCAAATCGAGTGTTTTCATACTAACACTTATAATTGAGATTAAGAGATTGAAGATATACTTCTCATCGCCATAGGCGTTCGGATCATCAATGATACCACTGTCCTTGTCAGTCTTTACACGATAACTCTCCATTATCCACTCAATAGCCGACCTACCGTTGACTACATACTCATATGCTCTTTCGGGAATATTGCTGATTGTAATGTAGTCGTTGAAGATGATAGTACCCTTTTCATTGTCCTTACCATCTTTCTTGAAACGCATCTTGCTGACAGAGTAATCCTCTTTGGTAATAGCAATATCAAGACCGAGTGCAGCGGCATCAGCAGGAGCTTCATAGTTTAAGTGTAGTTCAGCGAGCTGCTTGCCTATCTCCACATATTTCGGGAATTTTTCAAGCGTTGGTATTCTTGGCATTTCTTTTGAGAGGTTATCACCATAGGCTTTAATATACTCCTTACTTTGTAAAACTGCATAAATATAGTAGAAAACGTCCTCTTTTGTGACCGTGCTGCCGTACAAATCACGGAACTTTTTAAGGGATACATCAGAGATGGCATATCTTTTCTTATACTTTACAGTATTTTTATCATCATTTATTGCAAACATTGAGAGTTGATTTTCGTAATCATTTTCTTTAGTTCCAACTTTGTCATATATATACATGGGGAAACACTGAGCATTGAATAACAACTGAAAATCTTGAATACAATTAGAAATAATTGCAGAAAAGCCTTTTGAATTTCCAGCACCTGATGTACAAATAACAAGATTTTCCATTATATTATCTGGAAAAATATTATGCCATGTACGAGGACGTTCAATGATATCAGGATTGTATGCAAGGCTTTTTTTGCAAAAAGGTCTGTACATGATTGTGCGAGTATTCTTTGGGAAAGCAATTTCGTAATCTTTGGTAAGAAGGTTAATTAATCCTTCAGTCCAACTAATATTTTTTTCAGAGTTATTAATAGTATTTTGGAAATATACCTTCTTTTGTTTATTATCGCTTAAAACCATGCCATTGCCATTATTTTCTATTAATTCACTATGACAACGTTTCCTTTCAGAATTATAAAAGTCTACCATCTTTTTGGAAGTGTACAATGCCATAGATTGCGAAAAATTATAAAGCCATGCATCACGATTAGTTTTAATACCAAGTGAATAATTATTAGAAAAGAAACTATTATCTTCTCTTTTTTTCATATCACCAAGAAGATTGAAGTTTAAAAAACTGGTGTTTCTCTGATTAATCCAATCATTGTTATCATTAGGCGTAATGAAACTCCACTTGATAGAACTTACATCACCGAAATCAGAAATAATAGCGAGTTTCTGCTCTCTGGACAAATAGTCTCCAATATCATGATAGCGAACAAATCCGTCTTTCTTAACGCCCTTACGCTTTACAAGGATAGTGATAGCAACAGGAGTGCGTGAACCTGCATCAAAAACATTTCCTGCTTCTTTTCGACGTTGTTCACCACTTGTTCGTGCGTTTCCTCTAAGATTAAACACATAAATATGATTGAATTCCTTAAGAAGACAAGCTCTAAAGCCATCGGATGCTACACTATCAAGATATGAACCGTTTGATATAAAACCAATAACACCATTGTCACCAAGTCGATCTGTTGCCCATCTAAATGCTTTTATATAAGTGTCATGTAAGCTAACAAGATTGAAAGATTTAGAATTTTTTGCATAAGTCTGAAAAATAGAGTCATCTAAAAGAGGATACTTAACATTTTGATTGTTATCATTACCCGACCTTTGTCCAACAGAATACGGAGGATTTCCAATAATGACAGTAATAGGTGATTTTAACTGCTTATTTGCTCTTGCTGAGTTCGTTTCAAACATTGAAGAATAACCTTCTATGCTGTTTTTCTCTAACTTTTCTCTTTCTGTCATAGCAAATGTATCCGTCAGTACAATACCCTCAAACTGCGTATATTCCTCAGCACCAATCAGATCATGGAATGTTTCCTCAATATTTATCGTGGCGATATAGTACGCTAACAGAACGATCTCATTAGCGTGAATTTCGTTGGTGTACTTGTAAAGCAGATTATCAATGTCAATCAAACCGCTACGGAGCAAACGCACAATGAACGTACCCGTACCTGTGAACGGATCAAGTACATGAACACCCTTGTCGTTGAGTGAGCTGTTAAACTTATCTTTCAGAACATAGTTAACGCTCTTGATGATGAAGTCTACTACCTCAACAGGAGTATAGACAATACCGAGCTTTGCTACCTGTTTTGGTAGAGCATTCTTGAAAAACTGCTCGTAAAGCTCAATGATGATTTTCTGCTTACCTTCAGCATTATCAATGCCTTTAGCACGTTCCTGAACACTCAGATAGAATTTATCGAGTGTTTCCTGTTCTTTGTCAAGAGCTTTTTCATCGAGTATTGCAAGCATATCTTGCATAATATGTGATACAGGATTACTCTTGACAAACTCATAATTCTCAAAAAGCGCATCAAAAACAGGCTTTGTTATCATGTGCTGAGCAAGCATTTCAATGGCATCAGAGTTTTTAATGGAAGAATTCAGGTTTTGTTGTAATGCTTTCAAAAACTCCTTGAATTTCGGAGCTATCTCAGGTTTCTTTATAAGGAGCTTAATTTCCTCAATGTGTCTATTAGCGATATCTGCTATATCCTTCGCCCATGTCTCCCAATAACGGCGTGAACCACACTTCTTAACTATTTTTGCATATATACTGTTCTTCCATTTTTCAAGGTCATCAAAGTTAAGTTGTAACTGACGATATTTTTCAGAACCTCTACCACCATCACTGTCACCTGTGGCGGTTACACCGATAATCTGAATATTATCAGGCTTTTTCTTGTTGAGGTCAATCTTATTTATTGTGTTGTTAAATCTATCATCGTGTGCTCTAAGTGCCTGTAATACATCCCATACTATTTTATAACGTTTGTTGTCATTTAGAGCTTCTTCTGGCTCCATGCCAGCTGGAATACCTATTGGAAGAATAATATAACCATACTGTTTACCCTCTGCTTTACGCATTACTCTACCAACAGACTGAATAATATCAACTATAGAGTTACGAGGATTAAGGAACATAACAGCATCGAGTGCAGGAACATCAATACCCTCAGATAGACAACGAGCATTTGAAAGCACACGACAACTATTATCAGAGGTGTTTTCTTTCAACCAATCTATGCGATTTTTTCTTACAAGTGCATTATCCGTACCGTCAACGTGTCCGAGCTGAACGGTAACTATACTGTCATCATGACTGTTGAGCATAAGCTCGTTCTGAATATCCTCAAACATAGCCACAAACTGTTTTGAAGCCTTGATACTACTATTAAAAGCGACAGCTCTCCGCATAGGAGTCGGATCGTTAGCAAAATAGTTTTCCTCACTATCAAACAGTGTTCTCTTTGATAGACCGTTAAGACACCCAAGTATTTTAACAGCATCGTCGAGTTTCAACTCACTACTCTTGTCTGTTATAAGATGTTGGAGTCTTCTACTTACATAGCCTTCATCTACAGCAAGAACGATTACTTTATAATCAGCGAGAAGTCCTAATGATACCGCCTTTGAGAAGCCTAAACAATAAAACTCTTTACCATATATACTTTCATCGTCCATAGAACAAAGCAATGCACTGCCCTCACTTGCTTTTTTCTTGCTTTCATCACCATAAATGCGCGGTGTAGCTGTCATATATAAACGCTTATCAGCTTTTATAAAATCATCTGAATGTACTTTAACAAAGTTACTTTCATCTTCACCAGCGAGCGTTACGCCTGTTGTACGATGAGCTTCATCACATATAATAATATTGAAATTTATACCGCTTTGCTTTTGAAATTCGGATACTACTTCGATAGACTGATAAGTTGAAAAAAAGAAATTAAGTGTACTATCAGAATTATCTCCTTCATAACGAGAAATAAGTTTACTAACATTAGTTGTTGCAGGAATTACTAAGTCTGTAATACTATCAATATTGTCGGAAGTCTTACTTGCTTTAGGATCAGAACATATAGCATATACTCTGTATTTATACTTAGTCTGAGCTGACCATTCAACCAACGTCTGATTGAGTAGTGAAATAGACGGAACTAAGAAAAGAACATTACCCGTCCCATTTGTTACAGCTTCTGCAATTTTTAGAGCAGTAAAGGTTTTTCCTGTACCGCAAGCCATAACTAATTTACCACGATCTGACTCTTTAAAACCTTTAATCACGGCAGCAATAGCATCTTTTTGATGAGGACGTTCTTTTTTCTTAGTACATACCTTCATATTCTCAATTTTATCAAGGGAAAAACTATCCCAATCAATACCTGAGTCTTTAAGGTCTTGTAAACGTATACGGTTTACAGGCGGTAATTGCCCAATTATTGTTTCCTCAGCATTAGAAGTCCATTTATCAGTAGTAGATACAATAATACGTTCAGAATATCTATGTTCCTTACCGTCTATATAGAACGCCTTGCCTGAAGCCGACAAAAATGTATCAACATCATCTTTTGATACATAATTATTTGCGTCATAAAATTTGCATTGGATAGCACAGAACGCATCTCTATCTCTTAACTTAGCAACAAGGTCAATGCCTATATCATGCGTATTAGCATACGGAAAATCCTTCCATAGCCAGACTTGTTCATATATTTCAGAATAGAGAGGACTTGTGAGAAAGTATTTTTGCATAAGTTTTTCAAATTTTGAGCCTTGATCGCTTTTATTCACAGATACACTTTTTAAATCAAACATAAGCTGCTCAAAACTGTCTTTAATACGCATATAGTAACACCCCTTATTATATAGTATAACAATAACAAATTAAAATAATTATATCACAAATTTTTGTGAAAGTCAATTTGGTATATATCGCTGATATAAAACTAAATAAGCCATTTTGAAAAAGAAAACAAACTTCTTAGCAAAGCATTAAGCTGAATTTTGGGTAATCACTTTAGTTTTATTACATCTTTTGGTAGATGTATCACTACAAAACAAGTTGTATTAGGATAATACCAACTATATTCAGGTTCATAAACTTCAAATTCCAAACCATTTTTAGCTGCCCACTCTGTAAGAGCAGCTCTGACTTTATCTATTTTCTCATAGGTGTTAAAGGTAAGGCAGCACACACCAGTATCTGTATTTTTAAAGTATTGGCTGTGATCTATAAAAGGCGGTGCAGTACCATACGGATTATAAGAACCAATATAACCGCCTTGAACAAGAACCCATTTAACATTCCAATTTACATCACACTCTGTCATTTTTGAAAAACCATTTGCTTTTATAAAATTTGACAGCATTTCCTTGTCCGAGTATTCACATGGTTTAATATGACTCATAAAATTCCTATTAATCGTTGTCCATGACATAATATTTACTCCTTTATAACATAATTATACGCCTAAATCATTTACTATCTTATAAAACCTATTCTTTTTCATATCCAGTTTTTTCATAGTTGCAACCGCAGTCTGATCGCCGTTGCGCCATTTTTTACACTCAGCTCTGAACTTATCTTCATTGAAGGGAAGAGGTTTACGCCCTTTGTACTTGCCTTGCTGCTTCGCAATGGCAATACCCTCACGCTGTCTTTGTAAGATAGTATCCCTTTCAAGCTCAGCAAGAGCTGCAAATACGGTCAGCATAAAACGCCCTGTGCTGCTATCTGTGTCGATTTTCTCCTTCAAGCTGATCAGACCTACCCCTTTATCAGTCAATTCCTGAACGATCTGTAGCATATCTCTTGTACTTCTCGCAAGTCGAGAAAACTCTGAAACAACAATTACATCACCTTCACGAACATATTCAAGCATAGCTTGTAGCTGCGGACGATTGATGTCTTTACCACTCATTTTGTCGATGAATACTTTTTTTATTTTTTCAGTATAGCTTTCAAAGGATTGTAGCTGCCGAGCTTCATTCTGTTCCTCAGTAGAAACACGGGCATATCCAATGTAGGTTTTATCCATATTACTTTTCCTTTCCGTTGATATTTGTATCAACGATAATTTTGATATTGACAACGCCCTTGATTTGTAATATAATTAAAAGGTTTGAAGGTATCAAACGGTGGCTTGGGATATTCTTATTATAAAGGAGTTTTTTGTATGCGAGAATTTGAATATGTCTCAAGGAAAGAAGCTGCTCCACACAAGGAAAATTTAATCAACCTTGTTAAAGCAGTTCAGAAAGAAGTTAAGCCTTATTTTACGTTCCGTTTTGATTTCATAGGAAGTTCAAGTCGAAACATGATTACACGAGAAGTAAACGGCAATATTGGATATGACTTTGATCTTAATATAGAGCCTAATGATCCCGAAGAAAAATACAGTGCAGAGCAGATACATAGCCTAATTTTTGAAGCATTTCAAAAACACAAGGATAAATACGGCTATTCAAAGATTGAAAATTCTACAAGTGTAATCACCATTAAGGCGGTTGATAAAGTAAATTGCCGGGTTGAACACAGTTGTGACATTGCAATAGTCTATCATTGTAGTAATGGTCAGCAACAATATATCCGCTGCTATAAAGGTTGGCGGTTATCCTACCGTTGGGAATATCGAGATAAGGCTTATGATATAGATGAGAAATTACAATGGATTGAAGAAAACAAGTTAAAGCAGCAACTTCGTGACCAATATCTTATTAATAAAGGCAGAAACAATAATCCTGAGAAACATTCCCGAACTATTTTTGCAGAAACAGTTAATAATATTTACAATGAGTACCGATATTGGCGAAGATAAACAAATTGTGTCCTGTTAGAGTACTTAAACAATAGCGGACGTTTGTTTATATGTATACAGACTTTAATCGGACATATTTTTCATATCCTAATAGAGCTTACTCTATAAGGATAATTATATCATAAAAAAACAGCCAGTGCAACCTTCAAATGTGAGGTTACACCGGCTTTTTCTTTTTTGAAAAAGAAAACACTCTACTACAATTCTGAGTCTGCCCATTTTATACATTCAAGAACTTCTCGATAACGACCATAATTTCTTCAAGTCGCTTATCACCAATGCCCTTGATCTGACTGAGCTGCTCCTGCAGGGCAGGAAGATCTATTGTCTTTCCTTGTTCAACGAGCAGCTTATCTCCATACTGGAGAATGAATTTAGTTAGAGTTTCACGATCCATCTTCTTAATCTTCTTATAAGTATCTCTATCAATTATTTCTCTATCTGCCATTATTTACTCCTTAGTTTGCCGTACAATCAATAATTATCTGTATTTATCCCGTACTTTTTTAGAAGTTGAACAACTTCATTATATCCTTTTTTATCAAATCCTTTTATTTGCCTAAGTTCATCAGGTGAAAGAGCAATAATATCTTGAAGCGTTCGGAAACCATGACGAAGCAAAGCATTATAAGTACGTACAGATAAGTCCTTTTCATTCAGACCTAATGATATTATATCCTGATTGCTGTTTTCATCAGGATCTTTTTTGCCTCGACTATGAAGCCAATCAATATAAGGAGCCTTATTTACTCCATATTGACTTAATACCTCGACAATTTCTATGTAAGTACCTTTTCCTACATTTCTTAGATTTGAAAGCTCTTTAGGCGAAAGGCAAGCTATTCCACGTAATGTTTTAATGCGTTGAAAGCGTAAGGCGTTATATGCACGGGCAGGTAATTTTAAATCTTCAAGTAATATTTGCGGAAGATCCGTAAGCTGTTTTACGTTAGAATTACCTTGCCTATTATTAAATCCAAGATTATTAGCAAAATCATCACTTCCGTCTTTAAAACCGTCCTTGTAACCTTCACTATATCCCAATTTATAGGCTTCTTTATAATCCAGATCATCCATTCCTTTTCGTCCATATAAAAGCATTTTTGAAAAATCACTATCATCAACTGCACATACTACATCGGCACGGGTATTCATAACGATGTAAGCATTAATTTGATGTTGTTCTGCAAACTCTTTAGCTTTTTTTACTGCATCTTTTTTGTTTTTAGCTTCAATATAATGGTTTAGATTTTTTGAATAAAAAGCGTAAATAGGCATTATGGATACCTCCTTAGCGTTGATATTTGTATCAACTTATATTGCTATATTGAAAAAGAAAAGTCATTCTTTATCACTAAATGCTTCAGTATTAGTTAATAGTCCTTCATTCCTGAGCTTGTAAATAAAAAGGTCCATTAAATACTCAGGCGGCTGTCTGACTCCACCTTCCCAATTCTGTACTGTCCTCAATGGGATCTTAAAATAACTTGCAAACTGAGTTTGATTGAAATCTGTCATCGAGCGTAACTCCTTAAAAGTCATAATAACCCTCCTGTACTTAAAAACGTTTTCTTAGTAAGTATTATACACCCAATAGGTGCTGTTGTCAATGCTTATTTGAAAGAAAAACACCCTTTGGGTGTATTGTACAACGCTTAATCTTGTTTTAAAGCATATTTGTGCATTCATACGAAAATACACTCAATGAGTGCATTTTTTCTCAAAAGCTATTGCAAAATACACCCAATGGGTGTATAATATATATAGAGGTTAAGGAAAAACCGAAGGAACTTGAAAATCAAATAGCTGACCTAACGGCAGAAAACGGGGAGAATGGAGTATACAATGAAAACAATGGAACTTGGAACAACGATTTACACACCACGCTTCTGTACTGTAAAAATCAGTGCAATCTTTGAAAAACAAGAAGACGCAGTAAAATGCGGATACACTGAACCAACTCACACTAATATTCCTGATTGGGAAATCAAGGGTAAATCAATTGATATGTACCATATGGAATTCGCAGCAATCAAGAAGTAACACAGGAGCTGACCTAACGGCTTTACGGGGAGAAAGGAAACCACTATGATTACAAAGGAACAATTCAAAAAAATGGAACTTGAAATGACCTATGAAGAATGGAAAGCTTGCTACTGTCCTGAATGTAGCAACAAAGATAATTGCCCTTATTGCAAATCACACAGTCGTTTCCCTCAGAGCATAGGCGGAAAAGCTCTTTGCCCGAACCTTAACAAATAACCATTCAGCTGACCTAACGGCTTTACCGGGGAGAAAGGTTGACATTATGAACTATAAAGAAGCAGCAAAAGAACTTGATAAAATGAGAAGAAGCAACGAAGTATTGTTCAGAATGGCTATAAGCCATCTTATGGATGTAGGAATAAGACATCTTACCGATGAAAACGTCGAGTACACTTGTCAGGAAATCATGAAAGAAGATGATAGTCATTCCTTTATGACAAACGAGTTTTCGTGTGCAATAGTTAGAGCTGCTGCGAAAATCGCAAAGATAAACCACACCTACGTTCTCGCTTATATTGGAGAGAACCTTAAATACGACGTAGTTTAAGATATAAACGGCTGTGCTAACGGCATGACGGGCAGAAAGGAAAGAACTATGAAAGCAATCTTAATAACACTGGACGAGCAGAAGATAATCGAGATAGAAAATGAGCTTGAAGCACTTCAAGAAGCAGTTGACGGTTACATCGAGACTGTCACTCTGATCCCTGATAAAGTCGAGATGATCGTAAATGAAGAAGGACTAATCAAGGGAATGGAACAAAATTTTGTTGCAAGTGTTATTGCAGGCACTTGCATAGTCGGCAACGCACTTATCGTAGGTGTTGATGGTGAAAACTTTTGTGATGTTCCAGACGAATGGATAAGGTGTTGTAAGTAAATAAGAATATGCTGACCTAACGGCTTTACGGGGAGAAAGGACTTATACTATGAACACAATGGAAATCAGGGAACTATGTATAAAGAATAATTGGTTTACTAATGGAGATAACGAACAATATGAAACACTTTTCGATAGAGTACGCAAAGGGGCAGATATTGAAGAAATAGCAACCATTATATGGATATGCTCATCAAACGTAACAAAAGAAGAAGTAATGAATCAACTAAGAGCTTATGAACCAAACCTGAACAGAGATCGAATAAAAATGGTAAGAGCTATGGAGCTAATCGCCAGATCTGTCAATAACGAAAGAGTATTCAGAAGTTGGCTTGTCACTGGAGTTGCAGACGGAGACATTAATGAAGAAACCAAAGACTCTGACCTTGAGGACTATACCGAAGATGATGAATTTGCAGAACTTATGGAAACGTTTGTTGATATGATGTATGCTGCAAAGAAACATGGTGGTATATACTTCGACGGTATTTCAAGCGAAAGAGAATAAAGTCAAAGCTGTCCTACCGGCTACACGGGGAGAATGGAGCATATCATGAAACGACTGGAAGTTGAATTGGCACTTGCAGCAAGAGCATACTTAATAATTAAAGGCGTCGAATATGAAAATGTAGGCGGCAACAATATAGATGGATACTGCTTCGTTCCTGTCAAACATGACGGATGGTCTATATTAAAATACGATCAGCTGCTTAATGGTAATTATACTATACGAATAAAAGAGAAATACAAGAAATATCACCCAAATCTATAATAAAACGAAAGGAACTTATATTATGTTAAGTAAAGAAACAATCATACAGAATATGCTTGCTACTCTTGGAGAGCTTCAGGCAAACGCAGCTGCACCTATGAGATTATATAATATGTTGTGTAACAAACTTGCCGTTTACTGTGAGATTTTGGAAGATGATATACCTGAAGAATACGTCAATCAGATTGAGGAATTTATAGAACTCTGTTAGGTAGACATAAAAAAAGAGCAAGGCAGTGACCTTGCTCTTTTCATTTATATGCAATGGCAGATAATATAATCATGTGAAGGGGATAGTAAATGTAGAAGAACCAACGATTGATTTTCTTTTTCAATGGAGTGCTGCATCGGTCCCGCTTTCCGTTATACAAATGTATCGGGATCAGAGCAAGCAGCGCACCATAGTTAAGAGTAAAATACCAAAAGCTATCATACAATCTCAGGAATGTCACCGGCAGGATAATTAACGTCGTTGATATAAATAGCAACGTCATTTTCATTTTGTCTTTATTGAAAAAGAAAAATATAATTGTCCATACCGGGATAATCAAACCCCAATCCACAAACTGAGTAAGTGATAATGTTATCGCAGTAAGGATTACTTTGAATGTTGCATTCAGCTTACTGTTCGACAGAATGAGTAAGCATATAAACGCCAATAACAAACTGAACAGGAAGTTAAGATTTTGCAGAAGGTGAACTGTACTGGACGGAGCTGCTCCATATTCAAGTATGTAATATGCAGGCTCACTTATGACAGCAAACAGTGATAACCGTAGGATATATTTTTTCTTATCATGTGTGTACCTGAACCCTTCTGCAAGGAAATAACACATCACCGGAGCTGTTGTCTTACCGATGAACCTCAGTATATAATACAGCGCAGTACCATACGGAACAAAGAGCTGCGCTATATGGTCTATGGTCATAGCTATTATTGCTATGACCTTTATTTGTGTTGCATTCAGCTTTATCATAATTGGAATACTCCATTAGGAAGATGGTCGGCGTTGCGATGAATGTTCTCCTTGCTTACAAGCTCCTGAACGTAAGTGCCAGCATCAACCTGTTCGGCAATGGCAATAGCACCACCGAGAGAACGCAGCTCCTGTTCAGCTTCTTGTGCAATACTTTTGGCAACATCACAATCTCTTTTTGCTTGATCGGTAAAGGCAAATAGTTCTATGTAATTATCTTCTGTGATGTGTGGGAAAGCTTCACGGAATTTTTCAGCTTGCTCTCTTGAAATAAACTTCGACTCTTTTCCTTCATACAAAACGGAAAAGGCTTCTTTACCTCTAACTAATCGCTGATATTTCTTTAATGCCTCATCGGCAGCTTTGTCTTTTTCCTTATAGTCAAGCTCCTTAATTTCAAATTCTTTCTTCATGGACTCTATTGTTTCACCCTCACTAATCTTCTTATTCAGAAGCAGCAGCTTGTCAAGTTCCTCATCGTTTGTCCATGTGAAAGGTTTGAATTTATGTATCTTTCGATAGGGAAGATAACCCTTTTTGAATGTTACTGTATAGAACCGAATTGTTGTAAGAGCATTATAATTTGGAAAATGTTCTGCATTTGGCTGCTCAATTTTCTCTTTCAGATCTTGCTCAAACTTAATGCGGAACTGTATAGCATTTTGTAGTGATCGCTCATTATAATCCTCACCGAGTGACTTCAATCTTATGTATCGTTCTGCCAAAGGTGGCTTAACTGATATGTACTTTCCAAATCGAATTTTATATTTCAATTCTTCAAGCTTCTTGTAAAGCTCATTTATATCATCACAGGTAACTATCAACCTGTCTATATCTTCCATAAGCTTCTTACGGTTACTTTTCTCAGGAGAGATATATTCATGTTCCCATTTCCTGATTTGCTCAACATAACACTCTTGAGCATCAAAACCGTTTTCTGTTTCTACAAAAGGAATACTGCTTTCTTCCATTTTATTTTGAATGAATGCTTGCTTCTCAGAGTCCGAGTAGAAGAACGACTTATGAGGGGAAACTTTTTCTTTTTCAAGTTTGTTAATCTTTTGATTGGCAGATTTGAGCTTGATGTTCAAATTGCGTACTGTATTCTCAACTTTATCAGTTGAACCGACCTCTAAGACCTTTTTAAGATGTTTACGTATATTCTGTTCGTCTTTTCTAATTTTGTATTCTTCAACACTCATGTGCTTATACGTAGCATTCATATCTTCACGATTATGACCACGCCTGTTGAGTATTACTTCCATTGCTTTTCGTTCAGAAGCCTCCCAAGAGACTAAACAGTTAAAATTTTTGCTATTAGTTTTAAACCCTTGCTCAGCTAATGCAGCTTTCATTGAAACCCCTTTTGAAAGTCCGTTCACTCTGCCTTTGGTGTAATAGGGGATAAAGTCAATGTGTATATGTGGACTTGCTTCGTCCATGTGTAGCACTGCATTGAAAACATAAAGGTTTGGATTTCGTTCCTGAAACTCTTTCATATATTCATCGAGTAACTGCTTTACTTCCTCACCACGTTCACTTCCACATGGAGAGTCATCAAAGTTGCCAAACTGTACAACTGTTTCATAGAATATTTCTTCTCGTTTTCCTTCGTTGATATGTTCAAAGTAATTCTTTATTTTTCTACAAGGACGAGTCTGCTTCTTGTTGTATTCTTCAACGGCTTCGTCAAATAGATTGTGATATGCTTCTCTTATATCCTGAGTTTTATAATAGATGTTGTCTTTTTCTTTTTCAGGATCGACATTCGGAGCGGTAAACTTTCTGTTGTTATGCTGAATATTCCCACCATGCTCTGAGCTTGCTTTGCCGAGCGTGAAGCTGATGCTGTATGCGCCCACGTTTATCAGTTCCTCCTTTTATTTTTTCAATTCTGTTCTAATATTCGGAGAATATTAGCGACATAAAATCCGCTGTGTGTACACAATGGTTTTTGAACCCAATAACTGTTTTGGATGATAAAAAATGTTAATTTTTTACCCTCCAAAACAGCCGCATCACATTGTGCTGCTTTTGGGCAAGGACACATTCCTTGACTTTTCAGAACTGCCCTTAAAAATTTTTCGACTTTTCTCAAAATTACCTTTAAGAGCAGTTCCTACCGTTCCACTTTTTTGGGAAATTCCCAAACCCTTTTTTTACGTTTCCGTTATTTTTTCGTTACGACCACAGAAAGCATTTTTGACATCAAGAAAATAATCTTTCGGCATTTCTTGAGCTGCCGAAATATATGTTGCAAGTAATTTAACAAATATAATCATATCTGTTTCATACATATTTAGTGCAACCATTTCCTCATTGTCTCTGCCGAAAATTCTTCCGTACTTTAATATTTTTTCTCTTACTCTCTCTGCATACTCTTTATATTTATGAGCTGTCTCTGTTTGAGAATAACAATCCATGACGTAAAGTATTCCCTCAATCTGATCTCGCGATAACAGCAAATTTGTATATGTTTTATTATAACTCATACCTGTTATCTCCCACCAATTGAGTTTGTATTATTTGTGTTCTCTCTTGAAATTCTCTCTTTGATTTCACTTATAATTTTAGGTTCTTCTGAAAGAAAATCAGGGTGCTTAGTCTGATATTCAAGTCTCTCATTCCAATCTTTAAAGTTGTGAATGTCGAGCTTGTCTTTTACGGAGTCCGAGCGTGTAAGCTCATTCTGACTTTCAAATTTTCTTCCGGCATCGTCGTTATCGACAGCGGAAATAACATGAAGTCCCTGTGCTCTGAGTTGTTCAACAACAAAGTTTTTTAAGCCTGCCATTGATACAAGCATTGTACCTTTCAGCCTTGACTTATCGGTACACATTGTATAGAAACTCATTAAGTCAATAGCACTTTCAAATATAAAAGCTCTTACAGGTTTTACATCTTTAACGGGTACAAATTTGAAGAAAGACTCTCCAGTACCACCGACAGTTCCTTTAAATCTTTTCTCACTATCAAGACCTTGTATTTCACCGCCGACCTCTTTTCCTGTTTCATCTCTATGTACAAAAACAGCATTAGCTCTTTTATATGTTACTGGTTTGCCCTGAAGCATTCCGGGAAATTCAACCTGTGTCTGATAAAGCAATTTATCATTTATGAACTCACGAATAACATCATTCGATATGTGTCTGCCGGTATGAAGATAACCGAATACTCTCCTTTGTGTTGGTGCGTGTTCGGGCATTATCATTTCTTTTTTCTCTTTAACTTCTTGCTGTTTTGGTGGTGTTGCTTTCACGATTGGCTTCTGTTCTGTTCGCCTTTCAGATGAGTGTGTGTGTGAAATATCTTGACCTGTCAGCTCATAAACTGCTTCTTTGAATGTCTTATCAAGTATCATTGTCAGACAATCAATTGAATTGTTTCTGCGTCCGACCTGTTGGTAATGTGAGAACCAACTGTTGCTCTCTGTATTAATTACTAAACCTTTGATTTCGTTTACATAAGTCTCACCACAGATTTTTTTCAGAGTGTATCCACTTGTTCTGAAATAGTCTGCAAGGTCTGCGGTTCGAGCTTTTTCAATAAGTTCTTTGCTTTCAATATCTGTCATTGCTTTACCTCCCAACTCTGATTGATTGATAATACTATCAAGCATTATCGACGGATTAATGTGTGGTGTTTCGGACATTTGATACAAGACTTCCATATCTCTGTTGTAGATTATAATATCGCTCATTTTATTTGATTGATAAATCATATCAAGAGAATTGGCAATGTTTTCTACAACATAATCATGAAATTTTTTGGGAACAATTCGTGCAAGTTTGCCCTCTTGCTTTTCCTTTTCGTATCTGTCCTGAACGCCTTGCCATGATACTTCTTTTGGCGTAGCCATTATTTGTGCTTCAACTTTATATCCACGAGGATTGAGTAATGCATAATCCTGAAACGCTGATTTTGGAGATTTCATAGAGCTTTCAATTATCATATTAAAACTCTTATCACCAAGTTCATCAATAAGTCTGTCTACGACGGCTCCTGCAAAATCCTGTGTGTTATCACCGTATGTTTCAGGCTCTTTATTTAGTTCGGCAGCATCAGGGTGATGCTCTCTGAATTTGTCAATATCTATATGAGCAATGTTATAATCAAACCTTTTGTCTGCGTTCTTATAAAGGCTATTCTTTCCTGCACCGGGCTGACCGCCAAGAACAATGGCTGTTGGATTTTGAACGCTGCTTATTCCGTGAGAAACAATTTTGTTGATTTTCTGATAAGCACGTTCATACTCTTCTGAAGAAAAAATTATATCCTTATCCATAAGTGCTTATCTCACTTTATCATTTTTCTGATTTCGTCAACTTTTGTTCTTACAGCCTGAATTTCTTCCAAGCTATCACATTCAGCAGTTTTGCGACCAACCTCTTGTAATTCCCAATACTTTTTTACCATTGGATGCTCTTCCTGAGTTAACAAATCAATATTATTATTATCAAGATACCAATAAAACTCTGCTTGTACAATGTCAATGTAGTGATCGAGTTCCACCAAAGGTTTCATCAATCCCTTTTGAGCTTTATACCTCGTTTCAATATCAGCTTTGAACCCTTTTATCTTATCAGTGATAGCTGATATATCACGCTCAGTTCTGCACAAGTCAATGTAGTTATTCAGGTATTCATCGAGCTGATTATAAACCCAAACGTAATGGTTCTTATCATCAAATTTGGATATTTCATTGACCTCTATATAATCTGAATACAGCTCAATGACTCTGTTCGCTAACATTTTAGCGTTGTCTTTCGCTACAATCAAATCTAAATCTGTCATATAAAAGACCTCCTGTCCTTATTTTATAAAGGCTCTCAAATCATCGAGCTTCTTTTCAATTCTTTTAATATCTTTTTCAGTTTCACATATAGCTGTTGGGTATTTACCCAAGCGTGAAACTTCATAATAATTCTTTACATATTGATTATCTTTTTCTTTTAAAGGATCAATTTTATGTTCCTTTAAATAATGAATATACTCAGTAAGGATACCTTTAGAGTAATCTCTCAGTTTGCAATGAGCTAACCCTAAGTCAAACCTTGCCATAGATTAACCTCCTTAATATCAGCGAGCGTCTTTAAGATAAGCGTTTAGTGTATCAAGTCTGCCCATGTAATCCTTTATCTTAATTGAGCTGCTGCATTTTTCAGCTGCTTCGTAAATGCTCCAAACGTCTTTGCAACATTTGGATATGAAGTGTTCAGGATCTTTAACAGGATTGATATTGAGTTTCGCCATGTAAGCGTAATAGGAATTGAGAGTCGTATTCGCATAATTCCTCAAATCACATCGTTCCATACCTAAGTATAAGTTTTCAAGTTCCTCGGTTTTGTGCTTCTGTCTCATGGCAGCTTCGACCTTTGAGAGAATTAAGCCGGGAATGTACTCAGATGCCTTCCTGATTTCCATTTCCCAATTCTCTATTGTTCTTTTGGGAATACCTGTGATGTCGGCAAGCTCAGCCTGTGTCAATTCATATTTGTCTCTGATTTGTCTGATTGTCATGCTTATTACCTCCTTAAACGTGATAAAAAGTGATATAATTTTTTTCTTCAATTTGATTATACCACTCATTGAGAGGTAAGTCAATAAATATCGACAAATATTAAGAAAGAATTTACATTTCTAAGCGTGACTATACAAGCACTATACATTAAGCATAGTGCTTGTAAATCACAGGATACATTTTAAATGCTATTGTACTCTGATATATCCATATCATCAGTATCATTAACGTTTGTATCCAATTTTTCTGTTTCGTAGTCGTTGTAATCGTCTGCGCCTGTCAGTTCTTCGCCACTATCGAGATAGCCACCGGCAGTTAATTCGTGTTCAAGTTCTTCAAACGCTTTAAGAGTGTTGTTGTATTCATCTTCACCGGGGAAAGGAGCTTTTACTCTCTCCTGAGATTGCTTATAGTCAAGGTTCAGCTTATCAATGGCTGCATTATCCTTTTCTATCTGCCTTTCAACGCCCTTATCAAAGAAATTAAGTAATCTTTGATAATTATCGGAGTTTTCTCCTACGCCACACTCAATACGATATGCTGCGGACCGTTCACCTTGAATTGCAAATGCTGGGTGTCCCTGATCGTCGGTTGTTGCAAAAGATACTTTGAAACCTTTGATATAAAACGCAGGATTTTCATCAAAAGGACTATTTATCTTCTTGCTTACCTTATCTGCAATGTACTTGTTGGCTTTGGCTCTGTCAGATGTAACCTGTCCAGTATGTGTTTTTATTTCGATAAATTCAAGTTTATCGTTAATACGCATAGCTTTTATACGCTCAAGGTCTTTTGTCGCTCCCTCAACAAGCTTCTTTTTAGCAGCGAGCTTATCAGGTATTTCCTTCAGGCTGCGCTCAATCCTTGTAGTTTCACGGTTATAATCAGCTCTGACGATTTGCATTTCGTCAATCTTATTCTTTAATTCGGAATACTCTCTGAGCTTCGGATTGCCCTCCGCAGCAGCTTCAAGCTCACCGAATGTCAATACCTTTTCGTCTATATCCTCAGACGTTCGGCTGATGTTACTGTCATTCCACAGCTGTGCTATACCTCTTGCCTTATCGGTAACGCCCTGATATAGATAACTGTCAAGTGTGCCTTTGGTAACGTAATTCAGTATCTCAACTTCTGAATTGAGGTTGCCCTGACGGACAATTCTTCCCTCACGCTGCTCAAAATCTGACGGACGCCACGGAATATCCAAATGATGTAATGCATAAAGGTGCTTCTGAATATTAGCTCCCGTTCCGATAGTTCCTGTACTTCCTATGACAATGCGGTACTTAGCTTCATTAATATCTCTGAATACTTCTGACCTGTTCTTTGCATCAGACTTCGGTGCAAATATTATTTCATCTGCCTTTACACCTTTAGCAATAAGTTCAGCTCTTATATACTCATAAGCGGAGAATTTTCCATCATCACTATTAACTGCAATATCTGAAAAAATAATCTGTACAGCTTTATCATCGTATTTATCGAAATATCTCTGAGCTGTTTGTTTAACACATTCGTCAATTTTTCCTGATTTATCATCTTCAAGGAAACCGTCAGGAAGAACACCTTCATTTTTAAGCCATACAGCAGCAACGGCTTTATTACCCAAACCTACCAAACGAGCTTCACCTGTGATTTTTAACAGGTTATCTTCGTCAGGTCTGACTTTTCCGCTTTGTATGTCTCTGCCTCGTCTTGCAAAGTCCTTTACTATCTCACGCTGTTCAGGTGTAGCTTCAATCTCAATTACTTGTGGTTTACCGCCTTTGATTTTCGGTACTACTATCTTTGAATTAGGATCAGCAAGCAGCTTGTCAAGAGCCACAAGGTCTGCAAACTCTTTGTACATTTTCATCAGCTCAGGACGATTTTTAAAGCCTGCAAAACAAGTTTTCAGCTTTAGTTCTCCTGTTGCCGTTTTCTTATTCTGCGTCTTAATCATTCCGAATGTAGCTACCCAATCATCAAATCGAGAGCAGCCACAGTTTTCGAGCAAATCAGGACGGAGATAACGTGTCATAACATATAGCTCTGACATCGAATTTGATACTGGAGTTCCTGTTGCAAAAAGAATATGACCGTTGCCAAACTCATTATTGAAGTAATCGCATTTCATGAGCATATCACCTGAACGTCCCGACTCATTTGTATTAACGCCCTGAACATCGCCCATTTTTGTAGATACATAACCATTTTTATAAGCATGGGCTTCATCTGCTACAAGATAATCAAATCCGAGCGTTTCAAAACTCAACAGGTTGTCTTTACCTCTTGATTTCGTCTTGGGGTTCATAATATTCTCAATCTGACGTTCTGTTTTTATTATGACAACTTCCAGTTCCTTTATAGACGGATCTCTACGACCTGTTTCACGCTTGCGCTGTTCAAGGTCATTTCTCATTTCTGATATCTTTTTATCGAGATAATCAGCCTGATACTCAGGAGACATAGCCAGTTTTTCAAACTGTTCCTGTGACATAATTACAGCATCATAATCGCCTGTTGCTACTCTTGCTGTGAATAACTCTCTTTTGCTTTCGTCAGATAAGTCTTTGTTGTCGAGGACAAATAGCTTTGCATCGGGGAAACTCATTCGCCATTCACGTTCTGTCTGTTCTGTAAGCGGCTTTGGAACTACTACACAAGCCTTGTGTATCAATCCAAGCTCCTTTTTCTTCATAACAGAAGCTGCAATAACAGCGGATTTGCCTGCACCAACACAGTGAGCTGCAAGAGTGTTACCTCCGTATATAGAACGAGCGATACAATTGAGCTGATGTTTACGCAGCTCAAATTTGTTAGCCAATCCAGTGAATGTAAGGTGTGAACCGTCATAAGAACGTCCTACAATACTATTGAAACGCTCATTATAACGCTTTACATACTTTTCTTTGCGCTCATCTGTTGCAAATATCCATTCACTGAACGCTTTCTTGATTTCTTTAGCCTTTGATTGTGCTATTTTTGTCTTATAGCTGTTAATTACGGATTTGAGCTTTCCTTCCTTTTGCGGATCGGGAATATAGTCAAATACCTGTACTTTACGCTGATTAAGCAGATTTTCAATGATACGATACATATTCATATCCTCTGTACCGTATGTAGATATTTCATTCGTATTAAATATCTCTGATGTTCTGCTGCGAGAACTGCCAACCTTGAATTGTCCTGTGACATTTGAGAACTGAACACTGGAGTCCTTCGGATCATTTTCAGATCTACCGCTGAGAGAACGTATAAATGCTTCGTAGTCCTCTGTATCAATCCATGTACAGCCGAGGTCAACGCTGATTTCTGTAGCTCCTATATCTTCAGGAATAATTTCCTTTAAGGCTTCTACATTCTTTGCATAGCTGTTGTCCTCCGCAGCTGCTTGTTCTGCTTCAATAAGCTTTCTGCGAACATCACCGCACAGATATTCAGATCTATCAACGATAGCAGCATAAGGTTTGCCTGTTGCAATCTTTGCTGGATCTTTGAATACAAGTTCCTTTTCAAGCAATTCGGCAGCAACTATTTCTGATACTGACGGAATATCCATATCGCCGTATTTATGTTGCAGCAGCCATGACATATATCCTATGTCAATTTTGCCTTTCTTATCGAGAGAAACTTGCATAGCTTCTTCAATTGTATCAACTTCTGTTATTTCCTTGATTGGATTAACTGTTCTTCGTGTGAAAATATCAGCTTTTGTAACTGCTTTAGTATCAGGATCAACACTTTCTAATGCAGCAAGTATTGGATAATCTGCATCTTTTCTGAACAGCTTGACAATGGACTTACTTGTAGTATTTCCATATTCCTTGACAAAATTGTCATATTGCTCATTCAGCTTGTTCCTTAAAGGTGTAAGGTCATAATCAATAGAAGTAGTAACCTGTTTTTCAAGCAGCTCCCTTGTTGTGTCTCGCAGTTCGCACAGAGCCTTGTATTTTTCAAAATTCTTACCCTTTGTAACAACTTCCTCCATTGCATTGCCTGAATTGAAGAAAACTTTATCGTCCTTAATCTGATAAGTAAAGCTTTTACCCCACGGCTCAACATATCCTTTCTTTTCAAGAACAGATTGTTCTCTCTTGTCAATGGATATCTTTGCATTGAGCTGCCTGAAAGCAGTATCAAGCTGGTCTTTAAGGTTTTTGCCCTCTATAGGCTCACAAGTAAGCATATCAAAGTGTGTAGTCTGCTTAATAGTACCAAGTACCATTTGCGGATTTTGAACAAAATATGAGTTTATATACGCTGTACGCTTCTCTCCCTCATATTTTTTTCCGACCATTTCAACCTCAACAGGCAGCGTATAGCACCAATCAGGCTTTGGATCGTGAACCTTGAGAAGCTCTTTCCTCTTTTGCAAGAATACAATATCTGTCGATGTGCTTGTACCGGCATCGGCAAAAGCGTTGTTTGGTAATCTTACCGCACCTACAAGGTCAGCACGGGTTGCAAGATATTCTCTTATTTTCGGATTTTTCTTATCCAGTGTACCCGTAGATGTTACAAATGCGACAATACCGCCCGGAGCAACTTTATCAAGTGCTTTTCGGAAGAAAGCGTCATGTATATACCAATCATCAGTATAATCAGGATCGTTCAACTTGAACTCTCCAAAAGGAACATTACCGATAGCAAGGTCAAAGCTGTTATTTTCAAGCCCCGACCTTTCAAAGCCACTGTTAATTATCCTTATATCACGCTTATCTCTAAGTATTTCGTCTTTCTCTGTAGCATTTGGCACTTCAATCGGAACATTCAGATATTTTGCAATATCCGCAGTTACGGAGTCAATTTCTACACCGACAATACCGCCCTTGCCCATATCATGCGGCATTCTTGCTATAAAGTTACCTGTTCCGCATGAAGGTTCAAGTATTCTTGAATTCTTTGGAAGTCCCATATTACGTATTGTTTTGTACATTGCATCAATTATTACTTGTGGTGTATAATGTGATGTTAGAGTAGTTCTACGGGCATTTGCATATTCTTCAGGTGTAAGTCTTGACTTTATTGCATCTCTCCAATATTTTAAATTTGAGAAAGTTTCATCGAATAACTGAGGAACACCGCCCCAACCTGAATATCCACGTAAACGGGCAAGTGAATTATCAATGCTGTTATAGTCATTACGGTTCGTGCTAAACGGATAAATTCCATTTGCTTCGGCAATTCTTAGGCGTTCAAGCTCTATAAGAGCAATATTATTATTAGAAATCTTTTCTCTTGGATCGCTGACAAGATTTATCTCAGGAAGATCGTCCTGAACCATTGGCAGCTCAGTCATACCGGCGTGTTCCTTTACTGTGCGCTGTCTGAAATTCATTTCTGATACATCTGTCTTGTTTCTTTCAGCCTGTTTCTCAATCAATTCCAGTTCTTTTTCAAGTTCGCTTATAGTAAGTAAAGTAGGCTCTCGATGTGCTATAAACCACATTGGAACAGAAATACCGTCCTTAAACTTCTCAGTTATATGGAAACCGTTATCAGCATTTTTGAGGTTCAGCTCTCCTAAACTGTGCTTTTCTGAAAAAGCATTCAAAGTTTCACGATAATATGCGCTGCTATCGTTTATCTCAATTTTCTCAGGTTTTACTTCTGTTTCATCAGGCTTTAAGTTATGTTCCTCACCGTTTATATCCTTATATACGGTCAATTCACGCTTAACAGCTATTGCATTTCTGAGATTTGTTCTGAAATTATCTTCCAGTGAAGCTTGCAGCTGCCTGTCAATTGAACCATCATCAAGCTCAACTCTTTCATATAACGTGCCGAAAGACGGAACACCGTCCATTTGGAACTCCCATACATGAAGCTCTTTATTTTCATGGTCGAGAGAGAATACAAAATCAGGATCACGCATTAAATCACCATTAAGCACATACCATGTCATAAATGAATATGTATCATCACCTAAGTATTCAAGTGAAAGCGGTTCAAATGCGTCATTTTCGCCGTATTCATCATATTCATCACCATATCTTTCGTATGTATGAGTGCCATTAGCCATATCAGGATATGCTTCTGTGAACTCTCTGTACAGCATTTCAGCTCTTGAAGCTCTTTTATGAACTCTTTCCTCCACAGGAGCTTCGTTGATATTTGTATCAACGGTTGCTTCTTTAATCTGAATATTCTGCTTTACATTGTCTCTCTGAGTGTATATTTCAAGTTTTTCGGCATTTCTTATGAAATGTGAAACTTTAGCATTCACCTTGTTTATTGTGAACTCAGAAACTTTACCTCCTGTGATATTTTTACCTAATTCATCTCCAAATGCACTAATGTATTCCTCAGAATTAATAAAGCCATCTTTAGTTAGTAAGATTTTTAGTTCTTCAAATCCATTATGGTCAAGAGCTATATTACCATTGCTATCGACATATCCACCATAGTCACGAGAGGAATAATCATCTCTTAGATAGAGGAAATCTACTTCCTTAAGGTCTATGGATATACCGTATTCAGGAATATTAATGATAGTATTATCCGTATTGGTGTTTCTTAATTCTTCCTGATAGCTCTTTGTAAAGCGTAATATCGGAGAGTCTGTATTTTCATCAAGCAGAGTTTCTTTCCAGTGACCGTCTATAATGCCCTTTGTTGCAAGCCCTATTTCGGTAAAGTCGTTTCCTACATCGTCAGCAACACGGCTCATACTAACCATGAAGTTGTCCTGCATACTGTCAATGCGGAAGTACATCATTTCGCCACTTTCAGGTTCTTTCAAAAGAAGAATATCTCCGACTTCAACATCACTTAACGTCTGAGCATTAAGTTCATCGGTCAGCTGCTCTACATCGTTGCTACTTGTAGCAACGGCAGTTGCTTCTGCGTTGATATTTGTATCAACGGGATTTTCAGCGATATTAGCGGAAATTTCGTTAAGCTGCCTTTCATAATCATTAATATCCTCCAGTGATAACCATTCGGGCTTGTCAGTATCAGGTAACTTGTCATAAAGCTCTCGCATAGTGTTGATACAAGTATCAACCGAACCACCATAAAGATATTTATTCAGGCTTGTCATACTGTCAATGTGTTCTGCTCTGTTTATCGTATAAGTACAATCCTGTTTGCAGCGTGATAAAATCGTATATGTTTCAGAGTAGTCCTTTATATTCGGAAGGTATTTCTCAATAACTTCATCAGGGACGGAAACAAGCTCGTCAAAATTAAGTCCTGTTAGTCCGTTTTCTACCATATCCTCGATGCTATCATACTGTTCTGTGTTGAATACTTCGTTATTAAACTCATATATTATTTTTAAATCTATGAGGTCAGCTGTAACCTGAACTGCAAATTCATCATCAAGCAGCGTAGTATACGCAATTGATACACTGTGCATATCACGGAAATCAGCCTCTATTTTGTATTCTTTTTCACAAAAGTCATTTATAAGCTGCTTTGCTTTTGTAAAGGCATCGAAATGCTCTATGTTTGTACCATTTATAATGGTATAGCCTTCATCTAAGAGCTTTTTACAGTATTCGTCCTTGACACGATCTGAGAAACCGCACATATCTTCATTACTCTTTTTCATTAATGTAATTCCGAGTACGTCAGCAGCTTTCCGAGCATCTTCGCCGTACAACTCCCAAAAATCGCCAACTTGAACAATAACAAGACCGCCCTTATCAGACTGCTCATTGATACCATTTATTCTGAGGATAGTATCATTGAACGCTTGTGTTATAGGGAAATCGCCCTCTACACGTTCTATCATCTGAGTATTCTGATTATATACCGCAAATCCAAGATAACCGTCCTCAATATACTTTTGTCCGACTTCAACTGCTTCTGCAAATGAAGCATATTCCTTTTTATCGTCAATACCACCGTCAGAACCGGCATTGGTGATAACCTGATGTACCTTTGTTTCAAGCTCTTGTGGACTTATAGCAGCTCTTATATTACTTTCAAGCTCTTTTTCTGTGCTGCCAAGCCGCCTTGCAAATAAATTACGGCTGACATATTCCTTATTTGCGTAGGTGTTTCTGAAAGCAGCTCCATTTTCAAAAGCTGTACTTACAATATTTTCGGTAACATTATTGTTAGCAGCAAACCTTTCAAGACGTTCAAGAAACTTCTTTTGCTTGTCAGTATATGTATGATTTGCGTATAAAGCAGTAAATCCCTCATGTATAGCCTGTTCATAATCAGGTGTATCTATATTTGCAGCTTTTTCAGATAGATATTTATCTGCAGCAATAAGATAATCTTCAAGTGTGCCTGTCTGCTCCTTGCGTATAGGATTTATATCTACTACATATCCGCCGATTTCTCTTTCCGTCTCATGGAGAACATTGAAAAGAGTATCCTCATGCTGCGTTGACTCAACTTCTGCAACTATATCAATATCTGAGGTATCATTTTCAATGCCACGGGAGCGACTTCCATAGAGAACAGTACGTCCAACCTTTGCTTCAAAATTGTTTTCTTCAAATATGGCTTCAATATAGTCTTTGACCATATTTTCTATGTCAGCAGCTGACATATTATTTATCGGCTTGAATGATAGAGCTGTTTTGTTTCTGAATTTCTCGATAATATCAGGCTTCTGCTCTGCCTGAAGGAACTCAGGAACTTTTTTATAGTCAACATCGTCAATATAATACGCTGCGGCAGTTTCACCGTCATGAATAACTATAACATCGCTTACAGAAAGCGAATGTCCAGTAAAATCTTCGGGACGAGCTGTATTGAAACGAGTGTATATATCTTCAAGTGTTGTTCCGTCATGAAGTTTATCGGTGTATTTCAGCTCATAATTATCAAAATCTACGGTATTTCCTTCCTTATGCAGTGTTTCATAATCTGTGAACCTATGATAACGCAGCTCTGAACCACTCTTAAGCTGATATATCTCAAATGTACCTGTGTTTTCTTGTTGCTGTTCAGCTTTAATAGCTTCTACATTACCTACATACTGATAAAGGTCACCTACAAGGTCATTATATGAGACGTTTTCTGTTATTTCAGTAGAACCGCGTAATCTCTTGACCGTGTATTCGCCCTTATAATACGGCGTTGTATCAGGCAAAGAAACAACCTCAGAAATCATTTGAGTTGCTTTTTGCTTAAACTGATCGCCAATCTTTATTTTATAAGGCTCAAAGTTTAGTTCCGTGGAACGTTCTGACTTGATTTTCTGCCATTGTTCTTGCTGCTCAGGAGAAAGATATATGTTCTCTCTAAGACGATATTCAACCAATGAAGCTACATTAAACCAAGTATGGCGGAATTTCTCACCATTTTGAAAAGAAAAAGTCATGCCTTTGCGGTCATAATCCACCATAGAGATATTTCCGTCACCGCTGTGACCGCCAATGCCGTATTCTTTTTTCAGACAGTCAGCTAATTCATTAACAGTAGGGTGATTGGGAACGCTTCGGCTCTTTTCATAAAACTCCTGAACTCGAAATTTTCCATTTACAAATCCTGTTCCTCTGTCAATTTCTGCTGCAAGAGCAGAATAAACGTCTACTCCGTCAACTATCGGACCGGAAGAAAGAATATCATTATCGGATAAATCACTTTCGCTTGTGGCTTCTTGAATATGATCCGAAGATTTATAATCAGCCAATCTTATAGTTGTTACGCTTGTATTCTCGTCTGTTCTGTCTCCCTCGGCTATTCCACCCATATTGTCATTTATGCTGTAAACGACAGCTGACTTATTATCGAGGTTTACATCAACAGAGTATGTGAATGCTGCACTCTGCTGTATTTCGGCATATTCAGCTTCACTTATCTTATTTCCAATGTCGTTTAATCTGAGATAAGGCTCATCAGAAGTAGCAATACTCAATATATCATCAGCAGTCTTGTTTTCAACCTTATAAAAGCTGTGTTCTCCGTTGATTTCTACACTAAATAGTGCTTGTAAATCTGTCTGAATGTCAGATACGCCTTCATTGATACTTGTATCATCGACAGTATTATCACTGAAAGAGAGCTGTCCTATTTCTTCTGCCTGTTCTTCAGGAGAAAGAGTGTTATATAACGCTGTTTTACGTTTGTCCCAATAGGACTTGAACCAACGCTGTAAAGAGGTATTGATAACGTCATTGAAACGTGATAGGAATTCATCAGGCTTTTGGTTATACTGCCTTGAAAAATAAGAATTAATATCGCTGAACAGGTCTTTATCAACGATTTCTCTCATTGCTGCAGCATAAGCACAATCTTCCTCAAAGAAATGCCAACCATTATCCTTCTGTGCGATTTTCTGTGCTTCTCTTGATAAAACCGTCTTTGCAATCTCAGATTTTATCATGATACCACCATGAGAAGCGGTTGTAACCTGAAAGATACCGTTATTTATGCGTACAGCGTTGTCTATTTCTCCCCAAATGCTATTTTTCGGTTCTTCTACGTATTTGCAATGGGAGAAATTAAAACGCTGGGTATCGTTCAGACGGGTATAAACCGTATTCCGCAGTGAAGCACGATACTCAGCGTATTTATTATTATTCTGTTGTAATTTCTTTCCATAATTCTGTAAATACTGCTCTATTACCTTTGTATCGCTTGTTCTACTTACAAAAGCAGCTTTACCACTGTTCGCAACATCGAGGTAATGATTAGCAGATGAAGCAAAATCGGAAGAAGTTATATCAACAAGCACCTGATCCGCAGAGGAAATGAGAAAATCATAATAGCTTTCAAACCTTGCAGCTTCTTGAAACAGCTCATCATATATGTGATTGATGACGAGCTGTCCACCTGCGAGACTATCAGGATTATAATATACCCAATCAATAGAACCGTTCTCATTGTCAACTATAACGTCAAGATTATCCCATTTTTCGGCAATTTCTGCGTTGATATTTGTATCAACATTCAGACTGTCGTTATCGGAACGAGAACTATTTCCGTCATTACCAGATGTTCTATCTCGTATTTCTTCATTGTCTCCCAAGTTGTCATTGCTTCGTGGCTGTTCTGAGGACGTGGATTGTTCTTGTCGTACTGTTCGCTCAGCTGATCGTAGTATTCCTCCGCTCTCTTGTCCACCGACCTCGCTACCGTCAGATACCTGTGAAAGAACATCATCATTTCGACTTTCTCCGGGTAATTCTTCTCCATGTTCTCCATCCACATTCTGCCGTAAAGTCCCACTGGTTCTTCCTCCAGTGTCGGTTCGTCGTACTGTATCATCGGAGTGTAAAGTCCGTCCTGTGGACTCAGAAGATACGGCTGTTCTATCCTTTCTGTCCCCGACGTCAGGGTTTCCGTTGTTATCTCCGGAAACCATTTCTCCTGTTTCAGAGTTCCGACTTCCTGTGTCAGAAACCAACCTATCTGTCCGTCCTTCATCACCACTTTCGCTGATGTTATCCCGTTGTGAAGTTCCTCCGGCTGTAGCTGCGGATAGTCCGTTTCCGACACTTTCAGCTTTTCTTCCTGACTCAGCTTCTGCCATTCTTCGTATTTCATTCTCTTTCGCTTCCTTTCTGATTAATTCATTCTGTGTACGTAGTGTATCAAAGGCGTATTCAAGGCTTGTAAGAGCCTTTCTTGCAGCCGAAGCAGCAGCTGTAAGAAGATAAAACTTCTGCTCAACTGTCTGACAATAGCCTAAAGCAGCTCTATCAGGCTGTATTCTGTACCTTGCGCCGTTAACTTCAAGTCTGCCTGTAAGCATTACTTGTATCATGTTATGATAAGAGTCACGGAATTTAAGCTTGTCAGTATCAGGCAATGCTGCAAGTCCCAAATCCTGAATAATGCTTAAATCGTCCATTGGAGAGGTCACAGAGCTTTCTAATTCCATGAATAGCGGCTGTTCAGCAGCTAAATGTAGCTGAGAACGGATAGCTGAAACATTATTCTGAGTAACAGACCAACGTTTTGGCGGTATTTCCTCAATAACGTCCTCAAAATCATACAGTGTGATTAAAGTCCCTTTCTGATCGAGGAAATTAATACCCTTTGCTCCGAAAGCAACATGATAATCAGCACGTTCCCATTGTCCTTTTGAAGCAATGAACTGTGCATCAGGTCTGTTTGAATAAAATTCAAGCGCAACAGAAACAGGGTGCTTAAATACTCGTCCGAAATATTTTAAGAATTTCAGATATTCGGAGTCATTGCTTGTGACATTTTGAATTGTCTGTGCGCCAAGCTTACTGAAATGTCCGACGGGTGTAGGCTCTAACATGATGTAAATTCCTCCCTTATCATAGTATAGTTTTAGCCATAAGTCAAGATTTTGCACACAAAAGCCGCTGCTACTTGTAACAGCAGAACAGAAAGAAACCTCCTTTTCTACGGAATTAGGCTTTATTGAAAAAGAAAAAACACGCTTT
>DBYI01000103.1:0-53028 GCA_002310115.1 Ruminococcus flavefaciens
ATCATCTGTTCCTCAAGCTCGTCAAAAAGTTCCTCATCAATTACAGTGAATTTATTAAGAACTCGCTGTATTCCGCCGAAAAGAAATTCCTTTGTCTTTTTAAGACCACTGGATATCTTAGAAAAAAGTCCCATGTATGCCCTCCAAATCAGTTCCTATTATAATATCGCAGCGAACTGCGAAAGTGTGACAGTTTTTACTGTACGTCTGCAACATCTTCCTGGAAATCCACCTGTTCCATTTTCAGGAGCTTGGATATACCATCCTCCTGCATTGTAACACCATAAAGTACGTTTGCCTCTTCCATAGCACTTCTTCTGTGTGTTACAAGCACAAACTGCGTTGTATCGGTAAATTTTTTCAGGTACTGAGCGTACTTTCTTACGTTTACTTCATCAAGTGCAGCATCTATCTCATCAAGTATACAGAACGGTGCCGGTCTCAGCTTCAGAATAGCAAAATATATTGCTATAGCTACGAAGGACTGCTCACCACCTGACAGAGAGATAAGATTTTTAATTACCTTTCCGGGAGGTGCTACACTTATCTCAATTCCAGATTCCAGAACGTTTTCCGGATCTGTAAGTATCAGCTCTGCCTTTCCACCGCCGAACAACTCAACAAATATACTTTTGAAATTCGAATTAATTATCTCAAAGCTCTCAGAGAATATCCTACACATCTCAGATGTGAGATCTGTGATTATCTTTTCAAGTTCTGTCTTTGACTTCTGAACGTCCGCTATCTGCTCAGACATAAAGCGGTAACGCTCGGAAACTTCTTTATATTCCTCGATTGCATCAACATTTACGCTTCCAAGAGCCCGAATCTTGTTCTTGATAGTAGCCAACTCAGCTTGAGCAACGTTCATGTCCTCGATCTTCTCCGCAATTGCTACTGCCTCCGAACGTGTGAGCTCATAAACTTCCATGAGCTGCCTAATTATATTGTCAGTATCACGGCATACGGTCTCTCTGCGTTCTTCAAGACGTGTAACGTCTGCGGATAGCTTTTCCTTTGTTTCGTTTATGGCCTTAAGGCCGTTCTGCATCTCGTTTACAAGGCGATTCTGCTCCTTATGAGTATCATGGCAACGCTGTATCTCTGCGTTATAAGTTTCAGTATTGTCTTTGAAATCGGCAAGTTTCTGCTTTAATTCAGCTATCTCATTCTCTTTATGAATGATTATGTCCTTCTGACGTGATATTTCGTCCTCAAACTGCTTTGCACCGCTTTTCAACTCGGCTTCTCTGCCATCTATACGCGAGAGTTCCAGTTCCTGCGCCTGAACGTCCTTTGCTAGCTCCATTCCCTTTATTTTAAGCTCGGATAATCTGTCGGACAGTTCTTCTCGCTGTATACGTAACTTTTCACGGATATCCTGTCCCTCAGCAAGCTTTTCCTCAGCAGCTTTTATCTCTGCATCGGTCTCAGCAAGAGCCTTTTCAGAATCAGTTATGTTCTGACGAGCAGCTACAATACGCTGCTCTGTCTCGGAAATAAGTTTTTCCGATTCCTCTGACTGCATGCGGAGCTGCTCAGTCATTGAAGCAAGACTTGTGAGTTCCGCCTCTATACGAACTTTATCAGCCTCACACTGTGTTTGTTCATCTTTTGCAGCTTCAGTGTCAAATCGAAGTTTCTCAGCCTCCGCACGAAGCTTCTCGGCTCTATCGCGAAGAGCATCTCGCTCGGATTCGAGCTTTTCAATCTCGCCATCAAGCGTCTCTATTTCGTTCTTACGGGTAATAATTCCGCCAGATTTCTGCGCTGAACCTCCAGTGAACGAACCTCCTGCGTTTATAACCTGTCCGTCAAGAGTTACTATCTTGAACTTGAAACCATACTTTTTGGCTATAAGAGTAGCGGTATCAATATCCTCTGCTATAACTATTCGTCCAAGGAGAGAAGCAATTATACCACTGAACTTGGGATTATAGGTAACTATCTTGTTAGCGTTGGCAACAAAGCCCTCGCAGTTTTCAAGGCCCTGTTCGCGGAGCTCATATCCCTTCACTGATGTTATTGGCAGAAATGTCGCACGTCCGCCCTTTTGTTCCTTTAAGAATCGAATACAGCGTTTTGCAATATCCTCATTCTCTACTATTATGTTTTGCATAGCGCCGCCTAGCGCAGTCTCTATGGCAACAGCATAGTCGGGTTCGACACTGATATTCTGGGCAACAGTACCAAAAACACCACCGATACGTCCCTGCTTTGAAGCTTTCAGCACCTGCTTTACACTGCCTGCAAAACCTTCCATGTTGTTTTCAAGGTCGGTAAGTATCTTTCGACGCTGTTGCTTGTCTTTAAGCTCATATAATGCACGCTCAAAATCATTCTTTGCCTGTTCAAAGCCCTCGCGTCGCGACTTGTATAGTCTTTCCAGGCCGTTGAGCTTGTTGCGTATCTCCTCGGCCTTTGAAGTATTCTTCTCGGCCTGTTCCTTTAGGGAAAACGTTTGATTATCATAGTCCTCCAGCTTTTTTCCGAGATTTCCACTACTCTCGTGAAGTGCTGCCAGACGCTCGGTCTGCTCCTTTATCATGGACTTCGATGATTCTATAGTAAAGCGGTACTCGCTCTGTCTGATGTACATACCGCTTATCTCGCTACCTGCCTTATCAACAGAGTCACCAAGCTTTGAACTTTCGCTCTCAGCCTTTTCAAAACTCTCCTCTGCTGCTTTTATCTCATCTTCAAGGGCTTTTTTCTTTTCTTCAAGCTCTTCAAGTCCTTTTAGTGTGGCTTTTCGCTCTTCTTCCAGAGCTTTTTTTGCCTCCTCAGCATTGTCAATATTTCTCTGAGCAGTCTCAACTGCTTCATTGCAGTGCTTTATATCATTTTCGAGAACAGCGATACCCGACTTCATTTCGGAAGCAGTCTGCTCCTCTTCAAGCATTTTTCTACGGAGCTCGTCAGCGCGCATAGTGCTTTCCTGCATTTTTCTTATACCGTCAGCTATCTTCTGCTCCTCACGCTGTATATCATTCTCTATGTTCTCGTATTCATTCTTACTTACCAGTATTCTTCCATCCAGTTCGTCAAGCTTTAGCTTCATCTCGTCAAGACGCGTCACCCATACAGATATTTCCAGTTTTTTGCGTTCTTCCGCAAGCTTTATGAACTTTTCTGCTTTCTGTGACTGGATACGCAAAGGCTCTACTCTGCCCTCAAGTTCGGAAAGAATATCCGTGAGACGCAGGAGATTTTCCTGCGCTGCTGTGAGTTTACGCTCTGCTTCAAGCTTTTTGTACCTGAATTTGGAGATACCAGCCGCTTCCTCAAATATATCACGACGTTCAGAACTCTTCGCACCAACTATTTCAGCAATACGTCCCTGTCCGATAATAGAATATCCGTCACGTCCAAGGCCAGTATCCATGAAAAGCTCGTTTATATCCTTAAGTCTACATGGTTTACCGTTTATCTGATATTCGCTCTCACCACTTCTATAGAGCTTTCGTGTAACAGCTATCTCATCGCCAACATCGGGAATTGTATTATCATGATTGTCGATATTCAACGTAACTGCGGCAAATCCCATCGGCTTTCTCGCAACTGTACCGGAAAATATAACATCCTCCATCTTGTTGCCTCGAAGTGTCTTTGTGGACTGCTCTCCAAGTACCCAGCGAACGGAATCACCTATATTACTCTTGCCGCTTCCATTAGGGCCAACGACTGCGGTAAGTCCTTTGTCAAAGGTCAGACTGATTTTATCAGGAAAAGACTTGAATCCCTGTATTTCCAATGATTTCAGATACACGTTCTCACCTCCTCAGCTCGCATTCATACTTAGGGATATTCTTATCCCCAACTAATTTTATGTCCACACCGTGCTCGGCAAAATAGACTATGTTCGATTTTTTCTGCCCTGCTGCTTTGCTCAAACATCTGTCGTTGACAGCTATTAAAGCTCTGACTATATTACCAGCACCTTGAAGTGCAAATTCCATATTATGACGATATATAAGGGCTTCGCACAGTTCACGGAACGCAGGATGATAGAAACCGCCTATCATGTCACGCTCCACGAATTCACTGGCATGAAGTCCACATTTTATCACTCTGATACCGTTCCCTTCAAACATAGTCATTGCTGAAGCGGCTATATCCACAGCCTTTTCAAAGCTAAAAGGAACATATTCGCCAGATTGTAGAAGTTCTCCAATACGTGTATTTTTAAGCACAACAACAGGATATATCCTTACTGTATCAGGATGAAGTGCGGCTATACGCTCAACTGTAACCCATTCCTTCTGCGGTGTGCTTCCATAAAGCCCTATCATCATCTGCAAGCCTAGTTCAAAATTGAATGCACGTATAAGTTCACAGGCATTCTCGACATCTTCCACGGTATGCCCGCGCTCGTTTAGCTCCAGTACTTCGTCGTCCATAGATTGAGCACCCAGTTCTATTGCAGTAACTCCGTAACTTTTCAGGAGCTGCAAAACCTCAAAGTCTATGCAGTCAGGACGGGTAGAACAGCGTATACCGCGTAGCCTTCCCTCGCCTACGAACTTGTGAGCGGCTTCAAGAAGCTCTATCATGTAATCACGAGGTATTGCAGTAAAGCTACCGCCGAAAAAGGCTATTTCTGTATTGTCAGGTTCTTTTACTTCTGCAATTGCTTTTTTGCATATCTCGTAGACTTCCTCGCCTTTTGGAGCATGCTGCGCTCCGCTTATTGTTCGCTGATCGCAGAAACTGCACAGATGAGGGCAGCCAATATGAGGCACAAATATTGATATGTTACTGTGCTTCATAACCCATTAGCTCAAGAGCTTCCTTTGCAGCTAACTGCTCAGCTTCCTTTTTACTCTTGCCTGTACCCTTACCTATCACCTGGTCGTTAAGGCACACCTCAACCACGAAGCGCTTGTTGTGATCAGGGCCCTCCTCACCGATAAGAACGTATTCCACTTTTTCCTCTGGGTTTTTTTGTACGACCTCCTGCAAAACAGTCTTGAAGTCGTTGAAAACAGGCTTTTTCGCGTGACGGATATCCTTTGGCATGAAGCGCATTATATGCTTTGATACAGGCTCCATTCCACCGTCGAGATATATTGCGGCAATGACAGCCTCAAAAGCATCCGCAAGTATTGAGGGACGCTCTCTGCCGCCTGTGTTCTCCTCTCCCTTACCGAGACGCATGAATTTTCCGAGTTCTATCTGCTTTGCAAATATGTGCAGGGACTTCTCACAAACAAGTGAAGCTCTCATTTTTGTAAGTTCGCCCTCTGCAACATTGAGATTCTTGTATAAAAAGTCTGAAACAACTATTGAAAGCACACTATCACCGAGAAATTCAAGTCTTTCATTGCTACCATTTGGCCGTTTCTTCTCGTTTGCGTATGACGAATGTGACAGAGCCTGTTTCAGCAACTGTATATTCTTGAATTTATAGCCAATTAGTTCTTCAAATACTTCAAGATCTTCCATAGTATCACTCCTCGTTCGCAGCTTCAATACGAGATACGTAATTCTCTATCACTCCTGCGACATTCACCTCAACACAACGCTTTGCCTGCCTTACAGCATTGAAAAACGCAGTACCATCCGAGCTTCCGTGCGCTTTGATAACAGGCTTTTTTACACCTAAAAGTGCCGAACCGCCCACTTCCTTGTAGTCCATCTGTTTTCTGAATGTCTTTATCTTTTTCAATGAGAGCAGGGCTCCGATCTTTCCTGCCCCAGAATACAACCATTTCACCTTTTTTGAAAAAAAGCTGCCCATGCCTTCATAAAGCTTAAGTGCAATATTTCCCGTAAAACCATCAGTAACGACTACCTGCACCTCACCCCTTGGCATGTCTCTTGCTTCAATATTACCAACAAAATTCAGTCCAGACTTCTCAAGTAGCTTGTAAGCCTCTATTTCAAGCTCTCTGCCCTTTGTTTCCTCAGAACCGATATTCAGTAGTGCCACCTTGGGATTATTAACGCCCATGACATTTTCCATGTAGGCGCAGCCCATGATAGCAAACTGTACCAACATCTCTGGGCGGCACTCAGTATTCGCACCTGCGTCTACAAGAACAAAACTTCCCTTATCCGCAGGCATAACAGGAGATGGCGCAATCCGTTTAATGCCTTTGATACGCTTGACGATGAAGGTAGCTCCCATAACGAGAGCCCCCGTGCTTCCTGCCGAGACAAAAGCGTCACCCCTGCCATCCGCAAGAAGGCTGAGTCCTACAGCCATCGAGGAATTCTTCCCCGACTTGATTATCTCCTTCGGCTCTTCATGTATATCAAAAACATCATCGGTATGAACTATCTCTATACCATCGAGACTTATGCCGTTTTTAGCAGCACAGTCTTTTATTTCCTTTTCCCTGCCTGTGAGTACGATATCCACATCCAACTCACGGACTGCCCTTTCGCAGCCCTTTAGCACTTCCAAAGGAGCATTATCCCCTCCGAAGGCATCAACTATTACCTTTACAGCCAATTCTTTCAAGCTCTCCTCTCAGCGACTTTACCGCGCGTTCTGCATATGCACCGTAGCGTTCCTTCTTATCCTTTATCCTTACACCAATATCCGGAAGTATTCCCATATTAGCACCCATAGGCTGAAAATTGCCACTGTTGAACGGGTCGCTCACATAACGTGACAATGCTCCAGTCATAGTATCTGCAGGGAGCTGAACAGGTTCTAATCCCTTTATTTTTCTTGAAGCAGCGATACCTGCAATAAGTCCACTTGCCGCACTTTCCATATACCCTTCAACGCCTGTTATCTGTCCTGCAAAGTATATCTCCGGACGGCTTCTCATAGAGAAATCAGAGTTCAAGAGCTCAGGACTGTTGATAAAAGTGTTTCTGTGCATAACTCCATATCGCATAAACTCGGCATTTTCGAGTCCTGGTATCATTGAAAATACGCGTTTTTGCTCGCCGAATTTTAAATTTGTCTGAAAACCGACAAGGTTGAAAAGTGATCCCTCACGATTCTCTTTTCTGAGCTGTACTACCGCATAAGGTCTCCTGCCAGTTCGTGGATCGTCAATACCTACAGGTTTCATCGGACCAAAACGCATTGTATCCACTCCTCGTGAAGCAAGCTCCTCAATAGGCATACATCCTTCATAAACGCTGAACGGGTGAGTTTCAAAATCTTTAAGCTGCACCTTTTCAGCTTCAATAAGAGCAGCGTGAAAAGCAAGGTACTCATCCTTGTTCATGGGGCAGTTCACATAATCAGCGTCACCCCTGTCGTAACGAGAAGCAAAGAATGCTCTTTCCATATCTATGCTCTCAGCGGTAACAATAGGAGCGGCTGCATCATAAAAGCTCAGCCCCTCACCACAAAGCTCCGTGATTATATCAGCCATTGCCCCCTGTGTCAGCGGTCCAGTAGCAATAATGGTGGTTCCTTCTGGAAGTTCCTTAACCTCACCGCCTATCAGCTCAATTAGAGGATGATTCTTAATCTTTTTGGTAACTGCGTCCGAAAACTTTTCACGGTCAACTGCAAGCGCTCCACCTGCCTCAACAGCATTTGCCTTGGCACACGGAACTGTAAGAGATCCCAGAAGTTCCATTTCGTATTTAAGAAGTCCTGCGGCTGATTCAAGTCTTGACGCTTTCAGAGAATTTGAACAGACAAGCTCTGCAAAGCCATTGTATTTATGTGCAGGAGAGAACTTTTCAGGCTTCATTTCGTAAAGCCTTACATTTAGTCCAGCCTCGGCGACTGCCCATGCTGCTTCGCAGCCTGCAAGCCCTGCGCCGATAACATTTACACATACGCTCATTTCTTCAGCTCTCTTTCATAGCCGCAGCCCTCTGTTTCACATACGAGCTTTCCAGATTTTCCACCTTTCATAAAAAGGGTCTTGCCGCACTGAGGGCATAGCTCCGGAGTCGGAACATTCCATGTCATGAAGCTACAATCAGGAAATCCCTCACAGCCATAGAAACTTCTGCCCTTCTTAGACTTTTTCAACAGCATTTTCTTTCCGCAACGCGGACAACTTCCGTCCGCTTCGGTAACAATCTTCTTTGTATTCTTACATTCGGGGAATCCGGGACAAGCAAGGAATTTTCCGTACTTGCTGTACTTTATCACCATATTTCTTCCGCAAAGCTCACAAACCACATCTGTCTCTTCATCAGGGACCTTTACGCGCTTGCCGTCCATAGCTTCTTCCGCCTGTTTAAGAGTCTTTGAGAAATCATCATAGAACTCACGAAGAGTGCTGACCCAGTTCTTTTCACCGTGTTCGACTTCATCAAGATTATTTTCCATTTCAGCAGTAAACTTGGCATCTACTATTTTCTTAAAATGGTCCTTCATAAGTTCTGTAATTACCTCACCGAGATTTGTGGGCTTAAGAGCCTTGCCCTCATGCTCAACATAACGGCGCGATGTGATAGTGGTAATTGTCGGAGCATAAGTACTTGGTCTGCCTATACCGTTCTCCTCAAGAGCCTTGATAAGCGAAGCTTCTGTAAAACGCGGAGGAGGCTGTGTAAAATGCTGATTGCCGGATATGGACTTGAGCTTGAGCTTATCATCAGCCTGAAGCTCAGGCAGCATTTTCTTCGTGCCATCATCAGAATCTGTGGACTCTACATAGAGAACCATAAATCCTTCAAATTTTACTGAATAGCCAGAAGCTCTGAATGTACATCCATTTGCTTCGATATCAGCAGAAACTGTATCAAGTAGCGCATTTGCCATCTGACTTGCAATAAAGCGCTCCCAAATGAGCTTGTAGAGCTTATACTGATCTGCACTGAGACTGGATTTAACTCTTTCAGGAGTAAGCTCAGGAGTTGAAGGACGTATAGCTTCATGAGCATCCTGGGCATTACTTTTAGTCTTAAAGCTCCTCGGCTCTGGAGGCAGAAAATCACTACCATAAACAGTTCCGATATAATCAGCAGCAGCCTTCTTTGCCTCATCAGATATACGCAGGCTATCAGTTCTCATGTATGTGATAAGACCTACAGCGCCAACTCCCTGTACATCGACACCTTCGTAAAGCTCCTGTGCAGCCTTCATAGTGCGCTTTGCACTGAAACTGAGCTTACGTGAAGCTTCCTGCTGGAGAGTCGAAGTTATAAACGGAGGCGCAGGCTGTTTCTTTGTAACACGTTTTTTTACTGAACTTACCGTATATTCAGCATTTTCAAGTCTTTTTAGAAGATTGTCCGCTTCTGCCTGGTTTGCTATTTCTAGCTTGTCGCCGTCAACTGCTACAAGAGCAGCGTCAAATACCTTTCTAGATGACGGAGCTGTAAACTTCGCATCGATAGACCAATACTCTTTGGGGATGAAATCCCTTATTTCATTTTCGCGGTCAACTACAAGACGAACAGCCACAGACTGTACTCGCCCTGCTGAAAGACCTCTTTTCACCTTTTTCCATAAAAACGGACTGAGCTCATAACCAACAAGTCGGTCAAGAATACGTCTTGCCTGTTGAGCGTTCACAAGATCAACGTCTATCTTGTGCGGATTACTCATACCATTCTTTACGCCTGTCTTGGTTATTTCGTTGAAAGCAACTCGGTTATTGTCGTTCATATCGAGCTTAAGCATCTGTGCTATATGCCATGATATAGCCTCTCCCTCACGATCTGGGTCGGTTGCGAGATATACTTTGTCGCACTTCTTGGCACGCTTTTTTAGCTCCTTGATAACATCCTCCTTACCTTTCATATCCGTATACTGCGGCTTGAAGTCGTTATCCTTGTCAACACCCATTTTTGACTTTGGCAAATCACGTACATGGCCCATTGAAGCAATGACCTCGTAGCCTGCACCAAGATATTTCTGAATAGTTTTTGCCTTTGCAGGCGACTCTACTATAACTAAATCTGACATTGGATTTTCCCCTTACTTTAATAAGTTCAAACATTTGTCCGGAAACAAACGGACAATTCCGAATATCTCGAGCTTTATGAGCCCGGTCATAAGCTCCGACATTTCGAGCTCGTGGCTCTCAACCGACTCGTCTTCCTGAAGCACGAATAATGCCATATTAATATATAACGTAAACCATAATTGTAAATCTGCATGAACTGTACAGTGAATTCCTGTAAACTTTACCATATAACACCTGTTCCTTGGTTTCTGCATAAACTCTGAAAACTTTAATTATTTGCTAAGTTCCCACATAAGAATACCCGCAGCCATTGCCGCATTGAGAGAGTTAATATTTCCATGCATTGGTATGATTATCCTTCTTGTACAGCGATGTGCAATGTCATATGGAAGTCCGTTACCCTCATTGCCAATGAATACCGCCTGAGTACCCTCAAAACAACACTTCGTCACAAGAGTTGCATCCTTATCTATGACAGCTGCGGAAGTCACAGCTTCTACCTCTTCAAGCTCTGAGTAAAGAACGTCAGCATCGTTTTCAATCGCTATCTTCATTCTAAATATAGAACCCATAGTAGAACGTATCACTTTCGGACTATACAAATCGCAGCTTCCCGAGAGTATAACTCCATCAATACCGAGAGCATCGGCAGTTCTTATCATCATACCAACATTTCCTGGATCCTGCAATCCGAACAGTACAAGGTATTTGCCGCCAATTTTTACTATATCTCGTACTCTGCGCTGTACAGGAATACGGCACATTGCAAATACACCTTGTGTAGTATCCGTTGAAGCAATCCTGTTACCAAGCTCATTTGAAATGACAATAGTCCTTGTACTCCTCAAATCAGCCTGTAAAAGCTCCTCGCCGAAGCGCTCCTGTGCTTTCTGTGTAAGTATAATCTGAGTTATACCACTTTCCTCACGAAGAGCATCTTCTACAATTCTCTGCCCCTCCAACACGAATAAGCCGTACTGAAGCCTTTCTTTTTTTGATGAAGAAAGTCTCTGATACAGCTTGACTGTAGGATTATCTTTTGAAGTGATGATGTTTTCCAATAGCACAACACCGCCTGAATTATTCGTAATGCGTAATTGCAGGTAACCTGCTAATTACGCATTATGAACTAACGAATTAACAAAAACACGCTCTTAAATTAATTAAGAAGCGTGTTTATTATCTGAATTAAAGAGCAGCCTTTGCCTTGTCAGCAATTGCTGTGAAACCAGCTGCGTCTGTGATAGCAATCTCAGAGAGCATCTTTCTGTTTAGAGAGATACCAGCCTTCTTGCAACCATTCATGAATGTTGAGTAGTTCATACCATTAAGCTTAGCTGCAGCTGAGATTCTTGTAATCCAAAGCTGTCTAAACTGTCTCTTCTTCTGCTTTCTACCGATGTATGCATAGTTGCCTGACTTCATTACAGCCTGCTTAGCCATCTTGAAGTGCTTACTCTTAGCGCCCCAGTAGCCCTTAGCAAGCTTTAAAGTCTTGTTTCTTCTCTTACGAGTCATCATTGCACCTTTAATACGTGCCATAGTCTTTTACCTCCAAAATTAAAATTACGGGAATTGCACTTACAGTACGGAATGATTTTCCGCTATAGATTACATATAAGGAACGAGCTTTTTGATTGTAGGTGCATTTGTGCAGTCAGCAATACCAGCGTTACGAGCGATTCTCTTGCGCTTTGTATCCTTCTGAGTAAGTCTGTGTCTCTTATTGGTGTGCTGGTACTTTACCTTACCGCTTCCTGTAATCTTAAAACGCTTCTTAGCGCCCGAGTGAGTTTTAACCTTTACCTTTGCCATTATATGATCCTCCTTACTTAGCGGCCTTAGGTGAAACGAACATAACTATGCTACGTCCCTCCATTTTAGCCGGCTTATCCACAGTGCCTGCCTCAGAAACTGCTTCCTTGAAGCGATCAAGCAGCTCGCTTCCAAGTTCGGGATGTGCAATAGCTCTTTTGCGGAATCTTACCGAGACCTTAAGCTTATCGCCGCCCTGTAAAAATTTGACAGCCTGATTTACCTTCGTCTCAAAGTCATGAGTATCTATTGTAGAGAACATTCTGATCTCTTTTATAGAAACGACTTTCTGATTTTTTCTTGCTTCCTTTTCACGCTTAGCCTGCTCAAAGCAATACTTACCGTAGTCCATAACGCGGCATACGGGTGGTGTCGCCTGCGGAGCGATCTTAACGAGATCCAGATCCTGGTCGAAGGCTATCTGCTGAGCCTCTTTGGCGGATAAAACGCCAAGCTTTTTACCGTCAGCGTCGATTACGAGTACTTCCTTGTCTCTTATCTCTTCGTTGATCTGCAGTTCCTGTTTGCTAATAGTCAAGCACCTCCAAGCAAAATAATTTAAAAACAAAAATGAGTGCAGAATATATCCGCACTCACCAATACACAATAACTATATCACAGTTGCCGCAAGAACAACTCAATAGTTCATACATATTGACCGTTTCAGCATAGCCCGACGGTGAGAACGCATAGTTCTGCTTTGTTTACTAAATAATTATATACTCATTCCCGATAATTGTCAAGACACTTCTTTATTTTTGTCACTTTGCACATTATCATCTTTCAGTAACCCGCGCATTTTGTCCCAAATTGCAAATCTAACCCTGTATTTTCTGGGATGTTTAAGTATGTCGAGTTCCTTAGAATCGAAATGTTTCTCCTCTTCTTTGTTTTCTTCTATATCCTCATATGTTTTATCGTCATCGCTCTCGCCTTCACAAGCAGCAGGCAAACAAAGCGGCGGATACATCACACACCACCAGTTATGCCCTTTTGCTCTTCCTATTTTTATACGTAGAGCTCTGTAACGCCCTGCAGGCATTGTAATACTACCGTAAACGCGCTCGTTAAAGTCAAAATCTGCAAGCTCCGCTGTTACCATATCTCCGCAACCGTTTTCCCGCAGCACTAGCTCCGCTACGTGTTCTATTTCTCCAAGCTTTTCATCGGCTATCTCTTCTGCCTCCACAAGGTCGGCAGCTTCATTAAAAAATCCTCTTTCCAGTAGTTCATCCCTAACTTTCAGCTTGAGCTGCTGGTCTCTTGCACTGTCAGAATCAGCAATGATATGTAGCCGCAGAACACTGCCACGAAGCTTGTCAAGACTTTGTCCGTCACTCATAAAGCTTCCAATATTTGAAATAATTATGGCAAACATGAGCCCAGTTGCCATTAAAGCCACCATATGATTTTTCACAGATATCACCTCAGAGCTATCATTGGCAGCTTATGGCAGCTTTATACATCAGCGAGTCGTCTTTTATTATCCAATCGGTATCACAGGAAGTTCTATAGGCTTGTCATCCTCCGAAGCAGGAAGAGTAACCTGAGGTATCTCATCTTCTGTACTTACCTCTTCCACCTCAGGAGGGATTATCCCATCTTCCATGAGATCTTTGTTCTCGTGGCTTATTGAAGTTGTGATTTCTGTACTTTTTACTTTAGTCACTGTCGTCCCAACTGTTGAAACTGTAGTAATCACTGCAGAAGAAGTGGTGCTTACCACAGATTCAGTGACAGTTGAGTCCGAAACAGTACTGCTTTCATAGGTTACTTCATTTTCATCTTTGCAACTACATAATGCAAGAGCTGCTAATAAAAGAATAGGTATCGTTCTTTTCATATTAAATTAAACCTCTCAAAACACAAGATATTTCGAACAATGGCAGCCTAAAGGCTGCCATTCCAACTTTTACTGAGGTTGAAGCTCTACGTCACTGGATAAAAGACTATCTGTTATTACGTCCTCTGTATCGAAAACTATTATCTCGATCTGAGGATCATTATACTTTACTTTCATACTTTACCTCACTTTACTTTAGCATGTATTCGTTTGCAGCAAATGCGTACATAAACACTGACCAGGCAGCGTCTTTAAGTTTTTTGCTTGAGCTATCGCTATTGATAACACGATAAACATAAGACATAGGGCTGAATGTATACTCTTTACCATCAACAGTAAGTTTGTGAGTTTCAGTGAGCCTGTGCGCAGGGATATTTGCAATCTCGTAGCACTTTCCGTACTTGCTCTTACATATAGCTGCTTTCTTTCCATCTATCTTAACGTCAGAACCGTTTGTGTATATTCTGACAGCATTCTCTGAATCAAGTACAAGAGAAATTTTGACGTCAGATCCGAATGTAGGTGCGTAGCTATTAAGAATAATAGCAAATTCATCTGAAACCGCATTCACTTTGTTTGTAGTATTTTTGAAGTAGTTTTCAGCAGCATTACAATAGTTTTCGAGGGAGTTTACCATAATAGTGGTTACAGGATCCGACTTATATGTTGAATCTTCTTTAACATCTTTAAAATAATTGTTTAAACTTGTTTCAGCCTTTGAAAAACTACTAAGTGAATAATAATTAACAGAGCCGTCCATTCTGCATAGGATAAGCTGTTTATCATCCTTATCATAGAATTTGATAGTAACATCAGAACTTGCCTGAGTTGCATTTAAAGGATAAGTAAACTTATACTTTCCGTCAGGCTGTTTTGCAGCGGAAAAATCAGTAATAACTATATCACCATTAGGGCCGCTCAAAATCGCTTTTGCAACATTATCCGTAACCTGACCATGATAATATGAAGTTGTACAAATAATAAAATTCATGCCTAAACTTCCGTCAAGCGTTACGCTTTGACCGAAAACATGCATTATATTCGGATAAAGTGCTTCACACTCATCAAACATTCCAAATACGCGATCAGCTCTATTATTTTTTTCAGCATTAAGAGCCTTTGACATATCAAATCCTGTTACATCAATTGAATTCAGTTTTTTACAATCACTAAACATACGGTGAAAATTTATAACATTTGATGTATCAAAACTGCTAACATCAAGTGAAGTAAGACTACTACAGTTCTTAAACATAAACTGCATATTCTCCACATTTGATGTATTGAAATTTCTAATTTCAAGAGATGTCAAATTCAAACAGGATTCAAACATATAACTCATATCGCGAACTTTTGAAGTATCAAAACCGCTGAGATCAAGAGAAGTCAGATTTTTGCACTCCCAGAACACACCATACATATTTGTAACACTAGAAGTATCAAAGTTCTTTAAATTTACTGAAGTCATACTGTTACCCATAAACATACATCTGATATTAGTAACCTTCGATGTATTTAACATACTTAAATCAAGAGACTTAAGATTGCTGCAGTTATCAAACATATAACTCATATCAGTAACATTTGATGTATCAGCATTGGTGAGGTCAATTACTTCCGCTTTAATAAACGAAAAAGTAGCAGAGCTGTTTGAAGGAAAAACAGTGCCCTTTTCACAAACTACTTTTTTAACACTATTATTGCCTCTGTACTTCCATATATCCTCCCTGTTAACCCTTCCGTTTAATGTTAGAACACCTGTTTCCTCATCAAAAACAGAAAGATCAAATCTGTCAATGTGGTCATAATCATTAATATGATCATAACCATCGACATTATCGTATGCATTTTTCTCTTCATCATTAGCCGCCAAAACATTTCCTAATAATGCCTTACTCACAGCAGGTGCTGATATACCTCCGCCTATCAAGACAACGGCCATCACAGCAGCTGCTATTTTTTTGCTTGTCCTGTTTTTCATTTTAACAAATCCAACTCCATATCAAAATTATAAGCTGTATAATACTGATTGTATTTTACAATCAGTATTCATTCAACAAACGCTTAAATTTTAACATAAGCAGCAGATAAAGTCAAGTCAAATATTGCTTTTTTAATTTATGCCGTACAAAAACAACTGCCGCCCTTTCCGTGAGCGGCAGTTGTATGTTTACTTTATTTCTCAGAATGCCTTGATTATTCCGAGGAGATACTGCTGTATCTTGAGTGCGTCGTTGGAAGTAAGTCCTTTGGAACTAGCGTCAACATCAGCGTTGAGCTTTCCCTGCTCTGTGAGAGCACGGCTGTCTGTACCGCCAACTCCGTACTTGTTCGGATTCGCAAGAGATTGCATGATAAGAACCGCATCAGCCATATCAACTGCACCATCACAGTTAGCATCACCTGCGAGGCCACCAACCGTCTGAGGTGCGTCGTCCAACTTATTAGTTGTAGTTGTTTCCTTAGGTGCAATTGTTGTAGATGTTGTAGTTGTAGTTGTAGTTGTAGTTGTTGTCTTATCATCCTTTGTAGTCGATGAAGTTGAAGTTGTAGTTGTCTTTGAAGTAGTTGTTGTTGTAGTTGTAGACTTCGGCTTTGTTGTGGTAGTTTCCTTTGGCTTTTCCTCAGGAGCTGTTCCATCAGGCTCGATACCGCCTACAAGAACACCATCATCATAGATGCACATGTGATCCGTACGAGTCTCCGGCGGATCATCAACAGCAAAGAAGTCCTCTGTCTTGCCTATCTTAAGGCCGTCATAACTCCAGTCGTTTGTAGGATCCCATACATCGCCGTAATACATACCAAGATCGAACTGATACTTCTTACCTGAGTTTGCGATAACATATCCGTCCCATGTAATCTCAACGTAATATGTATCAGCAACTTTATCATACTTAAAAGGACCAGTAAGAACGCCGTTAGCGCCTTCACCATCTTCTGTGTATGCTTGGTCGTAAAGCTCACGAACTTCGCCAAGACCGTCTATACCCTTTGCCATTTCCTTGATGTTGAAGAAATAACGGATAGAAATATTCTTTGAAGGCTTGCTTTCGCCTGTAAGAACCTTGAAGGATATCTGAGTGGTACCTGCGCCGTCACTGAGAGGCTTGTCAACACCAACAGCTTCTACCCAATAGCCGCTTCCGCCGCCTTCGCCGTTAGCGCTACCATAAACTCTCTTCTCATCCTCAGGTGGGAAATCTGGTGTTACAGCCATTTCAGGTGTACCATAAATTGCATAGAGGCCAGCTGCTGCGCCTGGGAGACAAGCGTTATAGTCAATTGTAACCTCATTTTCTACCCAGTCATTAGTGCTGTCGCTGTGTCCATCACTTCCATCAGGACCTCCTGCAAGAGCGCCCCAAAGGATGTGCTTCTGCTCACGAGCATCTTCTGCCATAAGAAGTCCTGAAGCCGCACGATGGTGAGGATTCTTTACAGCTGTATCATTATAACCAACAATAAATGCTCTTGGACCGTGTGAACCGTTTCTGCCTGCGAGAACTGTCTGCTTAGCAGTTTCTTTATAAGTAATATCGTTCTGACCAAGAACGTAGTCCATCTGCTTCTTAGCCCACTCGCTCCACTCACTAGGCTCACCATTGTTCTTGTACTTATCATAAACAAGACAAATCATCTGCATAGCAGTGTTGTAACGGCAGCTTCCCCACTGATTAAGGTAAGCAAAACCGCCCTTTGTCTCGAGCTGCTTCCATGTCTTAAGGCACTTGCCTACGCAGTCATCGTCCCAGAAATCATCTAATACGTACTGGTTCATACCCTGTGCGTCTCTGATTTTCTGAACGAGGTCAAGTTCTGGATTCTGCTGATTGATAGCAGCCCACATAACGCCTGCGCCGCTCCACATATCATTCCAGCAGTAGCACCAGCCTGAAGGAGCATAATAATCAAATATCTCTACAGCGTAATCAAATACACTTGCATCGCCTGTTGCTAGATACATCCATGCAGCAGCCCAGCAGTAGTCGTCTTCCCACTTTGTGGAGCCATAGAATGCTCCAGGACCGTCTGCGTTATCAGAAAGCTCCTTTTCATTATCATTTGCGAAATTCCAAAGAGCCTTTGCGTAATCAAGTGACTTAGCTGCATACTCCTCGTCTGTATCCTTGAAGTTGAGGTAATTGATTGCAAGTGAAGCACATGCTGAAACAACGTAGTCTGTCTGAGGCTTCTCAGCTGTAAGGAAGAATGCCGGTCTAGGCATAGTATCTACCTCAGGGCTGTTCCATATAGCATGGTCGATATTACCGTCACCGACCTGATAGCAGTGAGCAATAACTTTTCCATCCTTATCACGGAATGTACACTTCATAAGATAATCATTGAAGTGACGGAGAATAGTCTCCATATGATCATCCTGGCCAAGCTTCTTGAATACATCGCGGAATTCATAGTAATCCCAGCCAAGAGTAGCAGCAGAATAGTTCTCAGGCATACCGAATTCAACGTGATCACCTGCGTCATGGAAGCCGCCCGCAACGTCGATAGTGCCATCGCCGTCAGGATCAAGAACATCCTTATACTTCGTCATGAAAGACTCAGAAAGGTTAGTACCGCCCTTACTTTGCTTGTTAGTCTGTTTATCCCATGTAATCATAGGAACGTGTGCATCATAGGTATGGCAATCGCCACGCCATGAAAGACGGCTATCCCTTTCAGCAGTATCACCGCACATATTTGCGTCATAGAAATATAGTGAATACTGGAGCGCACGAGCATAGTCAATATCGAGGCCAGAGTCCTTGACTACTTCGCTAATAGGTGCACAGAATTGCTGCTCAGTCGTATCATCAGCTGCTATTGCTGATGTAGCGCAAAAACTGAGTGAACTTGCAGCTGTAACGATACTCATCACTGCTGCGGTAAACTTTTTGTGATCCATCATATTTTCCTCCCTTTTAATGATGTGATTCAATGAATGCAAATGATTTATTCTTCCCACTTCAGTAAGCCGAGGAGATATTTCTGTATCTCTAGAGCGTCATTTGAAGTAAGACCTTTACTGCTTGTATCAACGTCAGCGTTTGACTGTCCCTGCTCTGTGATATGTTGTGAGTCAGTGCCCTTGACGCCGTATTTATCAGGATTTGCCAGTGCCTGCATTATCAGCACTGCGTCAGACATATCAACAGTTCCATCGCAGTTGGCGTCGCCTTTATTATACTTCAAAACGGCTGAGGCCGTTTCGACAGGCTTTGTAACAGTCGTAGTCGTTGTTATAGCAGTTTTTGCCGTAGTTTTGGTAGTCTCCAAAGTCGTAGTGGTAGAAACCACCGCAGAAGACTTCGTGGTAGTTGTGGTCGTTGTTATAGGCAATGAAGTAGTTACCGCAACATTACCATCTTCTCCACCATTTATGGGATAACTCTTAAGATCTGGCAACTCATCAAGAGTTATACAATAATCACTGTTGTATATCTCGATAAGGTTGTCAACGGGATTGTTCTGCTCACTGGTAAGATAGTTCATATACCATGGACAGAAATACAGCCAAGCAGCTTTATCATTGACAAGGTTTTCAAGTGAAGGTATTGAGTCGTTCTCTGACATCGTTACCATCTTCTGTCCGTCCGTACTCTGTACGAGGCTGTAAAAGGTAGACGATATTGAACTAAGATTAGGAAGTCCGTCCATACAGTTGTACTTGTCACAACCTATGATATCAACAACATCGTCACCAGGGTACCAATCGGCAGCTTCTGGTGAAGTCGAACCTGTCCATATCCATATGAGGTTATCAAGTCCGTATACATTAGTAAGCTGGTCATAAAGCAGGCGGTAAAGCTTCTTGCAGGGCTCAGCACCCTCAGCTCCCCACCAGAACCATGCGCCCTCTGCTTCATGAAGAGGTCTCCACAGCACCGGTACGTCAGCATCCTTGAGCTTTTTTAGCTCACCTGCAATCAGCTCAATGTCAGCCATGATTACCTCATTCTCCCACGTGCCCTTCTCGAGAGCTTTTGAAATACTGAATGTGGTAAACTTGGGATTTGCCGACTCAACATAGAATGCTATATCCGAACTTCCTTCCTCGCAAGGCACATTCCAGTGCCATGAAACAGTGGCGATGCCATGATATTTGTTGACCCATTCTATAACACGCTCTGGTGCATGGTCACGCCATTCTGATGATGTATTGTAAGCAAGGAAATCAATGCCTCGGATAGCAGGCTGCTTGCCTGTCTTTTCTTTAATATATTCAAACTCAGCCTCGTTGTCTTTGATAAAAACATCGGGACTGTTCCACAAATTGTAGTTATGATCGCCGCAGTATTCTTGTTGACCTGAGATAATGTGATTGCCATACACATCGCAGAGGTAGCTGTAAAGTCTTTTAGTCGTTTCGGAAGCTTTTGGATTTGAAAGTTCCTTTGTAGGCGAAAGATTTTTTAGTTTTTCCGAAGCAGGATTCAATGTGATATAATCAAAAAAAGTGTAACCCCAGTAAGCCTTAAGCTCAATGGTATTTTTACCTTTTTTCAGGTTGATCACGCCGCCCGAAGTCTCGGCAAACTTATTGGTATATGGACAAGTCAGTTCTCCCTGATTGACTCCGTTTACATTGAGATACTGAACTTTTTTTCTCGGATCACTTGGCTCGCAGTAACAGATTGTCATTTCGTAAAGTCCCTCTTCCGGAACATCTACTTCGATACTGAGAGTAGTGCCTTTCTGATCGAGGTACGCAAAACCTTTTCCCGAGAATCCACTCAGATCGGTAACTTCAGGAAAATCTTCCATCTTCACGTCAGAAACTCCGTTTGCATAGATCTTTCCTCCGCTGGTCTTGCCGTCCTCAAACTCATACTTGAAAACGTTGTCGGCCGCAGAAGCAATTTCAGGAGCTTTCGGCGCAGAGGGAATACTCATCGCTATCGCAGCGATGTAAGCAGCTGCCACAGTGCTTGCAGACCGCTTAATCATCTCTTTCTTCAATATGATCCCTCCAGATCGTATAATATTAAATTATATTAACTCGATAATTTAAGTGCCTACCTTAATTATCGAACTTAACGCATACCTACACAAATATAATATCATATTTTTCCTAAAATTGCAAGAGTTTTCTCAAAACATTCCTCAAATTGATATGTTTTTTTAGAAACGCAATATACGGTCAGTTCTGGAGATTTATTTGCTCAATTTTTTATCATTTATCTTTCGCTTATGTAAAATTAAACAGCGAATAACAACAGTTATAAAAGCTGCAAGCACAACAATTCCTGAAAGGAATAGTTCATGATTTTCTATAACGCTTTCCTTCAAAGAAGCTAGTGTTATAAAAGCTTCAGTTGTTTCACTTTTCGCCAAAAAGCCAAATCCATTCTCCAAGGCGTATATTTGTGCTACTGAGCCAATCTCACCTGTTATAAGAAATTTTTCATTTCTGACAAGTTCATTTCCGTTACTGTCATAACCCAAAGCTTGTGCGCCTATTATTTTACATGTCGACGGTATATGAATACTGTTGAGCTTATGACACATAAAAAAAGCTCCGTTGCCTATACTTCTTATATTCTCACCAATACTTATATCATTCATTGACTCACAATCCGAAAAACAAAACTCTCCAATACTTTCAAGTTCATCCGGCAGAATAAGATTTTCAAGACTAAAGCAGGCACGAAAACAGGATTCAGGAAGAGCTTTAATCGATTCAGGAAGCACTATGTATTCGAGCCTATCGCAACCGCAGAAGCAACCTGCGCCTAATTCGTTGAGTTTCAGCGGAAGTTCAACTCTTTCAAGAGCTGAACAGGCATAAAAGCAATGATGACCTATCTTTCTGACATTTTGTGAGATATTTATCTTCGTCAAAGTGTCACAATTATAGAATGCGTTATCACGCAACTCCGTAACGGGGTAACAGCCGAAAAAATCGGGAATAATAACGCTATCAGGCTGACCTACGTATCCCGTAACAGTTGCCTCACCATTCACAACCGAAAACAGCAGGCCATTGTTTTTACCGATGAAATTCACACCATGCATAATAATATAATTAACCATTTCAGTTGCCTCCTTTATTACTAGTATAACAGCTGAAACAGTAAATATATAGCTGTTTTTTCCTACATTTCCTATTATGTCTCCCGATATTTCTGCTTAATCATACTGCATAATAAAAAAAATATCCGCAAACGCTGGCTAAAAGCCATGCTTTTTGCAGATATTCCTCACAAATTATCGAGCATTAGACGGTGAAAAGCATAATGACCTATAAATTTAGAGGCTAAACAAGCTTTTACCCGATAATTTGAGCCTATATTGAGCAAATCATAAGCAGCCGACACTTTATGTGTCGGCTGCTCATCCAACCCCCTTCGGTCCATGTCCATTCTCAATATCTTATATATCTTTTTAGATCTTATGAACCTCTCCTTCTATGTTTATAGTATATCATATTACTCTCTGTATGTCAATAAAAATCACTGCCAATCATCGCATTTTCGTACATTTACACAATCAATCCAACTCCTGATTATAAGTTTTGATGACATCACGAGCAAAATCAATATACTGTTTGTATACCATCTTTTTGCTAATACATATGGCTATGAAAATTTACCTATCAACAAAATTCCGCAACTTCTGTAAAGACGTTGCGGTAAGAGAATTTTTATTCGTTTTCACTATGTAAACGGGAAAGAATAAGCCTATCCACCAAAAGATAAATTCCAAATCCGATAAGAGCTCCCATTGTATTATTAATTAGGTCATCAATTTCGAATGTTCCTCTTTTTGTTATAAACTGAGTAATTTCTATACATAATGATAATCCAAACCCTGCAATAAGTATGTGTTTCACTCTCCGAACTCTGTTTGTCATAAACGACAGCATCAATCCCCATGGTAAAAGCATAATTATATTATTGAATATCTGTTTGACCCAATAAAATTTTCTTGTCGATGTGAAAAGCTTTCTGTATTCCCAGAACGGCCATATAATTACTGTTCTGTATGCATAATGTCTTCCCTTTAAGGTAAGCTTGATAACAAAGAAAAGATATATTGGCATAAGCAACCAGCATAAAACAATTAATATTTTATCCGCCTTTTGTCTGCTGATATTTATCTTCATAAGCGTATTTCCTTTCATGATTTAATAATAACACATAATTAAACAAAATGCAAGCCGCATATGAGTCAAAATATTTTGCAGCAGCTAATAAAAAGCGGATAAACTCCCTGAAAAAGGAACTCATCCGCTCTTATATTATTGATATTCATCAGACGTCATAGCATTACAGTGAGGGCATTTAGTCAGATTCGATGAGAAGTATCCTCCGCAATAGGGACACATTTTCTCATTCTTTGCAGAAGCTATGTCGTTTATCTTACTTTTTATCTCATATTCGCCATAAACTCCATCATCGGCATCATCAATCCCTTCTTCAGGCGCAGGAACAGCTTTTCTGTATTTAAGCTCATTGAGACCGAGCATAAAATATGCATGAAAAAGTATAAATCCCAGCATAAAAAGAGGCATTGCGAGAGCGGAAATATTAGGGAAACTCGAAATATTATTCGTTATATAATCAAAAGATTGTGCTATTGAAGTTCCCACATTCCTGTTATCATCATCAAGAAGACTCTGAAGGTAATTATTGAATTTATGAGTTTCACGTTCCTTGAGTATAGGATCGGTATCGTCACCTTTCATTTCGTTCCACTTACAGTCAACAACTCCCGTTGAGGTGTAGACCTTTGGCTTTGAGTACACTATGAGCCAGTGCATTTCATCATCAAATTCTCTCTGATACCTATCAAATGTATATTCTTCAATCGTTTTTCCTTCTAACATATCATCGTAAACAGTGACAACTGACGGAGTAACACCTGTTTTATCCATAAACCTGTCAAGACTTTCTCGAAGTTCCCACTCGTCTGCAATAACATCAGCGTCATCTGTGATCACAATGTTGTGATTATAGTTTTTTGGAACTATAGGGATAACACTTTTAAAAGAAAGAAAAATAAAGATCAAAAATGGTATATAGAATATACCTACAAGCAGTCTCTTAGGATCAAATTTAGGGTCAAAATTTTTGCTTGCATAGAAATAATGCGGCTCCCCGTTATGATATGTAACATACCTCCTTGAACCACTGAAACGTGACTTGCTTATTCTCGTCCCACTACTTCCAGAACTTCCATGTTCCCCTCCACGTCCACCGCCGTGCGAACCGTCTCCAGATGAATGTGGCATAAAAATCCCCCCCTATAAAAGTGATTTTTAATATTATATATCATTATTTATTCATTGTCAATATGTAAAATGACCATATTTTCCGCCCGTTTTCTATCAATATAACGGTTTATGCAACGCTCCGTAACAGATACTATACTTTCCTCAAGATTATACCATTTTCAGAAAAATATATTACTCCGACACTGCAAATCGGCTCTCCTAACGGAGAGCCGATGCCGTTATTTTTTCAATCCACAATTCTGGTCAAAGGATGGGTTGCAGGCATAGTAATTTCTCGAATCAAGTTTATCCTGTGCGATACGCAGAGCTTCCCCAAAGCGTTGATAATGGACTATCTCTCGCTCGCGCAGAAACCGGATCGGATCTCTAACATCAGGATCATCAGCAAGTCTTAAGATATTATCATATGTGGTACGTGCTTTCTGTTCAGCAGCCATATCCTCGCTGAGATCTGTGATAATATCACCCTTAGATTGAAAATACGTCGCAGTAAATGGCATTCCTGAAGCAGCAACAGGATAAATTCCCGTTGTATGATCCACAAAATATGTGTCAAATCCGCTTTCCTTTATTTCCTCAATTGATAGATTTTTTGTGAGCTGATAAAGTATCGCAGATATCATCTCAAAGTGAGCAAGTTCCTCAGTTCCAATATCAGTAAGGAGCCCTTTAACCTCACCATACGGCATTGAATAACGCTGATTAAGATAACGCAACGAAGCACCAATCTCGCCGTCGGGACCTCCAAATAGAAAAAAGATATAGTTTGGATCACAGAAACTATATCTTTTTATGATTATAATATTGCAAAAACACTTTTACCGCAACAGTAATTCAGCATTGAAAAAACGCACCCAAATACGTTTTCTTTACTTAAAAAGCAGATCCATTTTATCCATTAATTGTTTTTTGGCAAAATGGCTTTTGAAATACTTTAATGAATTATCCGACATAGATTTTATATCAGAATCCATCATCTTTCTAATGGCTTGTGCAAGCATTTCAGAATCGCCGATCTTACTGCATATACCGCAACCGCTTTCCTCAACAATACGCTTAGTTTCACCGCTTGCTGCAGCAATAATTGGCATACCACAAGCCATATAGCTCTGTAATTTCGCAGGTATTGTCATCTCAAACAGACTAGTGTCCATAAAAGAGAGAAATGCTGCGTCGCAGGTGCACAACAATCCCGGTATACTTTCAGCAGGCTGCCTTTCAATCAGATTAAATTGATCATCTACACCGTTTTTTCGAATATCATTTTTGAACTCGTCCAAATATCTGCCTTCGCCAACAATGACAAAGCGAACATTCTCTTTACTGAGCAGTTTTGCTGCTTTCGGAAGAATATCAAGTCCTTGTGCATAACCTATATTTCCAGTAAAAATGATCTTGAATGCTCCATCATCAGGTATCATTTCAGACTTAGCATTCGGAATTGGCTGATAAAACTCCTCAGCATACTGAGGTAAGTAAACAACCTTTCCCTTACGTGAAGATCCTGCCCTGCTCTCAATATTTTTCACAAAACTTGGTGATGTAGCAAGTATGATCTTCGAGTTATTATAGATATAATCCACCATTTTATTTATAGGTTTGACCACAATCGGAGAATGAATACCAAGAACTGTTTCAACATTTTCAGGCCAAAGATCCTGAACATAAATGTAATGCGGAATATGATGTTTCTTGGCATACCAAACTCCAACAAGCGCCTGTGTCATAGGCGATACCTCAAAAGTGAAAACATAGTCTGCTTTAACTTTTGTTATAAGTTTCCATACCCAGCCAGATATAACAAAAGAAAAATAATTCAGCACTAATCCGATAGAATGATGTCCTCTTGCAATCAAAGGTATCCTTATTATCTTTACGCCGTTCCATTTTTCCTTTCTCTTTTTTGTCCAGCTATATCCATCGAAAAACTTTCCCTGAGGATAATTCGGGATACCTGTCAATACGGTAACATCATACCCACGCTTTACCCATTCAGTGCAAATATCATTGATTCGGAAAGACTCAGGATAAAAATATTGACTTATAACCAATATTCTTTTCTTACTCATTTTTCTGTCCTCGCAATGCTATCTTTCAAGGTAAAAACCTGGTATTTTTCCTTATACTCACTCATTTTTTTATCATAAGCAAGATTTCCAAAAGCCTTATCAACAAGGCCAGTTATTCTACCCATAAGCCTCAGCGGCAACGTTGCACCTTTGACAAGAACTATCTTTTTTCCATGCTGAGCAGCAATCATTTTCACAAGTTCGCTTGTATTGCTATATTCTTTATTTTGAGGCCAGAATATACCTGTCTCGTTATTATCTATCATGAGCTTGACAAATAACATGAGATTTTCGATATACAACATTGAACGACAATTCTTCACATAAGGGAAAACAGGAAGCTTCTGAGCCAATTTTGCCAAAATCGGATAATTTCCTTTGCTACCCTTACCATATATCATAGGAGGTCTCAGTATAACAACTTTAAACGAAGCATCTTCCAGTTTCTTCAGGCCATTTTCCGCACGCACCTTACTGTCACCATAGCAGTTTGCAGGATTAACTGGTGTTTTTGAGGTAATGACCTTTTTCTTGCCAAACGGCGCGCTGTCACCATATACGATAGCACTACTCATAAAAATAAACTGCTTGACGCCTGACAATTTAGCTTTCATTGCAGTTTTAACTGTAAGCTTAGTGTTCACTTCATAATAAAGCTTTGCTTTTTCCTTACTGATTTTTCCGTTGTCTGAGTGCGCAATGCCAGCAACATGATAAACTGTATCATAACCTGAAAAATCATAGTTTTTCCATGCATCGCCAATCATATCCAGTGTATCGACCTGATAGTCCTCCGGCCACTGTTTCATGTATTCTTCAAACGATGTACCAATATAGCTTCCTGCACCCGTAATCAATATTTTCTTCATACATTATCTGCCTTTTCTGTTTCTCTTGCATTCTTTCATATTCTGCTTTTAGCAATAAATCATTTGAATGCATAATATTTCCTGTATATTTTAGCACATTCCAGATTCACTGTCAAGATTATTCCAAAGCTAAAATAATAAAATGTTGTAAGTCTGTCTGATAGTGTTTTTTATGTTTTATTTTTGTACAATATTGCCAAACAAAAGATAAGGAAAAAGCTCCTAAAAATTATAGTGCCATATCCCCTACGAATTTATTCCACCCTTCTGTGTCGTCAGCATAATAATCACTTACTGCGCTTCCAATCTGTTTGCACATCTTTTCGCTCCATTTCTCATGTTCTTTATTTGAAAATGTACTTATTTCCTTTTTATTTCCATCACTCATAATAACAAGAGAAGGTAAAACATTCAGTTCTTTTGCCATAAATCACCTCAAATATATTTTTATGTCGAAGTGCATGTTAGCTATTACAACAATCTCTTGCTTTTTTACTGTCAGAATTAGAATATTTATTCTTAATATTACGTATTATTCACTGATTCACAGTGTTAATTTCACAGAATAAAAGCAGGGGGAATTTTTATGTCAATAAAAACAGCTGCCGCATATATCCGAGTATCAACCGATGATCAGCTTGAATATTCGCCAGACAGTCAAAAAAAGAAAATCGAAGAATATGCTCAGCATAACAACATTATCATTTATGATGAGTTTATTTTCATTGATGAAGGTATCAGCGGTCGTAAGGCGGAAAAACGTCCTTCATTCATGAAGATGATATCACTTGCAAAAACAAAGCCTAAACCATTTGACATGATCCTTGTATGGAAGTTTTCACGTTTTGCCCGCAACCGCAAAGATAGTATAGTATATAAAACAATGCTTCGGAAACAATGCGGAATAGATGTGATATCTATTTCTGAACATATCGGTGAGAATAAAACCTCCATTCTGATTGAAGCGCTCCTTGAAGCTATGGATGAATACTACTCAATTAATCTTGCTGAAGAAGTAAAGCGTGGTATGAACGAAAAATTTTCTCGTGGAGGTGTAGTTTCAAAACCACCTTTCGGGTACAGAATGGAAAATAACATATTTGTTCCTAATGAAGAAACCGCACCTGTTGTGAGAATGATTTTCGAGAACTATGTTGCAGGAACAGGAATACGAAATATTGCTATGAAACTCAATAAAATGAAAATTCGGTCTACAAAAGGAAATCTCTTTGAAAACAGAACAATAGAATACATCCTAACCAACCCAACTTATATCGGGAAACTGCGTCGTAATCTAAACGGACGTGATAGTTCAGATCGTTTTCATCAATCCCCAAATACCGTTATCGTTGACGGACAGCACGAGTCAATAATCAGCGAAGAACTCTATAAAACTGCAAACGAACGTCTAAAAGAACAAAAGAAAAAATATATACGCAATGCACAGCAAAAAACGACAGATTTTATGCTCCGGGGCTTATGCCGATGTTCGGATTGTGGCTCAACTCTTGTTCAGGCAGTTAAAGGTGTTTCTTTACAGTGCCACAAATACGCCAGAGGACAGTGCAAAACTTCTCATAGCATTACAATAGCTAAAATTAACAAAGTTGTTATCAATCAGATTAAATCAGATATTTATAATTGTGACATTCAATTCACTCCACCGAAAAAATCCGCAACTCAGACAGATAATATCAATGATATTCTTCTAAAAAAAGAATACCAAAAGCTCAAACGTGTTAAAGAAGCTTTTGAAGCACAGATTGACTCAATTGAGGAATACAAAATGAACAAACTTCGTATTCAAAGTCGTATATCAGAGCTAGAATCTGCTATACCTCAGTCAACGCAGGACGAAATGGCTACAGGTTTTAATATTAGAGCAACAGCAGTTATGGACAAAATTATCTCAGATGACATTTCCGAGAATGATAAGAATATAATACTCCGTCAAATGATATCACATATTATATTTGACCGAAAGAATATGACTATCCAAATAGTCTATTTATCCCCTCAATAATAACTTACTCATTAACTATATCTATCTGGTTTACAGACCTCCAAGCTGTGAAATAATTATCTTAGCGAGCTTTGGATTAGGATTTTTTATATTTACTGGATATTGTAATTTATTACAATATCCATGTTGTACATCGGGCTTATAAGAACTCAACACTAAGCGTAAGATCTGAATCCGTTTTATTTTTGTACATTCTTTTCGTTTTAGTGTAGTATATCTTTCTGACGACTGTGTGCAGCAATCTGTTTTTTTCTTCAGGATCAGATATAATAAAATTATCGATGACATATTGCAGCCTTTTTATTGATTTATCAGACGAGAGGTGTGGAGTTTGCTCTTCACATTCAAGCTGCTTTATTGAAGCTGTAAGATTGCTGATATGTTCGTTAATCGTCTTCGAACGTTCAAAGAATGTGTTCGCATCGTAAATTCCCTGTTCTAATAAGTCGTGAAGCCTTGACAACTGACGTTTTGACTTTTTAAGTTCTGCCATAAGCAACACGTGTTTGTCAGGCTGCGCTTTACCATTAAGCTTTCCATTTCTTTTAAGCTTTTCAAACTGCTTAAGGCGGTAGCTAAGTGCTGCAATAACAGCCTCATCAATTGATTCTATAGTGGAACTTACCGTCTTACCTCGACACTCTCCATAAACGCATAACATATATTCATGCCCACTGCTTGCAATTAACCTCCGTTTTAGCTGATGGCCACAATTCTTACAGTAGAGTATGTTGTGATAGTAGTTCAGCAGAGTATCTTTAGAATGAAGCTGAGCTGCTGGATTATTCTTTTTCTTATCCTGCACTATATCAAAAATCTCTTCACTGATAATCGGTTCATGAATTCCTTGGTAAAGCGCATCACCGTTGGACTTTGTTTTCCAACCTACCTTTCCGCAATACAAGGGATTTGCAAGTATCTTCTTTATGCTTGGAGGCCCCCAGTAAAGACTTTTCTTCGGACTGATTCCAATTTTGTTAAGTTCGTCAGCAATATATTTTGTACCGTGACCTTCAAGATACATATTGTATATGAGTCTGATTATTTCAGCCTCTTCAGGAATAATTGCAAGAGTATGTACTTTAGGCTCGGGATTTACCTTACGATAACCATAAGGAGCAGTAGTACTTATGTAATTTCCCTCCTTAACTGAAGCTAACCTTCCGGCCTGCATACGACGCTTAATAGTTTTGTACTCACGTCGGCTCATAAACAATGCGAACTCGAAGTATTCTTCATCGAATTCATTATCCGGATCGTAAGTCTTAGTTGGAGTAATTATTTTTGTAGACGAATCTCGGAAAGCCTGTGCTACTATACCTTGATCTATGGTATCTCCACGGGCAAGTCGCTCTATCTCGACTACAAGTACACCTGCATATTTTCCTACTGTAACATCTTCAAGAAGAGCTTGCATCTGCGGACGCGCAGCAATACTGTCACCACTTACTATCTCCTTGTAAATCTTCACAATATTCAAATTTTGTTTTTTTGAAAGCTCTATAAGCGTATTCTTGTGACGGCTCAGTGTTTCTCCTTCACCGCGAAATTCAGCCTCAACATCTGCTCTCGATTTTCGCAAATAAATGCAATATTCACTCATGAGTAAATTCATCCCTTCAAATTTTATCACTCTGTTGTTTCAGATTACGCGCCAAGTTCCAGGTCTTGAATAATTAATGAGATTATTATATTTACAAACCAGATATGCTTAAAGTTGATGAAAGCACATTCTTAATAATATTACGTTTCTATTTTTTAAAAAAGTATTGACAAACGTAATAAGATGTGATATTATATGTGTGTAACAAGTGTACTATCATGCATAGTACACACAACACAGAAAGGAGCTGCTTATGTTTTCAATTGACCTGACAAGCCGAATACCCATATATGAGCAGATATATCAAAAGATCGTCATGCTTATCCTTAACGGGACACTTGCAGAGAATGATCAGCTTCCGAGTGTAAGATTGCTTGCTAAATCTACAGGAGTTAATCCGAATACTGTTTCAAAAGCATATCAGGAGCTTGAACGCAACGGAGTAATATATTCTGTCCCAGGAAGAGGAAGCTTCGTGTCTGCACAGAATTTTGATGAGTTCCGTAAAAAGGTTATGATCGATTTTGATTCTACCGTAAACGATGCTTTTGAAAGAGGAATATCCCCAGAGGATCTTAAAGCAAGAATAGACACGTTATTTTTATCTTACAGAAAGGATGATCATGCATGATTGAACTAAAAAACACAGTAAAGAAGTTCGACAGCTTTACCGCTCTTGATGGGGTTAGTTTTTCAATAGAAAAGGGCACTTCTTTTGGTCTGCTCGGTTCAAACGGCGCTGGCAAATCGACAATACTCAGACTGATTTCAGGAATTTATGCTCCCGAATCAGGAGAAGTACTTGTTGATGGTGAAAGTGTTTTCGACAATGTAGATGCCAAACAAAAAGTTTTCTTCATAAATGATGAAACAATTCAGTTCGGTGGATTTACACTTAAACAGTTAAAAAACTACTACAAGGATTATTATAAGTCTTTTTCAGAGGAAATATTTGAAACTCTCCGAAATAAGACGGGGCTTCCGCTAAATAAAAAGATAAATACATTTTCAAAGGGCATGAAGCGACAGGCTATAGTTATAATCGGACTTGCATGCCGTACAGATTATCTTCTTCTTGACGAGGCGTTTGATGGACTTGACCCGACTATGCGTATAATCGTAAAGAAAATGCTTGTTGATGCTATGCTTGACCGTCAGCTTACTGCAATAATCTCTTCCCATAACCTTAAAGAGATAAACGAAGTCTGCGATACAGCAGCGTTGCTTCACAACGGTAAAATAGTTTTCTCACGTGATATTGATGATGTAAAGAGCAGCGTGCATAAAATACAGGTTGTGTTCAGCAGAAATGAGGACGGTACAGTCGCAAATTATAAAAAGGAAGATTTTGTTCAGGATGGAATAGAGATACTGCACTATGAGCAGAGTCAGAGCATATGTTTCATAATCGCAAAGGGCGACATAGAGACTATAAAGGCGTCCCTTGTAACAAAACACCCTATGCTTACAGAAGTAATACCTCTCACACTTGAAGAAATATTTATCTATGAACTGGAGGTGCTCGGATATGACAGCAGCGACAACATCACCGAATAAGAAAAAAAGCTTCTTTTCTGTACGTCTGAAAAGTAGATTTTCACAAGATATGAAGCTCTTTATAACCAATATAGTTTTTCATCTACTGTGCCTTCCTGTTTTGGCGGGAGTATTGCTGAGAGAAATGTATATAAACGAACATGATCTGTCAAGTGGAGATGAAAGTCTTCCGTTTTTGATTACAGCGGTCATAGCTTTAATGCTCAGTATTGCGCTTGGTTTTGTAATACCAATGATTAATTTCCGTTACCTTTACAATAAATCACTTGTGGATATGAACTATTCACTTCCGCTGAACAATCGACAGCGTTTCTTTGCGGATTACATTTCGGGACTTGTTACATATATAGCACCTCTACTTATTGGTATCACAATAGCTGCAATCGAAATACTTATTGGTTCGGCATTTATAGATATGCACGAGTTCTTTAAGTTTGTTCCGCTTATACTGAAATGCACTTTTATTGTAATACTCGGATTAATAATGCAGTATTCTCTTACCGTGCTAGCAATAAACTTTGCAGGCAGCACCTTTGAGGCTTTATTCAGCATAGCAGCTATAAATATAATGATTCCATCGTTTATAAGTCTTACATGGGGAAATATCGTTAGCGCGGCACATTTTGGACTTGAAGGAATTTCTATTGTCATGAACTATACTTTCTTCACAACAAGTCCTGTAGGTGTTTTGGGATATATTATATATTTCCTAAACATAAGCGACCTTACTCCTTCTATTTACGAAAAAGAGCAATTTTACTATTTCACGAACGCCAACTATACGTGGTTCTTGTTAAGAACTTTACTTTTTACATTTATTATCATCATGGTATCTTATCTGCTTTATAAACACCGTAAGGCAGAGGATGTTTCAAAACCATATGTTTACAAGGGATTCTATTATGCAATAATGACTGTTATAGTATATTGCATCGTTTCTCTAATGAATATATCAAGTTCTTTGAACAGTCTGCTTGCTGCTCTTATAATAAGCGGAATAATCTGGTTTGTTATGGAAGTAATAAGACGACGCGGATTCAAACGTTTCTGGACAGCAGCAGTAGGCTTTGCTGCAGCAAGTGCTGCTGTAGTCGGTATAATCAAGGTCATTGATGTTACAAATGGTCTCGGAAGAGCAAAGTATACACCTTCAGTCTCATCTGTCACTGATATGGTGGTGAATTTAGGGGGAAGGAACAAAGTATTAAATACGAATAATTTCATTTTTCATGATAAACAGCTTATAAGCGATGTGATTGAGTTTAACAAAGAGATCGTTGACCGTCATTTTTATCCTAATAACTATGAATATGAGCTAGTTTCCACCCAATGTGATCAGTATACTAATTCATACGATAAGATGAGTATAGATATTACCTATTATACCAAGAGCGGAGCAGCTATTGTTCGCAATTATTCCGTTCCGACGGCAATGCTCGCTAATTTTGCCTGTGATATGTATACAAGTGAGGAGTATGCTGAACAGAGGACAAAAAAGGAATACGTTGATAGTCTGCGTAAGGGAAATGATTCATTTCCTGTTTATGCAGATAATCTTGCAGATGCGAAATTCAGTCTAATCACACTTGTTGATAAGAGAGGAAGATCAAAGGAAGTGAATATTTCGGTTGAGGAGGGGAAGGAACTATTTGATGCTTTATGTACGGATATTACGTGTATGACACTTGATGACCTAAAAAATTCTGAATACTATTGTGAATTAAACGGCATGATATTAAATTCAGCGTGTCATAATACTATAGCGTTTATGGACGAGCATGATATAGTATACAAAAACACATCAAAAGAAACGATACGTCAGATGAATATGGATTCAAGGAGTATAGCGATATATTCTGATCCCGAATATCTGTTCCCGATATACGCATACAGTGATTCTGATTTTTTCTCTGATTATTACTACTATGAAAGCCGTAATTCAAAATATTGCCGTGATTGTATAAAGCTTGAAACCATTCTTAGTCTTGATATCTATAGAAATCGAATTTCATATGATGACTTTATAGAAAAAAGTGTAGATGTTAATAGTGCAGATGCAGTTGAAAAGCTTCTGGATATAGCTACACCGATCGTTATAGATGAAAAAGTAATTGCAGAAGTGTATTTTTTAGATTCCACACTTTATGTTACCGACCGCCCTGGCTATCGTGAGATCGTTGAAGAAGCAAAAAAATCTCTCGGAATAATCGACATAAATAATGAACCTCTTAATGATACAATAGGTTGAAGAAAAAAAGCCATAAAGTAACAATAACAAAACTTCTCTATGATTGATCGATACTTTCGCTAATCATCTACATAATCAAAATATACCTTTAGAAAATAATATCATTATTAGGAACTGTCAAATTCCCCTTATAGCTGGCACAATTATTGTTTTTTCTTGTGTCCACTATAAGGGGATTATTTCGAAACTCTTACAGTTTTTTGTGACATTACCCACAAGGGAGCTCTCCTTATACATACTTTAAATAATAATTGAATACAGTTAAGTTGTACAAGCGATATAGCATATAATCGTCTAAAAGGAGTGGATTTTATGGCAAATCAGAATAAAGGACTTCCATCTTTGTGGGAACGCTCGAAACATAATGTCATTAGTGAAAATGAGACAGATACAGCGCTTGTAGCTCTGTTGCGTACCAATTACAGAGGAACAAATGTTATCTGCAAAATCCCCAAACACTCAAAATTGGAAGAGGAAAAGCTAGCGGCTGATATCACCTATGCCCTTATGCAGATAGCATATACAGGGCAGGACATCAGTCAAATAAAGTCTATGGAAATTCTTGTAGACTGAAAAGATTATAAAACAATAAGCATCCCTTGGTCACACATACTGACTAGGGGATGCTTATTTAAAAAGACATCATTATCAACAATATTATATTTGATCTAGACCGAGTAATATCAGCTGAACAGCAAGTGCGTCAGTACTAGTGATACCATCGTTATTTCCTGCAATATCTGCATTTTCAATTCCCTGCTCGGTAATATGTTTTTCATCTGTTCCGTTTATTCCGTATTTATCAGGATTTGCAAGCGACTGCATAATAAGTACAGAATCAGCCATACTCAGTTCATCGTCGCAATTTGCATCACCTGAACGTTTTCCTTCAGGTTGTAGAATAATTTCACTCTTAGCGCTGTTTTTCAACACTATCCTATCTATATAAAGCGCTGCAACCTGCATGTCATATAACAAACCGCTTTTCCCATCGCCAGTAAAGTCGCATTCATTCTTTATTCTTTCCATTACATCCTCAGGTATTTCTGTATCACCCATTTCACCTGTTGCGATGTAAGAAGCATATGACTCCGCATACTTTTTGTCATGCTCGTCAACTATTCCATTTCCATCAATATCAGGACGTGAACTCATTTTCATAGCAACTCTTGTTACATAGCTTTCATAATGTTCTTCCAAAGTCGGGAATTCATATTTTTCGCCTGAATCGTCATAAAGGTGAAATGGATCGTAAGACGAATTTGGTTTTTCGTCAGGATTCATTTCCTTGATGAAAAGAGCATCTGCATATTGCTTGTAAAACTCACCTGTACTATCGGTCGCCATTGCTGTTGTTCTTTCATCGACCACCTTGCAGATATAATCAAATATCAGAATATAATCTCCGTCATCACCGCTTATGCCATTATGGTCGTAGTCACAATTCTGCGAAATATTATCATACTCTTCTTTAGTAAGGCTGCTTTCCTCTACTGTTCTTCCAAAGGATATGTCACCATGATAAATCTCAGCGACACGCAAGTCTCTTCCGTCTATAGTATTATCAAAATTTAGGTCGGGAACTGTTGCCTTACCTGCTGCTATTTCATCATAAAATCTATTTTTAGCCACTTCCTTTTCCTGATTCTGCTTTTCGATTTCGTCCATAAACGGCTGAAAAGCACTGTCCTGAACAATATATTTACGGTAGTTCTCAACCATATCACCTATTGAGTAATACTGTGCATTTTCATAGAATTTTTCATAATATGTATTATCCGAATATTCGGGAAGAACAGGTTCTCTCATGAATAAGCAGTCAAGAAGCGCCGAAGCATCATAATCCTGTATGAATTTATATTCGCTCTGCTCTAATGTAATCTTTTTTGCCCTTGATTTTATTTCTTCATCAAGAACTATCTTCTTATCGGGACAGGATGTATACGTCCACAAGCCTGTATTAGGATCCTGTTCGCTTATACACGGCTCATAGGTCGAAGCTATTGTAAAATCCACAACATCGGACATATCAAACTTTTCGTCGTTATTGATATCTGGATTAACCTTTCCCTCCTCAATCATTTTTTCGAGGAAGAGATAATGCACTCCAATAAATATCGATCTGTTATTCAGACTGTCAACAAATTGCATCCCAAATTTATTACCGTTGTAGCTCGGACCATGCTTAATTCCAAGCTCATTATCGTATGCTTCATATGTTGACTGTGCAAAAAATGAAGTATCAATATCACAGTAAAGAAGGAAGTGACATAATATGCAGCCTTTTTCTCTTGCATCTGTCTCGCCGTCGCCGTCAAGATCAGAATTGGCTTTTATCTTTTCCCTTATATTCTCAGGCAGGTAATCATTAGAACCAGGATAATCATCATATCTGTCAAGGAGATAGCAGTCAAAATGATCAAACTTACCGTCTGAGTTAAAGTCAATATCGAGGTTTCTGTTGTTGATATATTCTACAGTTTTCTGTTCTAATTCAAGTGGATGGTAACTGATAAGATGCGGAATATTCTTTACATTCATTTCCTCTGCAGCTTTTGGGCAATAAGGTATGGCTGATGCTGCAGTCATTACAGCTGCTGCAAAAGGCAAGATTTTTTTCATAATAATGCAACTCCTTTCATGCTTCCTTATTTATTTTATTATAATAATGATTATACGAGGATGCGAAACACTTTTCGTATCCATTTTAGCATATTTAAGAGCATTTGTCTACTATATTATAGGAGGATAATTTCTGCTGTATACCACCATATTCACTAATGTACAATATGGATATGATACTTTTTTCTCATACTGCCACATAGTTTATCTCCTTTCCCACGGCCACGGATCATCTATCCATGTCCAGCGCTCATTATCGGCTGAACGATCTGGGGTCAACGGTCCAAAACGTCGTACATACTCATCAATTGCATTTTTCCTTAGTTCACTGTACTTTCGGAACATTGCAAGAGCACGGCGACACACTGGGTGAGTATCAAGATACAGATTCAGCTCTTTAAGGGTGAAATCGTATTTTTTTATCTTACTGAGAAGCATTTTTTGATCATTCATTCGCTGTCGCCTCCTCCCGCAAACGGAAGATCCAAGGGCGGAAACAAGGTCCCGCGAGTAAGTGCCTTATCATCATCATAGGTTTCTCCCCACTGCTGAAATGGAACATAAGCCATTGCAAGACCTATTTTTTGTGGGAACATTTGTTCTGAACCGTTCATGTTATTATTTCTATCCGTTATCACGGAGCCTAAAGAAGCTTCCCGTTCTTGAAAAATCATATCCTCAATATCGTCAAAAAAATTGAGCTTCATAACCGAGTCCTCCTTTTCTGCGCGGAGAACCTGTGCAGAAAGTCCTCCGCACGTTTTATAATATGAAGTTACAAGAAATAGGGTTACAAAATAGCCAAGTTTTTATTAATAACAATACATCTAACCTGCGAAATGTTAATTTTTTTTGATTCAAAAATAAGAAAACTTATCATTAGTCCAATGATTTAGTTTATTTACACACAATAATTGATTTTAGTAAAATATTATGGTATAATAATGCCAAATTATTGATCTGGGGGGGATCAAAATGCAAGAATTGCTTGAGCGGAAGCAAGGACTTCACAGGACAGTGCTTATTGTTGATGATGAGTCCATTGAAAGAGAAATGCTGAGTGCTATGCTAAGTGACTTATATGATGTCATTTATGCAACGAACGGCATAGTTGCCCTTGATATTATCAAAAAATCAAAATCGACACTATCCCTTATCCTTCTTGATCTCCATATGCCGAAATTAGACGGATACGGTTTATTGAAGATTTTGCGTTCCAATAATGAATTATGCCGTATTCCAGTAATTATGCTTACATCGGAAAAAGAAGCTGAGGTCACAAGCCTTCAGTTAGGTGCAGCAGACTTTATATCAAAGCCCTATGAAGCTCCAGATGTTATAAGAGCACGAGTTAAGCATGCTATCGAACTTGCCGAAGATAGGATAATAATACTTGATACAGAGAGAGATGAGCTAACGGGACTGTTAAATAAAGATTTCTTTTTTGAATATGCAAGAATGCTAAACACTCAGAATAATAATATGCCTATGGACTCTCTTGTACTTGATATAAACCGTTTTCATATTATTAACGAACTATACGGAAGATCATATGGCGATATGCTTCTGAAAAAGATTGGTAGTTGTATCCATGATCTTGTTTGTCAGTTTGGAGGTCTTGCTTGTCGAAGCAACAGTAACTGCTTTGGTATTTATATTCCTCATTTTGAAAACGACATAGATCAACTGCAGCATTTCATTTCAATGATTGAAAAAAATTTGGATGATCGAAAAATTAGTTTCAGAATAGGAGTGTACACTGATGATGGTAGCGGACTTGAAATAGAACAGCGCTTTGAACGTGCAGGACTTGTATGTCGAAATATAAAAAATAGCTATACTACTTGTTTTGAAGTGTATAGCGAAGAATTGCATAATAAGGAACTATATTCTGAACGTCTTGTAAACGATATGGACAACGCACTTGCTGAAAAACAGTTTAGAGTTTTTTATCAGCCTAAATATAGTATTAAAGGTAGTACTCCCGTACTGACAAGTGTTGAAGCTCTTGTTCGTTGGTTTCATCCTGAATATGGAGTTATTCCACCAGATGAATTTATAACTCTATTTGAAGAAAATGGTCTAATCAGAAAGCTTGACAAATATGTTTGGAATGAAGCAGCAGATCAGATAAAGCGATGGAAAGATGAAGGATTGAATATACCTGTATCTGTCAATGTTTCAAGAGTTGATGCTTTCAATCCTCTATTGGTAGAAATATTAAGTGATATAATCAAAAGAAATGGTATTGATAATAACAGTCTGTTGCTTGAAATTACAGAATCTGCATATTCCGACAATTCACAACAGATAATCAATACCGTGATGCTTCTTCGCGAAAACGGCTTCAAAATAGAGATGGATGATTTTGGCAGCGGCTATTCTTCACTGAATATGCTTTGTTCGTTACCAATAGATGCGCTTAAATTAGATATGGAGTTCATTAGGAATATATGCGATAATAAAAAGAATTACCGTATGGTAGGAATAATGATAGATATTGCAAGACTGCTAGAAGTACCAGTTATTGCTGAGGGTGTTGAAACAAAGGAACAGTTTGACCTTCTAGAAAATCTTGGCTGCGATATAATACAGGGATATTATTTCTCTAAGCCGATACCTGCTGATGATCTTACTGTTCTTGCAAAAGCAGGAGTTGGAAGGAGCGTATAGATTATGCTGACCCTTAATAAACTAAGAGATTTCGGTGCAGATGTAGATACAGGACTTATACGCTACATGAACAATGAAAGCTTTTATCTAATGCTTGTGAATAAATCTCTCAATGAAAACAGACTATCCGATCTTTAGCAGCAGATAAATTCAAAGGATTTTTATTCGGCATTTGAAACAGCCCACGCTATGAAAGGTATGTATTCAAATCTTTCATTGACTCCGCTGACAACTCCAATCAGTGAAATAACTGATCTTCTTCGTGATCGGATTGACATTGATTATACCTCTCTTATGCATGAAGCAAAGATGCAATTTCAAAAGCTTTGCAACTTATGATGTAAAAACGGGAACAGTTCTTAGAGTTGCTCCCGTTTTGTTGTTATATTTGATTATATGTCAGAAAGGTTGTTGGATTTATGAATAATAAAATAGCAGTTGACTCACCAAAACCGTATCTTTCTCAGCTCGATATATGGTCAATGGCTTTCGGCTGTATGGTTGGCTGGGGCGTTTTTGTAATGCCCGGAACAACATTTCTGCCTATAGGCGGCCCCCATAGGAACGATTATAGCCATGGCAGTAAGCACTGCCATAATGTTGATAATAGGCTACAACTTTGCTTTCTTAATGAAGCGAAATCCTGTAGCCGGCGGTGTTTATTCCTATACTAAAGAAGCGTTTGGAAGAGATCATGCCTTCCTTAGCTCATGGTTTCTTTGCTTATCATATCTTACGATAGTATTTCTCAACGGAACAGCCCTGTTTATTGTGCTTCGAACTATGTTCGGAAATACAATACATACGGGTTTTCATTATACAGTTTCAGGTAATAAGATATATCTTGGTGAAATACTTGTATCTGTCAGTGCACTTGCAGGCGTAGGTGTTTTATTCATTACAGCAAAAAAGATACTTCATAAGATACATTCAATGCTTTCTATAATAATGCTTGTCGGAATTCTTTCTGTTGCTATTATATGTATTCCACATGCTGTTGCAAATAATGCGCTCAGCATAATCGGCATGAAAGATACCAATATTGCATACGGGATATACAGTATAATTTTTCTTGCTCCTTGGGCTTTTGTAGGATTTGATGTTATTTCGTTTGACACATTTATTTTAAATTTAATGTAAAAAAACCAAAAACATTATTTTTACATCTATTATAGTCGCCGGAATTGCTTACACAGCAATGGCCTTAGTAAGTATTTCCTCCGTTCCTGATGGTTATGCGAACTGGACAGAATATTTTTCCAACCTCGGCAGCCTGTCAAACGAAAAAGCCGTTCCCACATTCTATGCTGCAAAAGACATAATGGGAACACTAGGACTATTCTTAATAGGTATTACCGCTTTGGCCGGTGTTCTGACAGGAATAATAGGCGGATATCTCGCAACTATCCGAGTTCTTTCAACTATGGCAGAGGATAAGATCCTATCTGACATATTTTCTAAGACACTATACAGTACATTGTTTATTATGATTTTTTCAAATACTCTTGCACTTTTTGGCAAAAATACATTAAGCTGGTTCGTCGATCTCACATCATTCTGAGCGATAGTCGCATTTGGGTATACCTCTGCCTCTGCATACAAGCTAGCTAAAAACGAAAATCTAAAAACAGTTAAAGTAACAGGTATGACAGGTACAATAATTTCAATCATTTTTGTTATAGTTCAACTGGTTCCTAGGTTAACTGCTATGGAAGCTATGGGCAGCGAAGCTTTTCTGCTTCTTTCATTTTGGTGTCTGATTGGATTTATTTTTTATTGGAGGACTATTACTCGAAGTACATTGGTTGAATACAGTAGCATTGCAACATCTGGTGTTGCACTTTTTGCACTGCTTATCTATTCCGCTTTTCTATGGCTTGCTAAACATATTGATTCAAAAGTGAATATCAATCAGGTTCATTTATCAATCGTATCTGGTGGTATAGTTCTGATGGTGATAATCTTTATGGGACTGATTATCATGATATACATCCAGAACCTTGTTCGAAAAAAGCATGAGGCAGCAGAACTTGCAAGTATACGCGCAATGGAAAGAAACTATGCCAAGAGTCGTTTTCTCTTCAATATGTCACATGACATAAGAACTCCCATGAATGCTATAATAGGATATACAGGACTTGCGTTAAAAGAACCAGCTTCTCCAGAACTACATAATTATCTTCTGAAAATTGATCGTTCAAATAAGCATTTACTTACACTGATAAATGATATTCTCGAAATGAGCCGTATTGAAAACGGAAAAATGGAAATAGAAATGAGGTCTTGAATTTTTGTGAATTTTGGCAATGTCTGATAAATGCCTGTATTTAGCAGAATAATGCTAATTGGCTTCTGCTGAAATCTGGTCGTTTTGAGGCGTTTTTTATGATAATAAGCACCAAATAAAGACCAAACCGCAAGGCTGTTTACCTATTTTTGAAATAGATGATGATATGATAGAAAGCAATTTTGGTTTTCTATATGCTTATATTTGTGCTAATGATAATTCAAATATGATATCAGATATGTTTTATAAATCACCGTATTTTTTTACAATAGAAATTTTGATATGTTTTTAAAACTGTAAATCTGCAAAGCTGACAGATATTCGTGCAGAAAGCGAAGATGAAAATAAATATTCTAAAAAATTTGCTGCAGTTCTAAAATTAATAAACGGTAGCAACAGAGAAAGTCAATATATGCAGGGTGTGTATGACTATAACATGAAGCAGGGATTAAAGAAGGGGGATAATTCCGGCATTTATATTTTACGCTTTTTAACCAGCATAAGAAAATCCCGAAAAATGAACCATTATGTTCATTTTTCGGGATCGTTTCAATTATTTCACAGCAAATTCTGCATTTGGTACCAGCTGTGCCAGAACATTCAGTACCTCTGTCATATCCGCTCTGTAAACGGAGTATTCATGAGTTTTACCGCTCATATCCGTTACAAATAATACATCATAGCGATTATCTCCTGTTATGCCCTGTGATTTGCGGTACATTCTGCTTACAGCATTTACTGCGACAGTTGATACCACTGTATCCACGACATTGCCTTTCATCAGAAATGTTAATGAATCAGGAACAGTACTTGGTTCTATTCGCTTTATGTCCTTTAACTCAAGGTAGTCCTTGAAGTTTCCGCCGTTTACGATACATTTGTCAGAAATTAGCAGACCGAAAGGTGCACCGTTCATCTGAGAAACAAAACGCGGTTTTGAAAGTCCTTCGTTAATGTTATGAGCTATCATTTCAGCGGTACCATATTTTCTGAAAAGAGGAGCATTTTTTATGCCGATAAGCTTCACCAGTGCAATTACGCAAAGAGCAATTGATACGACACTGAGAACTGCTCCTATGATTGTAAAAATATGAGTCCAGCCAAGCTGCGTGCCACAGAAAACCGTACAGAAAATTATTATTGCACCTGCAATTGCAGCTGCAGCGAGAAACGCACCATAATTGCCCTGCATTTCCTTGCGGAGCATTTGGGGGGTGATTTCAGGCATGGGGAGTTCACTTCCTTGTTTAATTATTCGTCAAAGCATGCAAACGTCAATAAAGTCCATCCTTCAAAATCATAATGCCATAAAAGAGTCATTCTCAATATAGTAATTTAACGCTTCAATAATTATATCATTTGAAACTCTGGCATTTTGAGAAAACGCATTAATAAGAACATTGTCAATGAGTTCAGAACTAATGGGATTTAAGAAATCATTCTCAACCGCAATATCCGGTAAAATCTCTTCCCACTCTTCTTCGTCAACTTCAACAGGATCAGCAATAATTCCAATTGTATTCAAATCCAGCATCGCTGATTCTTCGGTATAATAAAACCAATCCTCATTATCAGTTAAACTATTTTCTCCGTCCTGAATCAAAACACTTTTAAGTTCCGAAATCAATTCTCCAAGGGCGATTTTCTTATTTTTTTCCATTATAACACCTCAAATCATTTTCAATAATAAATCTTGATTATTACAGTTCATCAAGTCTATTCAGATAGCGATTCTTAACATTACCAAATTCGTCAAGCCAACCTCTCCGACCAGCTTTTCCACCACCCCAAATAGCACGTCCACCTTGTCCACTAGGATGATAAATGCTATGGAATTGGTTATGATCAGCTAGATCAACAAGTTCCAGAATACCAGTTGCCTCAGAGTGATGCCAAGTGAATCCCTTCGGACTTGCAGAACGATAACCATTCTTTACCCAATCTGCAAGTTCAGGATGTCTGGTAAACATATTTTTTCTGAATGCTGCATCTGTATCTAGATGATTCAACAATTGCTTATTTGCATACCTAAACTGAACAGAATCACTCTTATATTGAAGCTTCAGATCTAAAGTAACAGACTCAAATACGAGATACTTTCCAGCCTCTTGACCATCAGCAACATCATCAACGCCGTATCCATTATGACCCAAACAGGCTCTTGGCCGACAAAGTATGTATGGAAATCCTCAACCTCAAAGTTATAGACCTTGACAGGTGATTCAAGAATTTCATGCTCTACCCATTCAATAACGCGCTCTTTATAATTTTATTATAATTCAAAATGATTATACTGTCAAGAGTATATAGATATAAAAAGGCATCCTGCACAACTATTAAAGGATGCCTTTGTTTAGTACCAAGTACACATGTACTCACCCCCTAACAGTAATGAGCATCTTCATCGACAGCATTATAGATCAAGTGTTTCATGAAGTGCTTTATTTGAAAGGTCTATCCCGTCATCGCCCACAATTTCGTCCCAATAGTAATAGTCAACAAAATGTATCTTGCTCCATTTATCAAACAGATTATTCAGGGAGGATGCAATTCTTAAACCGTGCAGATTTTGTCCGGAATCAATTACATCATGCTCAAAGAATACGACTGTTCCGTTTCTTGCATCAAGGCAAAATGCATCTCCGTTACCGAATCGGATAACCGGATACCAACTGCGAATATCCTCCGCAATCTTAAATTCATCTGTTTCCATATCATAGCATTCTTCCATCATTTCTACGAAGTATTCATGCTCAGAAGTCAAGCTATCATAACCGATGAACTTGAAATAGCCTACATATTTACCTTGTTTGGTTTCCCATGACAAGGAGAAATTGGAATAATGTTCATACAGATTCCTGACGAAATCATTTACACGATATCCTAAAACATCTTGAACTGTGAGAGAAGTTTTGTTTTCATGACATTTTGTCATAACATAATGCTTCTCAATAAACTCTTTTTGCTCAGCAAAATAATCATTCAGCATTTCCATAATGTTTTCTCTCCTCACTGAATACAGTATTAATCCAATTCATTTAGAGAGAAATAAGTACTTCTTTTCGATTTCAGCAAAATATTCAGCTGTTATTTCTGCTGAAAGAATCTGAACTTCTATTTTCAATTCTTTTGAAACAGATAGTATTTCATTACTTATTGACCACATATGATTTCTCCCATTTACCATATACTTCAGCACTTACATAGCATTTTTCACACTTGCCCACTTATGATAAGTTCTGTTGTAATTTCATAGCCTAAGCCATATACTGTTGTTGCCCCGATTGTAAGGTATTTTGGGCGTTTTTCTATCTTGTTATCATATTCGTCCCAATACGGATGATTATAAAAGTATTTGTAAAAGCCGTAACTGGGAACATCACCCAGGTTTTCAATATGCATTACGTTTTTAAACCATCCTTTTGTCCACAATGCTCTTGAGATCATTTGCGGTTCAAGCAAAATATTCTCATAGTCCGGCGTAAAATCAATTTTGTCAATACTATCCGAATGGCTGTTGAAAATAAGAACAACGTACATATCATCGCCAATCATATTTTTTATATGAGCATTCAAGACCACTCCGTAGTAATACAAATTATTGATAGGCTTACAAACAAAAACATCACCTATTTCGGGCAGAACATATGACCTTTTGATGTATTGCAATTTATAATGATCACTTTCACCACAATCAAAGTGTCTGCTCAGATCATCAAGTCTTTTTTGGATATCAGGTGTTAAACCTTCATAGCGTTTTTTCCACTGTTCAGCTAATATGTTTACTTCATTATTCATCGCACATAACATTCTCCTCCTGTAAATGTCTGCATTCCATGAGCGGCGATGTACTCTTCTGCCCATTTCATAGCTTTATCGTGAAAATTGTCCCCGTAGTTCTTTGCGGAGCGTTGGGGGTGATTTCAGGCATGGAAAGCACTTCATGTTTCATATTTTTTAATTCCAATCCAATAATATATCATTTTCTTCTTCAATCTTTTTCAATGAATCATCATCTTTTCCGGAAATGCATGCTGAATTTTCTGCCCTTTCATATATCAATATCACTTTTTGTTTACAATCTACGCAGCATTCGTATTCAGCTGATTGACAAACTTCGTCGTAGTACTGTTTAAGAATCTGAAAATCCTCAGGTCTCATCTGACAAGAGGAAACTGCATCTTCCTGCGCAATCATAAGTGACAGATAGATAAGAAAGTTCTCTAAAGATTTATCAAACTCATATTTATCATTCCCTGCTGTTACATATACAATTTTCGAAGCGGAATCATAAATATACTTAATATCATCCCGGATATCTATTGCGATTGTAAATGACTGGCTTTCTGACGATTCGAATTCATCCGATTCAAACGGGAACCTGTATATTTGATTTTCATGAATCAAAGAATAGAAAAACACCAGTTCGCGAGGTGAATTCTCCTGAACATGAGTACATTTAGGATATTTACTACGTGCAAAAAATGCCTTATGAATCATTTGTAACTTTTCTTCATATGTCAGGTCACTAAAGGATATCTTTTTATTATTTTCACGTACAACCTTTTTCCCTTGATGTTTTTTCCATACAACCTTGTTTGTCAGCGCAATTGAATCAATTGCACCAGTCTGATTTGATGCAATCCGATACTTCATTCTACGGTCAAGATCATAGTCTGCCAACAATTTCAAATCATCATTAAAAAGGATCATATAATTTGGATTCTCATAACATTTCATATGTTTCATGTTTGAGATGATGTCATTTGGTTCATTTTTTTTAGGCTTTTTAAAGTTTACAAGCACACATTCTGACATCTGTTCAATTATCCCGCATGCAATAATATACACAAGGTATTCTTCCAGGTGATCCCATGGTTGGTGATGCCAAAAAGAACCGGTTTGTGAAACATTCATAATTCTATCTTCGAATTTAAAATATGCATATTTTTGCCAAACTGTCTCGGCAAAAACAATTCCCTCCCCAATCTCTTCTTCGTGTTCTCCAATCTGTTCTACGTGAATCGGAGTAAGCTCCTCAATATCTAAAATTTTTATTTCACAAGGCAGAACGCTGATATCCTGAATACTTATCTCATTATAGAAGCACTTCAGAGCATCAGGTATTTTTATACTATGTTTTTCTTCAAAACGTTTTATCCTCTCGTTTGCATCTGTACAATCAGATGTAGTATGAAAAAAACGTTTTATGGTTTTTAAGTCATCAAGGAAATTAGTATTATCTTTCATATGTCCTCCAAATACGAATCAAGTGCGGCTCATTATACATTAATCATTATCAGCGTATGACAAGCCACAGTTCATAGCTTTATCGTGAAAAATGTCCTCGCTGTTCCTTTCGGAGCGTTTGTGAGTAATTTCAGGCATGGGGGATTCTCCATGCTTAAGAGTGTTTTTTCTTTGCTGCTGCATATTCTTCATCTGTTGGAAGACGCCAACCTGTTCCATCTTCCCATCCCAATAATAGCCATGACCGCCAATGCGTTCAAAGAAGATGCAGATGCTGCAATAGAAGCCGGTATGCAAGCGCATATTTCTAAACCGATTGATGTGGATATACTTCTAAAAACTATAACTATGGTATTATCAAACAAAAACAAGAAACGTTGAACGTCTTGCAGTTTGAAAACACGAAATAAAGCCAAAGAATTCGTATTTTTTATTAACCATTAAAGAGACAGATAACGAAGAAAATATAAGTGCAGAAATGCCGCAGCATAAAACTGCGGCATAAACATTCAGAAAAAGCAGAATATACTTTTTCAAATATGGAGTTATTTTAAAGCGCTAAATGCACTGACGCCGAGAAGAGTTGCTGCAGTGATAATAATAGCAGCAAGAATCACTCCAAGAGATACTGCAAGAATGCTCTTCTTGAAATCAAGATCAAGTAGACTAGCAGCAAGAGTTCCCGTCCATGCACCTGTACCTGGAAGCGGTATTCCAACAAAAAGCAGGAGCGCCCAAAACATCCCCTTTCCTGCCTTTGCCTTGAGCTTTTCTCCACCATGATGTCCTTTTTTCAGACACCATGAAAAGAAACCTCCAATAACTGGCTTGTCCGCCCCCCACTCCAGTATCTTTCTTGCAAAGAAGAATATAAACGGAACAGGTATCATATTACCAATAAGGCATATGATAACCGCATAATACCACTTGACGCCCATTTTAACGCCTACGGGAATAGCTCCTCTCAGCTCAAAAATAGGCACCATCGAAAGTAAAAATGTTAAAATAATCTTTTTCATATTACAACTCTCTTTCATGAAAATCATATACACTTTATTATCTCACAAATCTACAAAATAGTCAAGCACTTTTTTCACGAAATGTATTTATTATTGAATTGATTGAAAACCTGTTCTGAAATTGGATTAGTAATAACATTTTGAATAAATGCCACCCCGAAACGCACGCCAAAAACGAATCAGGGTATTCTGTTCTAATGTGCATTTATCTATATCACGGCAGAATACCCCCACTTCTAAGCGAAGCGAAAGAGGGGGATGAATGCCAGATTTTTAAAGCCAAACTATAGATAATCAGTAGAACATATGCTATAATTGTTTTTTTACGAAATATCGATGAGAAGCAGCAGATGGGGATAATTTCTGCCGAGTTCGCTAAATACATAACAAAATGCTACTTTGCATTAAGATCTAATATAAAAATAACTGCCTGTGTAGAGAGCAGAAGCACTCAAGGACGAATCCGGATGCTCTGCTGCCTATGCGGGCAGTTTTTTGCGGTAAATATTAATGTGAAAAAAATTACAAGTAATGTTCCTTCCTTCATATCACAAAAAAATGATCAATACTTATGAGATGAAAAAATATTTTTAAAAAGATGTAACACTTGTTTTTCTTTTCTCGATTGTTATATATGAAAGGCCGAGAAAAGATCGGTCGAAGAGGTCGAAACGAAGGAAGTTTGACGTTATGTCATTCGCACAAGTCAGAATTTTACATATGAATTTTGATTGTTTTATAATTGTTATCTTAGGCTTCATTATTTCTTTTATATTTATTTTCCAAACCTCTAAAAGATTGTTTTCTACAAATATTTTATCGCTTAATATTCTTACTGTAATAGAAGGGTTTGAATCATCAAATACAATCAACCAAAGGAATGAATTGGAGCTTACAGTTTGAGCGAAAATAAATCCATCGCCGCCAAAGCTTCCTTCACCGACTGATACTTTCAGATCAAGCTCATCAGATTGACATTTAAGGAGCAGCGTTAATTGACGCTGCGGAGAAATTACAACTTAAGGTTCATCGAGGATATACAGACCGTCCTGATAAAAGTTCATTTGTATGACTGAAAGAAAGCTTTCGCCTTGAGATTCTTCGTGGTAGTACTGAGGAATACCTTGTATTATTCCTCGACAGTCACAACATTGTAAAAGCTCTCCACTCTGAGAAAGTATCTCCTTTGGACATATCACTTCAGTCGCTATCAATTTACAATAAATATGATAAATGATAGATTATATTTAAAAGTAATATTTAAGGCACTATATATATTTTAACACAAAACCACTTAGTCTTTTCCCACTCTCGTTACGTCTAATAAGAAAGAGCTTGTGATCATACCGAAAGTAGTCAAAACTATGGATTACGGTAAAATAGTTACTACCTTTTCATTACAGGTGATTACAGTGGTATGGTCGAGATCGTCCGCGAGTTTCGAGATGGTCTTATGCTTTATCTACATAGCTATACCGATGATATCAGTTCTGCGGAGGAATGCATGCAAGTTGCATTTAAAAAGCTTGCCATTAAGAAGCCGAAATTCAACGGTAAAAGCTCTTTTAAGACATAGATTTATACTATAGGTAGTAATATTGCCGTTAATCGTAAACGACGCTTGAGCTGCTTTTAACGCTGATTTTTCTTATCAGCGATAAAAATATACGATAGGAGGATTTAAAAAATGAACAACAAATTTTTCAAGAGGGCCTCAGCCGCTGCAATGTCGCTTGTGATAAGCACTTTATCTATGCCGATCAGTGCTTACGCAGCTGACAGACAGATCATAGGTCATACACCTGACGGCTATTATTATGAGTTTTGGAATATGAACTCATCAGGCGAAACCGAAATGAAAACAGATGAAAACGGTGCATTCTCGTGTGTGTGGAATGGTATTGAAAATGTGCTCTTCCGTACAGGCCGCAATCTTGGTTCTGTACTATCATGGAAGGATTACGACGATATCAAGTACGAGTATGACGTAGACTATGCACCCAAAGGTAATTCCTATATGTGTGTTTACGGATGGACCGAAAAACCATTGGTTGAGTATTATATCGTAGATGCATGGGGTGACTGGAGACCGCCCGGAACAGAAAAGCCAGTAGCAGAGATCAATGTGGATGGCAATGACTATGAAGTGTATTCACTGACAAAAGGAAATCAGATGTCTATCTTGGGTCCTACACCTTTCAAACAGTATTGGAGCGTAAGAAAAGAGAATAGCGCATCAATAGATGAAAAGAGAAATCTGAAAGGCGAGATATCTGTATCAGACCACTTCGCAGCCTGGGAAAAGGCAGGATTGGAGCTTGGAGATCTGTATGATGTAACATTCAACATTGAAGGCTATAAGTCAAGCGGTGAAGCTACTGTAAACAAGGCAAAGCTTACTTTCGGTGATTCTGACTCATGGAAGCAGACCAACATGGAAACAACCGTAACCGAAACTTCAACCCAGACTACAACCTCAACTTCTATTTCTGCTAAAACAGAAACCACAACTACTGAGGTTACCTTGCCATCAGTATCAACTCCGCCGGTTGAGCCTGATTCAAAGGGATCCTACTTTAAGGACAAATTCTCACGCTGGTTCAAGATCGGTACATCAGCAAGTACTTATGATATCCTATCATGCGGTTCATTTATCAAGGATAATTTCAATTCTGTCACACCCGAGAATGAACTCAAGCCTGATTCAATTCTCGATCAGGAAGCAAGCCAGAAGCTTGGTAAGAACGTTAATCCACAGGTAAATCTCAAAAACGCAGACACAGTACTGAAGTTCTGTGAAGAAAACGGTATCTCACTCCGTGGACATACTTTTGTATGGTACAGCCAGACTCCCGACTGGTTCTTCCGTGAGAACTTCTCATCAAACGGTACATTAGTATCTAAGGAAGTAATGGATCAGCGACTTGAGAACTTTATAAAGAATACTTTCGAAGCACTGAAGGAGCAGTATCCTGATCTGAAGATCGCAGCTTATGATGTTTGCAATGAGGTCTTCGTCAACGACGGTGGCGGATTAAGAGATGAAAACAATTCAAAATGGGCAAAGATCTACGGTGACAGCGACTACATCACCAACGCTTTCAAGTACGCAAGAAAGTATGCTCCGAACGAATGCAAACTCTTCCTCAACGATTACAACGAGTACCTTCCTGCAAAAACAAAAGATATCTGTCAGATGGCAATGTCTCTGAAGAAGATCGGCGTGATCGATGGTATCGGTATGCAGTCTCATCTTGATACAAGATTCCCCGATATAGAGACCTATGAGAAAGCTCTTGAAGAATTCATAAGCACAGGCCTCGAAATACAGATCACAGAGCTTGACATTACCTGCACTAACTATGATGAACAGGCTAATGCATACTATGACGTTTTCAAACTGGCTATGAACAACTCAGAGCAAATAACAAATTTAACTGTCTGGGGACTTAATGACGCTCGAAGCTGGAGAAGTGATATGAATCCTTGTCTTTTCTGGAATGGATTCAAGCCAAAGCCGGCATACGAAAAGATCTTAACACTTGCAGATTCATTCTATGACCATGAGAACAGTTTAACTCCATGGGGCGATGCAAATTTGGATAAGAATGTCGATATTGCAGACTCTGTTACTATCATGCAGTCACTCGCAAATCCAGGCAAGTATACTATGGATAAAGTAGGAAGTTCTTTTGCTGATGTTAATCTTAAAGGTAACGGCATTACAAACGCTGATGCTCTTGCAATTCAGAAATACCTTCTCGGTCTTGTTAAGAACTTACCAGAAAGCTATGTGCCTAAGGAAGAAGCTGTTTCAACAACTGCCGCAGAAACAACAGTTACAGCAGAAACAACAACATCAGTCAAGACAACCACAGTAAAGGAAACATCTGCTAAGACATCCACTGAAGAAACTACTTCCACTCCTGATACAACTACTAAAATAGCTGTTGATAAAACAGATAAGACATTCGAGGTAGGAAACGGTGTCAGCCAGTGCAAAGGCATTGATGAAGACGGTTACGATTATGAGATATGGCTCGATAATAGTATGGGCGGAGTCGGCAGCATGACACTTGGTAAAGACGGCGCATTCACAGCTGAGTGGGATGTGAGAGAACCACAAGGTTCATTCCTCTCACAGAGTGGAAAATATTTTGACGGTAACAAAAAGGCTGTTAATTACCCCAGACTAAACTTCGACTATGATGTTGATTTCTCGGTGGGCGAAGCTGGAAATACTCAGTTCGGCATTTATGGATGGCTGAAAGATCCTCTCGTAGAATACTACGTGATCGAAGACTGGAAAAACTGGCGTCCTTCAAATTATGATCAGATCAAAACTGTTGTAATAGACGGCGCAGAGTATGAGATTTTCTGTCAGTCCGTAACAGGCCCATGCATCTTAAGTAACTCGCAAACATTCAAACGTTACTACAGTGTGCGTAAGGAACCAAGAAAGAGTGGAAATGTTGATTTATTAAAGCACTTCAATGCCTGGGAAAACGCAGGTTGGGATGTTGGTAATCTCTATCAGGCATCTTTCAGTGTAGATGCATGGGAGAGTGCAGGTAAAATTGACGTTAAAAAGCTTACGATTAACTGATTTTTGCGGCGTCAAGAATGAGTCGCTCTAGTGATAAAACTTAATACTGATAACGGAGCAGCCCACTGTGTAACTATCCAAATTACGCGAAAAATCGTAAGAAGGATATTTATTCAGTGGGCTGTTATTTTTATAAACAGGAATATTTTTATATCCCTACTCAAAACCACAACATGTAGTGGTTTGCCGATTAATTGGTAGTCGAAATGTATCAAGGACAGACAGTGTGATAAAAGAAGAACAACAAGCCGACAGAAAATCTTAGCAGACAAAAGGAACAGACAAGCCAATGACTATATGAGTAAGACAGCAAAGAAAATTATAGATTACTGCATTTTACATGATATAGGTACACTTGTTATCGGATATAATCAAACATTTCAACATAAATCTGATATGAGCAAGTGTAACAATCAGAACTTTGTAAATATACCATATAGTAAACTGCGTTCGAAACTGGAATAT
>DBYI01000103.1:53189-86895 GCA_002310115.1 Ruminococcus flavefaciens
GATGTCAATGGTGCTTTGAATATTTTTAAGAAAAAGTAGTGTTGTGGACTTAACAGTCCTATACAGTAGTGGCAAAGTGGACACGCCTGTAAGAATAAGGGTTGCCTGATTTTTAAGTGGAAATACCATTCTTCTTATGAAGCCCCTTCCTCTTTATAGGTAGGGGAGAGTTCCCTAACTTGACCTTTACTCAGCATTTTCAGCTGAAATAGCTTTTCTCAGCTCAATTAAATCGTAAACATCCCATTTTCCGTCACTGTTTATGTCAAAATCTCTGTCGTCGAATTCACATTTCTCACCAAGAAGGAAGCTCTTGAACAGCTCGACATCATCCTCAGTAAATGTTTCAGGCTCGGCTTCAGTCACGTCTATTTCGCTAAAATGAAGCGATACAATGCCCTTGCCACGGCCTGCCATATCAATATCCAGTGATGCTTGACGTACATATCCCAATTCATATCCTGCTTTCTTAAAAGCTTTCGCATGGGCGGCAAAGTCTATATAGCCTTGCACATTGGTATGATTTCTTTCATTGTTCCTGCATACGCTATAGTATTCATCTACATAATCGTCTCCATGAATAGTATGAGGTAAGATATGATTCATCCGCACGTACAAATCATACCATTTTTCACCTATTTTGGTTTCTCCTATTTTCTTAACCTGGCTCAAAGTATAGGTTTGACTAGCACTGTCAATTACCTGCAAATGGATATTCTTGTAATTTACCTCTTGTTTCATCCATGCATGACCAGTAATGAAATAATTACACTCAGTGCTGACATCAGCATTATAACCAATGCATACATTATCTTTTTTCTCAAGATTAATAGTAGTATTATTATCTATTGTTTTCACTTTACTGATGTAATCAGAAGAAAGATTTTCACTGTCGTAATTAAAAACGATAGTATCATCTTTTTTCAGAATGCTTTGTGATACGCCATATTGAGCACTGTAAGAATAGCCATCTCTTTCATATTTGACCATTCCTTTTCCACCTAACAGAACATCCTCCTTATCATTCGGTGACTCTATATCGATATCGACATTACCAAGAATAATCTCACCAGCCCCCTCACCGAATACCTCTGCAAAGGAAGTTACCTGATATAACTTGCCAAGATAGAAACCTGCTTTTTCCCATACTTCGAAATGTTTTAGAAGATCAACTTCTCCTACAGCTTCATTTTCTTTATCCTCTAACTTAAGCTGCGACACACTCCAATACTGATATACAGTAGGAGCATCAAAAGCCAATGGGACGGCGTATCCCTTATACAGGTCATATTTAACTCCATCTATCTCAACTGTATCAACATACTCTTTATTTGCAATAAAATCATCGGAATTTCTAAATTGAACTACATAAAATTCGGCATTTTGATTTTGAGTCCAGCCATAAACTCCAACAGCATAGTTATCCTTTGCCTTTATAGTTGTTTCATAGCTGATATTAACCTTGTCATATTCTCTACCTTTCAAGGCATTCTGATCATTAAGAATGTTTTCGTCCCAAAAACCTTTTCTGAATAGGCAATCTGAATATTCGCTCGTATTATCGTACACGCAGACAGCTTTTCCATCTCCATTTACTGTCATTTCACCGTTTGAATAATCGTCAAGCTGCCAGAAGCTGTACCTTAGCCCATCATAATAAACATATTCATTGTTGTTGTCGCAGTTTGGTACGTTCATTATTATTGGATTGTCTATGGCTATTATATTATTCTTCGAAATTTTGAAAGTGCCATTTGGACCAAGCGCTCTTACGCAAAGCTTTGTACCGGTTATTTTATGAATATCCAGCTGCTCGCAAATTCCCTTTATATCTATAGTTCCACTTATCTGTTTTGAAAGATCAATGCTTTGCTTTCGCACGATAAGAAAGCTTGCGTCGGTATTCTGGTCAGGTGTGAAATAATAAACATCATAATCAGAGTCGTTTACAGTTATACTATTTATTTTGTTGTCGGTAGGAATATCCATGTCTGAATAGGATTCTGCAATATATATTTCAGCCATACCCCCTTGTTTAAGTTCTCCTGTAAGGCGTGCCTGGAAGATATATCCTCCTTCAGTTTCAGCAGAAGCGGTATAGTTAAGACAATAACGTTTCAGCTCGTCAAGATCGGCTTCATTGTGAAGTCCAGCCTCAAAATCGACAAGCAATGTATTCTCCCATGAACAATCAAACGTAAAAAACGTCTTGTGCACATCGAAAGTAAACTTTCCTTCGTCATCTTCAAGCTGCCTGACTTCAAAGTTTTCAGTTGAACATGGTTCTTCAATGTGGTAGATAAAGTTTTCGTTTGATGAGAGTCCGACATTTTGTTCCGTCACAACAGCATTAACGTCTATATTTCCAACTGCATCAGCGGGAAATGTAGCAATTGAAACTGCGGTTACTACGCAGGCTGTAATCAGTGATAAAAAGTGCCTCATTTTGTTTTGCATAATCATAACCACCTCATTCTTAAAATATAATAATAGGTTTTATAATTTTTATTCGATAAATCCTATTTTATTATCATCGTTTATCTCCAAATCATTATCAAGCTCAAGTAGCTTTTTTCTCATAAGACAAAGATCGAAAATATCAAGTTTATTGTCCGTGTAAAGGTCTGCAGCTTTCCAGTTCATAAGATATGCGTTTTTTGAACTAAGTAGCCACTTTTGAAATACAACGATATCTGCAATATTGCAAACTCCATCTTCGTTTATGTCACCGTTTGTAATCTTGTTAACTCTGAAAATTATATCTTCCGATCCATTCGGATAATGTCTGCAATCTCTGGGATTATCTAAAGACAGAACATACCCATCAGGGAGATAACCCGGATTTAACGATAGTTCAGGCGAATATGAAAGAGCATAATCAAGGTAATATGGATTATTTCCTTCACAGTACTCAAAAGGCTCTTCTAAATAATCAGAAAACAACTCAGAGAATTGCGTATTATCAGGAATATCAACGAGTTCTTCCGTAGCCTCATCAATAACCGTCACACGTTTTATATGTGGCTCAAGCTCTTCTGCTCTTTCCCAGACTACATCTTTACCTACATAATCCCTTCTCGGTAATTCTATTTTAAGAATATCTAGGCCGTTAGGCTGAGAATACACTCCAATGAAAGACGTAAATAATACATTAAGCCTACCGTCGCTATAGTAGAGCTTATTCAATTTATAATCAGAGATATGCCCATTATACGAATCATGAAATGTATTAAGCAGCAAAACATTTTCATCAAAAAAGTCTTCGGCGTAATCTGCTGCAAAGTCTTTTGCAGCTTTTTCATTAAGGAATCCTGAGATGTAATCTTCAAGCTCATCTACATATCTGATAACTACCTGATTTGACACAAAGGCCGTCTCACCATCCAATAAACCTTCCTTTATATCTCCAGAATCCAAGCTATATCTGTCATATGAGAACTTAGCTTTTTCATTCAGGTACTCAATATGCTGTTTTATTTGTGAAGTATCGATTTCAGGAAGCTCTTCGCTCATATAGAGGTAGTTTACGCTGAGATTTCCGCCACTACGATAACCGTCAACACTAAGCATTATCCTATCAACGATGCCGAGTTCGAAGCCAGCTTCTTCCCACGCCTTGAAATGCTCATTTATGTTAATGGTATTGTTCAGATGCATTCCTTTATTGCATACTGTCTGTGAAGAAGTACGAAGACTAATGATCTCATGATACTCATTTCCATATGAACCATCGAAACAACCATATTGATCATGGATTATATCATATAGCTCATAGGTGCATCCGTCTATCACGGTTTTTGCAATATAATTATAATTACCTGACGGTCTCCAACTCCCCCATGCGTCTATAATTCTGAACTCTGTTCTGCTATCCTTCATCCAGCCATATACGGATAAAAAGCTATTATAGTTAAAATATACGTCAGCATCATAGCTAACATAAAAATCTGGAAAATCAGAAGCTTTTACTGACTCCTCAAATACTTATCCTTTCATGCACACAGTATTCTCGATATTATCATCCCATAAGAACGTAAAACCGTTATTCTCTGTGTTCTCATAAGTAATATCGCCCAATTCGTTTTGCAGCCATATTTCATAATCATATCCGTTGATATTGCCTTTTTCATCATAATCCATTGCAACAGCTGTCATATATAATGAATTATAAGAAGTATATGCAGGAACTGTCAGCAGACAAGCTCCTGAAACGAAAAAGGAAAGTATTTTTATAGTTATTCCTCTCATAAAAACGCTCTCCTCACATGTTAAATCCATATATAATTATATTATATCCACTAAAGTAAATTAGTCAAGTAAACTATTGCTGAAATCAGTATAAAAGCATCAATAATTGCTGAAAACAGCAAAAATCCTGCGTTTTTACATCAACGCAGGATTCTTGCTTATGGAGTATTTACCTTTGATTCTCGTCGAGCATTGTTGCTGCTCCTATAAAAACAGGAACATTGTTCTTGTCGACGATCATGTAAACAAAAGGTCTGTCTAGCTCAATATATATCTTCTCTTTCTGTGGCCGTGCAGCGGCACCCATCATCATAATATATGAAACAGCAGCTGCTTTTGTACCCTTTTCAGTAACTTCTATCCTTGTTTTATGGAAAACATCATCGATATATAGCGGTCCATTTAATGAATCACATATCTTTGTAAAGTCAGCTTTATCAGAAAAAGCCTCACTCATTCCCATATCGCTGAGAATCTCTTTGAAGGACTTAGAATAATTATATTTGAATTTAGGTATCATTACGTGAAGCTCAACAGTATCAGGATCAACACATTCTTTTAGACCCTCTGCAAGCTTTTCTCCGTCAAGGTCATTGATATACTGAACAATATCTTTTTCTTTGGGAAGTATTCCTACAAAACTGTAATTATCGTTAACATAGGGCTTCTTGAAAGCGTCTGCATCACCAAGATCAAAGTACATTGTCTCTTCGCTTTCCATCCTCTCGATATCATGCACGTTACCATTAAGATCTGTGAATTTTCCTTTTTCGGTTCCCGTATATATTTTCTTCCATTCAGCCTCAAAATATAAAGTATTTATAAGCATCATAAGATCATCCGGGTTAAGTGAGTCAGGAGAGAGAAGAGTAGGTATCATTCCATTTGTAGTTTTGTCAACCCAGTGATTTACATCGTTTACCGTACTATTATCAAAAGGCGTTTGATAGATAGCGGAGTTATAGTATTTCTTGTTTGCTTCAAGGAAATCCTTTTTTACCTCAAATGATGGATCATTCTTCATCCATATAGAGTTGGCAACATAGAGTTTCTCCTTTTCCTCATCGGGAAGATTTGCGACATAATAAGCCATATAGTCGTTTATATCATCAAGAGAAAGCCCGTTTCCAAGCACCTTTTCCATTTCCTCTTTCGTTTTTCCGTCAGCGCCATTTGCAGTCATTGCTAAGGCAGATGAAATAGAAAAAGGAGAGAGAAGTATATTTTCTTCACCGCTCTTTTTTGGATTGAAGCTTTTTTTCAGGAGTTCAACACCAAACTGCATCTGCGACTTTGCAAAGGCTCCATCTGTTTCTTTTCCTTCATCCGCAAGAATATCAACAGAATTGTCAAGTCTTACGCTTCCGATATCAGCGTTTCCATAGAAAGTATCAGCAGCACCTAGCATATAATCGGTTACTCTTGCAAGATCATCAGCGTCTATCGTATCATTTTTATTTATATCAGCATTTAGGAACATATCATTTGTGAGATCCATATCTGAATTGCCAGCAAGATACTTTCTATAAGCAATAAGATCAAAAGAATCCACTGTTCCGTCATCGTTTATGTCACCGTAGAAATGAATGCTTGGAGATTTAACATATATTATCTCCTCGACCGCATATTCAGTATCTCTGTTTACGAAATTTTCATCGACTCCTTTCTCCACTTCACGAAGCGACTGATATTCTCTCTGACATTTTATTTTGAGAGTAACAATAGTACCTTCGCTCAATTCACTAATCATTGCATTATTTCTCTCATATATTTTCTTTAATGTAGGGGATGTCTCATCTTCTGCATTGGTCGGTACATTTAAATATAGTACCCGTGATGAAAACCATGTGGAATACACACCATCAACCTTTACAACAGCTTCAACCAAGGAATAATCGTCCCTTTCGATAACACCGAGAATGCAGATGTCTTTCAACTCATACACACACTCTTGCTGTTCTGTTGTCTGAGCTTTGGCATTTATAAAGCCATAACTGTTTTTCGGCAGATAGCCTGCAGTACCCAATGCAAGGGCAAAGCTCATGATACCTGCTGTAATTTTGGTGAATTTTTTCATGTTTCTCATAATACATTATTCCTCCCATCTTAATAAATGAAGTTATGAGATTTCTCATGCTTTCAGTATATCACCCTGTTTTTTGCCTGTCAATTAGAAAAGTCGCAGCTCGGCTCAAAACTGGCATTAAGACTAATTCATGCATTATTTTTATGTTATACTGCATAAAATGATATTCTAATTTTCATGCAAAATAGTTTTGTTTTTTAACAGCAAACGTATTTGTTAAATAAACATACGTAAATGGAAAAGCTCCACAAAATGTGAAGCTTTTCCGAGTGATTCTATTTATTCAAATGATGAGATCTTGTGAAGGAGATATTCCTGAATGCGTAAAGCATCACCAGAGGTTAGTCCCCTGCTTGAAGTATCGACATCTGCATTTATGCATCCCTGCTGAGTAATAGCGCCTTTGTCTGAACCACCTAAACCGTACTTGTTTGGGTTTGCAAGTGCCTGCATTATCAGCACAGCATCAGACATATCTATTGCATCATCACAGTTTGCATCGCCAAGCTTTGTTGGCTTCGATAATTCTGTTTCAGTTGTGGTTGAAGTTGTTGTAGTTGTTGTAACAGCTGTGGTAGTTATCGGCAGAGGAATACTTTCAAGTTCGCGTATAATGATGTAGTTTACATTTATTGCCTTGTCTGCTGAAATAATATCAATTTGTATTGTTCCATTTTCATAAACAGTCATTTCTCCCTTTGAAACTGTCTTTCCGTCGGTTATACATTTCTCCATTATACATATTGATTCATCAGAATCATAATTAGCATAAACAGAAGGGTTTGTGGAACAATTCCATGGATCGCTAAAACACATTTCAATCGAATATTTTCCAGGATGCAAAGTAAAGCCATATGAAATGCGACGGTCGATATTGTTTTCGTACTGGTTTTTCGTGTAACGGAATGTAGAAGTCTTGTCCCTTCCGTCAGCAGTATTGTACTCATCACACCATGTATTTGCTGTGTAAAGTCCACCACTATTTGACTTTCCATTATACTGGTCTGTTGGGTCATCAATAAGCCCCCATGCAGCACCCGTTACCTCATCATATCCGTATATCTGCTCGGTAACGCTGTTATAGTAACCAAGCTTATCTGAACCTGTTACAGTATATGGATCATGATCACCGCAGTCAACAAAGTAGGCTATGCTGCTGTCATATTGATAGAGCGGATTTGTTGCTGTCATGTAGATAAAATCACAGACTTTTGCAGAGTCCTCTTCGTTTATCGAAGAAAAGCCCACTGTAATCACATCATACTCAGTTCCGTCAGCAGTTATGTGCTCGAAGTATTTTTCGATTATTTCTGGCGGGATCATAATATTAATGTCGTAAACTTCCTCACTTCCATTGTAATTAAGAGCTCCGCTGTAAAGGACAGCATCACCTACAGTTATGCGTATGGTCTTTTTATTGTCAGCCTTGCGAAACTTAACTGTTAGGTAATTGTAGTCTGCATTCTTGTCTATCGCCATTCGGTAAGTAAAGTAGCCACCGCTCTTTGCATAACGGTATGTACTGTCGTCAGTAACTCCTTGAGTATTGACCTCCTGCATATCGTGAAGATTATCGTTCTCGTACTGTCCATAACCCGGCTGAACAGTATCGGTCACAGTCTTTTTACAACGCGGAGGCCGTTCAACTGATGTGTTATCGCTCTGGAAGTTCCAGTAAATACCGTATCTCTGCTGATACTGCTTATAATGTGGAGAAAAAGTGAGAGTACGGTCAGTGTCCTTAAGCGTGAACTTCATGGACGAGCCTTCTTTTACAAGGTGATCTCCGATATTTGCCATAAACGAACTTACGGACAAATCGTCAGATATCTGAATGTTTTCTGACGGGGTTACCTTATCCTTGGGAATAGTAACCCACATTCCCGTAGAGCTTGTTGTCATGTCCTGCTTGCCTAATTCTGCACTGAGGACAACAGGTCCGTATTTGAAACCGTAGACCGTATTTTTATCAGGAAGAGCATAGGCATTGACAGCCTCAGGGATAGTCAGTTCAATGACGTCACCGGTGTTAAAGTCACCCGTCACCTGAGCATATCCATGTACAGTCTTGTAGGAGCAAGCATCACCGTCAATACTTATCTCCATTTTACCTACCATCCAGTCAGGTATACGGAAACGGAAATCAATTGTCCCGCTTCCATTAATGGTGAATTTAACCGTATCCGACTCTGGAATTGAACTTTCCTGAATAATTTTCATATTCTTATCAGCCCAGTTAAGAATAGAGCTCTGATACATATTTACATACAGCGCATCATCGCTGTGCATATATATGGTGTCTCCAAGCTTTGTAAAGCTCTCCATACCACTTCCTGTACAGCACCAGAAGTGGTCGAAAGCTGAACTGTAAACCTTGAAATATCCCGTCGCCATAGGCTGGAAATATGTTGTCATTCCTGTTTCTGGATTTTGTGATGAAAGTATGGAATTATAGTATGTATTCTCGTAAAAATCCATATACTTGCTGTCGCCAGTTATCTTGAAAAGTTCACGGCTGAGTTTGAGCATATTGTAGGAGTTACACGTCTCACAGTTGCAGTTTGTACGCTCCTTGTCGAGAACGTCATCCATTCCGAAATGCTCCCATTCGCTGTTGCCACCTGTGATATAGGTATGGTGATTTATTACCATATCCCAAAACGCCTCTGCATATTGCAGATAACGCGAAGCATTAACTTTTTCTCCGTTCACGGTCTTTCCGTCGAGCGCAATATAACGCTTTAGAGCGCCGATGAACTTAGGTATAGTAGTGTTTGCATGCTTGTTGTTAAGCACATTTGCGCCGCCCTTGAGTACAGCCTCATGCAAGTTGGTCTCGTCAAAATAGTGAGCAGCTACTGCATGCTCATCCTTGCCAGTTATCATATAAAGGTCATAGAGACAGTCATTCATTCCACCGTATTCAATGGAAAGTACAGTATTATGCTTTTGACTGTTCCATGTTTTGCAGCGATTGTACACCCAGTCACCAAGTCCTGAACCAAGTTCCTTTGCAGGCTCATAACCGGTTGCGTTGTAAATGTCAACGATTCCGGCAATGAGCTTGTGCATGGTGTACCACGGCACCCATGCTTCATTGATTATATTGGCCTTGCCGACTTCAACATTGTCGAACTGTACTTCAACACTTGTCCCGTTAGGATGAGAGGCTGCCCAAATAAAGCCAGCTTTTCCTTTTGTGTTTTTTTGACACTCACGAAGACCATCCACAAGTGTGAACATCTTCGAACTTATTTCCTTGCGCTGAGAGTCACTAAGCTCAGGGTGGAGATAAGCCTGCGCAAGAGCTGTCAGGTAGTGTCCTACAGCATGTCCAGCTATATTGGTATTTTCCCACCCTCCATAACGCTTTGCGCCTTTGGTATTCAACCCAGCGTTTTCACGGAAGCCTGCAAGAAGTCTGTCGTTGTCAAACGAAAGAAGGTATTTAAGCTCCTTATCGAATGCGTTTGTGCAGTATTCATCCGTCATTGTAACGTCTGCAATTGAAAAGTTCATGATGTCGATACTATCCGCTGCCGTGGTATCGAATACAGGAAAGCTTGCTGCCGTACAAGCTAAAGCAGCGGATAATCCAAATGATGTCATTCGCGAGATGAATTTCTTTCTCATATGGATTCCTCCTAAATTTTAATATCCGCTTATATTTTATATGATAATCAGCACAACTGCAACCCATAATATAACGCAAAAGGTTGAAAATATTATGCTTTATGTACAATCATGCTAATTTAATGAATTATTGTGCTGTGCAAATTCACATGTTTTTATTTTTTTCTTTCGCTTAACTCTATGACAAATCACTTCAATAAGTTGAATTTGTAACTTCAGTATGATATAATAGTATCATATTTCAATAGAAATCCTAACAAAGACAACAGGAAGTGATAATATGCTGCACGATATCTTGCGCGAGGTACTTGACATCCGAAGCGGAAAGCTTCTCAACACAGACACGCAGAACGAAAATTACTGGAAAACTGTTTTTGATGCAGAATGGAAAGGGAACCTGCACTTTTCAGTTGTAATGTCTGAATTCAACCGTGATCTTGGGCAGTACTATGTTACTCGTGACGGTCAGCTTATATCGCCAACCTATACATTTACCAAAGCTGACGATAAGCTGTTCAGAAAAATGCAGAGGCTCATTGACGATGTTGAAAACGGCAAATTCAGCAACAAAAAGACCATGAGAGAAAGAATCTCTTCCTATGTTGAACAAAAAGGCTTAGTTTCGTACATGAACAACACAAAATGGCACGAGCTTTTCGAAACTCTCAATAATAATATGAAACATATAGAGATACAATATAAGACCATTTTCGACGAAAACGCACCCGATGAGTACTGGGCGCTATATGGTGATGAAGAGTTGAGGTATATTAGCCTCGCACAGCTACATTGGCTAAAAATAAAGCACATAATTACTCAATACAGAGACAGAGGAGCTCTATTGCCGCCTGAAGTAGAAAGCTTTGACAAAAAAGACGAACTTTTGCAGATACTTAGAAAATATAATATTCCATATGAATACGACGAGAATGAACAGGCTTTTATAATAATCGGATATAAATAATACATATCTCTTCTATGTAATATAATAATAGTTATATATATACATCATCTATGTGTTTTTGCCTTGTTTGACTAAAAATAGTCAATACGCTGATTTTTTCACTGTAACTGATTTTTTGTTGAAATCTTATTCTTGTTGTGCTATATTATAACAGGTCATAAAAATGATATTATGACCTGTTTTCTATTACTATAGAAAACAATATAATTATATTAACAGGAGCAATAAATATGAAAAGAAAAATGGTAATTGCAATGGCACTAACAATGCTTCTCTGTGGCTGCAGCGAAGCCACAAACGATTCAGCAAAAGACAGCACAACTGAAAAAACTACCGCTACTACAGCTACATCGGAAGAAACCACTGCCGAGGCAACAACTAACGAAAACGAAGAAAAGACCACAACGACAGATGCAGAAGAAAACACAACAGTTGCTGACGAAGAGAGTACAACTGCAGATTCTGAAAGCGTAACTGCTTCACTTAACGATGACATTTTCGAGGGATTGTACTACGACAAAAACGACAGCAATAACTCACTTTCTATTGACCGAAAGAACGATCAACTCTACAATGTACATATCACTCACAAAAAAACTGATACAGTAACTGAAGAGTGGTTTTTCACAGGAGAATTCAATGGCAGACAGGTTCTTAACTACGAAAATTGCTGCAAAAGCACTATTACTACTAGTGAAGACGGATCTGTTATGAGCGGAACAGACTATCTTGACGGAACAGGCTATATCAAGATCTCTGAAACCGGTATTGAAACAGGTATAATATGGGTCGATGACAAGGAAAACGCTGGCGCAGAAGATTTCTTTATAAAGCAATAAACAGTATAAAAAGTCGGAATATCACACACAGGATATTCCGACTTTTTTCGTTTATTTACAGATTATAAACTCTTTATCAGTCCAAGCAGGAACTGCTGAATCTTAAGAGCATCATTTGAAGTAATTCCCTTTGAGCTTGTATCAACATCAGCATTCTGCTTGCCCTGCTCAGTGAGAGCACGCTCGTCTGTACCGCCAACACCGTACTTATTAGGATTTGCAAGTGACTGCATAATGAGAACAGCGTCTGCCATATCCACCTGACCGTCGAGGTTAGCATCTCCCGATACCAACGTACTCTGACCTGCATCCTTTATAGTAACAGGATACTCAATTTTTGAGATGTACATTCTCATCGAACCATTTACATAAGCATCGCCTGAGAATCTTACGGTGTATGAACCCTGCGTTAGGGTATTGAACTTGTTGCCGCTTGTTTTTGTGCCGTCTTCGCTGATTACATATGCTATACTCGGACTTAATGAGATATCATCGTATTGCGTTGGCTCACCATACATCGTACCTGCCCTGTTTCCATCTGCTTCAAACCAGCGGATAGCACTTCGTGCTTTTACGGATAATCCTGAGAGATCGAGATCTTCACCAGCGCTATAAACAGTTTTCGTAGGATATGATACTACCTCTGTAAGCTCGTATTCGGGTATCAGTGTGATTGTCACCAAGGGAGCTTCCGTAGTTGTTGAAGAAGTTGTGGTAGTTGTTGGTTTTGTTGTAGTTGTAGTTGAAGTAGTAGTTGTTGTAGTTGTAGTTGTAGTTGTAGTTGAGGTTGTGGTAGTAGTTGTGGTTGTGGTAGTAGTTGTAGTTGTTGTTGTAGTTGTTGTAACAGTCTGTGCTGAAGAAACATATTTGTCAATCACGTCTGCCCAGAAATTACCTATCTTCTTGTAACCGCCACCATTTGGATGAAGCTGATCGCTGCTGATATCATTCATACCATCAAGGCAACCATGAACATCTGCAAATCTTACATTCTTGCCCTTACTAGCATACTCTTCAGCAACTTTTTTAACAGTACTGTTGTAGCTTGCAATCTCCTGAGTATTTCCACCGTAAGCTGTGTGCTCGGGAACAGAAGCAATGAATATCATTCCGTCAGATTTCATCTCAGAAAGCATATAATCCAGAACAGCCCGCAGGTCTGACGCACAGGCATCCATTGAGCGATTTGCAGTCAGATCATTTGTACCTATCATAAGGAGAATAATATCCGGATCTGCCTTCTTGACAGCACTATTATTCTTGAGTTCATTGTACAAACTTCCCTTACCGCCCTGCTGTTGTCCCCAACTAGGAACTTCCTTTATCTGATAACCGCTGAAGCCTGCATGATTGTCATCATAGGTGATACCATTTGCTGTCGCGCTATCCCTGCCGTTTGGACCTACCATATCTATCTTTGAATAGCCCATTTTCTTGAGTGCGTCGTAGAGATACTTCCTATATCCGCCCTGTTCACCATCTCCGTTGGTGATAGAGTCACCAACAGGCATGATCTTTATGGTACTGTTCTTTGAAAGATTTGTAGCAGTCGGATAATCATTGTTTTCATTATTATTCTGCTGCTCACTTCCAGAGTTGTCAACTGTTCCCTTTCCTGTCACTACAGACGAGGATTTGCCTGACTTTGATACCTGTACTGCATCTACATAGAAGTCACAAAGGTCACCAGAACTCTCAGGAGTCTCAATATAAAGTATCATATCTCCTGAATTTGATGGAATAGTAAACTCGGTATTCTCAAGCTTGGTCCACTCGCCGCTCTTTGCTGAACAATCAGCTATCTGTGTATAGGACGCACTATTGCCTTCGCCTTGCTGCAAAGACATCTGAAGCGTTACAGTACTGCCTGATTTCTGAAGGACAGCCGCACTGAAGCTGTATGTCTCGCCTGCAACAAAAGCATTCGGATCCAGCGCAATGGCTGCACCGTTCCATTCGTTTTCTCTGCCTGTAACGTAAATCGACCTTGCTCCGTCATAGTAATTATTGCTGTTAGTCTCTACAGAAGCACTGCCTCTTCCAGACCAGTCACCTATACCGCTTTCAAAGTCGTTTGTAAAGTAATCTCCGTTTGAGTCAGGTTCAACTGTTTTCTCTGGTGTTATATCCTCATTATTAGTTGTTTCATCGTCATTCAGTCCGTTCTGGTAAACTCTTACGCTCTTAACATTGGCTGAACCATTCGATCTGTACCCCTCGATGTTGAGAGATACCTCATAAAGAGTACCCGACATATCAAGACCAGCCTTTGACCATGCGTCAAAGTGCTTGCCTACGTGAATAGTACCCTTCATATAGTTAGTTGTATTGTTTCTTGAACCGCTTGTCTGACGAATACTCCAGTACTGTGGGAAAGTAGCTGTACCATCAAGAGAAGGCTGGTTGTAACGCATTGTCTTAGCAATATCGTATGTATTTCCGTCAAGAGTAACTGTTCCCTTTCTCTCTGCACCGTTTCCGGGTGGACGCCAGTCGCCCCAACCTTCAACGATGTAGTATTCCATAAGAGGATTTCTAGTCCAGCCATATACACACATATAGGAATTGCCCTTAGGTGTATATTCAACGTCATAGGTCAGTACTATATCAGAACCTATCTGCTTGTAATTCTTCTTTTGGCTGTCGTAGTTCTTACCCATACGAGCCAGGAAGTTTTCAATTCCACTCCATGAGCAGGTGAAAGAGCCTGCGCTCGGGTTCATAGAAGCCTGACCAGTATAATTCTGGTTCCACATTTCGTAATCGTAACCGCCTATGCTTCCTCTTGTCTGCTGATCGGCAGCCTGAACCAATGATGGAGCAGAGGGAATACCTGCTGTCAGCATAGCGGCACTAAGACCAACGCTGACAAACTTTTTGAAAATGCCATTGTCCATTGTGATCATTCCTCACTTTCTTTACAGTAATTTTTCATGTCCTTTTCGGTTGAAATAAGGCACAAAAACTGTCATTATGCTTTTGTGTCCCATCCTTTTCTCAACTCTTAATATAATTTTATTACATTTCCACTAATTATGCAAGTCATTTCTTGCGAAAATATTTATTTTAAACAAATACCTAAACGCTGTGAGCTTCGTATCTGATAAATTAATCCATCTTAAAAAGACTTTCGTACCCCAACCATTTTTTAACTGCTGATAATATAAATACACAATTCATATAGAACGATACTAGCAATAGAATACTTGCCACAAATGTTGCTCTTAAAGTACCCAAATCTTTCCTGGCATTTATCGAAACCTATCTCACAAAAGCAATAACAGTTCAAAAAATGTTGAAATTCAACAATATTCGACTTGTATTGTTATAGAAAAAGGCATAAAATGAATATAATGGATAGTTGTATCCTGTTGTTTTTCATTTCTCATTTTGTGGAGGTGTATTTATGATATTCAAAGTTTTTAAACAGGCTGTTTCCGTAGCAGTTGCAGCAGTATGCAGCGTTGTAGCTATTCCATCAGCACCGGTAATAGCAAGCGCTGAGGATATTATTTCACGCGGTGGTTATGACTATGAATACTGGTCAAGCACTGATGACTTTCTCAAATTCGACGTTGATGAAAACGGTGTTATGATCGGATCATGGTATTCAAATGAAAGCTGTTTCTTTGCCAAGGGACTGATAAAGAATAAACCAGTTTCCAATAATTACACCGTAACCTACGATGTGTCCATCAATTTTGGTCCTGTTCAGAACGCCTCCGCATACGGTGCGTATACGTCACTATGTGCTTACGGCATATTATCTGATCCTCCTGCGGAGATTTTTCTAATAGACTATGATTCAAATCCAGGTATATACCGCGGTGAAGGAGACGGACCTTCTTGGTATCAAGAAACTCATAAAGTTAACTATACTCCGTTAGGAAGCTTCGAGTCCAATGGTAATACCTATGATCTTTACACACTCAAAGGTATCGATCACACCATAGACGGTTCCTACACATATGACAAATATATCAGCGTGCGCCGCAGTGGAGAAATGAAAGACCGCTATGAGCTGAATCAACCATGGGGATCTACAACCGAATACAGCGATTATGCTGGCGCTATAGACGTCGGAGCACATCTTGACGCTTTTGAAAAGGCCGGTAAACCAATTGGTGATCTCATCAGACTTTCATTCAACATTGAATCCTTCTGTTCAGGCGGTGAAGTAAAGCTGAACAGCTGTGAGATAACAAAAAATCCAGAAGATAATTCTGATCCAATCAAGACACGCGGAACATTTGAAAAGGATGGATACAATTATTCCTACAGCTCGTCATGCAGATCAAGCAAGATTAACCTTAAGATACACAACGATGTAAAATCAAAGGAGTTTGATTATTACTTCCCGAGCGGAACAAACAGTATCACAAAGGAACTTATTACAAAGCCCGTAAATATAGGGAAAAATGACGTTATCATCTTCAAAAGCGACTATCAGTTTGATTTGAAAGGTGCAGAAGACGAAAAGAACCGTTTCAGTGGTATACTCGAAATGGAACTAAACGACGCTCAAAAGGTATTCTTCACTGATACAGGACTGAACGTAAACGCAGAAACCATTCGAGATCTTTACTCCGAAAAAGGCATAAATGCAATATTAACAGGCAAAACTGACAGCAAAAGCACAATAATTATTCAGGAAACGATCTTCCCCGAAGATAAAAGAGAAATGTGCGTTTATCCGTTCACTTATACGCTGAAAAACGGAGATAATGAAGAAAAACATACCGATTACTGGATAACTGACCTTGAAAGCGACACATATTCGTACCACTCAGACGTCCACAAATACATTGGCAGTACAATTGGGATTCCTAGCTCTTACAGATGCTATAATATCCATACAATAACTGACATTTTTGAAGTTCTCAGGGATTATGGACTTGAGGCTGAAACTATTGAGTCTGCTTCATTTGAATTCAGCTCAGAAAATGTGGGTAGCTTAATATCTGTTAATGACATTTCTCTCGACGTTACAGATTTCCCCGATGGGCCCTATAATTATTCTATAAGTTACTATGGCGAAAGCGAATTTTCATTGAAATCCAAAGAAAACGGAGTTTTTGACTTTGATTGGTACAATAAGCTGGGTGGTACATGCCTTGCAAAAGCAGGAAACAGCTTTAACGACAGTGCCATTGATCTCTCAGATGTAGAGAACATTATTGTAGATTACACCGGTACAATCGACTCCGTTGAAGTCTACAAAGTAAAGGAAGATAAAACCTCAGTATATTTATACGGAAAGCTCCCTGCAAATGAAGAAAAGACAGACGAATTTTATATTGACATCGCCTATCTAGGAAATGACGATGACGTGACAAAACGTAACACCATACCATCACCACTTCCTGTTATTGAGGATAACGGAAAAATCTATGATATTTACAGCAACTCAATATATAACTCGAAATACGATTATGAGTATTTAAGTAATATCGATGACGAAGGAACAGTCGACCGTCAGTACTGGAGCATGGAACATGAACCTCCTGTCAATGGGGAGGAGCCATTCTCATTCAGCGGAACGATTGACATTACAAAGCACATATCTGAATACAGAACTTTGGAAAGCGCAAATAAATGCGAATTTCTAAGTGAGCTTGGCATAATAGCCGATGCAAAACAGTCAGTTGGTATTATTTCCATTGATCAATTCGATATTACTATAAAATACAAGGATGGTACTGTTGAGAGATATTCAAACAATAAAATGACAAAAACTCAGACTAATACAGTGATCGGGGACCTTAACGGAGATAACAGAGTAGATTCACTCGACATCGTGCTTATACGCCGTGAAATTCTCAGTACATATGCAAACAATTCCGTCAATAAGCTTGCAGATATAGACGGTGACGGAGAGATAAAAATCAATGACCTTGTACTTATTACAGATTTCGTACTTGGAAAAAAAGCAAATAAAGCATAACCGTCAAAATGGGACAGCCGCTGCGGTTGTCCTTTTTTGAAGCAAATAAGTAAACAATTTGCCTAAAAACCGCATTCTTAGTTAATAACATCACAATTTTCGGGTAGACTTATGCTATAAAGCTGTGATATAATCTATCAGAAGTATATTAAGACAGACAGAAAAGAGAGAAAGAAACATGAAAAGAAGAATCATTATGTCCATTCTGGGAGTAATGACTGGTGCAGTAAGCGTTGCTATCTTTAAAATGGCAGCCTTTGGCGTCGATCCCTTCCAGTCCTTCATGAGCGGCATAAGCAAGCTCATACCAATTAGCTTCGGCACCCTGTATGTCATCGTCAATGCTGTTCTGCTGACATTTAGCCTCATTTTTGACAGGCACTACATAGGTATTGCCACATTTATCAACCTTTTCCTGCTGGGCTATGTAACAGAATACTCATACAAACTTCTGCGCTGGCTTGTTCCAGAGCCCTCAATGCCGCTTCGTGTCATTTTTCTGATAGTAGGTATAATCATCATATGTATCGGTTCATCTCTTTACATTACCGCAGACCTTGGAGTTTCTACATATGATGCTGTAGCGCTAATAATGGCCAATAAGTGGAAGATAGGGAAATTCAAATTCATACGTATCTGTACTGACGTATGTTGCGTAGTTCTAGGTTCTTTAATGTTTATCGCAGGAGGCGGTCGGCTTAGAGAAATACCCACTATCGCTGGTATAGGAACAATAATAACCGCTTTTTTTATGGGACCGCTGATAGAGTTTTTCAGCGAACATATTGCAAGGAAGCTCCTTGACGATAAGGCACAAAAAAACAGATAAATATATTCTGGCTAATATTTTTAAGTCATAGTACAAATTGGTAGTACTATGGCTTTTTTATTGACAAACAACGTAATATATGATATCATTATCAATGGCAAAAAAGTATTTATATTAAAAGATGTATTCTCTGAAATATAAATCTCTTTTTCCGCTAATAATTAAATATAAATTAAGGAAAATCATAAATGATAACGAATAAAATCACTGCTTTTACAGCATCAATAGCAATTCTTGCTTCACTTTCGTCATGTGGTTCATCTCCAGTAGGAAAAGTTGATATGAAAGAAAATACAGAAACAACTACTTCAGCTTCAACTGTAGCTACAGAAGATGTAACAGAAAACGAAACAGAAACAACTCTCCCACAGAGCAATGGGGCAAAAGGAAATATCTTTGACTCAAAGGGGCATCTTCTCGTTTCCGACGCAGAAAATGGCAAACGCAGAACATTTGCAAGCGATTATGCAGTATCATTTGCAAATATAATCTCCACAATGTCTGACGGATATGATACAGCTTTTGAAAAGATCCTTTCAACTCCAACTGGAGATGACAGCTGTCAGTCTATAAAACTCACCATTGACGGTGATGTTCAGAATGATATCTACAGCTATATGGAAAGTATTAATCTCGTAGGAGCTGTTGTAGTTCTCAGAACAGATGGCTCTATTATGGCTCAAGTAAACTATCCTTCGTACGATCCAAATACAATTGAGGATCAGAAATACAACGAGGATCTAGCTTGGGGAAATGTAGGAAACAAAGCTTTCAGCAACTACGAACCCGGTTCATGCTTTAAAATTATGTCGGAGGTGCTTGCAGACAGACACGGGATATATTCCCTCTATGATGACGGAACATGGGACTTTGGCAATGATCATCCTATTGTCAACTGGGATCACAAAACTAACAAAAGCAATTACCCTATACCCAACCGCTCACTCAACTCCGCATTTATCAACTCTAGCAACATTTTCTTTGCAAAAGCTTTTGAAACGATTGGAGAGGAAACTGTTCTAAGCGACCTAAAAACTATTTTCCACTTTGGGAAGGATGATTCCGACGATATTCACTGCGATTTCGGTGATCTCAGCAATAATATTGAAATAGAAGATATAGATGATCTCCGCAGAAGTGCATTCGGTCAGTCAAAGGTGCTGACCTGCCCGATATTCCTTGCCGCTCTCGGCAGAGAGGCTGTTTTCGGTGATATGGTAACTCCGTTCGTAATGAATGGCATAGTTGATAGCTCCGACGCAAACAAAAATATAGGCAGCGGCTCAAAGGCAAATGATGTTATAGCATCTATTCCATCAGAATGCAGAGATAATCTTCTCAGCGTAATGGGTTCTGTTGGCGCTGACATCGGAGTATATGTTCCAGAAGGCTACAGTTTCTATGCAAAAACAGGCACAGCTGAGGGGTGGCTCGGCGATTTTCTTTACATCACTGGCTGTGCAAAGAACTACAATGATAACGGCACTCAGAACTGGGAAAACTACGATAATTATGGTGAATCAGGCTCCTATGTTGTAGTTATGGAAATACAGAATCCAGCAGAACACGGATTTGAGTTTGCTTCACAATCTGCAGGAGTCTATCGTGAGATACTTAACAGAGTTTTAGGGAAATAATAACTGCAAACTAAAATACCCGAAACCTTCATGATGTGATTAATGACGGTTTCGGGTTTATTTTTTATTTTTTCTTTTTTCTATTAGACAACGGCAGTTCCTCCACCATGCATTTCAGCAATTCTCTGAGGAAAATCCTATTGTCGATATCCTCAACCAGCAACATTTTGCTTCCTCCCTCATATGACAACTCATAAGGCGCTTCAGGCATTAGCTTCTTTGCTGAATCAGTCGGCTTCACTAGGAATCTGTCATCGTAGATTCCTCCTATGACTTTCCCATGACAATAGATAATGAACTCCCCCATCATAGCTCTGTATGATATATCTTCCACATCTGAAAGCTGTTCAAGTACAAACTCGAGATATTCTCTGCTTGAAGCCATAATCTGCCCTCCTGTTCTTTGTATATACATTAATTATAATCCGTTTAGTATATTATGTCAAGAAAAGTACAGTTTTTCATCGAAAACAGGCAATTTTTTTGATTTTATTTTTTGAAACATATTGACGTATCTTGTAAAAAAATGTATAATAAAAGTATGACTTTCCTGCATCTTTCAAGGTGCGAAAATGCAAATATTTCTGAGGACGGTAATCAAAATGATTTTCAGGGGAACAAAACTTCTGCCGTTGATTGGCGCAGCTGCCACGGCAATTACGTTTCCGTCCTGTACAGCGGAGGTCGGTCAATTAGAAGTCCATCACAACACTGACCTTTCAAAAAATATTACTACATCTGCAACAGCAGAAACTACTACTACCACAACCACAGCGCTTGTATACAGGGGAAACATTTACGATACTAATCTTAATCTAGTTACATACGGCACGTATGCCAAAGGAGAAGACGACGAGCGCCTTTACGGTGAAAACTGCGCCTACTCTTTCAGCAATCTTATAAGCGAAGCATCAAACGGATTTGACAGCTCACTTGCTGGGCTGCTCAAAAAAACAAATCCAACACATATAAACGCAGACCACGACGTGGGAAGCTCGGTCAGACTCACCATTGATTCCAATGTGCAGATCGCTCTAAGCTCATATATGGCAGAAATGGGTATGTCTGGCTCTATAGTCGTACTTAGAACGGACGGTTCAATTCTTGCTGAAGTCTCCTACCCCACTTATGACCCTGAGCTTTACTACGCTGATGAAGAATACAGAAACGGCCTGTGGTCAGGAGCTCTCGAAAACAAGGCTTTTACCAATGCTTCTCCCGGTTCGTGCTTCAAAATAATGTCCGAGGTCATCGCCGATAGAAACGGTATTACATCCCTTTACGATGATGGAGAATGGAATGACAGCGGAGCAACTATTGTAAACTGGGATCATGACATTGGTGGTTATCCTATTCCTGATAGAACGCTTTATTCAGCCTTTGTCAACTCCAGCAATATATTCTTTGCAAAAGCTTTCGACGAACTTGGAACAGAAAAAGTTCTCAGCGAACTTAACAGCCTTTTCCATTTCTGCGATCCTATAAACTGTGATTTTGGCTCTATCAAAAACAATATTGAAATAAACTGCCTTGATGACCTGCGTCGCAGTGCATTTGGTCAGTCCTATGTGCAGACTTGTCCTATTTATCTTGCCGCACTTGGCAGAGAGGCCATATTCGGCGATATGGTCAAACCATTTGTCGTACAGCAGATAGTCGATACTGCCGATCCGACAAAGGAATGTTCAAATGGAACGGCTCCGTATGAAGTAATTGCTAGCATCCCTGATGAAAACCGCCAGAATCTTCTCGAATGCATGAGAGCAGTTGCTAATAATATTGGTGTGTATGTACCTGAAAATTACGAGTTTTTCGCCAAAACAGGAACTGCCGAAACAGGACGCGGAGACTTCCTTTACATTACTGGTTGTCTGAGAAACGTTGCAGATCGCTCGAGAGAAAAAATCAAGTACACGGACTACAGCAATTATGGATATGATGGCTCATACATCATCGTAATGCAACTTCAGAACCCTGCAGATTTCGGCTTTGACTTCGCAAGTCAGACAGGCTATCTCTATCAGGGAATAATCAATACCGTTCTTTCATACTAACACTTATAACGCCCCGAAGCACTTGCTTCGGGGTAATTCTATCTTCAGTGATTATGAGGAAAGTATCACAATTTTTCCTTTACAAATACTTTAAAAGGTTGTATAATAGTAGGGTAAGATATTTTTTAACGGAGGAATTAATTATGTATATAACTTGTCTTGATCTTGAGGGAGTTCTTGTGCCAGAAATATGGATAGCTTTTTCAGAAGCAAGTGGCATCCCCGAGCTCAAAAAAACAACGCGAGACGAGCCGGATTACGATAAACTCATGAATTGGCGCCTCGGTGTACTCAAAGAACACGGCCTCGGACTCAAAGAGATACAGGATACAATTGCAAAAATCGAGCCTATGGAAGGCGCAAAGGAGTTCCTTGACTCTCTCCGTGAGCTTGGTCAGGTCATAATTATCAGCGATACTTTTACACAATTTGCTTCTCCTCTCATGAAGAAGCTGGGATGGCCGACTATCTTCTGCAACAGCCTAGAAGTGGCTGAAAACGGTGAGATAACAGGTTTCAAAATGCGCTGTGAAAAATCAAAACTGACTACAGTAAAGGCTCTCCAATCAATAGGCTATGATACTATCGCAAGCGGCGACAGCTACAACGATCTCGGAATGATTGAGGCAAGCAAAGCGGGGTTCCTTTTCCGAAGCACAGATCAGATAAAAAAAGATCATCCTGAACTTCCAGCATACGAGACATACGATGAACTTCTTGCAGCAATAAAGAAGGCAATGGCAGAATAAAATATTGACAACGACACTTTGTCGCATTGTCAAAATAATATAGAGCGGAGGTATTTTTATGAGCTACAGTTTCAATGCAGAAAAAGTCACAAATGAAGTAGTTGAATGGGTACGCGACCTTTTCGAGAAAACCGCTTCACCAACAACAAATGCCGTTATTGGAATATCAGGCGGTAAAGACAGCTCAGTAGCCGCAGCGGTATGCGTAAAGGCACTTGGTAAGGACAGAGTTATCGGCGTTCTAATGCCGCAGGGCGAACAGGCTGATATCTCATACAGTCATTTGCTTGTGAACACTCTCGGCATACGAAGCTATACAATAAATATCGGTGCTACAGTAAAGTCTTTCATGGACGAGCTAAAAAAGCATGTAGAGCCCTCAAATCAAGCTATTGTTAACACTCCAGCACGTATAAGGATGACCACTCTTTATGCGATAGCTGCATGCAATAACGGCAGAGTAGTCAATACCTGTAACCTCTCCGAAGACTGGGTAGGCTACTCCACTAAATTCGGCGATGCAGCTGGTGATTTCTCTCCCCTTTCCGACCTCACTGTTACAGAAGTATTACAGATAGGAGAATTTCTCGGACTTCCGAACGAACTTGTGCACAAAGTACCGATTGATGGACTTTGTGGTAAGACAGACGAGGAAAACCTTGGCTTCACATATACTATGCTGGATAAGTACATCCGCGGCGAAGACGATCTCAGCTCAGTACCTGAGATAAAGGAAAAGATTGACCGTCTTCACAGAGCAAATCTACACAAGCTCCAACTGATGCCAAAATACGAACAGAACAAATAAACATATATGGGCTGAAAAATAACCACAAAAAATATGGTTGCCCCTTCAAGTATCATTTTGATATTTGAAGGGGCAACCATTATTTTTAATTTAAAATAATGATAACTTATCGTTTTTTCAAAAAAGGGTATAACAAACAATATCAAAAGAAAAAGTTTTCTATGGTATATAAAGTTATGTTTGTCATTTCAGTAAGAATTCTTAACTGCCTGTTTCTTAAAATAGTAGATTTATGAGTTACTTATATAGCTTCAGACAATAAATCTAATATAATTATTAATCACCTAAATACTCTTTATAATCTTTATTTACATCAAAAATTTTTGCATGAACAGCAGCAATTTGTGCTTCTTTTGAAGGTAATTTCATGTAATCACCATATCTATATTTTAGATATTCCTTAATCTTTTCTGAACCTAATAACTTTGTATCTTCGAATGGAATATCTATAGGTTTTTCAAAAAACGATGCATCAAATAACCCACTATTAAACTTTGCTGGTGTGATCCAATAGCAATACATATAATTTTTTGTCATGTTATCATATTTATAAATACGTTTATAACAAATTTTAGCTATGGTTTGACACGGTAATACCTTTAGTGTTTTAAGTACAAAGCCCTGAAGTTTTGTTTTAGGTTTCCAATTTCGCTGCGATAATGCATATAATGTAACAAATTTTGATTCCAAGTAAACAAGCCTCTGGATAAATTTATTTCTAGGTACTTTATGCAAAATCATAATATCAACATAGATTCCATGATGCATATCCTTGCGATCTTCAAACACTTCTTCTATAAAGGTAGTTCCATTCATACGTACTTTCGCAAATTCCAGATATTTTTTTACTGTTTTCCATTCTTGAATTACAAATTGGCTTGAATTATCTTTTTTAAATGCCAATTTAAACTTTCTGTACTGATCAGGGGTCATAAAAATATCTAAATCATCATCCCACGGAATAAAACCACCGTGTCTAATTGCCCCAAGTGCAGTTCCACCCATAATATAATACTCAATATTGTATTTACGGCATAATCTATCTATATATTTAATTGTTTCTAATATTTTCATTTGAACTTGCCTAACTGTCTGCTTTTCGTTCATGAGTAAATTCATTCCTTTCTCTCATATATAACATCAAAATAAACTTCTTTAAGAACTTGTACATAAGTTTTTCCACATACAGTTCCTTGCGTCTCCTTCGAGTTATCTTATATTCTAAACTACTTCACCTACCGCCCATATATTCCACGTGCACATAAAATTGGTGAATAGTTTTGTCCCATGTCCTTTGTAATGTTTCCGTGTTTCAGTCCTTCGTTACGCATATTTTGCATGCTTCACTGCAAAACTATGACCTAATCTGACTGCTACAACTCATTTTTACACCATTGTGTTCGCACTTTTTTCAAACACAGTTTTATTTATTAAGTCTTTCTCTAAGAATAGTTGATGAAATACCATCTGTATGATCAAGATAGACTACATCACAACCAACTTTCGCAAAATCTATTTCATACTGATTCCAAGAAGAAGTACCTTTCCAGTCTGAGCCAACAAAAACAGCGTTGACATTATATTTCTTAATAACTTCTAGTTTATCCATATTTTCCTGAGGTATAACTTTATCAACATATTTAATTGCACTAACAATAGCCATTCTATCCTTTTCACATATAATAGGTGTTTTATTTTTACGAGTTTGGCAAAGCTCATCAGTAGTTACTCCAACAATCAAATATTCGCATTGTTCTTTTGCTCTTTGGATAATATTTAGATGTCCTATGTGAAACATATCAAATACACCTGATGTGTATCCAATTTTATATTTTTTCATTGCTTTTTTCTCCTATTGAACTATTTTTCATTTCATAGCACTCATTCTTACAGGTAATAGCCACTTGAACAACATAATCTCGCATAATATTAGATTGTTCAAGCAGTTCAAACTCATGTTTAGTATTCGCAATTCTGCTCATGCAGAGAATAATAAACACTATTATTGTGCTAATGATGCAAACAAATCAAATGCTCTTTTATTGTATAATATACATTTTTCATCTAATCCTCCTCAATAATAATTCACTCTATTAATCTGAGTAAACTAATTGGCAGCAAACACATCCAAAAGATTAGTGCAATCAGAAAGGAATACTTTTCCTTTTCATAAACTGCTTTTTATTTAATATCTCTTTTTAGTATGACTATTTTAGTAAATCTTACTTTACATCGTTTCCGAGTAAAGCTAAAACACTGGTGTTACTGCTAGTTTTGGAAATAGATGTTTTTGCAATAGCTGTAAAAATGCACTCTAATAAGGCGTTGTCACTTACCTCTTATTCTACAGGGAAAAAAGTCATAACTTCTGCGTGGTCTTCATAATAAGTTTGTTTTTCATTTTTACATTTTTTTGAATATTAATTTACAAGTGCAACATCAGTTTATTCCGTCACTATTAAGTTCTAATTGCTTCAATAACAGAATAATGCATTTTGCAAACGATTAAATCTTATCACATATTACTGCGAATGTCAAGACTATTTTTGCTATTAACCGGTAATATAGGAAAAAGAAGATAATATTCACACTCTGCCAGCATTATGGCAACACAAAAAGGCCGTGGATTGAACTTTCAAAAGATGACATGTAGATTTATATTTTTAGCAAACTTAATCTTCATTAACACAACATGACCAGTATATCACTGAAAACAGCTGCACTCAAGTTATGTGCAGCTGTTTTTATCAAAAATCGGTGGTCTCATTTTGAGCCCCCTAACTAGAGTTATATGAACTTATTTTTGCTAGTCTCTTTCAGTTATATCAGTCAAAGCAAAAAAACACCCCGCCCATTATTACGGACGGGGGTGTGGGATTATCAAACCGCAATTGCCTTGTCAAGTCGGTGCAGAGAATGTCTTATTTCCTGCCACCTTTCGTCATCGAGTTCCGAAGTGAGTACAAACTTGTAGATCCTGCCTTCATGCAACACTTTAACCGATACAAGATGGTCACATCCTGCAAATGCATGCTTTCCTATCTCTTTGAGAGATGATGGGATAGTAAGCTCGCTGAGATTATGGCAACCCTTGAACGCATACCAGCCCAACCTTATAGTGCTTTCAGGAAGAGCAATGCATTTCAGATTTTCACAACCGATAAATGCCGTATCAGAAATAAGCTGAACGGTATCAGGTAAAAGGATCCTTACAAGATTAGTACAGCCGTTAAAAGCTCCCTCACCGATGATGCCTACATCATCAGGAACAAAGATCTCGGTGACGTTTCTCTCGTCTTTGTACTTCTTAAGTACGCCTCTTCTGATCTTGTAATTCATTCATTTTTCTCCTTATCGATTACCTCGATACATATCCCCTTGAACCTCTTTTATCTTTTATTGGTTCATTATTATTATAGCATAATCAGCACAAAAAGTCAATAATCAGTAAAGACTTTTTCCCTATATTTGGTGAAATGCACAAAAATGCCCTCCCCTGATTGAAGGGAGAGCAAATTTATGATATCATTTAAGTTATTCAACTGATTTAAGTGATTCTGCCATGTTTATACGCTCAAGTTTTATCTGCATGAACAGGTTTACAGTAATAGTGAAAAGGAAGGTAAGAAGAACGCTGTAAAGGAAACTTTTCGGTGCTATCTTCACACTAAAATCTACAAGATCCACCCTTATCTGAGCCATTACGAAGCTGTGCAGCAGTATTCCCAGCCCGACTCCCGCAACAATACCCATAGCTGTGAGTGCCAGGTTCTCACGGAGTACGTAAGCTGAAGTCTCGCGTCTGAAAAAGCCCAGTACCTTTATTGTAGCTATTTCACGCTGACGCTCTGTGATGTTGATGTTCGTAAGGTTATAAAGAACTATGAATGCAAGACCTGCCGCGCAAATAATAACAATAAGCACAATATAGTCCAGTCTGCTCATCATCTTACTGAGCCTTACCTTTAGATCGTCAAACACCATCATCTGCATAACTCTGTTATCCTTGGATATGGCAGCCTGTGCTGCATGCACGTCAGCCCCATCTTTGAAGTTGATGAACGCACTGTTTAACGGAACATCTTCACCAAGCTGTTCACATACAGTGTCTCTACCGACGAATACCACATTGTAAACATGATTTTCAAACACCCCAGTTACCTTAACATTGAGCTCTCGCATATTATCATCTCTTAGCTTCATCATACTGCCTTTTTTGATTCCATAACGCTCAGCGATACTATGACTTACCAGAGCCTCTCCCTTCTCAGGAGGAAGAAGATTGTTTCCTCTAACGTCATGGAGACTGAAATATCTTTCCATACCGTCAAAATTCTCAGCGGCATTCAGCGTCACGCTCTTTACCTTCTTACCATACAAAAGGTCCCACGACCCTGTATACAAAAGTGCATAATCTTCAGTATTATCGTCTAACAGCTTCGTAAGCTCTTCTGGAACTCCATTCTCAGTCTTTCTGAGAACTGCAGAGGCATCCGCTACCTGTATCTCGTCGTACTGCGTATCCGCAAAGCCTGCAATGGAATCTTTAATGCCAAACCCAGTAAGAAGCAAGGCCATACATCCTCCAATGCCAAGAATCATCATAAACAAGCGTTTTTTGTAGCGAAAAATATTTCTTATGGAAACCTTTTTAAGGAATTTGAGCCTTTTCCAGATAAAACCAACGTATTCGAGAAACACACGCTTACCTGGTTTCGGAGCCTTTGGCCTCATTAAAGCCGCAGCTGTCTCAGAAAGCTCCATACGACAGCTGAACCAGGTTACTCCGACAGAGCACAGAAGTGATACCAGAAGTGCGATTATGGCAAGCTCACGGCTGAAAACATACTTCATTGGCAAATTAAGGTACATAAGCGTATATGTTTTCCAAATTATCTTCGGGAAAAGATAGGTACCTGCACCATAGCCCAGTATGCAGCCCAGAATAGCAGCCAAACCTGAATAAAACATATACTTTCCAATGACAGACCCCTCAGAATAGCCAAGGGCTTTAAGTACACCTATCTGAGTACGCTGCTCCTCGACCATTCGGCTCATGGTGGTCATACAGACCAATGCTGCAACCAGAATAAAGAACACAGGAAATACCTTTGCAACCTGCGCTACTATATCAGAGTCGCTTTCAAAGCATGCATATCCGATATTTGTATTTCTGCCGAGCACATAAACATCAGGATTTTTCTGCTTAGCAAGCTCTTTTTCGCCATTTTTAAGTTCCGCCTCTGCGTCCTTTATCTGCTTTTCATAATCGGATAAAGAACTCTCATACTCCGCAAGTCCATTTTCATAATCTGCATAAGCAGTATTATACTGCTCTATACCCGAAGCATACTGCTCTGGCATAACATCCTTTATCTGCTGAAGCTGAGCAAGCTGTTCGTCAAGCTGAGCCTTTCCGTCGTCAAGTTTCTTCTTTGCTTCTTCAAGCTTCTGCTGACCATCAATACGCTTATCTTCAAGCTCCTTTCTTCCGTTCTGAAGCTTTTCCTCAGCTTCTTTGTAGACCTTATCAAACCTTATATCTACACGCGACTGTGCTATATCCTTCCATTGTTCTTCCCTGCCATCCATATATTCCTCATACTCATCGGAATAAATGGTATAATCCTGATTGAAGCGCACATAAGCCTCGGTATAGACTTCCATATCAAAAGCGTCTTTCGGGAAATATGCGAATAGTTTCACTTCGCCGTCGCCAAGCGAGGAGTTTCCTCTCTCGAAATTGATATACATTGGTGACTCAACCCAACCAACGATATTATAAACATCGTATTTAAACCTTTTTTTGATTGATTCAGGAGTACTTCCTGCCACCGTTATCGTGGTTCCAACGTTGAATTTGCCTCTTTCCAGAAGGCATTCATTATCTTTTTCAGGCATTCTTCCTGATGTGAGTCTGAGCTTGTTGACATTATCCGTGATTGAGTGAGCTCTCACAACATACTGTGTATCTCCTGCCGAAAGGAAGTCAGCAGAATAAGCCCCCTCGGCACAGCGAACATCATCGCGCCCAGCAAATTCATTAATATCCTCATCAGTCCAGCCTATGGCAGACATTAACCTGTAATCATATAGCTGATTCTCCTCAAGGAATCTGTTTATGGTGTCAACCATAGCTGGAGTAGTTATCCTTACGCCTGTAAAGAAGCCTACTCCGAGAGCTATTATAGCTAAAATAGCAAAAAAACGTCCAAACGAGCCTCGTATCTCGCGAAGCGCAGTCTTTTTTATAGCAGATCTCATAGCTTCACCACTCTATTTCTGAAATATCTGCAGGCTTTTCATTCATACGAATACCTGAAACAGTACCGTTTTTGACAGTTATAATACGATCAGCCATAGGAGTAAGTGCTTGATTGTGAGTGATAACTACTACTGTCATTCCCTTTTCACGACAGGTGTCCTGTAAAAGCTTCAATACTGCCTTACCAGTGGAATAGTCAAGTGCTCCTGTAGGCTCATCACACAGGAGAAGTTTCGGATTTTTAGCAAGAGCACGAGCAATAGCTACACGCTGCTGCTCACCACCCGAGAGCTGTGCAGGAAAATTCTTTATACGATCGGAAAGCCCAACCTGATCCAGAACTTTTTTCGCATCAAGAGGGTCTCGGCATATCTGAGAAGCTAGCTCCACATTTTCAAGAGCAGTAAGGTTCTGCACTAGGTTATAAAATTGAAAAACAAAACCAACGTCATAGCGCCTGTAAGCAGTGAGCTTTCTTTTACTGAGGGATGATATCACCGTACCATCAAGTGTAACACTGCCGCTGGTAAGAGTATCCATGCCGCCGAGTATATTGAGTATGGTGGTCTTTCCTGCACCGGAAGCCCCAACTATAATACAGAATTCTCCCTTGTTTATCTCAAAGCTGGCATCATTAAGGGCATGTATCTCCACCTCGCCCGTCTTATATGTCTTTTTTACATTTTTGAATTCAACGTACGCGCTCATAGTATTCCTTTCCGCAGTCATATCCGCATCATGCAATGACTTGCCTTTTTTTCAAGCTCATTTTTAAATTATACCACAATTGTTTCAGTGTGTAAAGAAAAAGCCTTGTCCAATAAAAATAACATCATTATTTCATCATAATCATCATTTTTTATGTTTACAACAGACAAAAAATGCGTTATAATGTTAGTAACATATTGTTTGTGATTTATTACCTGAAAGGAGCATCCAACATGAAACTTTTCAAACGCATGGTCTCAGCAGCAGCTTCGCTGTTCATGCTCACCCCTATAGTTACAGCTTTTCCTTATTCAAAAGCAGAAGCTGCTTCTATCGTCAACATCTCCCCATATGATACCTATGATATCAACGGAGGAAAGTTTGAAGGCTGGGGAACCTCCCTCTGCTGGTGGGCAAACCGTATCGGATATTCTGACACCCTTGCACAACAGGCTGCTGAAACATTTTTCAGCACCGACGGACTTGGACTGAATATTGCCCGTTTCAATATTGGCGGCGGAGATGACCCGTCCCACACCCACATAACAAGAACTGACTCCAATATGCCTGGTTATACAAAGTACAACAATGGCACAGTCACCTACGACTGGAGCGCTGACGCAAATCAGCGCAATGTGCTCAAACGCTGCATCGAGGCAGCAGGTGATGATATGATAGTGGAGATGTTCTCAAACTCTCCACCATATTATATGACAAACAGCGGATGCAGTTCGGGAGCAAAGGACTCAAATAACAATAACCTCCGCGATGACAAATATACAGACTTTGCAGAATACTTAGCAGAGGTAACAGCTCATTACGAAAATGACTGGGGCATACATGTACAAAGCATAACTCCAATGAACGAACCATACACAAACTACTGGGGAGCCTACAGTAACAAACAGGAAGGCTGTCATTTCGACCAGGGCTCATCAATGGACAAGATATATCAGGAGCTCTCCAAATCGCTTAAAAAGCGAGGAATAAATGATATAATCATCAGTGCCTGCGATGAATCTGTAATAGACACAGCAATAAGCTCTTGGAACAAGCTATCCGACACCACCAAGGCTATTATCGGTCGTATCGATACTCACACATACGGTGGAAGTCAGCGTGCTGAGTTGAAAAATACAGCCATAAACGCTGACAGGAACCTCTGGATGAGCGAAGTTGACGGTGGCTCCACAGCCGGCACAAACGCTGGCGAAATGGGCGCTGCATTATGGCTCGCAGATCGCATAACCCTTGACTGCAATGAACTTAATTCATCCGCATGGATTTTGTGGCAGGTAATCGATAACCACATTTCCTCAGTTGGAATGAATGGAAATAAAGATAAGGGTATGATAAACACACAGGGCGGATACTGGGGCCTTGCCGTTGCAGACCATGATAATAACAGAATAATCCTTACAAAGAAATATTATGCTATGGGTCAGTTCTCGCGCTATATACGCCCGGGAATGACAATGCTGAAATGCAGTGGGAACTGCATGGCGGCTCTTGATACCAAGAACAATAAGCTCGTGATTGTTGCAACCAACGATGGCTCCTCCGACAAGGACATGGTATTTGACCTTTCTGGCTTTGACAATGCAGGTACTTCCGCACAGGCTATACGTACCAGCAATTCTGAGAACTGGAAGGATATTGGCAGAATAAACGTATCTGGCGGAGCTCTTTCTGTCACCCTTGCAAAGCAGTCTGTTACTACATTCATTATTGACGGAGTAAAAGGCGGAGGTGCACTTTCAGACAAGATAAACGTTACATCAGGAATGCTCAGTGGCTCTGATTCATGGAAGAGTGATACTTCAACAAACTACACCAAAGCTTTTGATGGTAATATATCCACCTACTTTGACGGTGTTTCCAACGGTTGGGTACAGGCAGACCTCGGCGAAATCTATGACCTCTCAGCTATTGGCTATGCTCCACGTGCAGGTTACGAATACCGCATGACTGATGGAATATTCAAGGCTTCCTCAGACGGTATGAACTGGACGACACTTTACACTGTAAAGGGCAAGCCCACCTCAGGTATGCACTATGTTACTGCACTTTCGGGCAACACAACTGCCCGTTATGTAAGATATGAAGTTCCTACAGGCGCTCCTGCAAACGAGTACAACAACGACAGCGATTACTGTGCTAATATTGCAGAGATAGCTTTATACGGAACTCCACACGGTCAATCCTCGCAGTCAGAATATGAAAAGTTTGTCATAAAGGCATGCACAGGAACTCTCCCATGGCATGATGACGAATCCAACTCCTTTGAAAAAGCTTGTGACAATGATATGAGCACCTATTTCGACGGACTGGAGGGTGGATATATCATACTTGACCTCGGAAAGCTCTGCACTGTCAAGGAAATCGCATACTGTCCACGAGAAGGCTATGAATATCGCATGATAGGCGGATATTTCAGCGCTTCTTCTGACGGAACGAACTGGCAAAAGATATATACAGTTGAGAACAAACCAATATATAAAATGAACTTCACGGAAGAGTTCGAAAATCTTACAGCAAGATATATACGATATGAAGTACCAACAGGAGCTCCAACAAGTCCACTGAACAAGGATAGTGTTTACCTGTGTAACATAGCCGAAGTAGCGGTATACGGCAAGACAGACTCAGAAGCTATTATCGGCGATGTCAATAACGATGGAGTTATTGATGTTTCAGATCTTGTACACTATCAGCGTTATCTTTTAAAAAATGAAAAGCTTGCAGTTCCGGAGAATGCTGATATAAATGACGACGGAGTAACAGACATATTCGACAATATAGCCCTTAGACATCTTGTAATTTCCAAGATTACTAACTGACCATAACATGTATATTCGATTAACCAGTGAATATAATATGAGCATTCTGCTCACAAAAAAGGCACTCACGCTGAGTGCCTTTCAGCCTGTCAAAAAAGCCCC
>DBYI01000072.1 GCA_002310115.1 Ruminococcus flavefaciens
AGGCCCATGCCCCAGATAGTGAAGCTGCCGCTTCCTGTAATGGAAACATCAAGTTCTCCGGTTGTATCCTGATAGTATCCAAGCTCTGCATCAGGACCGCCCCATGTATACTGCTTGTTGCCGTTGACCTTTGTGGTTTTGCCGTTTACAGTTACATTGATGCTGCCCATGCCGTTGCTGTTTGCCTTGAATACAATGATGAGACCCTTGCCTGTGGTCTTGAATGTCATCGGACTTCCACCGTTGAGGTTGTATGAGTAGTTCAGTGACTTGCTTCCGTTATATCCTGAGCCTGCGCTCCATGAACCTGCATTGAAGTTTGTGAGATCCTTAGGATTTACGTTTACGCAGTCTGCGTACTCCATACCGTATACTGCCTTTGTCGGAAGCTCATATGAAGCTGAGAGGTTCTCGCTCTTCATTGCCTGACGGAAGTAGTATGCTAGACAGTCAGCGATGAGCTGTCCACCCTTCTGATGTGGGTGATACTCGTCTGAGTAGTAATCGCCTGTCTTAAGGAATCCACTGTTGAATGCCTTTGTAAGCGCGTCGTCCATACTGATTACAGGAATATCAAAGTTCTTGCCTATAGGATACATCTGTGATTGGCTCGAGAATCCGCCCTGTGCACGTGTGATAAGCACGATTACAGCTGGCTCATTTGGCATATCAAGGAACTTCTTGATACAGCTCTCGAAGCACTTCTTGTACATGATATCCTCATGGTCGTTTACAGAGAACTCAAGGAAGATGATATCAGCCTTCTGAGAAACGATCTCCTGCTCGCTGCGGACAAGTCCTACAACTGAAGATGTTCCTGAAAGACCTGCATTTATTTCCTTGAAGCTGCCCTTTGCGAATGTTGACTTCACATAATTTGAGAATGGTGAAGTATAGTTCTTGCCCTCTGTGATAGAACCGCCTAGGTAGGCTATTGTAAGAGGCGAACCAGCTTCAGCTGCTGCAAGCTTGCTGTCAAGTCTGTAGGTGTTTCCGAAATGCTTTATCGAGTTCTTATAGAAATCAATATACTGCGCAGAAGCTGTTTCCTGATATTTATCCCACTTTGAAGTGTCAATTGTTGGTGTAGGAGGCTCAACTATCTCTGGCTCAGGCCACTCAGTTATCTTCCTAAGGATATACGACTGGATAAGAACAAGATCAGCTGCCTCGAACTTGCCGTTCTGGTCAACATCTGCCGCTTTTAGTGATGAGCCTTTTAGATCACCTGTAAGAATAGCCTGTCTTGCAACGATCATATCAAGAGAATCAATAACACCATCAAAATTAACATCACCCATTATAGCTTTCTTTGGAGGTTCTGCCCCTTTTATTTCTGTGCCCTTGGGAGCGCCAATAACATCATCAATATAAAAGTCAATGTAATCAGAATCGTTTTCATCTGTCTCAACATACAAATGAAGATCCGAAGCTCCTGATGGTATCATATACTCCGTATTTGCAAGCTGAAGCCATTCTCCCTTACTAGCAGTTCCTGAAGCAATATGGTCATATTTTGTTGTAGAACCGTCCGAATACTGGAGTGACAGCTGGAAAGTCTGCTGCTCTGACGGTCCGTTTTCATACATAACGTTAGCACTAAAGCTATAATCTATACCAGCCTTAAATGCTGTTGAGTCTAGCTCCTTTGTCGCACCGTTCCAATTGTTTTTTCTACCACTGATACTTAACGAACTTGATCCGCTCATAGCTGCAGAAGATGAAATCTCAACAGTTTCAGAAGCTCTACCACTCCAGCTTCCTGCTGACTTTTCAAAACCGTCATTAAAGAAGTAGCCATTCTCATCAACAAGTGTAGCCGGATCAACGTCCTTAACTTCCTCTTGCTGCTGATTCGGATTGTCCTCATCTGCAGCATTTTCATTAACAGTAATCTTTTTTACATTTGCAGAACCATTCGACCTGTAGCCCTCGATATTCAGTGAAACCTCATAAAGAGTACCTGACATATCAAGTCCAGCCTTTGACCATGCGTCAAAGTGCTTGGATACTGATATTGTACCGCTCATATAGTTTGTGGTATTGTTCCTTGAACCACTGGTTTGACGAATGCTCCAGTACTGTGGAAATGTTGCAGTACCATCAAGAGAAGGCTGATTGTAACGCATTGTCTTGGCAATATCATATGTATTGCCATTAAGAGTTACTGTACCCTTTCTCTCAGCACCGTCTCCGGGTGGACGCCAGTCACCCCAACCTTCAACAATGTAATACTCCATAAGAGGATTTCTAGTCCATCCATAAACGCACATGTAAGAATTTCCTCTTGGAGTGTACTCAACATCATATGTAAGAACAATATTACTTCCTATATTCTTGTAATTCTGCTTCTTACTATCGTAGTTTTTACCCATACGAGCAAGAAAATTCTCGATTCCACTCCATGAACAGGTAAAATTACCTGCACCTGGATTCATTGATACAGTACCAGTATAGTTCTGATTCCACATTTCGTAATCGAAACCACCAATGCTGCCTCTTTGTTGCTGATCAGCCGCCTTAACTGTCAACAAGTTGTTCCCGGGAAATACTGAATTGCCTATCAACAGCATTGTAGAAGCTGTTACAGTAGAAAGCACTTTCCCGAATAAATTTAAATGCTTCATGGATATCACTCCTTTTTAAAATTTATTTCTCCAGTATTCAAAACTCTCCACCTAAATTATACTGTTCCACCTCAATTAACACAACCTACTTTTTACATAAGAGGTGGACTTTTAGAAGATTCAGCGTAATTTTCGGCGTTTTGTACACCAAAAGTCTTTGAAAACTGGTAAATACGCTTAGTTATGTAACTACAAAAGGATCATCGCCATTTAAGCACTATGCACATATAGATCTGTATTATGTTATTATTATTATACCATATCAACAATACGATGTCAAGTCATTTATTATAGATATTGCTGTATATTCAGGCAAAAAAGAAAGATCTCAGAAGTTAAGATATGTGCTTATGTAGATGAATTGAGCCATATTACTTCTTTTAATCTCATCAGAGGCAATATGGAGTTTCTATTGACATTCGTCAATTTCATTCACCGTCATGTCATCTATGCCCGGTGAGCCTTTATTACTTTTGACTGCTTTCATAGCCTCTTCCATATTCTTTTGACTTAGAATCATTTCCATTAATTCCATGGCTGTTTCTCCTTCTAATTTGCACAAATTAATCAGAAACTTCCCATTTACCTCCTGCCATCTGCAGTATACGTTCTGCAGTTTTAGACATTACCTCAATTTCGGATTATCTGATGTTTACTCATAGTGATTAGCACTATACAAAGATTAGGTCCTTCAGTATTGTCTGTACCTACTACGATCTCAGCAGACTTCTCGTGATAAACCTTGTTTCGACCGACATTACCATCACCGTTTTTAAAGATATTGGTCTTAGTCGTCCACGAGATCTCTCGGGGTAAAACACACAACCTTCTCTCTTCTTTCCCGAAGGGAATTCTCATCCCCCATTTTCTCCTGATTTACCATTTGGGTTTTACGTTTACTTTTAGGATTCGATTTGATTGGCAGCCTTTTCCACGCTGCTGGCCTTATATCAGATTTCTGTTCGTGGTCGTGAAAGAATCGCTACTCCACTTCCTCCATCCCAGCCTCACGGCTTTCGACTTGTGGTTCACTACACTTGGCGGTAACTACCTGTGGTCGGACTTTCACCGACTGGCTGTGTGTCATGCCAGACACACCAACTAAGCCCCAAGGCAAATGTGATTGCCTCGGGGCTAAATTTCTTTGTGATAATAAGCTTTACGCTGCGGTCTTTTATTTTAATCTTATAGTTTTATTCCAAACTCAAGTATAATAGCGCTGTTATTTTTTTCCTAACGCAAGCTCCACCGCACGGTATGCTCCATCATATATACCAGATTTTTTTGCAATAATGATATTCGAACACATTTTCTCTATAATATCCCTACCATTCTGTATCATATCTATCATCGCAGACGTTTCACTAGCAGTTGTACACTCATATGTTCCATCACCTATCTCCGCAGAACGAATAGCTCCCCATGCTTCATGACCACCAACTCGCTTAATCATCAACTTCGGGATAGGATAGAATGCTAACTCACTTGGCTTTGTAATAAGAACATCGCTACACCTCATGAGCAAATTAGTGGAGTAAACTGCCGCAAAAATATCAGAATGGCAGAAACTATGTATACCCTTAATATTTCCGTCATATATGTTTTTACAGAAATTTTCAGTCTTTGCAAATTCCTCAAAATGCTCATGTATAAAAGGCTTCATTTGCGGAACTTCCTTAACAAGCTGACTCCACACCTTGGCATGATCACCAACATTTATGAAAAGCACAGCTTTCCCCATTTTTATGTAAGGCAAAAGCTTTCGTATGACAGCAATGAATATCTCTTTCTGTGCTCCTGCACCGCCTACGGACATAAGCCATCTTAAAGGCTTATCATCTCGTAGCCTGTCCATGCGCTTTGCACAGTCAGTTTCAATATTACTGACTAGCTCATGGTCAATATAATGTCCTGTATATACTATTGCCTCCTTTGGCATTGGCTTAAGGCAACGTTTTTTATCCATTCCTCGAAGTGCCCTGTAGCCTAGATATGCAGATGGCGTTTGAACGGTATGTACAGCGCCCTCCGACAGATGCAAAGCCATCGGCCAGTTATCCGGAATAGCATTCACAACGTTTTGAAGCCCTGCGTGTACAGCTGCCTGAGACGGCCATACATGAGTAGCAACAAAAGGTATATCTTTGGGAAGATCACGAAATACAGCAGTCATTAGCTCTGAAGTCTTCTGATCAGACACATTGTAATTGAGTTTTCGAAAACCTTCACTGTTAAGCGGATCCCACACCAACCTATTGAAGAGTGAAAACTTTTGGGAAAGCCGCGACCCTATTGAATAAAGCTCATTCTGATGCTCAATAATCTTCCCGCATGTGGTATCACCAAAAGAATGCAGATCGAACCAATATGGTTCATAACCCATAGAATGAGCTGCAGAAGCTATAGCCATAGATATCCTGTAATGTCCGAATCCCATGCGTATATTTCCGATAATTATGCTTTTATCATCAAATTTGCAGTCGCTTTTTTTACTTATAACTATATTTTTAACACCCAGTATTTTCCCGATAACAGGGGCTTCCTTAGGTGCGAGATGATAAATGGCATCCGTATCATCACCAAATTTCTTTACGAACTTTGCCTTGGTCTTGATTGCTTTGTTATATGCCTTACGGGATATTGCGTTTTCAAAAACAAATTTTGAACAATCCATAAAAATTCCTCCGATGTCTTGACAAAGTTTATGAAATATGTTAAAATTATTTATAACCTGATAGGCTAGCTATCATCTTGAATATAGTCTATCACAAAAAAGGAGGTTTGTCAAATGGAAAATGAATTCTCACAGGAAACAATCAGAACAGAACGCATGGCAAAAGCTGTTGAAATAACTGCACAGCTCTTCGTCAAAAACGGTATCGACGCTGTAAAAATGACTGATATTGCAAAACAATGCGGTTTCGGCGTAGCTACTTTATATCGTTATTTCGGAACAAAAAATGGCATTACCATAGCTGCAATGACCTATTTATGGGATGAACTGAATAAAATGTTCAGCGGTATCTTTGACTCTGAAGTATTTCTCAAACAGCCTGGAATCAAACAGGTCGGCGACCTGATGAGAATGTTCATTGTCCTTTATCAGGCACACCCCGGTTTTATGAAGGTTCTTACAGAATTTGATCTTATGCTCGCTTCTCAGAATATTCCGAAAAACGATCTTAAGGACTACGAAAGGTCCATCATCAATTTCTACCCTATATTTGAAAAATCATACATGGTTGGCGTAGCTGATGGAACAGTCCGTGAAGTCCCCAATATTAAACTTTTTTATCTCTCATACGCTCACGCCTTACAAGAGTTAAGCAAAAAGCTCACTCAGGGTGAACTCTTGCCTGGTGACGATTTTTCATTCGCAGAAGAAGAATTAAGTACTATTATTGAAGCCGCAATTTTCTTTTTAAGAAAGGAATGAGGCTTTTATGGAGAAAAGAAAAACAGCTACCAATAAGGTTTTATGGATCTTTGCAATAGGTCAGCTTGGCTGGTCGCTGCTTTCTGGCATTATTGCCAACTGGCTCGTTTTCTTCTACCAGCCCAGTCAAGAAGAGCTGGCAAAGGGTCAGGTTCTCTTTATCCCCAAAGGTACATTTATCGGATTGACAGCTATCGGAGTAATAACGGCTTTCGGCCGTATCTTTGATGCTGTCACCGATCCCATAATAGCTGGCAAGTCTGACTCTCTAAAGCATAAACTTGGCAGACGTATTCCTTTTATGCGATATGCAGCCATTCCATTTGGTATAGTAACAGTACTGATGTTCATATCTCCATTTGGTAATGAAAACAAGGGGAACGCAGTAACTCTATTTATTTTCGCTATGCTTTTTTATTTCTGCATGACTTGTTATTGCACACCTTATAATGCTCTTATTCCAGAACTCGGCAGTACTCAAAACGCTAGAATTAATCTTTCAACTTTTATTTCAGTTACCTATTTCTTCGGTACTGCTGTCGCATACCTAGTACCAAATATCGCAAATGTTTTCATAAACAGCATGGGCTATGCCAACAGCTTCCGAATTACCATCGCAATAATGGCAACTATTGCAGTCATTTGTATGCTGGTTCCAGCATTCCTTATAGATGAAAATCAGTATGCAGATACAACGCCAAGCAAAAGTTCTGCATTTAGCTCGTTACTATCTACATTTAAAAATAAGGAGTTCCGTATTTTTGTATTCTCTGATATCCTTTACTGGATAGGTTTGACTCTATTCCAGACTGGTTTGTCCTTCTATATCACAGTTCTTCTCGGACTTGATTCGGGCATGACATTCCCTCTTTTCGTTACAATGACAATAGTTTCTCTTCTATTTTACCCTGCTGTCAATATTTTCTCAAAAAAAATTGGCAAAAAGAAACTTATAGTCTTTGCGTTCCTGTTTTTCTCATTTGCATTTTTAGTAACTGCAGGTGCAGGTCTTATCGATATTCCTCCTGTTGCTTATGGCTTTATCATAGCGATACTAGCTGCTATGCCAATGGCTGTACTAGGAATACTCCCTCAGGCAGTTGTTGCTGATATATCAGAAGCTGATAAGTTTGACACAGGCGAAAGCCGTCAGGGAATGTTTTACGCTGCAAGAACCTTTGCATTCAAGCTTGGACAATCTCTAGCTATGCTTATATTTACAAGTATGATTCTAATCAATTCTGATGTTAAAAAAAATGAAACAGGATACGGACTTGGATACCGACTTACTGCTATTACAGCAGCTATGCTTTGTCTCCTCGGTGGAATAGTCTTTATGCGATATAACGAAAAAAAGGTCATCTCCCGTATAGAGGAGGAACAGTAAAATGCTTAAATTCAAATCGCTACAATTCCTTTACAGGGACAGCGAAAACGACTTCATGGCAATAACTTCAAGTTCCCTACGTAATGACAAAATGGAACTAGTGATTAATACCAACGAAGATATTTTTTCGGTATATGTAAAAGCTAAAGAAACCATTACTATTCAAAAGCTCTGTGCTGAATTTGAATATGAATATTTCGAAAATGAGAAGATATTCCTCAATGGCTATCAGTCCTGGACAGACTCTATAGAACATGATATCAACGGTAAAATGCGCGGTATTAGTCATATTCCATGTGCTTTAAATGAAAAATATGCTTTTTCACAATATGGTGACTACAATTTCAGTGAGTACGGCCCAAATATGCATGGTTGGTCATATGGCTATATAAGAAATGACGAAATTTACAGCTTTATTGGTTCTCTTTCGGAAAACTCAGGTTTTACTCAGATTATCACTCAAGTTGAAAAAAAATCTGTTCTTATTATAAAAGACTGCACCAATCTCGACATAATCGGTGAATGGCAAGCAATGAAAATACTATTCACTAATGGTACTGAAAAGATTGTGTTTGACCGATATTTTAAAGAGCTCGGTGTGAAACCACGAAAAAAAGCAAAACCTTTATTTGGTTATACTAGTTGGTACAACCATTATCAAAACATAAATGAGAAAAAGATAGTTGATGATCTTAACGGAATCAATTCACTCTCTTGCAAAGCTGATGTTTTTCAGATAGATGATGGCTGGCAGACTTATGTAGGTGACTGGCTTAGTGTTAATAATAAAAAGTTCCCTAATGGAATGAAAAAAATCGCAGATAAAATATCTGAATCTGGTCATATTCCAGGAATCTGGCTTGCACCATTCATATGTGAGGAACAATCTAATCTATTTAAAAACAATAAGCACTGGCTGATATATACAGATGACGAAAACTTTGTAAGAGGAGGGTCAAACTGGAGTGGTTTCTATGCTCTTGATATCAATAATCCTGAAGTTCGTGAGTATATCAGGTTCGTAATAGAAACTTTAGTAAACGAATGGGGATATAAGCTTCTCAAACTTGATTTTTTGTACGCTGCATGCATTGTTGCACGCAAAGATAAGAGCCGAGGACAACTTATGCAAGAAGCAATGGAATTCTTACGCGATTGTGCAGGAGATGCAATGATACTTGCATGTGGAGTTCCTCTTGCTTCAGCTTTTGGTATAGCTGATTACTGCCGAATAGGCTGTGATGTAAGTCTTGACTGGAATGATAAACCTCATATGAGGCTTATGCATCGCGAGCGTATAAGTACCCGAAATTGTATCCTTAATACAGTGTTCAGACGTCATTTAGACGGCCGTGCTTTTTTAAATGATCCCGACGTTTTTTTGTTAAGAAGGAACAATAACACTCTTTCAGAAGAACAGAAAAAATGTCTTGCAGAAATAAACGCTCTCATGGGAAGTGTACTATTCACGTCAGATAATTTTTTCGATTATGAATCTGCTGAAATAAAAGAACTTTATAAAATACTTAAAATAAGAAATGCAGAAATCATATCTGCTGATCTTGAAAACGACATTCTTACACTTAAATTCATTATTGATAATAAAAAGTATATTAAGCGCTACAATATATGAAAAAAGGCTGACTTTTGAAGTCAGCCTTTTTTGCTTATCTTACTATACCTAAAAAAAAGGCCATGCACTGCATAGTCTTTTAATAGTGGGCCATTAGGGACTCGAACCCCAGACCGTCCGGTTATGAGCCGGATGCTCTAACCAACTGAGCTAATGGCCCTTATAACATTAATCGGAAGCGAAATAGCTTCCGATAATGTATATAATGTCGGCACTGATTTAGTTTCCCGGGCCGTCACCAGCCAAGTATCGTCAACGCGAATGAGCTTAACTTCCGTGTTCGGAATGGGAACGGGTGTGACCTCATTGCTATAAGCACCGACTAATTATTGAAGTATTGAAATGAATAAAGCGT
>DBYI01000107.1 GCA_002310115.1 Ruminococcus flavefaciens
TCCTCTTTAGGTAGGGGAGAGTTCATGTGTTCAGTTAGCTGTCAATGGAGATATAATATTATGAGCTATAAAAACCCAGTCCTTGAGGAGAAGCCCAATCATGCCCACTATCCTGCCTGTTTGGGACGTATCGAGGCGATAAAAATGCAGAGTACCTATCTGTTCCTTTATTCGCTAGTTTCAAGCTTCTGCCTTTCAATCATATCATTTACAGGCAATCCTTTGCAGGTTATCGGCTGGATTCCAATACTTCTTGGTAACAGTGCTGAGGAGCTGTCCGTAGGCCTTAGCTTCTTGCAGATGTTTCTCTGCTGGGGACTTGCGGTGCTTGGAATTCTCGGGTGTGGAAAAAACAAAGTCTTCCATCTTATCCTTTTCTGGATATATTTGATGATGTTTCTCATACCAATATTCCATATGTTTTCGCTTTTTGATGCATTCACGTTTATAATTGGTGGACTAGGAGTTATATATGGTTATAGGGCTCCGAAAAATTATTTGGATTATCAGCAGCTTAGCGAGACTGAGGGATTTCCCACATTCAGTATTATTCTCGCAGAGAATAATGAAAAGAAAAAGCAGTCGAAAGATTTCAATGATTGGTATGACGAAAAGAATAAACAGCGCCGATCCTCCTATTCTCAGGCAGCTACACCTGTGAGTGCTCCTGTTCATACTCCACTTTCTTCGGCGCCTCCGGTAAGTCAGAAAGTGAAGAAGCATGATTCAACAGTGGGTGTTACGGGAATGCCTGAGCTTGAGATAAATAAAAATGTGAATATGACCGCTTCTCCTGACAGGTTCAAGCCAAAATCGGGAAAGATCGGACGTATATCCGATAGCGGTATGAAATTCAGATAAAATGGTTATATTATGTTTGCATAGATGTTAAGTTTCGGACTACTTGGAATGTATGCCTTCCTTATGCATGATGCGTTGCAGATGCTTATTGGGAATGTTTGAAAAGAAGACGAAATGACTATCGCTAACAAAAAAGACTTGGAGATAGTACAGAAAAGCACATGATGCAGTAGGGCATGTTCACGTGCTTTGACTGCAAGTATTGGTTGGAGTGATACATTAATTAGAAATCAGATAGTAGAAGATATTTTGCTTAAAACACAAGATTTCAAAGTTGGAATGTATTTTAAATGAAGGCGTTGCAAATTTATTATCAATTGATGTTAAATAATAAAACACCTGGCAATAAAAGATAGAGATAAAAAAAGGAGAAACAATGAAATCAGCATTCAAAAAATTACCATCGGACAAGCATAGTATCGATGGCGGACTACTTTTTGCGGTTACGCTATGTGCTGCAATAAGCACCCTGCTAATATATTCAATAACCTACAATCAGGTTCTTGATACCGTGGGTTCTAGCTACTGGAAAACACAGGCATTCTCAATGGTGTCAGGAATTGTGGCATCTGTAGTGATATCATTCATAGATTATCGCAAGCTTGTTAAGTTATGGGTCATTTTCGTCCCCGTTACATTATTGCTCACTGTTCTGACGTTCACGAGTCTTGGTTACAGGCGAGAGGGCGCGGATGACCAAGCGTGGCTTAATTTAGGATTTATACAGTTTCAGCCGTCTGAAGTGCTCAAGCTTGTGTTCATACTTACGTTTGCTCATCACCTTTCACGTGACGAGGAGGAAATGAACAAACCACTTCATATGCTATTCATCGTTATACATGGTATGATACCTTTAGGCATAGTTGCTATGCAGGGTGACTACGGAACTGCAATCGTTTTTGCAGGGATATTTGCGTTCATGATATGCTCTGCAAAAATATCGTGGAAATACCTCGTAGCTGCCCCGTTTTTTGTTGCGGCTGGACTTATAGGTATGTGGTTCTTTGCGCTAAGTGAGTTCCATAAGAAGCGTATTCTTATACTTTTCCACCCTGGAACAGATCCTGAGTATATTGAATATCAGCAGGATCTTGGGCTTGCTGCTCTTAAATCTGGCGGCGTTTTCGGAAAGGGACTTTTCGGTAAGCCTGACGATTATATAACTGTTCCTGAGATACACAATGATTTCATTTTTACCTATGCAGGACAGGTTTTCGGTTTTATAGGAACTCTCGGGATTATCATCGTTCTGGCGTATATATGTCTTAAGATATTCGGCGACAGTCGTGTATGTCGTGACCACCTTGGAAAGTTTATTTGTATGGGAGCTTTCGGATTGGTTTTTACACATTGTATCATGAATATAGGCATGGTACTGAAAGTTGCACCTGTTATTGGTGTTCCGCTACCGTTCCTGAGTGCAGGCGGAACTGCTATGATAAGTATGTACGCTATGATAGGACTTGTTCTCAGTACCTATAGTCACCGTGCCGTGAACTACAACGTATTCTATGATGAAGAAAATGATGATTAACTTTTTTGCTCCTGATTTTCAGGAGCATTTCAATTGTTTTAACATTTTGTTTTCGATATGATTTGGCTTGACAAATCAATATATATGGAGTAAAATAAAAGTAACTAAAATCAGATAAAACTAGATACAGAAAGCTGTTTACAATCAAAAAGAATTGTATTATATGAGAGGAGAGTTAAGATATGAAAAAAAGTATTTTTACCGTTATGACAGCGGCAATGTTTGCAGCTGCAAATCTTTCGGTTGTTCCAGTTGATGCCGCGGACAGTAGCGGAAACAACCGAAATAAGGTTGACCCTGTTGAGTCTATAACCCTTAATGACCAGAATTGGAACAATAGGGACAAAAATGACGAGCAGAAAGTTACAACTACTACACCAGCAATTACAACAGAGGAGCTGACAAGGCTAACAAATACAACCACACAGACCCTCTATGGTCCGCCATGGATGTTTACAACAACTACTACGACAACTATTCCTGTAGTTCTTTATGGTCCGCCTATTGTGACTACGACCTTAAAAGATGAGCTTGATGAAAGCATCACGAAGATGAAAGGTGATGTTAACGGCGATGAGATAATAGATACTTTTGACGCTATTGCGCTAAGAAGAGCTATTCTTTTTGACGAGTACAAGAATGAGAGGGCAAAGCTTCTCAGTGATATCAATTCTGACGGAAAGATTGACGTTACTGATCTTGTTCTCCTCCATAGATTCCTCCTCGGAGCTATAAAGGACTTCAGTGAATATAACTCTTCTAGTCTTAGCGAGAAGACCACTACAAAGGATAATAAGGTAACTACTACTACAACTACAAAGGATAAAAATAAGATAACTTCTACTACTATTGCATATGATCCAGGAGACGATATCATAGTCACACTTTATGGTATAAAGCCTACTATTGATAAGATAAAGGAAATGACAAACGACGCATTCGAAAATATAAAGGAATTTACAGAAGCTGTTGAAGAAGAGCAGCAAGAGGATAAGTAATATGCTTGATGTAAACATGAAACGCACTCATCTCGAACAGATGAGGGACTATCGCAGGGCACTCATGAAAAAGCCTGAGCTACGCAATCTTTTCCTCGAGCTTACGTTGCGCTGCAACGAAAGATGTTTACACTGCGGAAGCCAGTGCGGTGATGTTACATCAGAGGAGATTTCTGTTGAGCAGTACCGCCAGTTCCTCATACAACTGAAAGAGGATATGTCCACATATGGCAAAATGCTGGATATTACAGGCGGAGAACCACTTCTCAGAAAGGACTTTTTCGATATTCTCGGAGCTGCTCACGAGCTCGGTTTTGAGTGGGGAATGACTTCAAACGGTACTCTTATTGACGGTTATGTTGCTAAAGAGTTGAAAAAAACAGGAATGAAAACCATTTCAATAAGTATAGACGGACTTGAAGCAACTCACGATGAGTTCAGGAGAACTCCAGGCGGCTATAAAAAGGCTATAGAGGGCGTCGAAAATCTCATAAGAGTCGGCGGCTTCGAGCACATACAGATTACAACTGTCGTAACGCACAAGAGCATTACTGAACTTGACGAGCTTTATAAGATATTCAATGATATAGACATTGACTCGTGGCGAGTTGTCAACATGGAGCCAATGGGACGAGCAAAGGATCATCCTGAACTTCTTCTTACGGATGACGATTACAGAACACTTATGGAGTTCATACGCAACAAGAGGATAGCAGGTGAGCCTGTATCTTATGGTTGCAGTCACTATCTAGGTTTTGAGTATGAGCGCGAGGTACGTGACTGGTATTTCCTTTGCACAGCGGGACTATATACGGCAAGTATCAGTGCGAATGGCGATATATTTGCTTGTCTTGATATTGAGCGCAGACCTGAGTTTGTGCAGGGAAATATACTGCGTGACCGTTTCAGCGAGGTTTGGAAAAATAAATTCGAGGTTTTCCGTCGTGACCTTTCTGATGATAACCCTACTTGCTCTCAGTGTGATCAAAGGGAGTTCTGCCACGGTGATTCCTACCACAGTTGGGACTTTGATGAACATAAGCCACAACTCTGCTTTAAGGACATATTGTTCTGAGAATCATGCTATATTATTATTAATACAAAAATGCCCCGAAACATTCATTGATTTTGATATCAATGTAAAGCTTCGGGGCGTTTTATATTAACTCTATTGTTTAGGTGAGTATAATCGCGAAATAAGGATAAGTGACAATGTAAATATTGCCTTACTATATTAATTCAGCGTTTCAATGGTAAGCTCAAGTCCCTTCATAGCAGCTTCGTTGCCCATAACGCAAATATTGCCAAAACTGCGGAGCTTTTCGGCTGCTTCTCTGAGCTGCTCGTGAGTAACGCAGAGCATACGCTTTTTTTCGGCTGCGCGTTCAGTGTATGTAATTCCCCTGAACCACAGATCATCGGCCTTACGGCTCATGTTTCCATCAGACATAAGAGGCTCATCTTTGGCAATGCTACTTATGATATACTGTGTTATATCAGGTGAGTTGCTGCAGTAATTATTGATGAAATCTGTAGCCTTTCGATAAATATCAATAGTATTTGCAGGTGACGGGTCACGGAACGAAAAAAATGACTGCTCGCCAGTAGGAGACATGAAAGCTCCTGTTCCATAAGCGCCTCCCTTTACTCTGACTTCATTCCATAGATATTCGAGGGAAAGAATACGGAAAAGCACGCTACGTATTGCTTTGTCTGATGAATTATCAGGAAAAGCCATTGCGGAGTAGGATACTCCCGAGGGAATGACTATACCCTGTTTTTCAGGAATATCAAGCTTGAATTCCATTTCCTTACATATAGGCTTTTGGCCCGTCGGGAGAGCATTCAGGAGTTGCTCTATTGAAGTTGAGTTTGCACTTGTAACGCTGGCGTATAATCTTGAAGTGCAGATTAATCGACTGCTGAGATTCTTTATCGCTTCTATGAGCTTTTCTGGAGCTTTTACAGCTTCGTGCAGACGTTTATAGCCCTCGTAGCCTGAAACGAGTTCAGAAACTGCTGATTCTGCCGAAAGATTCGCACGCACACGCTCCATAGAATAGGAATGACCGTTTGCGATAATTGATTGCTTGAAATTCTCGTCTGACTGCATGAGAAGCTCGCGAACGGCATCCTTATCGTCAAAGCATGTTTCCGTGAGTATTTCGAAAATAAGGTCGAGTGCCTGCGTTGTATTTTTGTCAAGAAAACGAGTGGTCAGCATAAAGTATGGGCAGCATTTATCCGTAATGCCATTACGCGAGAATACACTTACAGTGAAGTAAATTTCTCCGAGAGTACCTGTTATTCTGCGCTGGAGTTCAGCGGCAGAGCTCTTTTTTGTGGGAAGCTCGCCATAAAGCTTGGAAGCGGCAGCTGCTGCAGAAAGCTCAACTTCGGAGCAATCTGCAAGTGAGAAATAAAGGTTCAAAGAAGTAATTCCTGTGTCGGAGGCAGTGTGTCTAAGAACTGTAACCCCGCCAATATTATCAGTTTCAGTTTCAAATGGAAGTGGCTTGTTGCCAACTTCTGAAAGTGATAGATGTGGCATAGTAGCAAGTTGTTCAGTAGTATCAACAGAGTGCTGCCACTCGTCCAGTTTTTGGTTCTGCTCTAAAATTACCGAGCGTTCCTCGCAGGAAAGACCGTCAACAATTGCGGCAATGCGTTTCTCTTCAGCTTTTTTCTGTTCTTCACCGTAAGTTTTGGATGGCAATAGATAGAGCTCCGCCTTGCCGTCTTCATTTAGAAGCCATTCGTTAAGAAGTTCCTCAAAATAGCCACTGTTGGCCTTTTCCCTAAGTGATTCGAATACTTTGCCCAGCTCAAGGTAGCAAAGTGGATCGCCGCCATACAGCCATGCATTGAGTGCGGAGATATTTCTTGTGAGACCTCTCGGTTCGCCGCCTGCACGGAATCTGAACTCAAGGCGGTCAATCGCTGCCGCAAGGAGTTTTCTGTCGATGCCTTTATTGCAGAGATCAGAAACAGTATTTCTAATTGTCTCTTTTAGTTTTTCGCAGTTCTCTTCGTCGGTGTTATTTATGCATAGACAGCCGAATGGCTGGAAAATACCGTCACTGAGGTCGAGAGAAACGTCGAGACAAAGTCCCGTATCGAGAACTGCGCGTTTAAGAGGTGCGTCGTTTGATCCTGTAAGAGCTTCACTGAGAACATTAGCGGCAGTTATTTTTTCACGTTCCTTCCAGCTACCGAGTATTTTGCCGATAACGTAATAGGTGTGAGAGGCTTCGTCCTCATCTGAGGATATTTCGTAGTACGACTTCTTTACAGATGAAGAAATAGGTTTTTGTATTGGAATATCGCTATTTACCTCGCGCTTTTCAAAGCGGCAGAGATACTCACTGTCAATGATCTTCAGAACAGCATTGATATCAACAGGTCCGTCAAGATATATGTAGGAATTGGAAGGGTGATAGTAAGTCTTATGCCCATTGATGAATTGTTCATATGTAAGGTCAGTGATAGCCTCGGGAAGTCCGCCAGATTCAAAACGATAACAACTGTCGGGATAGAGAATGTTCATGATCTCCGACTCCATTCGGCTGTATACTGAAGACATGGCTCCCTTCATCTCGTTGAAAACTACGCCCTTGTATACGGGAGTATCAGATTCGCTCCGCATTTCAATATGCCAGCCCTCTTGATAGAAAATATTCGGGTTATAGTAAATGGCAGGATCGAAAACAGCATCGAGGTATACCCTTGTAAGGTTCATGAAATCGGTATTATTTCTACTTGAAACAGGAAATACTGTCTTATCGGGATAGGTCATTGCGTTTAGAAAGGTGTTCATGGTTCCTTTCATAAGTTCAAGAAAAGGCTCTTTTACAGGATATTTCTTGGAACCGCCAAGCACTGAATGCTCGAGAATATGGAAAATGCCAGTATCATCTGATGGGGGAGTTCTGAAAGCTATTGAAAAGAGCATGTTCTCACCTTCATTTTTCAGCCATACAAGTCTTGCACCGGTTTTTTCATGAATCATTTCAATAAGTTCCGAACCACAGTCAGGTGCGGGAGCGATACGTGTTACTTTAAAACCATGGATTATATCATTTAAATTCATACAGTACCTCCGAGTAATAATCATAATATAATTATATCATTTCTGCCGTATTTATGCAAGAAAAGTTTTATAATAAAGATTTTAGCGTGTAATTAATGTCAATTATTATATTCAGCTAACGAATAAAAAAGGCAGTTTTTTCTCTACAATTATTGCTATTTACGGCATTGTATGGTATAATGTAATCTGAAATGTTATCACCTTATGAAAGGAAAAAGGCAATGATTATAAAAAAGACCGTTACTGCACTTGCAGAAGCTGTCGGAGCTTCTGGTAGCGAAAAATGTGCGGCAGAGCTTGCACTTTCTATGCTTAGGGAGTATTGCCCCGATGCTGAGATAATAAACGGAAATGTAATAGGACATTTTGGTACTCATAAAGAGGGACTTCCTCTGCTTGTGTTGGACGCTCATATAGACCAAATAGGCTTTATTGTTACATATATTACTGAGGAAGGCTTCGTGAAGGTGGGAAATATAGGCGGTATAGACCGTAGACTTCTTCCAGCTCAGACAGTTGTAATACATGGAAAGCGTGATATAAAGGGTGTTATCTGTTCTGTTCCGCCTCACCTTACCAATGGTGTCAGCGAAGTGCTTGAAATAGATGATGTTGCTATAGATACGGGAATGACGAAGTCTGAGCTTGAAAAGCTTGTAAGTGCAGGGGACAGCATTACTTTTGACGTGACTTGCCGTGAGCTCATCGGTAGTCGCATTACGGGAGGTGCACTTGACGACCGTTGCGGAGTTGCTTCTGTACTTTATGCTCTTGAGATTCTCAAGGAAAAGCCGACTGCATACAATGTGACCGTTATTTTCTCTACTCAGGAGGAAGTAGGGGAGCGCGGCGCGAAGATAGGTGCTTTTGAAGTCAATCCTGATATTGCGATTGCAGTTGATGTGAGCTTTGCCTATGCTATCGGCGAGGACGAGAGTAAGTGCGGCTATTTAGGAAAAGGTCCTATGATAGGCATTTCACCTTCGCTTTCAAGGGAGATAAGTGACGGGCTTTTTGTAGCTGCAAAAAATGCAGATATTCCATATCAGACAGAAGTCATGAACGGACTGACATCTACCAATGCAGACCGTTATTCTGTTAACCGTTGCGGTGCAAAGACGTGTACAGTTTCTATACCGCTGAGAAATATGCATACTCCGGTTGAGGTCATAGACCTTGCAGATGTGGAGTCTACAGCAAAACTGCTTGCTGAATTTATAAGGGAGAGCTGATTATGAAAGAACTTCTTAAGGAATTGTGCATGGCGGACGGAGTTTCAGGCGACGAGAGTGCTGTACGTGAGCTTGTAATCAGCAGGATAAAGGATGTCTGTGAGTATAGTGTGGACAACCTTGGCAGTGTAATATGCTTCAAAAAAGGAAAGAAAACTCCTGAAAAGAAACTGATGATATGTGCTCATATGGATGAGGTCGGTTTTATAATAACATATATTCGTGCTGATGGTACTCTAAGTTTTGGAAATGTCGGCGGGATTGATCCATCGGTAGTAATCGGTAGACAGGTAAAGGTTGGAAGATCACGCATCAGCGGAGTGGTTGGCTCAACGGCAGTCCACAACCTCAGTAAGGAACAACGCGAGAAAACTCCGACAACTGACAGTCTCTATATAGATATTGGAGCTACTGACAAGGCAGAAGCTGAAAAATACGTTTCGATCGGAGATTGCGCTTATTTTGAATCTGAGTACACTGAACTTGGGGGTAGCCGAATAAAATCAAAGGCTCTCGATGATCGCGCAGGCTGTGCTATGATGATAGAGCTCATGCACTGTGAGCTTGATTATGATACATATTTTGTTTTTAACGTTCAGGAGGAAATTGGTCTCCGCGGAGCTATAGCTTCTTCGTATTCGGTAGCTCCTGACTATGCAATAGTTCTTGAAACTACTACAGCTGCGGATATAGACGGAGCTTCGGGGGCGAAGAGGGTCTGCGAGGTTGGAAAGGGCCCTGTTGTTTCGTTCATGGACAGGCATACAATGTATGACAAGGAACTTTACCATCTTGCATTTGATATTGCTAAAGAAAAGGAAATCCCATGTCAGACCAAGACTATGATAGCAGGTGGGAACGATGCAGGAGCTGTTCATATAAGCGGTAGGGGAGTTCATACTATGGCAGTATCACTGCCGTGCAGATATCTTCATTCGCCGTCATGCGTTATTGACTATGCAGACCTGGAAAACTCATACAAGCTGGTAAAAACTCTCATCGGAAGGATACATGAGATATGATAAAACTTATCGAACACGAGCATGAGCTTGACCGTGAGCTGCTCAACAAAACTCTTTCGGGCAAAAAAATGCTTGCTTACATGAGAGCCTACGGACCAAATTACGAATTCTGTCGTTTTTACAAAATAACCGACGGCATAGGAACAGGTTTCATGTTCATTATTAATTCAACGCTGATAATTTGCGGTGACGGAAAGCTTGAGCCGAATGATGAGATAGATCTATTTGTTAGTATGAATCTGCCTTTCCGTATTGAGGGAGATCAGAAGATACTGGAAGGAATAACCATTCCCGAGCGTTATCAGGTGCTGAACCGTACTATATTTGAGCTTATTCCTGATGATACACCGCTTGAAGCTATTGAGGAACACGTAGAGTTCAATCCAAGTCTACCTGACGTATACAAGATACTCAGCGAGGGATTCCCGAATATTGCGGATTTCTCCTTGTGGTATACAGATACTTCTCATCGTTGTCGACACGGTATAAGTCGAGTTTTTACATACCGTGATTCCACAACGGCTTCTGCTGTATTTGATATAGGCAGTACCGTTCTTATCGGACAGGTGGCTACCAACAAGGCTGCAAGAGGCCGTGGCTACGCACGCGAGTTCCTTAAATGGCTGGCTAAGTTCTTCAACGGGCTTGGTAAAAGAGCATATCTTCTTGCCCTTGATGTCAGAGTGAGCTTCTATCAGGAAATAGGTTTCCGTATTGCTGGGCGAGAGATTGTCCTTGAGCGAATAGATATCGAGAAGGAAAGCGTTGCAAAGGGACGTCTTGAAGAAAGTTAATCATTCCTGCATAACAGTATTCACATATTAATTAATTTAATGTGAAAACAATGTAGCCCACTAACAAATTTCAGTTAAGATTACGATCACCTAATCACTATTTTTGATTAGTGCTTTACAACTCTGAAAAAAGATGCTATAATGTTTTAAGACTGTGTTCAATGGCGAGCACAGCAAAAATAAGGAGGTATTTCCATATGGGAAAAGTTAGAATCGGTATCGCAGGATACGGCAACCTCGGCAGAGGCGTTGAGCTAGCAATTCGTCAGAACGACGATATGGAGCTTGCAGGTATTTTTACTCGCCGTGATCCTTCTACAGTAAAGCCACTTACAGCAGGAGCTAAAGTGTTTAAGATAGACGACGCCGAGAAAATGGTAAATGACATAGACGTTATGATAATCTGTGGAGGAAGCGCAACGGATCTCCCCAAACAAACTCCCGCAATGGCGAAGCTCTTCAATGTTATTGACAGCTTCGATACTCATGCAAGAATTCCAGAACATTTTGCAAATGTTGACAAGGCTGCAAAGGATAGTGGTCACCTTGCTTTCATTTCACTTGGTTGGGATCCGGGCCTCTTCTCACTCAACAGACTTTATGCCGAGAGCATTCTTCCTAATGGCAAGAGCTACACATTTTGGGGCAAAGGCGTAAGTCAGGGCCATTCTGATGCTATACGTCGTGTTGAGGGAGTTAAGAAAGGAATACAGTACACTGTTCCGATTGAGTCAGCTATGGAAGCTGTTCGCAGTGGAAGTCAGCCCGAGCTTACAACACGTCAGAAGCACCTTAGAGAGTGTTGGGTAGTTCCAGAAGAGGGCGCTAATCTCGCTAAGATAGAGAATGACATTAAGACGATGAAGAACTATTTTGACGAATATGATACAACGGTCAACTTTATCAGTGAAGAGGAGTTTAATGCTAAGCACAACAAAATGCCTCATGGCGGTTTTGTGATGAGAAGTGGTCTCACAGGCGATGGCGAGAAAACTCATCAGATGATAGAGTATTCACTTAAGCTCGAGTCAAATCCTGAGTTTACCGCAAGCGTGCTCATCTGCTACGCAAGAGCTCTTGCAAGACTCAAAGCGGAGGGAGCTACAGGCTGTAAGACAGCTTTCGATATTGCTCCTGCATACCTTTCAAAGCTTAGCGGCGATGAGCTTAGAGCTTCAATGCTATAAAAGTTAAAAAGGGGCTGTAAAAAACAGCCCTCAAAAAACAACACGGTTACCTCTTCAAGTAAAATTTGAAGGGGTAACCGCTTTTTTCATGATAATCGTTGAAAACTGCCCACTTTACGATTCTGCGAGGGGGGAGTAATTCCCTCATCTACTCAAGAATTTCTGTATCATATGCAGTTCGTACAATAAGCAGTAAATACCTCTGTGTATTTTGTGAGTTTTGCATTGAATTTGTTGACAATTTAGGCAACAAGTGGTACAATTATTATATGAAATATGACATATTTAGGGGGGATAATATGGCACTTACTAACGCAATATGCACTAACTGTGGAAAAACTGTAGAAGTTGATAAAAACAAGGATGCCTGGGTGTGTCCGCATTGCAGCACTCCTTTCATCGTAAGCAAAGCTGTGAACAAATACAAGTCAAAGCATAAGGAAGTTGCTAAAAAGGTTAAGGCTGTCAAGAAGCAGAGCAGTGATTTTGAAATTCAGGACGGTGTTCTGACTGCGTACAAGGGGAATTCAGAGGATGTTACTATCCCTGGAGAGGCACGCAAGATAGCCAATCACGTTTTCGAGAATAATACCACCTTAAAGCATATTACGTTTCATGAAAAGGTCGAGGAAATAGGTGGCTACGCTTTTCGCGGATGTACAGCACTAGAGGAGATACAGTTCCCTGATAGTATAACATCTATTGATATATGGGCTTTCAGAGGCTGTTCGTCGCTCAAAAGAGTTGTTCTTCCTCCTCATCTATATGCCATATCTGATGCTTTGTTCGCTGACTGTACGGAACTCACCTCTGTGGAACTTTGCGAGCCTATCGGTGAGATCGGTGCATTTGCTTTTTCGGGCTGCAAGAAGCTAAAGGAAATCGAAATCACGAAATATGTCTCACAAATTGGAAAATATGCTTTTTCGGGCTGCGAAAAGCTTGAAAAGATCAATATTCCAGAGGGAGTTACTTATATTCAGGAATGTACCTTTGCAAACTGTACTTCCCTGTCAGTTATTGAAATTCCACGCACTATCAAAACTATCGGCGCATCGGCTTTTCAGAACTGTACAGCTCTCAGGAATATTGAGATACCTGTTGGAGTTCTCAGTGTTGATGGCTTCAGTGGTTGTACAGGTCTGAGAGCTATCGAGATTCCTGCAGGAACTACTTCCATAGGCGATTTCAGTGGCTGCGAGAACCTTGAGACTATCCGCATCCCTGCGTCTGTTAAGAAGATAAGTGGCGGTTTTACGAACTGTCCGAAACTTCTGAATATCTCATGGCCTAATCTTTCTGAGAACGCTTCCAATTTTCCAGCATACTACGAAACCGTAATTGCAAGCCGTAAGATCGCTGGGAAATGTATTTACTGCGGTGGTGACTTTAAGCTCATCACAAAAGTGTGCAAGGTCTGCGGAAAGAAAAAAGACTATTGACGAAATTGGGTTTTAGAGCTATAATATTATAATGTATAATGTAATATAAGGAGAATCATATGAAGCTCTTGACCCGAATTATCACAGCTTTTGCAGTTTTATCGGTATGTTCTGCTGTATGGAGCTGCGAAAAAAAGAAATCGGACTTAAAAATGTCCGATACATATACTATTGCTTCTTCCACCTCAAATTTCTCTTCTGTACTGATTACAGAGGAAAAAGTAGCTACAACTACTGCCACATCGTCAGCTTCTGCTAATAAGACTTCTGCTGAAACAACTGTCAGCACTACTACGGCGGAAGTTAACTCGGCAGCTGAAACTACCACAGTTACCACCGTCACAACAGAACAGCAAAAAGCAGAAGTTGCGAAAAAAGGTTTTGATACCTGTATTGACGCTGCAAGGGCTTATTATGATGCCTATCTGCGTGGAGATCCTGATGCTGTCTATGATATGTTCTGTGCGGACGAGATCGAAGGATATCATGCTTATCTTGACACGGAGCAAGCCGACCTTCTTGAAGGCAAGAATGCTCAGGTCATGTTTAAGCGTTCAAAGGTAATAAGCGCTATAAATGATTCTATTAAAAGGATTCATTCCATTATGTCTGAAAAGTCAAGTGTTCCGCCTGAGCAGTGGACTACCTCTATAGCAGAACAAACTCTTAAGGCAACAGGCGAAAACGAGCTTAAGGACTTTAATAAGCAACTCGGCACACATTTTACAAACGCTTCGGGCTGTGGCTATGTCTACTACAAGGACGGGAATGAGGAGCATGACTTCCTCGGCAACAGCTGCGGATTTGTTGAGCTTGACGGAAGATGGTACCTTTCTTATTCAACTGTTATGCACGCCGAGCTCCTGACGTATATGGATATCTACAGATGAGAGGGGCGGTAATACCGCCCTTTTCTGCTAAAAAGAGCAAAGGAGAGTTAATATGTCGATACTCGAAAAAACAGGCATTTTTGCCACAGGTTTTCTCCTTATTGCAGTTTTAGCCTCGGAATTGGTCGGTCTTGTGGCAAATCTAATATTTGCCCCGCTTTTTGGTATGAGAGTCACCACTATCTCATTCTTTGGTTTGGAATTTACAATTTCAGATAACAAATGGACTAAAACATTCCATAAACTTAGTCCTATCATACAGCATGATGTGCGTTTTGACAGCCGCAAACCTGTTGAAAGCTTCAGTGATAAAAAAGCTGATATGTTACAGTTGGTGACAGTTATTGCTAAATTCACCGTTGCAGTTCTCATATGTTTATTGTTCCGTGATATTTTCACCAAAACTGGAGCATATAATATGCTCGATCTGCTAAAAGTTTCTTTTGCCACGGGAATGGTGTTCCATGCGCTCTTTTCGTTGGGAATTTACCTTTATACAAACCTGGTGCTCATGAAAAGGTTGGGGGGGTATATAAACACTTTGATCAAAAGACTGAGGCAAGGGGAGAGTTTTGCTTCTCTCGATATGAAACCGGTTGAAGAGTTAGGATATAAGAATCCAACGAAGACCGAGCAACTACTGTATTATCAGATATATATGGGTTATCTTGCCGCTGTGGGAAATTATGATGGTATGTGTGAACCTTCGCACCAAGCAATGAACTTCCTTATAGACAGGGAATACTTTGTTCAGGATACTGGCAGCTATTACTGGCTAATATTCTTTTTCTCCGAGATAGAGCCGAATATTCCTCTTACAGATATGCTGCTTAAAAGACTCGGAGATGTTATAAAAAGTGACAGGGATGCCAATGCCAAGCGTGTTCTCGCTTACTATTTTTTCAATATAAGACGGGATTTCATAAGCGCTCAGCAAATGGTGGATGCAGGTTTACAGGCGTTAAATTCCAACTCGGGACTTGCCACGGAGCGTGAGCTGGAAAGACAACTGCTCAATGAGCTTAATGAACGCTTACAGCTGATAAACAAGCCTGTCAGTCCGTCTCTGCTCAGTCATAGCTGATTGTAAAATACTTGGAGGTTCTCCTTTATGGACAACAAATTATTGAACGAAACAACTGACACTGTCAAAAAAGTCATAGATCATTTCGGCATTGATATACTATCCGATCATAAAAAATTCTGTTCTGCATTTTCAGATTTTGCTCCTAGACTTTCAAAGGAGAACAAGGCGTTTTTCGTTGCACTTAGCGAGGACATCGGCATTATATTCATACGTGAGAACGAAGCTGTTCTTTCAGGAAGCAAAAGTGCCAATGAAATCGTTCAGCGTGCCGCTTCGGAAATAAGCGAGTATCTTAACTCTGAAAAAGCGGAGCTTGTCACTCAGAGTATCGCTGCTTCTCTCGGTTGGAAGTTCGGAAGCAGTCCTTCAGAAGCTACATCGGATAGTCAAATTGGGGTCAGTTCTTCAAATTCACTAATAGAAGACCTCTTCCGCCGCGCACAGGGAGGCGATAATGATGCATGCTTCAATCTTGCAGAGCGTTTTTTCTACGGAAGAGGAGTTAAACAGGATTACGTAAAAGCAGTTAAATGGTACGCTCTTTCCGCTGACCGCGGCGATTGCAGCTCGCAGAAAAAGCTGGCTGACTGCTATTACCTCGGACAGGGAACTGACAGAAATATCAAAAAGGCTGCCCAATATTATGAATTTGCCGCAGAACAAGGCGATTACGATTCACAAAAAGCGCTTATCCGCTGCTATACCATAGGTGGAACGGGTTTCCCAGTAAACAGGGATAAAGCGAGACATTATTCTGAGCGTTATGGTATTTCTGCAAGTGCGGGAACTTCAAGTGGACTGATGAAAAACGCTCAGAATGGCGATCCTGAGGCGCAATTCAAACTAGGAAATATGTATCTGAGAGGTGTTGGAGTCGAGCAGGATAGTGAAAAAGCTATTTACTGGTTGAAGCTTGCAGCTCAACAAGGTAACTCAGCCGCTCAGTACAACGTTGCCTGTTGTTATCTGAAAGGACTTGGCGTGCCACAAGACAAGATAACAGCGGTTATGATGTTTAATGAAGCTGCTAAAAACGGCGATCTAGATGCCCTCAATAATCTTGCGGGCTGCTGTATGCGTGGGGAAGGGACAACTAAGGATCAGAGCCTTGCTGCACGATACTATAAGCAGGCGGCTGAACAGAGTCACGCAAAGGCACAGTACAATTACGGCGAATGCCTTTTCAATGGTTACGGAGTTCCAAAAGATCAGAGAGAAGCTGTGAAATGGTACAAACAGGCAGCTGAACAGGGCGATCCTGACGGACAGTACTCTTACGGTTGGTGCCTTCTCAATGGGGCAGGAACTTCGCAGGATTCTGTGACCGCTAAGGAAATGCTGGAACTTGCTGCTGAACAGCATCATACGGCTGCTGAAAAGGAACTGGGATATTGCTATACTAATGGTACAGGAACGTTCAAGAACTTTGCGATTGCTGCAAAATACTTTGGAAAGGCTGCTGCCGATGGTGATATGGAAGCCGCTGAAGTTCTTGTTGCTTGTTATAAATACGGTGGTGAATACCTTGCAGCAGATGAGTTGAAAGCTCATCGGTATGCGGAGCAGTATGGCCTCGATTACTACGAAATATAATTTAAGATAATTATTGGGCGGGTATTATCCGCCCGTTTTTGTGTTCGCGAAAAAGACTTTTATTAGGACAAAGTAAGCATGATATAATTATTGATGTTTCCTCCATCTTTTGTGTTTCGTATGGTTAACAACAGTTGAAATTACATAAAAGCCGTGATATAATATACTTATTCGATAGGTTAAATATAAATAAGGAGAAGGACAAATGGAAAAGCGATTCATATATGCCGACAATGCCGCAACTACTGCGGTTTCAGAGGAAGTCCTGGAAGCAATGCTTCCTTATTTTCGTGAGGGATACGGCAATGCTTCGAGCATTTACAAGCTTGGACGAGATGCTCAAAAAGCTGTTGAGAACGCTCGTGAAAAAGTTGCAAAGGCAATAGGTGCAGAGCCTCGTGAGATATTTTTTACAAGTTGCGGTTCGGAAGCCGATAACTGGGCTATTAAGGGTACGGCGGAGCTTTTAGCTAAAAAAGGCAAAAAGCACATTATAACATCTGTATTCGAGCATCATGCGGTCCTCCATACTACAGAATATCTTGAAAAACATGGCTTTGAGATAACATATATTCCTGTAAGTGATAAGGGACTCATAAATCCTGATGATATTCGCAAGGCTATACGTGAAGATACAGCTCTTGTAACTATCATGTATGCAAATAATGAGATAGGTACTATTCAGCCGATAAATGAAATTGCCGCTATATGTAACGAAAAAGGTGTTCTATTTCATACTGATGCCGTTCAGGCTGTGGGACATGTGGATATTGATGTACACAAGCAAGGAATTGATATGCTTTCCCTATCTGGGCACAAAATTCATGCACAGAAAGGTATCGGAGCTCTTTATATTCGCAAGGGACTTATTTTGCCCAATCTCATACACGGTGGTGGTCAGGAGCGGGGTAAACGCGCAGGTACGGAGAATGTCCCTGCAATTGTTGGCCTCGGAGTCGCTATAGAAGCTGCAACACGCAATATCATCGAAAAGAATGCGGTTATAGTTCCACGCAGGAATAAGCTTATTGATAATATACTGAAGCTTCCATATACTCGTCTTAACGGCGACAAGGATAAGCGCCTCCCTGGAAATGTTAATATTTCATTTGAGGGCATAGAAGGAGAGTCACTGCTTTTAATGCTTGATATGAACGGAATCTGTGCTTCATCTGGTTCAGCCTGTACATCAGGCTCTCTTGACCCGTCACACGTTTTGCTCTCTATAGGCCTTAAGCATGAGGTCGCTCATGGTTCGTTGAGGCTTTCGATTGAAGATGATACTACAGACGAGGATGTTGACTACATTCTTGAGGTCATTCCGAAAGTTGTCAAGCATCTCCGCGATATGTCTCCGGTTTGGGAGAAAATGATGAAGGGCGAAAAATACGAATAAAGGAGTTAAAATTATGTTATACAGCGAAAAGGTTCTCGACCATTTTTCAAATCCACGCAACGTCGGAGAAATTGAGGATGCAGATGGTATTGGTGAGATAGGAAATGCCAAGTGCGGAGATATCATGAAAATGTATCTCAAAATTGACGATAACACTATCACTGATGTGAAGTTTAAGACTTTCGGCTGTGGTGCGGCAGTGGCAACATCTTCAATGGCTACTGAGCTCATCAAAGGCAAGTCCATTAACGATGCTCTCAAGCTGACTAACGAAGCTGTAGTAGAAGCTCTCGATGGACTTCCTGCAGTAAAGATACACTGTTCCGTGCTTGCTGAACAGGCAGTCCGTGCTGCACTTTCGGACTATTATACACGTCAGGGGATCGATCCTGTTCCGATAGTTGGAGAAATAAAGGAACCAGAGGAAGAATAGGATTTGTTTTTGGTCTTGCATATATATGGTTTTAGAGCGAGTGTGTTATCACTCGCTCGTTTTTATGTGCAAGAAATTAAATAAGAAACAATATATTTATCACTTTTCGTTATTTCAGATATTGCTTTATAAGCTAAAACATGCTATAATAAAACCAACAGTTTTACAGTGCATTATATAATTATTTCAGTAAGAGGTGAACAAAAATATGAAGATACTTCTCATCGGTGGCACAGGTACTATCAGTATGGCCATTACGAGGCTCCTTGCCAAACAGGGGCATGAGGTTATTCTCCTTAACCGTGGCTACCGAAATAATGATCTTCCAGGAAATGTCAGAACTATAAAATGTGATATATCGGACGAGACTGACGTTGAAAAAAAGCTTGCAGATATGAGTTTTGATTGTGTCGGTGAGTTTATCGGATTTGTTCCGTCACAGGTAGAAAGAGATTTCAGACTTTTCAGTGGCAAAACAAAGCAATACATTTATATCAGCTCAGCTTCTGCTTATCAGAAGCCGCTTTCAGACTGTATTATCACGGAGAGCACACCGCTTTCGAATCCACACTGGCAGTATTCACGCGACAAGATAGCCTGCGAGGAATATCTCATGAAGCAGTACCGTGAAAATGGTTTCCCTGTGACTATTGTCCGCCCAAGCCATACATACGATGAGAGGTCAGTGCCTCTCGGAGTTCATGGCGATAAGGGAAGCTGGCAGGTGGTAAAGCGCATAATGGAGGGGAAACCAGTAATTATTCACGGTGATGGAACTTCACTCTGGACAATAACCCATAACAGTGACTTTGCAAATGCTTATGCAGGTCTTGTGGGAAATATCCATGCTATCGGACAGGCTTTCCATATCACATCAGACGAAAGCGTGACATGGAATCAGATATACTCCATAATTGCCGATGAACTTGGAGTTGAGCTTAAAGCCTGTTATGTGCCGTCATCTGTGCTGAATGCCATAGGCCCTTATGATTTTGAGGGTACTCTATTGGGCGATAAGGCTAATACGGTTATATTTGACAATTCGAAGGTAAAGCGTGTTGTTCCTGGTTTTACAGCTACTGTTCGTGCAGATCAGGGCATAAGAAACACTGTCAGGTACATTCTTGCTCATAAGGAGTGTCAGATGGACGATGAAGAGTTTGATCGCTGGTGCGATAAGGTGGTCAATGCTATGAATAATATAAAAATATAAAAAAAGACAGGGAGGATATATAATGGAAAATTTTCAGTTTTACAGTCCCACTGAGTTCGTTTTCGGAAGGGATACAGAAACAAAGGCAGGAGAAATGGTAAAGAAGTATGGTGGAACCAAGGTGCTAATACATTATGGTTCAGGTTCTGCCGTAAAATCAGGACTTATCGCTAAGGTAAGAGCTTCACTTAGTGAGTGCGGTATTGAATTTACTGAGCTCGGTGGCGTTCAGCCTAATCCACGTGATACGCTTATTTATAAGGGAATACAGCTCTGCCGTGATGAAAATGTAGACTTTATATTGTCAGTTGGTGGAGGTTCGTGTATTGACTCTTCAAAGGCTATTGCTCTCGGAGTGCCTTATGATGGCGATTTCTGGGACTTCTACGGAACAGGCAAGGAAGTAGAGAACGCTCTTCCGATAGGTACGATTCTCACTATTGCTGCAGCAGGTAGTGAGGGCTCTGGAGCTTCTGTAGTTACAAAGGAAGAGGGCAGTTTCAAGCGCGATGTGGGTTCGGACAAACTTCGTCCGCGCTTCTCTATTCTTGATCCTGAGTTAACCTGTTCGCTTCCAGCATATCAAACAGCTTGTGGAGCTACAGATATCATGGCTCATGTTTTTGAGCGTTATTTCACAAATACTCATGAGGTAGAGATAACAGACCGCTTATGTGAGGCAGTTCTCCTCACTATGATAAAGGAAACTCCTCGTGTAATCGCTCAGCCTGATAATTATGAAGCGAGAGCCAACATAATGTGGGCTGGTACCGTTGCACATAACGATATCGTGGGAGTCGGCAGAAGTCAGGACTGGAACAGTCACCGTATAGAGCATGAACTATCTGCTTTGTATGATTGCGCTCACGGAGCAGGCCTCGCGGTAGTTATGCCTGCATGGATGGAATTTGTCTATAAGCACAATGTTATGCGTTTTGCGCAGATGGCTGTGAGAGTGTGGGGCTGTCAGATGAATTTTGAGAACCCTGATGAAACAGCTCTTGAAGGAATACAGTGCTTTCGTGGTTTCCTTCGTAGTATTGGTATGCCTATAAACTTTAAGGAGCTTGGTGCAAAGGAAGAGGATATTCCGCAGCTTGTTGAAAAGCTAGGTATAGCTGACGGTAAGACAGGTGGATTTGTTCATCTTTCTGCGCAGGATATCGCTACAATATATCGTATCGCCGCTCATGCTGAGTAAGCTATCTGCGTATATCTCCTATAAACAGTGCAATTGAAGCTATTAGCATCGGCATGGCGATTGAGCCGAAGAGACATGTAATTGCAGTGACACATACTATAACAGTGAGCTTTATGACTATCATGGCTGTATCGACTGTACGTTCGAACGCCGAGCCTTCAGTCAGGAGATCTATTACAGCACCTCCGTCGAGACTGCGGTATGGAAGCATATTGTAAGCCGCTGCCATAAGATTGAGGAGGGAAAATACTCCTCCGCAGCCTGTAAGCTTTATCATAAAAAAAACAATCATATTAGCGGCAGGTCCAGAAAGTAGTATGAAAAGGCTGCTTTTAACAGGGATCATGCCGCTTTTTTTTATGACAATACGTATTCCTGTACCGCTGAGTTCCACTGCTTTTATCCGTCCACCGCAGGATAACAGAGTGATAATGTGTCCCGATTCGTGTACGGCACAAGTTGCATAAAAGGTAACCATGAGTCGAATGTCGCGTAGCATGAATAACAGCGCATTGAATACAAAAAAGGAGAAATAAATGCGAAACGAACAGCCTTTTATTCTAATGTTTATCAAAAAAAACTATAATCATATCTATGGGATTAGGAATTATTTCATAGCTGTTCGAAGCAAGATTACGCACTTCCTTAAATACCTCTCCTGTTAGTGTTGGATAGAAAATGCTGCCGCCTATAAAAAGCAGGGTGAGAAGTATACATATCACCGCCTGTACTGCGATAATATCGTCCGCCCTGTTTCTACGCTTCATTTCGTACTCTTCAACAAGTGCCTCAGCGCTGTCAGTATCGTATTCTTCACATATTTCTTCGTTTCCCATAATATCACCTACTATAATAATATTTGGTCGTATAAATCCATGACAAGCCAGCCATGGTTTACACGCTCTTTAATTATTATGTATAAAAAAATAAAAAATGCAAAATGATCCATGTTTTTTTCACTTTTTCATGTTAATAATAAATTTGCGGAACAATCCGCAAAACAATCAGAGGTAAATGCTTATGAAAATAAACGCTTCAACTGCATTGCTTACTGCGGCCGTTTTGCCTTGTACGGCAGTTTATGCTGCTGACAACACGAAAATAGGCTATGGTCAGGGTACGGCAGTCGATGAGAAGAACCGACCCATTGATGCATTGCAGTTCAATAGCCGATTTGGCGATCTTGATGCCTTCGCCCTGTCGGGGGACGATAAACGAATAATCATCACCTTTGATCAGGGCTACGAAAACGGTTATACCGCAAAAATACTCGATACTTTAAGGGAAAAGAACGTGCAGGCGATATTCTTTCTGACAGGTCCTTACGCAAAAACAGAGAGTGCTCTTGTTAAGCGTATGATAAACGAGGGGCATATCCTAGGGAATCACGGCATGACACATGCAAGTTTGCCGACTCTCTGTGACGAGGACGCAAAGAAAGAGATAATGTCGCTACATGACTATGTAATGAACAATTACGGTTATCAGATGCAGTACTTTCGCTGTCCCTGCGGAGAATATTCTGAACAGGTGCTTGAGACTTTGAAAAACTGTGGCTACAAGACTCTTTTCTGGAGTAGTGCCTATGTTGACTGGGATACTAACCGTCAGCCTGTACCTGCAGAAGGTCTAAAAAAGCTTACCGACGCAGCACATGGTGGAGAAATACTTCTTCTCCACTCTGTATCGGCTACCAACGCCGAGATACTAGGTCAAATGATAGACAATTTCCGCGCTAAAGGGTTTAAGGTATGAAACAAAACAGGCAAAAGGAGAATTTCTTTTGCCTGTTTTTTTCTATTTGTATATAAGTATAAGAATGTCAAAAATATAGAAGTACTGAGAGATGATTTTTCTCGTTGAAATGTTGAAATATGTAAGGACCGATGGAAACATCGGTCCGAGAAAAAATCCTGATAATAGATATGAACTAAAGGCTGATTCAAGCAAGTCTGCCCTTAATAACAAGAGTGCTTATGCCTGCCTGCACAGTCCATTCGCCTGTTCTTGCAATTTGCGAAAAGTTTGCTGCAGGTACTGTCAGCTGACCTTCAAGGCTGGTAAAGACTCCAGCTGCTGGATCATATGCGTAATTTTGGCCTGATATCCATGGAGTTCCGTTGAATTCTGCAGTAAGGTCACTTAGCGCAGGTGAAAAGGTATCGCTGAAAATAACGTTATCTGAGGCTTCCGCAGGCAGTGTACCGAAATTTTGGATCATAAAGGTATAGGTTACCTCGCCGTTTTCTTCGACAGCTGCAGGACTGAGGGACTTGCTGATAGCCAGATTTATTTCGTCTCTGTAGGGGACAGTTTCTGAAGCATTTATTGGTCCAAAGCCGTTGCCGTTGACAGTGACTGTATTGATTATCTTTGCGTCATCACCCATTGGCGCAAATCGATTTGCTTCTACTGCGTACACAAGCATCACATTACCTCCTGCAGGCACGTTTATATTTGTAACGGTGAGGGGTGAAACAGAGGTTATTGTGGGAGTTGCCTGCTGAACGCCATTTACATAGTAGGAAAAAGAGCCCTCCTGATATGTCAGCGGGACAGCCTTACTTTCATCATCACCGAAGCTGTATGCTCCGAGGTCGTCTGTAACAGTTAGTTCGTTGTAGCAGACAGAGCCTGTATTCACTATGCTTATCATGTAGACATTCTCGCTGCCCTGTGAGTATCTGTCGGAAACAGCGCTCTTTTCAACAGATAGTACCTCTAGTATTTCACCTGATGTTATATTTGAGCTTGCTACCGTTCCGTTGTATGAAAGAGTAGCCTGATTATAGAAAGTTGCCATATAAATTCCTCCATATGGCGGATATGCCGCCGTATTAAGGGAGGGAGAGTTTCCCTCCCTCGGTATATTATATGACAGTTCAGAGTATTACGTGATTTCAGATAATGATACCGCTGAAATGGTCTATTTCATGTTGTATTATCTCAGCTTCGAATTCTCGGAAAATTTCGCGGCGGCGTTTGAACTTCTTGTCCATGTATTCTACAGTTATTATACGGTGACGGGTTACGGTACGAACTCCGTTAAGAGAAAGACACCCTTCTTCAGTTTCGTAAGTCTCTTTGGATTTATCAACAATCTTCGGGTTTATCATGGCAATATACTCATCGCCGATAAGGGCAACAAGAATAGTTTTGTGTACACCTATCATATTCGCAGCCATACCTACACAGCGTTCTTCGTTTGCCTTCACAGTGTCGAGAAGATCTCGGACAGTCTGTATATCGGCTTTTGTGGCGGGTTCTGACTTTATTGCAAGCAGAGCTTCGTCTTTAACTATATCTTTTACCATAAAATCTTCCTTTCTATAGAAAAACGGGACAAATCTGTCCCGTTGATAATTATTTCAGTTCAAGAAATTCCTTGAAGTTATCTGCAAGAATCATTTGGTTTTCCTTTTCCGTAAAGCCAAGCTTGAGGAATCGCATAAGCTCGTCCTCGTGACTCCACATCGGGAAATCAGAACCAAAAAAGCAGTTTTCAATACCGTATTTCTTTACAATTCCTGCTGCTCTTTCTGGTGTAAGGAATGCTAGTGAGCTGCTTACGTCAAACTTCACATTTTTCAGTCCTGGAAGGACCTTTTCTGCTGCGTCCCACTGTTGGTATCCGCCGAGGTGTGCTGCAAGTATTTTCAGCTTCGGAAAGTTGTCATGAATATGCTTTATGCGTTCGGGGGCGGAATAATCGTATCTTGCGTCTCCGCAGTGAATGAGCAGTGGAAGTCGTCCTTCCATAAGTTCATAAATTTTGAAAGCCTCGGGTGAATCCGCATTAAACTTTTGAAAATCGGGGTGAAGCTTTACTCCATGAAGTCCGAGGGATATAATCTGATCAATATCGGCTTCAAGGTTTGAAGAATCGGCATGAGTAGTACCAAAGCCATAAAAACAAGTGTGCTTTTTACACTCCTCTGCTATATATGTATTGATATTACTGGTCTGCCGCGGACTGGTGGCTGTTGAGCAAACAAGATACTTTTTTACGCCTATCCTGTTGCCTGCCTCAATGAGTTTTTCACTGAAGCCTCTGTTATTCATTGGAAGACCATAAAATTGTCCTATACTGTCTGTTGCGGTGTCGGCTATCTTTTCCGGGAAAATATGGGAATGAGCGTCGAATATCTCATATTTTCCGTAAACCTCGGGGTTCATAAATCCATCTCCTACATACAAATTCATTGAACATTATAACCCATATAAGGATAAAAGTCAAGTAAAACCGCATAATTGTTAACCACTTGCAATTTATCGTTTATTATAAATATTACTTTCGTTTTTTTGCCTTGTGTCTAAGTAGTATAAGCCCAGTGAGAGCGGCTGCTTTTGCAGCAGTCTTTGCAACTGTTTTAGGGTCTATCTTTGTACGTATATCCTGTGGAACTTCCTCAGATATCGCTAGATTACCCTTGCCGGCGGTTTTTATCGAACCACCTTCGATATGTATACCGTGAAAATCTTTTTTAAATTCCATATTAGTCCTCCCAGATGGGCTCAGCAATGAGGAATTTTATCTTCTTCCCTTCGTCTGAGAACATCTTTTCATGCTCCGTAATAAAATTTTCGTATTTACTTTCTTTGTGGAGGTCGTATGTCTTGTACTTTATCCTGAATCCTGCCTCCTCGAAATACTCAAAAGACTCCTCGAAAAGCTCATCGTCGTCAGTTTTGAACCAAAGCTCGCCATGCAGGAACTTTTTGTAATTCACAAGCTGACGAGTGTGGGTGAGACGGCGCTTTTTGTGCTTGGCTTTCGGCCACGGGTTGCAGAAATTTATATATATTCGGTCTGCACGGTCGTTTTCGTTCCATGCAAGTTCGAGGCGTTCGATGTTTTGAATGGCTATGCGGACATTGTCAGGAGATGTGCCTTTTTCTGCGTAAGCAGCTTCAAGCTTACGTTTTGCAAGAACAAGCATTTCATTTTTTATGTCCATTGCAATGAAGTTTACTTCTGGGTGAGCAGGCGCAGCTTGTGATATGAAGCCACCCTTGCCACAGCCAAGCTCCACATAGAGAGGCTTGTCAGGCTGGTCGAAAAGTTCTCTCCAGTGACCTATCTGTTTCTGCGGTTCATGTATGTAAAACGGACAAGCCTCCAGTTCTGGCTTGGCCCAGGGTTTATGACGTATTCTCATAATTTACCTCCGAAATTGTACTGATTTACATTATAGCATATAAATTATGATAATTCAAGCGCTTGGGAGGGCTGATAACTATGTTATGCTATTAGTTCAGGTCGTAGCTTCAGGCTGTACAGACTTCTAGTTGAAATATATTTGTTAATTGTGGATTGCCAAAATAGAAAAACTGATCAATAACCGCTAATTAGTAAATAAATATTAATAATTCTGAAACCACTGGACAAGCATTCTGCAATGTGATATAATAGATATGTTAATTGCAAACTACCCTTTAAATCGATCCCGTGAGGTCGGCAAGGCGAGGCATTTGATACTGTAATTATAACAATGTAGCTATAACTATAAGTATGCTCCCTGTCGTGTGGGGAGCATTTTTTGTTACCGAAAGGAGAGCAGTGTATGGAATCAAAGCGCATAATCATGGACGATAAAGCAGTTCAGCGAGCTATCGCCCGCATCTCCTATGAGATAATCGAGCGCAATAAGGGCACTGAGGATCTCTGCATAGTTGGTATTCTTTCAAGAGGAGTACCTATCGGAAAGCGTATCGCCGCAAAGCTCTCGGAGCTTGAAAAGAATACTGTTCCATTTGGTTCGCTGGATATAACTCCCTATCGTGACGACAGCAAGTCAGTAGGAGACGATGAGCGGACGGAGATTCTGTTTGATATCACCGATAAGAATATTGTTATTGTCGATGATGTTATATTTACTGGAAGAAGTTCGAGAGCTGCCATAGATGCACTGATTAAGAGAGGCAGACCGCGTTCTATACAGCTTGCGGTGCTTATTGATCGTGGGCATAGGGAGCTTCCGATACGTGCCGATTATGTTGGAAAAAATCTTCCTACTTCACACAGCGAGGTCGTTAGAGTTTCCGTTGAGGAAATAGATGGCAGTGACGGAGTAGCGATATACTAAAATATACTTACTATGGAAAGAGAGGAAACTATGTCATCTATCCTTATAAATAACATCCGTGCAGTCGACAACGTAACGGATAAAATAGCAGACGTTTTCATAAACAACGGAAAAATAGAGAAACTTGGCAGTAATCTTTCAGAAGCAGCAGATAAGATCATAGATGGAACGGGACTTGTCCTCATGCCGTCGCTGTTCGATATGCACGTACATTTCCGCGATCCTGGTTTTACATATAAAGAGGACGTTCTCACGGGCTGTGGTGCGGCTCTTGCAGGAGGAGTTACGGGAGTCCTTGCCATGCCAAACACAAAGCCCCCATGTGACAATGCTGAGACTATACGCTACATTATCGACAAGGCAAATAACACAGGAGTTGATGTATATCCTGTGGGATGTATAACTGGTGGAATGAGCGGAAACGGTCTATGCGACTACGAAGCGCTCAAAGCTGCTGGCTGCATATGTATTTCCGATGACGGCAGACCTGTAGAGAATGCAGAGAATATGCGTAAGGCTCTTGAGCTTTCAAAGGAGAATGGACTTCTTGTGGCTTCGCATTGTGAGGACTTGAGCATAATAAACGGTGGTATTATGAACAAGGGTGAGATCTCCGAAAAACTTGGCGTCAAGGGGATGGACAGAGCTTCTGAGGACTACATAACAGCTCGTGAGATGATATTAGCTTCATCTGTCGACGCAAGGATACATATCTGTCATGTTTCGACAGAGGGAAGCGCCACGATGATACGATTTGCAAAGTCAATAGGAGTGAAGGTAACCTGCGAAACAGCTCCTCATTACTTTATGCTTACGGATAAGCTTCTTGAAAAGCGAGATGCGGACTATCGTATGAATCCGCCGCTAAGAACACCGAAGGACGTAATGGCTATAATCGAAGCTATAAAAGATGGCACAATTGACTGTATCATCACAGACCATGCACCTCACGCATCAGAGGAAAAGGCTGATTTTGAAAAAGCTCCAAACGGAGTTGTAGGACTTGAGACATCACTTGCGGCTACGCTCACAGCTCTTTACCATACAGGTGAGATAAAACTTAATAGGGTAGTGGAGCTTATGTGCATAAATCCGCGTAAAATACTTGGACTTGATATTCCAACCATGAAGGTGGGAAGTACAGCTGACCTTATTATTGTTGACACCGGTAGGAAATGGACTGTGGAGCCCGAAAAGCTTCATTCAAAGTCTAAGAATACAGTATTCAAGGGCATGGAACTCACAGGAAAAGTCCTCGTCACAATATCAAAGGGCGAGATAAGATACAACGAATTATAATTACAGGAGGAAAAGAAATGTCATTTGACAGACTTATTGAAAAAATCATCAAACTCAAAAATCCTACAGTGGTAGGCCTTGATCCAAAGCTGGAGTACGTTCCTGACTTTATTCAGAGACGTTATCTTGACAGTGATGGATGGACTTTGAAAGCTGCTGCAAAGGCAATATTTGACTTCAATCAGGCTATTATTGACGAGATACATGACATTGTCCCTGCAATAAAGCCTCAGGCGGCTTATTATGAAATGTATGGACATTATGGCATAAGAACTCTTGAAAAAACTATCCGTTATGCAAAGCTCAACGGAATGTTCGTTATAACTGACGGAAAGCGCAATGACATCGGCGCTACTATGGAAGCTTACACTAAGGCTCATCTTGGAACTGTAACTATTGGAGACAGCGAAATAGAACCATTTGGCGCAGACGCTCTTACTGTTAACGGCTACCTTGGTACTGATGGTATAGAGCCTCTGATGAATATATGCAGGGAGCGTGATAAGGGCATTTATGTGCTCGTGAAGACATCAAATCCATCTTCGGGTGAACTCCAGGATATGAAGCTTGCCGATGGACGTACAATATATGAGTGCATGGGTGATATGTGTGAAAAATGGGGCGAAGATACACGCGGAAAATACGGCTACTCTGCGGTTGGAGCAGTTGTTGGAGCTACTTATCCAGAGATGCTTACTGAACTTAGAAAGAGACTTCCGCATACCATGTTTCTTGTTCCTGGCTATGGCGCACAAGGTGGCGGAGCTGAGGGTTTAAAGGGCGGTTTCGACGAAAACGGCCTCGGAGCTATAGTTAACTCCTCACGTGCGGTAATGTGCGCATACAAGAAAGAGAATTGTGATGAGCGCGATTTTGCAAAGGCAGCACGTCGTGAGGTTGTTCGCATGAGAGATGATATATGTCAGTACATTAATTTGAAGTAAATAGTTGTTTAGCAATAATAACTTAGAATATAAAATATTGTGCAGGGTGTCCGTTGGGCGTCTGCAAATCAGACTATTGTTACCATTTTCCATACAATGGCGTTTGGAGAATGTTTAAATATCAATAATACGACCTCTACAAGAATAGAAGGAGGAATTATACAATGTCATTATTCAACATGGGTGAAAAAGCTTATCTTATGCTTGCTGACGGACAGGTGTTCGAGGGTAGAAGTTTCGGTGCAAAGGGTACAGTAATAGGCGAGGTTGTTTTCACCACGGGAGTTACAGGCTATCAGGAAACTCTTACTGACCCTAGTTACTACGGACAAATAGTTACCCAGACCTTTCCGCTAATCGGAAATTACGGAGTTAACTCTGAGGACAACGAGTCTGCAAAGTCGTATGTATCTGGATACATAGTGCGTGAGTGGTGCAATGCACCGTCAAACTTCCGCTGTGAGGGCAATATCAACGATTTCCTGAAAGAACATAACATCGTTGGTATAAACAATATCGACACACGCCGCCTTACGCGTACTATCCGCGAGGTGGGTGTAATGAACGGAGTTATTACCACCGAAGACATCTACGCAAAGAAGGATGAGCTTCTTGAAAAGATACGTGCATTTACTGTTAAGGATGCGGTAAAGGCTGTTACAAATAATGAAACACTTACATACGAGCCTGAGGAAAAAAAGTATCGCGTGGCCTTATTCGATTTCGGATACAAGCGTAATATTAGACAGGAGCTTTTGAAGCGCGGCTGCGAGGTCATTGTAGTTCCTGCTTATACTACTGCCACAGAGATAAAGGAACTTGCTCCAGATGGAATAATGTTCTCTAATGGCCCAGGAGATCCTGCGGAAAATGTTGAGATAATTGAGAATATCAAGGAGATACAGAAGCTGGGAATACCGATTTTCGGCATATGCCTTGGACATCAGCTTATGGCACTTGCTAACGGTGGTAGGACGGAAAAACTCAAATACGGCCACCGTGGAGCAAATCAGCCTGTTATCGACCTGGAGAGCGGTCTTACCTACGTTACTAGCCAGAATCACGGCTACGCTGTTGTAGGAGACAGTATAGATCCTGCAGTGGGAGCGGTTTCCCATGTTAATGCAAACGATAAAACCTGTGAGGGTATACACTATACCTCTGTCAACGCAAGAACGGTCCAGTTCCATCCCGAAGCGCATGGTGGTCCGCTGGATACATCGTATTTGTTTGACGAATTTGTTAAGACAATAAGTAAGAAGTAATTAGTAGAGAGCGCCGCAATCGGCGTATCGCATATGTGGATTTATATAAGACAGTCACTAATTACTGCTCACTAATAACTTGATTTGGAGGTAAATAGTATGCCACTCAGAAGTGATATAAAGAAAGTACTTGTAATCGGCTCGGGTCCTATAGTTATCGGACAGGCGGCTGAATTTGACTACGCAGGCACTCAGGCATGCCGTGCACTTAAACAAGAAGGACTCGAAGTAGTTCTTGTAAACTCAAACCCAGCAACTATAATGACTGATAAGGCTATGGCTGACAAGGTCTATATAGAGCCTCTTACACTTGATGTTATCAAGCGCATCATCGAGATAGAAAAGCCTGACAGTCTGCTGTCTACACTTGGTGGACAGACTGGTCTTACTTTGTCTATGCAGCTTGCGGAGGAGGGATTCCTTGACAGTCATAATGTTAAGCTGCTCGGCGCAGATCCGGAAACAATCCACAAGGCAGAGGACCGACAGGCATTCAAGGATACTATGGAAAAAATAGGAGAGCCTGTTATCCCTTCAAAAGTCGTTGAGACAGTTGATGACGCTGTGGACTTCGCTCAGGTGATACACTATCCTGTAATTGTTCGTCCTGCTTTCACTTTAGGCGGAACAGGCGGCGGTATTGCTCAGAATGAAGCCGAACTCCGTGATATAGCAACAAACGGACTTCGACTTTCACCTATTACGCAGATACTTGTAGAGAAGTGTATAAGCGGCTGGAAGGAAATAGAATTTGAGGTTATCCGTGATGCTAAGGGCAACGTTATTACAGTCTGCTCTATGGAGAACTTCGACCCTGTAGGCGTTCACACAGGCGACAGTATCGTTATTGCACCTGCTGTAACTCTCAGCGACAGAGAGTATCAGATGCTCCGTACAGCTGCCATAAATATTATCAAGGAGCTAAAGGTCGAGGGTGGCTGCAACTGCCAGTTTGCACTTCATCCTACAAGCTTTAAGTATGCTGTTATTGAGGTAAATCCTAGAGTATCACGTTCTTCTGCTCTTGCTTCAAAGGCTACGGGCTATCCAATCGCAAAGACCGCTGCCAAGATAGCTATAGGTTATACTCTCGACGAGATAATCAATCAGGTTACTGGTAAGACATATGCTTGTTTTGAGCCTGCGCTTGATTATGTTGTAATAAAGTTCCCGAAATGGGCTTTCGATAAATTTGTTTATGCCAAGCGTACCCTTGGTACTCAGATGAAGGCTACAGGAGAGGTAATGGCTATCGGTACGAGCTTCGAGCAAGCTATGATGAAGGCTGTACGTTCCATAGAGCTTGGACTTGACACTATGAATCTCAAAAAACTTGAAAAGCTTTCTACAGAGGAAATACGCGAGAAGCTTCACGTTATTGACGATGAGCGTTCATTCTGTGTATTTGAAGCTCTCAAACGTGGAATAACTCCTGAAGAAATACACGAAATAACAATGATAGACAACTGGTTCCTCTATAAGCTTCTCAACCTCGTTGAGCTTGAGAAATGGTTAAGAGATGGCGAGCTAACAGAGGAAAAGTATGATGTCGCAAAGCAGTATGGTTACCTTGACAGTACTATTGAGCGCATATCCGGACAAAAGTGTCCAAAGCACAAGAGTGCAGTGTACAAAATGGTTGACACCTGTGCAGGTGAGTTCAAGGCTGAGACTCCTTACTTCTACTCAACATTCGATGAGGAGAACGAGGCAAAGCAGTTTATCGAGCGTACTGATAAGGGTAAGAAGAAGGTAATAGTATTCGGCTCGGGTCCTATTCGTATCGGACAGGGTATTGAGTTCGACTACTGTTCAGTACATTGTGTATGGACGCTGAAAGAGCTTGGCTACGAGGCTGTTATATGCAACAACAACCCAGAAACAGTTTCAACTGATTTCGACACAGGCGATCGCCTTTACTTCGATCCACTTACTAAGGAGGATGTCCAGTCTATTATTGAGACTGAGCAGCCATACGGAGTTGTTGTACAGTTCGGTGGTCAGACAGCTATTAAGCTAACCCGTTACCTTTCTGATATGGGAGTTCGTATTCTTGGTACATCCGCTGACATGATAGATGCAGCAGAGGACAGAGAGCGTTTCGATGAAGTCCTTGAAAAGTGTGGTATTCCGAGACCTGCCGGACATACGGTAATGAACACAGAAGAAGCTCTTGTTGCAGCTAATGACCTGGGCTATCCAGTGCTTCTCCGTCCATCATATGTTCTTGGCGGACAGAATATGATAATCGCTCACTCCGATGCAGACGTAAAGGAATATATGGGTATAATCATGAGCCATAATATCGAAAACCCAGTGCTCATCGACAAGTACATGATGGGTACAGAGGTGGAGGTTGATGCTATCTGCGACGGAGAGGACTACCTTATTCCAGGTATCATGGAGCATATCGAACGTGCAGGCGTTCACTCGGGAGACTCTATTTCCATCTATCCCGCACAGCACCTTTCAGACCGTATCAAGCGAATAATAGTTGAGTATACAAGACTTCTTGCAAAGGAGCTTAATGTTATCGGACTTGTAAATATACAGTATGTTGTTTACAATCATGAAGTATTTGTTATCGAGGTTAACCCACGTTCATCAAGAACCGTTCCTTACATAAGTAAGGTTACTGGTATACCAATGGTTGATATTGCCACAAAGATAATGTTCGGTGCAAAACTCAAAGATATGGGCTATGAGAGCGGACTTTATCCTGCAGGCGACTATGTTGCAGTAAAGGTTCCGGTATTCTCGTTTGAGAAGCTGACAGATGTTGATACCATGTTAGGACCGGAGATGAAGTCTACAGGCGAGTGTCTGGGTATAGGCAGAAATCTAGAGGATGCTCTTCTCAAGGGCCTTATTGCTGCAGGTTTCGACTTGAAGCGTGAGGGTGGAGTTCTTATCTCGGTTCGTGACAGTGACAAGAGAGAGATACTTCCTATTGCGGACAAGTTTGAGCGTATGGGCTTTGAACTTTATGCTACGTCAGGTACACAGAGCGTTCTACACAGAAATATGATAGCGGCAAACCTTGTCCGTAAAATATCCGATGGCGAACCAAATGTGGAAACACTTCTTGACAGCGGTAAGATACATTATGTAATATCAACTTCAGCAAAGGGAAGACTTCCTGAGCGAGACAGCGTTAAGATGAGGAGAAAGTCCATAGAACGTTCTATATGCAGTCTCACGGCTGTTGATACGGCAAAATCGTTGGTAAAGGTGCTCGAATCAGGCAGAACTATCAATGATGTGGAACTTGTAGATATTACAAAGATATAAGCTTGTTTGGAATGGAGCTTTTTAAGCTGTCGATTACAGAAAAATGCTATAATGTTTGGGCGCTTTTCGACTGAACGACGCTGAAAATATCGTATTGAGTTTGTCGAGCAGAACTCATCACTACGCAGGATAATTACAGATTTAAGGGGCGATGTTGGCATCGCCCCCTACATTTCATTTCTAATTTTACGTAAGGCACGGGCGGATAATATTCGTCCATAAATTCTTAACTCTCAAAGGGGGAACTATGGATCACTTCAAGCTATGTTCAAATTACTCTCCTGCGGGCGATCAGCCGCAGGCTATAGACAAACTTGTAAACGGTATACAGTCGGGTAAAAAAGAACAGATACTTCTCGGCGTTACAGGTTCGGGAAAGACTTTCACTATGGCAAATGTCATTGCACGTGTGAATAAGCCTACTCTTGTTCTTGCACATAACAAGATACTTGCGGCGCAGTTATGCTCGGAGTTCCGTGAGTTTTTTCCTGAAAATGCTGTAGAGTACTTCGTATCCTATTATGACTACTATCAGCCTGAAGCTTATGTGCCAAGCACGGACAGCTATATTGAAAAGGATTCTTCTATAAATGATGAGATAGATAAACTACGTCATTCTGCTACCACCGCTCTTGCTGAGCGCAGAGATGTTATTATAGTTGCAAGTGTGTCGTGTATTTACTCTCTCGGAAGTCCGGAGGAGTATCGCTCTATGTGTGTTTCTATACGTCAGGGCGCGGAAAAACCTAGAGACCAATTAATCTCAGAACTCGTAAAGATACGTTATGAGCGAAATGATATTGCCTTTGAGCGTAACAGGTTCAGAGTACGCGGTGACGTTGTGGAGATATTTCCTGCAATGTCCACGGATACAGCGATAAGAGTTGAATATTTTGGGGATGAGATTGATCGTATCTCTGAGGTGAATGTTGTTACGGGAGAGGTGAAGGCGGTAGTGTCTCATGCTGCTGTTTTTCCTGCCTCTCACTATGTTGTGGGTGATGACAAGCTGGAATCAGCTCTAACAGAGATAGATCGTGAACTTGCAGAACGTATAGACTACTTCCAACAGAACAATAAGCTCATAGAAGCTCAGCGTATCGAGCAGAGGACTCACTATGACATGGAAATGCTCAGAGAAGTAGGCTATTGCAGTGGCGTTGAGAACTACTCCCGTATTCTTGCGGGGCGCCCTGCGGGAAGCACTCCGTTGACTCTAATGGATCATTTTCCAGAGGACTTCCTTCTAATTGTTGACGAGAGTCATGTAACTTTACCCCAAGTTCGCGCTATGTACGCAGGAGATCGTGCAAGAAAGACCACTCTTGTAGACTACGGATTTCGGCTTCCGAGTGCTATGGACAACCGTCCCCTTAATTTTGACGAGTTCAACGAACATATTCATCAGGCGATATATGTAAGTGCTACTCCGGGACAGATAGAGCGTGAAAAGACCAATATAATAGTTGAGCAGGTGATACGTCCTACGGGACTCGTTGACCCTGAAATCATTGTTAAGCCAACTCAAGGACAGGTTGATGACTTACTTTCAGAGATAAACGAGCGCGTAGAACGTCATGAGAGAGTGCTTGTGACAACTCTTACAAAGAAAATGGCTGAGGATTTGACTTCATATTATGAGAAGTTGGACGTTAAAGTTCGCTATCTTCACCATGATATTGATACAATCGAGCGTATGGAGATAATCAAGGATCTCAGAGAAGGAGTTTTTGATGTTCTTGTGGGAATAAATCTTCTACGTGAGGGACTTGATATACCTGAGGTGAGTCTTATTGCCATACTAGATGCAGATAAAGAAGGCTTCCTTAGAAGTGAAACATCGCTGATTCAGACTATCGGACGAGCTGCAAGAAACGCCGGTGGACAGGTAATAATGTACGCAGACAGCGTGACGGGCTCAATGGAACGTGCCATAACCGAGACAGAGCGTCGCCGTTCATTGCAGATAGCATTCAACGAGGAGCACGGAATAGTTCCGAAAACTATAATCAAGGATGTCCGCGATGTTCTCGAGATAACATCAAAGACCAAGGTTGAGGAAAAGACGAAAAAGAAGAAGCTCTCCGCTGCAGAAAAGCAGCGCATGATAGAAAAACTTACCGTGGAAATGAAGAATGCGGCTAAGCTGCTTGAATTTGAACACGCTGCTTATCTTCGTGATAAGATCAAGGAACTTCAGGAAAGCTGATGCTGTATATTATTATATTTAACCACAAATATAAATATATGATTTTTATGTATTAATGCCTGCGAAACATACAAAAGCCCTTGACATTTCCTAGTTAAAATGTTACAATATAATCGATTATAAGTGTGCTTTATATGTGCACTATGAGAGGGGAAATTAAAATGAAAAAGATTATAAGAAATGCAGTGGCACTTATATCCGCTGCGGTCTTGACTGCAACTGGAGCAGCACCCTGTATCAGTCAGAAACCAATGACAGCAACGGCTGTCGATACGAACAATGACGACTGGCTTCACGCAGAGGGAAGTAGACTTTATGACATGAACGGCAACGAGGTATGGCTAACCGGTGCCAACTGGTTCGGCCTTAACTGTATAGAGGGCGCACCCCATTATCTTTGGAGCGGTGACTGTGACGACCTTGTAAGAGAGGTTGCAGACAGAGGAATAAATGTTATCAGATTTCCTATTTCCTCTGAGCTTCTCGTTTCATGGATGAATGGTGAACCGCCTCAGCTTTCGGGCGGCGGAATGCAGGCGAGCTACAATCCTCCCGAGGATATGGACGATGGAAATGGCGGTATCATCAAAGCGGGTACGTATGGAAGTATCAACAAGGAATTCGTTGAGGCTGACGGAAAAACTTTAATAGATACAGAGAGATCATTTGACATAATCCTTGGCAAGCTGAAGAAGTACGGCATCAAAGCTTTCATAGACGTACACAGTCCGCATACCGATAATTCAGGACATAATTACAATTTATGGTACGGTAAAGCGGGCATAACTACAGAAAAGTGGATAGAATCGCTGGTTTGGCTGGCAGACAAGTACAAGGATGACGATACTCTCATCGCCTATGATCTCAAGAACGAGCCTCACGGAAAAGGCCCGGAGGGAGACGCGGCTGCAAAGTGGGACGACTCAAAAGATGAGAACAACTGGGCTTATGCTGCTACAAGATGCGCTGAGGCTATCCTTGATGTAAATCCTCATGCCCTTATACTTATTGAGGGCGTTGAACAGTCGCTTAGCGGCGCTCAGGAGGGCGACTACTGGGGTATGCCTGACAGAAAGACCAATTCACCTTATATCGGCGCATGGTGGGGAGGAAATTTCCGAGGAGCAAGAAAGAATCCTATCAAGCCCAAGCAGGGTACTTCACAGATAGTATACTCACCTCATGATTACGGTCCGTCTGTATATGACCAGACTTGGTTCGCAAAGGACTTCACGGAAAAAACTCTACTTGATGATTACTGGTACGACACATGGGCGTACATTAATGCCGAGAATATAGCTCCTGAGCTTATCGGTGAGTGGGGCGGCCATATGGACGGCGGCAAGAACCAGAAGTGGATGACGCTTCTCCGTGATTATATGATCAATCACCATATCAACCATACATTCTGGTGCCTGAATACCAATTCCGGCGATACTGGCGGATTGTGGAAGAGCTTCTCATATTCTATCAACGACGTTTCGGATACCAGCAACGGTACTACGATAATATGGGAAGAGGATAAGTATGCACTGCTTGAGAAGGCACTATGGCAAACTCAGAAGAGCGGAAAGTATATCGGCCTTGATCATCAGACGGCACTTGGCAAGAACGGTATATCACTGAATGAGTTCTATTCGTCCTACGCCAAGACCGAGGGCAGCAACCTTGACGGCGGCAAGACCTCCGACGGAAAGCCTGTTGACGCAGATACGGTTTCGGTAACAACTACCACTAAGGATAACAAGACTACAACAACTACTTCGACGACATCGACTACTACGCTGACCTCAACGACGATCAGCTCAGTCAGTAAACGCAATTTCGGAGATGCTAATTGCGACGGCTCGATTGATATGGGAGACGCTGTTCTCATAATGCAGGCTCTTGCAAACCCGAATAAATATGGTTTGAACGGAACAGACAAGAGCCATATCACAGCTGAGGGATTGAAGAACGCTGATGTTGAGGGCAACAACGGTCTTTCCAACAATGATGCGCAGGCGATACAACTTTATCTGCTTGGAAAGGTCAAATCTCTTCCTGTTGAATAAGTATTTGACCGTACAGCTTCAGGGTGTTGTACGGAAAAAATAAATGGCAATTATATTTTTTGCGGATTCTGGAGACTGTTGATGTTTGAAATTGCAAGTATTCCATACTCACAACGTCTGCAAGGATCAAATACGTGGTCTTGACAGAGCGCTGGAAAGTTAATGTGCCAAAATATAAAAAATGAGAGGGAAATATTATGAAAAAGCTTTTACGCTCTATGGCAGCGATCACTGCCGCGGCAGCTATTACCTTTACAGGTACTGCCTACAATCCGTCTGTTAATACAGACTCAATCAACAAGGCTTTTGCAGCCGATGATAGCAACGATGACTGGCTTCACGCAAAGGGTAGCCGTTTATATGATATGAACGGCAATGAAGTTTGGCTCACTGGCGCAAACTGGTTCGGTTTCAACTGTTCAGAAAACTGCGCTCACGGTCTTTATGCTGCTGATGTTGATGATATGCTTCAGACTATTGCAGACCATGGTATCAATGTTCTTCGTCTGCCTATCTCAACAACTCTTCTTAAGTCGTGGATGGATGGCAAGCCTCACGCAGTAAGCTCCGTGCAAGCTTCATATACTCCTCCGCAGGACGAGGTAGGCGAGGACGGAAAGGTTACTCCCGCAGGCTATTACACAAATATCAACAAGGATTTCGTTGAATCCGACGGAAAAACCGTAAAGAACTCCATGGAGATATTCGATATCATCATGCAGAAGTGCAAGAAATACGGACTCAAGGCATTCATTGATATACACAGTCCCGATGAGAACAACTCTGGACATGACTATGAGCTCTGGTACGGCAAGGCAGGCATTACTACAAAGGACTGGCAGGATACTCTTGTATGGCTGGCAAAGAAGTACGCAAACGATGATACTCTTCTCGGTTACGACCTCAAAAACGAGCCTCACGGAAAGCGCGGATATACAGGAAGCAGCTGTCCGAGCACTATTGCGAAGTGGGATGACTCCAAGGACGAGAACAACTGGGCATATGCTGCAACTCAGTGTGCAGAGGCTATCCTCGACGTAAATCCAAACGCTCTTATCTTCATTGAAGGCATTGAGCAGTATCCTATGACAGAAAAGGGCTATACATTTGATACTCCCGATGTATGGGAGCCAAAGACTGAGGACGACAAAAAATGGCACGGCGCATGGTGGGGCGGCAACCTCCGCGGTGTTAAAGACAATCCTATAAAGATGTCAACACCCGAGAAGCAGTCCAAGATAGTTTACTCTCCTCACGACTACGGCCCGTCCGTATATGCACAGACATGGTTCGACAAGAACTTTACAACTCAGACTCTCCTTGACGATTACTGGTATGATACATGGGCTTATATCAACGACCAGGATATAGCTCCTCTCCTTATTGGTGAGTGGGGTGGATTCGTTGACGGAACCAAGAATCAGAAGTGGATGGAGCTTCTTGCTGATTATATGCTCAATAACCACATTAATCACACCTACTGGTGTCTCAATCCTAACTCTGGTGATACAGGCGGACTTCTCAGCCACGACTTCCTGACATGGGATTCCGCTCGTTACGGTATCCTTAAGAAGACTCTCTGGCAAACAGATGGCGGCAAGTTCATTGGTCTCGATCACCAGACAGCTCTCGGAAAGAATGGTATCTCACTTAATGATTTCTATTCATCTGGCGGCAAGAGTAATCTTGACGGTGGTAAATCAGGTGGTGGAAAGCCTGTTGTAGTTGACAAGACCACAACTACCACAAAGCCAGTTACTACAACTACAAGCGATACAACAACTACTACCACAACTACAACAACTACAACAACAACTACTACGACAACAACAACTACTACTTCAACAACAACTACAGAGGTAAAAAGTTATGCAAAAATGAACATAGAGAAACCACCGACGAAGGGCGAATACTTTATCGGTGAAGAACTTGATCTCTCAGGTGGTACAGCTTCCGCTTCTGGTCAATCTGCTGATGGTGCACTCTGGGATACATTCTCACAGCCGCTTGATTCACAGTTCTTTACGGTTGACGCTTCACAGTTTGATAATACAAAGGCTGGAACATACACTATATACATATATCCTACAGGTTATCCTGATGCAAAGAAGAGCCTTGTGATTACTGTAAAGGAAGGCACAACTACTACAACAACTACCATAACTACTACGACTACAACTACCATTTCCACTGAAGGAAAAAATACTAATGTTGTTTGGGGCGACGCTAACCTTGACGGTGGTGTTGATATGGCAGATGCTGTTCTTATAATGCAGAGCCTGGCAAATCCGAACAAGTATGGCGTAGGCGGTACAGATGCTAAGGCTATCACAGAGCAGGGCAAGGTAAACGCTGACGTTGATACAAGTACAAAGGGCATCACAACAAATGACGCTCTTCAGATACAGCTCTATCTCCTTAAGAAGATAGCTACACTTGAACCTAACGGCTGAGTATAACTTAATAATAACAACTGCGGCACGGTTTTTTCCGTGCCGTTTTTGTTTATGACTATGCAATACTAAATAAATTTTTGAAATCCTCTTGACATCTTATTGTTTTTGTGATATTATCATAATAGAAATAACAGAAGGAGAAATTCATAATGGACAATGAAAAGGATTTTTTATCAAACTATGATATGAGTAAATATGATAGGCCGTCGGTACCAGCCGATGTGGCGGCATTTATGGTTGGCTCGGAAGATAAGACGGATTATCGCCGCAATCCCGAAAACAAGCTTCTTTTGCTTCTTATCAAAAGAGGCGGACATCCTTTCAAGGATATGTGGGCTCTTCCAGGAGGTTTTCTGCAAAGAGGAGAGACTGTAGAAGAATGTGCACTCAGAGAGACTAAAGAGGAAACAAATGTTGCTCCAGCTTCAATTATGCCTGTTGGAGTTTTCAGCAATCCCGATCGTGATCCGCGAGGCTGGATAATCTCAAACGCATTCGTTTCAGTAATAAGTGAGGCTTCGGTAAAACAGTTCGGAAGTGACGATGCATCTGACGCTCAGTGGTTCAGCGTGAGCTTTGAGCGAGATGACAATATGATGTACTACCTTACTCTAAATTATGAGGATATTGAGCTGAAAGCGGTACTGAAAGTGGAAAAGGCCAAGTTCGGCAGGACAAATTATAAGATAATTGACAGTGGCGGACTTGCTTTTGACCATGCTGCAATTATTGCAACTGCTCTGACAACACTCAGAAATGAAGCGAAGAGTTATGATACTATTTTTGATTTCCTTCCTGAAAAGTTCACACTTTCTGAGTTACAGAAAGTGCAGGAGACTGTTATGAATGTGTCACTACTTCCTGCGAATTTCAGACGAATGGTAAGCAACTACGTGGAAGGGACCGACGAATATGTACGAGGAGAGGGGCACAGACCTGCAAAACTTTTCAAACGGAAAAATAATACTTGACGATAGCATATAAGGTAAGATATAATAATATTAATAATTATTAATCAAAGACAGACAGGAGGAAATGAGATTATGAAAAAGTTTTTAGTCGTTGTTGATATGCAGAAGGATTTCGTGGATGGCGTCCTGGGTTCTCAGGAGGCTGTTGCTATAGTTCCTGCTGCTGTGAAGAAGATTATGCAGTTCGACGGTGAGATATTCGTTACATATGATACTCACTTTGACGACTATATGGATACATTGGAGGGAAAGAAGCTTCCTGTCCCACACTGTATAAAGGGTACTGAGGGCTGGCAGCTTAATAAGGATATAGTTGCTGCTTTGAAAGGAAAGAAGTACACTCCAGTAGAGAAGTACACGTTTGGCTCTGTAAAGCTACCTGATCTCATAAAAAAAGCTGCAGGTACAGAAGAATTCATTGTGGAGCTCATAGGTCTCTGCACGGATATCTGTGTTATCAGCAATGCGCTGCTTCTTAAGGCTAATTTCCCCGAAGCAAATATTGCTGTGGACGAAGCATGTTGTGCGGGTGTTACTCCTGAAAAGCATAATTCCGCTGTTGAAACGATGAAGAGCTGTCAGATAGATATAATTTGATAAGGAGGAAGATTACAATGATACTTGAACCAATAGTTATTTCTCTGCTAGATACCGATCTTTACAAATTCAATATGGATCAGGTGATTTTTCATAAACATACAGATCTATGTGGTCAGTATTTTTTCAAATGTCGTAATAATGACGTGGTTTTTACTTCTGAAATGGTGCAGGAGATAAACGAACAAATAGATCACCTCTGCACTCTCACATTTCAAAAGGAAGAGTTGGATTATCTGCGCTCAATCCGCTTCATAAAGAACGATTATGTGGAGTTTCTGAGATTGTGGAGACCTATCAGGGACTACGTTACTGCTGAGCTCGACAATAACGGGGAACTCTTCATAGAGGTGAACGGACCGTTGTTCTCGGCTATGCAGTTTGAGATATACCTCCTCGAGATAGTTAATGAAGTCTATTTTCGCATGAAATACGATTACGACAGATTGAGAAAGTCTGCTGAGGAAAGGCTTGACACTAAGATAAAGGCTATGAACGATGGCACGTATACATTCAAGTTTGCTGAGTTTGGCTGCCGTAGAAGGCTTTCTCGTGAGTGGGAGGACGTTGTTGTAAAGCGCCTTGTCACGGAAACAAAAAACTGTGTGGGTACCTCAAACGTATACCTTGCTATGAAGTATAATGTTACTCCTATCGGAACTTATGCTCACGAGTTCGTGCAAATGTATCAGGGAATTGATTCGATTCCGCTTGCGTATACAAACCATTATGCAATGAAGGACTGGTATGATGAATACGACGGCGATAATGGTACGGCTCTTACTGATACAGTTACTACAGACCTGTTCCTGTTGGACTTTAACCGTTCTATGGTCAATAACTATACGGGTGTCCGTCATGACAGCGGTGATCCATATGCGTGGGGCGAGAAAATTATAGATCACTATAAAAAGTATGGAGTTGATCCGAAAACAAAGCTACTGCTGTTCAGTGACAGCCTTGATTTCGATAGAGCTCAGAAGCTTCACGACTATTTCTGCAATAAGACGAAAGTGTCTTTTGGTATTGGCACTTTCTGCTCAAATGATACGGAAGAAAAGGCTCTGAATATTGTTATAAAACTTCAGTATGTAAATGGCAGACCTGTAGCTAAGCTTTCGGATGATATCGGCAAGGCAATGTGCCGAGACGAAGAGTATCTTGGCTATCTCAAGCGCTCTGTTGAGTTCAGACTTCAGCGCGAGGTTTGAACTGTTAGTTATTGATCTTTACCTATTAGAGTATTACCACTAATTTGATTGGTAAACAATTGATTTTTCGTAAACAAAATGCCCCAAAGAAGCAATGAGTGCTCCTTTGGGGCTATACTTTTATTAAATTTCAGAAGAGAACCGCCGACACTATTGCGCCGACGGTTATTTCTCTTTCCGAAAGGTGTGTTCATAGGACGGTGGTGTGCGACACCGTCTTGGAGTGATCTTTGCGTCGAGAAGATTGTTTCGACGCAGAAACGAGGAACAATGAAGGTTGTTTTTTATTTCTTTTCCCTTACTGTCTATATTATAACCCGTGTTGATAAAATATGCAATAACAGAGCGATTTCGGTTTGTATACAGTTCGGATATAAAATGCTTACGGATAATGTCAAATCGGTTACACAATTTTGACAATACTGAATACTGTAAGAATTTTCATTGTACCTTTTTTGAATTTTTGCATAATATAATGTAAGCGGCAAAAATGAGCACGTCGTCAGGAGGTGGAGCCTCGCTCTCTCGGATAGCTTCCAGACATATGGCGTACTCCTGATGGCTGCTTTGATATAGATTAAGCTGCCGAAGTGTTTTTTTCGGCAGCTTTTTGGAATTAATGATAATATGAGTCTATACCTAGGTACTCCTCAAGGCAGAGTCCGCTTTCGTAGACCTTTGTTGCGGTCTCAACTCCTAGGAAGCGTATGTGCCACGGCTCATAGCGGAATCCTGTGAAAGCTTCCTTGCCCTTGGGATAACGGATTATAAAACCATACTTATGGGCATTTTTTTCAAGCCATTCGCACTCAGCAGTTCCGATAAAGTCATCGCTTATGGAGTTAACATCTATTGCAAGGCCTGTCTGGTGTTCGGAATGTCCTGCCCTTGCAGAATATGTATCAGCTGCGAGAACTCCGTCCGTTGATACATAGTTGTTGTAAAGCTCTTCCTGATAGTCGTATGAGCGGAAGCCTGATGAGCATACTATTTTAAGTCCGAGCTTTGCGGCATCTTCTTGGAGAAGCCGGAAGTGCTCCTCGGTATTGGCTGTGAGCTCGTCTGCAGGGTAGTCTCTGGCTATGCTATAGGTCTTGTTGACTATGAGTATTCCGTCAACGTAGGTAGCTCCGTTATGTGACTGGATAAGGTGAGTTGTTATGGCTGGTTTGGAAGTTGTGGAAGATGTGGTAGTCGTTGAGGTTGTTGTGGCAGTAGTTGTTATTGTGGTGGTGGTAGTCGTTGTAGTGAAAGATGTAGTAGTTGTCGTAGCTATCGAAGTAATTATTGGGCGATTGTGTACATTTACCTTTATTGTGGCACTAATATCAGGATCATCTGCGCTTGATACGGTGATAGAGCAAGTCCCTGCGGAAACTCCGTAAATATTTCCGAATTTGTCAACAGATGCGATGGATGGGTCTGATGAAATCCATATCTCTGAAATTGGGACAGCTGTTTTGGGAAGTGTGGTGACATACGAAATACCTAAAGTTCCAGTGAGTATATCAAGCTCATAATCGCTGAGAGAAATGCTGATAGGTTGGTTTTTATCGGTTACCTTTACCTTTATTTCAGCTTTTATGTCGGGATTTGATTTGCTTATAACGGTAACAATACAGTTACCAGGAGAAATTCCTCTTACAAGACCTTCTTCGGTTACAGTTGCGACATTTTCATCGGAACTGATCCATACTTCGTTCTTGTTTGCGGCGTTGTCTGGGAGCATAGTCACCATTGAGATATCGGTGGAGCCCACAGGTAGCGTCATTTCGTTTTTGCTAAGCTTTATTTCTCGAACTCTTGTTGGGTCAATGACAGTTACCTGAATTTCAGATTTTACTTTGGGATTGCTGACACTCTGAACGGTAACTGTACAAACACCTTCTGATATTCCTGTTATCCAGCCCTCGAAATTGACTGTTGCAATGCTTGTATCAGAGCTTGTCCATTTTTCAGACTTATCTGCAGCAGTTGCAGGAAGCATTGTCACCATTGAGATGTCTCCGCCTCCTACATTAAGTGTTATCTCAGTCTTGCTTAGCTTAATTTCAGTGACTTTTTTAGGGTCTAATGTAGTTGTTGTAGAAAGGATAGTAGTTGAAGTACTTGTTGTTGCAGTGGAAGTTGTGAATTTCGTGGAAGTTGTTGATGTCATAGGAATTGCAGATGTTTTAGAAGTTGTGGATGTTGTTGATGTCGTGGAAGTTGTAGATGTTATAGGAATTGTAGAAGTTGTGGATATAATAGAAGTTGTAGATGTCGGTTTTGGAACTGTAGTTGTAGTTACTTCTATAGCTGGAGCTTTTGTTGTGGTAGCCGATGCAGTTGTGGTAGCTGGGCTTACTGTATTAGAAATTGAAGTTGTAGCAGCTGTTGCGGAAGTTTTGGTGGCAGAAGCTAACATAGTTGCTGTGGCAGTTGTTGTAGTAGTAATCGTTGTGACGATAGTAGTTGTTGTTGTAGTTGCACCTGCCTCAGACTTGTTTTTCATAAAGCTTTCAATAGGGAGAAGAGATGTTTTTAATGTTGAAGCATAGGCATAATATGAAAGGATGTTGGAAGCGTCAACTGCGTCAATGATACTGTCCTTGTTTACGTCGGAAGCAACAGTCTGCATCAGAGTAAAGTCCGAAAAAGCACCAATGGAAAGTTTCGCATATGCTGAAAGGACCGCAGATGCATCGGCTGCGTCAATAAAGCTGTCTCCGTTGACATCGCCAAGTTTGATAGTTACTACGGAAGCAGAGTTATCGCTGCTTTCAGCGGCTGTTTCAATGAATTTTTTTGTGTGTACATATGTTGTCTGCATAGTTTCAGCAGCTGCGTAGGCTGCGGTCATATTTCCAATGCAAAGTACAAAGGACAGAGCAGACGCAATTAGTTTTTTCACTCTCATTTTTATCTCCTTTTTGGGATTCCCCTTAATTTGTGCAGAAAACATAATTTGTTTTTCTGTTTTCTGTTAAATAATGTACAGAAATTTCACATGGATAAATTATATCACATTATAGTTGTAAATGGAAGATGAAAAGCAAAAAAATACATATGTTTCACCTATTTTCGGTGTTTTCAATAAAAAAGAGCTGCTTAAAAACGGCAGCTCTTGAAAATTATTCAAATAATATGTAAGGCCCAGGAAACAGTTCTGTCAGTTGGTATTATTTTTGTTTGTAGCCTGAGTTGATGACTCCGACTTAAGCGTTTTACTGATATTAGCCTTATTGACTGGAATAGCAAATACATTTCTGAAATTTACACTGCATGATACCTCAACATCAATCGGGAATACCTTCAGCTTTTCGGATTCCGCATTTGTAAGATTAATATTAGCGTTTATATCAGAAGCGGTTATGTTGTTTATCACGTCTATCGGGCCTACCAATTTTACTGTTATCTTTTCGGTCATATTAGTGTAATCGTAATTGTCCTGAGGAACCTGCATCTGATGAATATTGTTCTTTGAAAGGGTCATTTCTCTTACCCCAAGATTAGTGTTGTTGAGCTTGAAGTGCACGGTTTCGAGCTTAGATTGATTGATTAGCTGGGTTTTGATCTGATAATCCTTTTCATAAACAATACCGTTGTCATCTATAAGGTCAGTAAGTGGTATTTGGACTTCAAGGGCATCAGGTATGCTTTCACCCGTATCTGAAGCAAGAGTAATATTGTCGGGAGTAAAGGTGTAATCAAGGCTTGATTGATCAAAATTAGTATCCTGAGTCTTGAAGTTTGCAGTTATTGGGATATTCTTTTCTGCGTAAACAGGTATAGTGATAGCAATTGATTTCGGAGTTACCGTGATATTGGAAGTGTTTATCTTTGTACCGTCTTCTGTATAGAAATTGAAATTGTCAGCATATATTATTTCCTTTGAATCAAGAATCTTATGGACGTCGGATTCAACTTCAACTCTATCTATCTTGTTGACAATGCTTGACGGACCAGATATGTCTACCTGTACAGGGTCGCATATACATTCTCCGAGAGCTTTGCCTTCAGCGGGGATGATATTTGGCAAAAATGTTGTAAGAGCTACTGTCTTGGGAGTATTTTTATCTAGAACTACCTTTATGTATTCTGGTTCTATTTTAATATTGCTTAGTTCTATGTTATCGAGGCTTTTTAATTGGACCTTGATGTCATACTCATCTGCTCGACTATAGTTTTTCATGTCAACGTAAGCAATTATTCTGTTTTTGGTTACTCGTGAATAGTCCTTAGAGCTACATTCAAATCTGACATTTACGTTTTTAAGAGTGTTTATTATTTGGAGACCGTTTTCTTCCGCAGTTGTACCGCTTATATCTGCTACGACGGCAACGTCCGTAAAATTCTTAATATCAGTTTCATGATATTTCATTTTTACATAGTACCATGACACAAGAGCACATATGAAAGCTAATGCTATCATAAAAGCATTGTTTCGCGATTCGAGTATCTCCCGTCTGTTGGCGTTTTTCAACTTTTTGAATTTCATTACTTATCGCTCCTTCCTGAAAAGAAAGAAAAGAGCTTTTTTTTGCCTATTTCTATTTCCTTTATATCGTCATAAATGGTAGCTTCTAGAACTTTTCTTAGTTTTTCACGGGTATAGTCTCTAGTGAGATTGCCGTTGAGAGCTACTGAAATCTGCCCTGTTTCTTCTGAAACTACGATAACTACTGCGTCTGAGTTTTCGCTCATGCCTATGGCGGCTCTGTGTCGTGAGCCAAGCTTCTTGTTTATGCTCGCATCTTTCTGTGGTTTAGGCAGAAAGCAGGCGGCTGCAAGTATGAAACCGTCACGCATTATGACAGCTCCGTCATGAAGTGGTGCTTTAGGGTAGAAAATGTTGCCGAAAACTTCCTTGCTTGGGGTAGCATTTAGTATGGTGCCTGTTTCAATCTGTTCACCGAGGCGGACTTGCCGTTCGATAACTATAAGAGCACCTGTACAACTAGCGGAAAGTTCTACGCATGAATCGCATATTGAGTCTATGGCATTTGCCCAAAGCAGCTTCCTTTCACTGTTGCTCTGACCAAGACCAAAAAGGCGTATGCCAAATTTGCTTCTTCCTGCCTTTTCAAGAGCTCTTCTTAGCTCTGGCTGGAAAAGTATTATCATAGCAAGAACGCCTATGTCGAGAATTTTCTCAAGGAAAAAGCTTATTGCTTTCATACCAGTATTAAAGCTGATAATATAACCTGCAACAAGGAACAGTATACCCTTTACGAGTTGTCCTGCACGAGTCTCACGTATGAGCTTGAGTAGCAGATAGAATATGTATGTAAGCAGTACTATGTCAACAATATCTATGAATTCCATAGTACTAATGACTCCCAATAAGTCAGTGAATACTTCTCCTATTTTATCAAACACTATTAACTACACCCCCTTGGGGAAGAATTACACATATTTATTTTCGTTCATCTTTTTATGTATTTATGAGGACAAAACGTCCTCATAATCAACTGAGCAATACAGCATATACTATTATTGTACCACAAATTCAAATTATTTCAATAGTTTTTTAAGAATTTTGCAAATATTTTAATGTTTTAACATGATATACAAGTTTTCCAGTTTCAGTCTCTGTATTAAATACCGATGGCGCAAATCTGACAGTACCACCTGTAGTATCGAGAGTTGCGTGTGCAAGGGCTGCACAGTGGTAACCTGCGCGCAGACAGAAGCCTTTATCTGACAGTATTTCAGCAGTTTCTTCTGAGCTGAATCCTTTTGCGTTGAAAGAGACAATTGGCGCGTATCCCAATGAGTCCTCTCTGTAGACTGTTATTCCTTCAATTTCGTGCAGATTTGAGATGAACATGGAACAAAGCTTTTCCTCATGTGTGCGGAGTTTTTCCATGCCATATGAGCGGATAAACTTTATACCTGCACTCACTGTGATAGCTCCGATGATGTTTGGAGTGCCGCTTTCGAGAGAGTCAGGCAGAAGTTCCGGTTGAAAAAGACTTAGCGAACCACTGCCAGTGCCACCCTGCATTATTGGATCTATCGGATAATTTCCGTCAGTTATGAGCAATCCCGTGCCTGTAATACCATAAAGTCCCTTATGTCCAGAGGAGCATAGGATATTTATGCCGTCAGACAGTTTTATATCATAAATTCCGCAGACTTGAGATCCATCAGCAATGAAGCATATATTGTGTTTATGACATAGTTCTGCTATTTGGCGGTATGGTAGGAGCTGTCCTGTAACATTGCTGGCGAGTGTGCAGACTATGGCTTTTGTGTCGCTTCGAATAAGGCGGCGGAAGCTTTCAACAGTACGGTCATCATCAGGAAAGACCCTGGCTACGGAAAGAGTTATCTTCTTTTTTATGGCAAGTGCGGCGGCAGGACGGGCAGATGAATTGTGTTCCATGCTGCTTATAATAAGATGACCGCCATCGGACATTACACCTTGTATAGCCATATTTAGCGCCTGTGTGCAGTTTAGAGAAAAAACTGTGTTTTCTGGCTCTGCGCCAAAGAAATCGGCGACGGTTTCTCTAGCGGAGTATAGGGCTTCGGAGGTACGCATAGCAAGTTCGTGTCCACCTCTGCCTGCATTACCACCGTATCTGCTAATGGCTTCTGCAGCTGCTTTTCGCACTGAAATGGGTTTAGGGAAGGTTGTAGCGGCATTGTCAAAGTTTATCATTGCCTGCATCACCGCCGTAATCTGAGGAGTAGGGGATATTATACATATCCAGCACCTTTGCGGCACTTTCGCAGTCTCCGAGTATTACTACGGAGAAGCCGCATCCATTGCTGTTGTTCTTTCCGTGCCTTTTTACGCTGCACGGATAACCTCTTGCTCTGAGCATTCGTTGTCCCTTTATAGCATAAGTGTATGAGGGCATATCTATTATACAGTTCATAAAAAGTATCACCCCTGACTGCTGTGTACTGCACAGTTCATCAGGATCTGCGGTACTATTTATTATATGAAAAAAAGTTGAAGACTGATATAAATATAATTAAGAATAAAATAGACGGACATCAGTCCGCCTAATAACAGTTATTAATCAGATTTCAACCAGTCTGTGCCGAATCGCATTGCAAGTTGATCGCATAGCACTAAGGCAGTCACGCTGTCTACAACAACTCTTGCACGATGTACGATAGCAGGATCATGGCGTCCTTTTATCTGTAATGTAGTATTATCAAAAGATTTCAGGTCGATAGTATTTTGCTCCTTGAATATTGAGGGAGTTGGTTTTACTGCAGTTCTGAAAAGAATTGGCATTCCTGTAGTGATTCCACCTATTACTCCTCCATTGTTATTTGTGGGAGCTGTAACATTGTTGTTTTCAATGCGGAAGCAATCATTGCACTGACTTCCAAGCATATCTGCGGCTGCAAAGCCTGCGCCGAACTCAACTCCTTTTATGGCAGGTATGCTGAAAAGCGCATGAGCGAGAATACTTTCAAGAGTATCGAACCAGGGTTCACCTACACCAGCTGGAACTCCCGTAACTACAGTTTCAAGTCTGCCGCCTACGCTGTCGCTGTCCTGTTTTGCGGCAGTTATGGCAGCCTGCATTTCCTCGGCTTTTTTGTCGTCGAGAACTGCAAATTCCATACTATTTAGTCTATCGATATCTGTATTTAAATCATCGAATGTTCGGTCGAAAACTCCGCCACAGGATAGTATATGAGTTCCAATTTTAATGCCTTTTCTACGAAGAGCTCCGATAGCTACGGCTCCTGCTGCAACTATGCCTGCGGTTATCCTTCCTGAAAAGTGTCCGCCACCGCGGTAGTCCTGAAAGCCATGATACTTTATCTGCGCTGAAAAGTCTGCATGACCAGGACGAGCTTTGTATGCGAGCTCGCCATAATCCTTGCTTCTTGTATCCTGATTCTCTATTATAAATGTCATGGGAGTACCTGTAGTTCTGCCATTGAAAAGACCGCTGACTATTTTTACGCTGTCGGCTTCGCGTCGTGCTGTGGAAAGAGCTCCAACAGACTGACGGAGTTTCATTTGATAAGCGATAAATTCCTCGTCAACGGGTATTCCAGGGGCAATGCCGTCAAGAACAGCTCCTATTGCTGAACCATGGCTCTCTCCGAAAATTGTAATGGAAACGCTTGAACCAAAGGTGTTTTTCATGATCTCATCTCCTAAAACTTGTGAGCTCCTGAATATCGGAGCTATATAAATTATAACACTGAGACAGGCAAAATGT
>DBYI01000119.1 GCA_002310115.1 Ruminococcus flavefaciens
CCGAGAACCGGCTAAAAATAGCCGACTCTCGGTTTTTTATTATGTTATTGCAAAAAGTAGTCCTTTTAAATACCTGTTAAGTTTCTCCTGTTTTACATTGATCTTATCGAAAGTTTCGCCGAATACAGATTGAATTTTCAGAAGATCGTCAACAGTTTCAGATGAATCAGATAATTCCGTTGAATAATACTCATTTCCTTCCTCATCGATTTTGATTACGTAATCATTATTCAAAGCACTTAAATTAATATGAAGTATACCTTTTGATATTTCCTCGCAGCAATAAGAAGAAAGTGCTCTTTGAATTCTTTCAGCCGATAGTATATTGTTTCCAAGTTTTAACTGCAGAAGTCTCATCATGACCAGTGCTGTAAAACAAACCATGAAGTGTGCGGATATGTGCTTATCTGTCCATACAAACATAGGACGTGCATTAAGGTTGGATTTGCATATCCTGAAACATTCCTCTATTTTTGAAAGTTCTCCATAAACTTCGTGTATCTTTGATGAGTCATAATCTAATTCGGAAGTAACTATACAGAAGAATCCATCATATTTTGCATCCTCTTCCGCTTTGGCTGTATTAACTACCTTGGCTACTTTATCTGCCACAACTCCTGTTTTAGAGTCGTAGTATTCTTCAGATACATATTCACTGGCATCGTGCTTAAGACCATAGGCATTATTATTAGCATATTGTGCTGCTTTGCTATCTGGAGACACTTCCTGTACAACTATAGATAACTGTCAACAGGCGTAAATTCATATTGGTACATGCTGCGCCACAGGAGCTTTATAAAACCGAAAATATGAGGCGCTATCACCTGAAAGAGTTTATGGTATGGCACCGTTTGACGCCATTTTCCCAGATGCCTGCGAGAAAAAACGTCATATTCGGTCATACTCCGACACTGCAGTTTCATAAAACGATGCATATATTTCACGGGAAGCGGATGCTTGATATAGACTGCGGCTGCGGTTTTCCTAATTCCGGCGGCCAGCTTGGCTGCATACGACTTGAGGATATGACTGAATATTATTCAAATGACGGCGTTTTCTCAAAAGAGGAAGCTACTGAATGGCGGAAAACGCATCGTTAGACCTTGTATTGGAATATGTCCTCAGATAATACTTGACATTTTAGCGTGAATGATATATAATATACTCGTAAGTTACTAACTCATAATTCACTTAATTGGAGGCTCTTATGTTTTATTGTCGTGAAAATGAACTTGGTAAACTGAATAACCGCTATGATGATAACAAGTTTGAATGCGTTGTTATCTACGGTAGAAGACGAGTTGGAAAGACCGCATTGATAAAAGAATTCTGCAAAAACAAGCCGGTTATATTCTTTTCAGCCCTTAATGCTATTTCTCAGGAAAACCTTGAAAGTATGTCAAGAGCTATATATGAATATAAGAATCCTGATCTTGCCGGCGGTGACGCTCCGATATATCCCAGCTATGACGCAGCTTTTCAGGAGATAACCGAACTTTCAAAACAAAACCGTCTCATATTCGTAATAGACGAATATCCATATCTTGCAAAAGCTGAGAAGTCCATATCTTCACGGCTTCAGCATATCATTGACCATATATGGCAGAACAGTCAGCTTTATCTCATCCTATGTGGCTCTTCCATGAGCTTCATGGAGTATCAGGTGCTTGGATATGAAAGCCCGCTATATGGCAGAAGAACAGCTCAGTTCAAAATAGAAGCACTTAAATACCGTGAGATCGCAGCTTTTCTTCCAAAGCTTAAACCTGAACAGCTTTCACTCGTATACGGTATAACAGGCGGTATCCCTCACTATATCAACAAGCTTGCAGTCAAGAATGATATTGATACAGCTTTACTTGAAAACTTATTCGATACATCTGCATATCTGTTTGAAGAGCCCGAGAACCTGCTGAAACAGGAACTCCGTGAGCCTGCTTTGTATAATTCAATTATTACCGCAATAGCAGGCGGAGCTTCACGTTCAAATGATATATCCACAAAAGTAGGTATCGAAAGCAGTAAATGCGCTAAGTATATTCAGGTATTACTTGATCTTGGCATACTTCAGAAAGAAACACCTCTTACTGAAAAGCCAGGAAGAAAAACGATTTATGCGATCAAGGACCAATTTTTCAGATTCTGGTATCGTTTTATACCTCGCAATATGACTGCTATAACATCCGGCAGGATAACAAAGGTGTATGATAAGGCAGTAAAGGGACATTTGCATGAGCATATGGGACTTACCTTTGAGGAGATATGCAAGGAATACTTGCTTTATTATGCCGATGACCTGCCGATAACATTATCAGATATTGGTCAGTGGTGGGGCTCAGATAAAACTACTCGTAAAGAAGTGCAGATAGATATAGTCGGCAAATCAGCTGATAATAATGAATATATCATCGGTTCCTGCAAATATCGCAATGAAAAGATCGGTGTTGACGAGCTGGAACTCATTAAGTACTATGCCTCTGTGTTCGGTAAAGGCAGCAAATACCATTACTATATTTTCTCACTCGGCGGTTTCACTAAGGAGCTTCTGGAGTGCAAAAAGCGTGGAGAAGTTCGACTTCTCACTTTGGACGAGCTGTATTAATGATAAATGGGGTGATAAAATGGACGAATTGTCGAAATATCTGTGTCTGCTCCTTCGCCATCAGCCTGAGAAAGCAGAGCTTGATATGGATGAGCACGGATGGGTATCAGTAGAACAGCTCATAAACGGCGTTAACGGCCACAGCAATTATAAGCTGGATCGTGAGCTGCTTGAACAGATAGTAGCCGAAGACAACAAGGGACGCTACAGATATGATGAAAACCATGAAAAGATAAAGTGCTGTCAGGGACACTCAGTTCCCTGGGTAGAGCCAGAACTTGAATACTGTGAACCGCCTGAGTTTCTGTACCACGGAACGACTACAAAGGCTCTTGAAGCCATTGAAGTAAGCGGAGCTATCAAGAAGATGCAGCGACACGCCGTACATATGCAGGCTGATATAAGCAAAGCCTGGCAGTCTGCTGAGCGCTGGCATAAGACTCCTGTTGTGCTGAAAATATCAGCATCGGAGATGTACAGGGACGGATACAGGTTCGGAGTTACCGAGAACGAGGTCTGGTGTACCGAGGAAGTGCCTGTGAAGTATATTTGTGACAGGGTTTATACCAAATAATAGTTTATGTTTAGGGGGAGAAAATATGAAAAACAAAAAACAAGGCAATAACTGGACAGCTTACTATGATAATGATACGAAACGATACTTTGCTGAAATAATGTACACCAGCCGTGAGGG
>DBYI01000113.1 GCA_002310115.1 Ruminococcus flavefaciens
AAAAAAGGAAAACGCCGATATTCTCGCACGTATCGAGGAAATGCGGACTATCAACCGCGCAAAGACGACGCTCATGAAGTACCTGAAGTTCACAGAGCCTCAGGCTCATAAATATATCGAAAAACAGGCAATGAACAACCGTCAAACACGTCTTGAAGTAGCCCAAAGGATACTTGCTCAGTATGAGTGAATGATAATATAAAATAATAGCCCTCCCAGCAATGTGAACCGAATCATTTGCTGGAGGGCTATTATCTTATTTTGCGTCGCCGAATATAATACGCATAAGCCAGTAACTGTTATATCCACCCTTCATACAAGTGTATATCATAAATGCAATAAATGCACATGCAACAGCTATCGCAACAATACATACAACTATCGGTATCTTTATAAGATACTTTTCACGAAGCTTCACTGAAATAATTATTGTTATGATAGCAAGCATAATTGCTTCGGCAGGAAATGCAAATACCACTAGTCCGAGAACTGCTGCCGCCATCAACATCAGCGGTATACTGAACTTTCTCTCAGTCATTTTTCTCACTCTCCCATAAAACATACTCTTTATCATTTACATCATCATAATAGAATATCTTTTCAATATTGTTTTCATTAAGCTTCTCAACAGTGCCAACCTGATATGCAAACGAATAAAGATTTCCCATATCCACATTTGAAAACCTAGATATTTTGCGTTGCTTTAGCGTATAGCCTATACCGTTTTTGATATTTTTGTCATAATCCTTATCATACGTCAGATGATTACCGTTGATGTCACTGAACGTCGGGTATACCGAATCGAAGCTTGCTGCTCCCCCCTTCACACAAAGCATAAGCATACCGTCCACCTCCGAAACATAAACATTGTTTGGGATATCATACCTTTCCATATCCATTGAACAGTCACTGTTTATCAGATAAAAAAGTGTTCCAAGCAATACAAATACAAGCACAGTAGCACTTATAAGCCCAACTACGAGCTTTTCAATACGCAAACGTTTCTTTATTCGCTTTAGCACCTCTGCGTCCTTCTGAGGACTTATACTTACATTTTGACGGAGCTTTTCAAGCTCTTTTTTACAGTCGGGACAGCCGTTGAGATGCTCCTCGACCGCTTTTCTGCTATCCTCACTGCACACATCATCAGCATACAGTGGAAGCAGATCTTTAACTATATCGCAGTTATTCATTTTTGTACCTCCAGTTCTTCTATTATTTTCAGCTTTGCGCGGTGAAAGGAGACTCGCGCCCAGCTCTCGGTTCTACCGAAGATCTCCCCTATCTGACGAAAACTAAGCTCACCGAATACTCTAAGGGTGAATACCTCCTTGTATGGCTCACTTAGAGTATGCAAAACGTGATGTATCTCCATACTCTGCTCTCCGTCGGCGACAATATCTTCAAGCGAAGGTTTTGAGTCAGGCAATGTCTCTGGAATATTCTCTCCTGTGAAACGCCTGTTTTTTTTGCTGTGGGTAAACAATAGATTTTTCGCTATCTGACACAGCCATACCCTTATATCACAGTCTCCTCGGAAGCTGTCAACAGACTTCATCGCCCTGAAAAAGGTTTCCTGCGTTATTTCCTCGGCAAGGTGATCGTCCACCGACAGTGATCTTATATAAAGGTATACATCATGGAAATAATCATTATAGAGCTCTTCGACTTTGTCCAAATCTCTCACCGCCTTCAACTATAAGACTTCAATAGATTACTTTCGTTACAAAATAAAATAAAAAAACTGCGGAAAGATATTCAATCCGCAGCGTATTTGCTCTTTTACGGCAATATTACTTCTTTTCGGGAGCTTCGTCCTTGTCTTCGAAGTCCTCGATAGTAAGATCGTCATAATCAAACTCAAGGAGCTCATTGCAGTTAGGGCAGTTCATCGAGCCCTCTTCTATCATACCCTCGTCAAGAAGAATAGTGTCTCCACATGTGGGACATGTGATTTCGTAAAGCTCATCATCATCATCATCATCGAAATCATATTCGTCATCCCAGTCATCATCGTCGCATTCATCACAGTCTCCGTCGCACTCATCGCAGTCGTAAAAATCATCCTCGACCTGTCCGAGGTCTTCATCAAGGATATCACAGAGTTCTGTGAGCTCATCAACCTGTGACTGAAGATCGTCTACGTAAAGTACAAGCTCAGACATTACTTCCGACATCTGTACAAGAACCTTTCCTTCCTTTGTGGAAGTGTCGATCTCTAGACCATCGATAAGTCCCTTTAAATATGACATTTTCTCGGTAAGCTTCATAACAAGCTCCTCCTCTCAAATTATAGTTAAGGCTAGAACTTATGCTCTTGACATGTACTCGCCTGTTCTTGTGTCTACCTGAATAATCTCGCCTTCATCAATGAAAAGCGGAACCTTGATCTCAGCACCTGTCTCAAGTGTTGCAGGCTTTGTAGCATTTGTAGCTGTATCACCCTTGAAGCCTGGATCAGTCTGTGTAACCTTGAGTTCAACAAAGTTAGGAGGCTCAACGCCGAATACGTTGCCCTTATATGAAAGAATCTTGCAAATCATTTCTTCCTTAACGAACCTAAAGCTGTCGCCGAGTATAGAAGCACTGATCGGTACCTGCTCGTATGACTCGAGATCCATGAAGTAGTAAAGATCACCGTCATTATAGCTGTACTGCATATCCTTTCTCTCAACGAAAGCTGTTGGGAACTTAGCTGTAGGGTTGAAAGAAGTTTCAACAACTGAACCTGTTATAACATTCTTGTATTTAGTTCTTACAAAAGCAGCGCCCTTACCAGGTTTAACGTGCTGGAATTCAATAACCTGAACTACCTGTCCGTCAAGCTCAAAGGTAACGCCGTTTCTGAAATCTCCTGCTGAAATCATTATAAATACCTCCGTATTTTTCAAATTAATATGATACTAAATTATACCATATTTTAGGTTTTTTTGCAATACCTAAAATGAATAATTATAAAGTAATTAGACTTTTTGCGCTTTTTGTTAAGTTTTCGCAACCGTTTTCGGTCAAAATGACAAAATCCTCTATTCTTACGCCAAACTTGCCTGCAATATAGATTCCTGGTTCAACAGTCACAACAGCCCCCTCATTGAGAGGAAGTTTGTAATTTGGCGAAGCATTAGGCTTTTCATGTATCTCAAGCCCAACGCCGTGACCAAGTGAATGTCCGAAACAGTTTCCATATCCTTCACGTTCAATAATGTCTCTAGCAATCTTGTCAAGATCGCTTCCCACAACGCCCGCTTTTGCTTGTTCGATAGCAGCTTTCTGGGCATTAAGTACTATTTCGTAAACCTTACGCATTTCTTCATCTGGCTCACCTACGCAGACTGTACGTGTCATGTCGCTATGATAACCATTATACACCGCACCGTAGTCCATAAGTACGAACTCACCGCTCTGTACCTGTTTTTCCGAAGGAACACCATGTGGCATGGAAGTGTTTGCTCCTGAAAGAACTATGGTATCAAAAGACAAATCCTCAGCGCCGTAATCAAACATGAGTCGGTTAAGTTCAAGAGCAATTTCACGCTCGGTAACTCCTACCTTTATGAAGTTGAGAATATCATCAAAGGCAGCTTCAGCAATTGACTGAGCCTTACTTATGTATTGAAGTTCCTCATCGTCCTTTACCGACCTTAGAGCAGAAATTGCTGTACTCAAAGAATCGTCATGTATAAAGCGTATCTCGCTAAAGAAATGCTCATATGCATTAAGTTCTTTAACGGTCATTGTCTCAGATTCTATAGCTATGGACTGAGCACCATGCTTTTTGAGCAGCTCCATGAGTTGCGGATAGAGCTTTTTAGCCTCGATAACCTCTGCATCGGTGACAGTAGCTCTTGCCTTTTCTATATAACGAAAGTCTATAAGCAGATAAGCCTTATCACTAAATGCAGCAACTACTCCTGCCGACGACTTCATACCCGTGAAGTATCTGCGATTCACATCAGAAGTTATAAGGACACAGTCTGCACAGTCATATGTTTCAAACAGTCTTTCAAGTCTTGTCATTCCGCACCTCTCAGAGTTCCGCAAGAGCCTGAACTGCAAGATAATAGCTTCCGAAGCCGAAGCCGCTTATGCTGCCCTTGCATACAGGTGCTATAACAGACTTTGAGCGAAATTCATCTCGTGCGAAAACATTGCTAATATGTACTTCTATGACAGGTACCTTAATTGCTGCTATGGCGTCGCGTATCGCGTAACTGTAGTGTGTATACGCTCCAGCATTAATTATAACGCCGTCAAATGCTGTCCTTGCGGCATGGAGCTTGTCGATAATAGCTCCTTCATGATTGGACTGAAATATCTCACACTCCAGCCCGTGTTTCTTTGCTCGGTCGATAATAGTGCTGTTGAGTGCGTCAATGCCTGTATTTCCATAGATACCAGGCTCGCGCTCGCCAAGCAAATTAAGATTTGGGCCATGAATAACAAGTATCTTCTTAATCATATTTACTCCTTTTCATCATCGACAAATAGTGTTGGCAAAAACGGCTTCTCAAGCACTCTTTTAAAACGAATAAAACGCTTACTTTTTGGCTCAGGAGCCATAGGCTGCACAAATATCATTTTTATATGAGAATGTTTTGCTCCCCATACATCAGTAAAAAGCTGATCACCAACTGCCGCAGTCTCTGCGGCAGTAAGGCCCATTTTCTTCATAGCTGCCGTATATCCCCTTTTCAGCGGCTTTCCGCTATCACAAACATAATCAAGTCCGAGAGGAGCTGCAAATCGCTTTACACGCTCATCGTGGTTATTTGATACTATTATCAGCTTTATACCTCTTGTTTTCAGGTTTTCCAGCCATTCGATAATTCCCTCTGCAGGAACTGGATCATCATGAGTAGTTAGCGTATTGTCAACATCAAGGATAAGTCCTTTTATATTGTGCTTTTTCAAAAATGCAGGACTAATATGGACTGTTCTTCTAAATGCAAAATCCACGTCAGTTCCTGTAATTTTATGCTTTAGTCCCAAGCTATTTGTCAACTCCGTTCAACAAATGAAAAAGCGAGCCGCAGCCCGCTTTTATCAACATTAATCATAATCCGTAAGATTAATACTTACGCTTACGAGCTGCCTCAGACTTCTTCTTACGCTTTACCGAAGGCTTTTCGTAATGCTCTCTCTTACGAACCTCAGCAATAACGCCGTCCTTCGCACAAGCTCTCTTGAACTTCTTAAGAGCATTATCCAAGGACTCGTTCTTGCCAACACGAACTTCTGCCACTCAATTTCCCTCCCTTGTTCAGAGGTTGCACGGAGCTTTGCTCCATGGCATCTATACTAAGCGCCCTTGTGGGCGTCAGTCAGCGCATACCCCAATACATAGCAGATATACAAATAATAATATAATATACTATAAGTTTACCACATTTTGCGATTGTTGTCAAGCATTTTTTTGTTAATTAAAATTTTCGTTACTTTGCAACAATGTTAACAAGCTTATTTGGTACATATATCTTCTTGACTATAGTCTTACCATCAATGGATTCCTTGACCTTTTCATCGTTCATAGCCAAATCCATTACAATATCCTTGTCGGTATCAGCTTCAATATTAAGTTTAGCCTTAACTTTGCCGTTTATCTGTACAACTATCTCAATAGTGTCCTCCTTACAGAGTTCTTCGTCGTAAACAGGCCAGCTTTCGTATGCAATAGTATCTGTGTGACCCATTATACTCCATATCTCCTCGCCCATGTGAGGAGTGATACATGAAAGCATTTTAATAAGTCCCTCAGCATATACCTTAGGACACGAATCATTCTTGTATACTGCATTAACAAAAATCATCATCTGGCTGATAGCCGTATTGAACGCAAGCTTCTCAAAGTCATCAGTGACCTTCTTGACAGTTTGATGATATATCTTTGTAAGAGTACCATCGTTACTGTCAGTGAGTTTCTGCGACTCCGTAAAGAAATTCCATACTCGCTGAATAAATCTTTTTGCGCCCTCTACACCGTTCTTGCTCCAAGGCTTGCTTACCTCAAGAGGTCCCATGAACATTTCATAAAGGCGAAGAGTATCTGCGCCATAGTCTCTTACAATATCAGATGGATTTACAACGAACTCAGGGAATCGCTTACCCATTTTTATACCATTTTCACCCAGTATCATCCCCTGATGAACAAGCTTCTTGAAAGGCTCCTTTGTAGGCGCTAAGCCCTTATCGTAAAGATATCTGTTCCAGATACGGGAGTACATAAGATGTCCTACTGCATGCTCAGGACCGCCTATATAAAGATCTACAGGCATCCAGTGCTTGAGTAGCTCCTGATTTGCGAATTCCTTATCGTTATGAGGATCTATATATCTAAAGTAGTACCAGCTCGAGCCAGCACTTCCAGGCATTGTTGAAGTCTCTCGAGTGCCCTTAACACCATTATGGTCATACTTTTTCCACTCTGTTGCATTCTCAAGTGGAGCCTTACCATTCTTTCCCTTGTAATCATCAAGCTCAGGAAGAATGAGTGGAAGCTCTTCGTCATCGAGAACGTGTATCTCACCATCTTCACCGTGTACAATCGGAACAGGCTCACCCCAGTAACGCTGACGAGCAAATATCCACTCACGGAAATGATAGTTAACTGTGCGTTTTGCTCTGCCCATTTTTTCAAGCTTCTGTGTAATAGCTTCCTTTGCATCTTCAACTGTAAGACCTGTGAATTCCTCTGAATTTATGAGCTTGTAGCCCTTTCCAAGGTATTCTGTCTTTTCCATAGCAGCTTCAGATACGTCAATGTGTCCGTTATTACCATCAATTACCTGTATCATGTCAATATTATGAGCTATGGCATATTCAAAATCACGCTGATCATGACTCGGAACAGCCATAACCGCACCTGTACCATAGCTTGCAAGTACGAAATCACCGATGAACATACGGACTTCCTTGCCATTTACAGGGTTAATACACGTAACACCCTTAAGTTCACATCCAGACTTTGTCTTATTGAGCTCTGTACGATCCATGTCGTTTTTCTTCTTGGTCTCGTCAATATATGCCTGTACTTCTTCTATGTTTTGTACTCGATCGAGAAGGCTCTCAGTAACTGCTCCGTCGGGAGCGAGAACCATGAATGTAATACCATATATTGTTTCAATACATGTCGTAAAAATAGAGAACTTGCCTCCACCGACAATGTCAAACTCTACCTCTACGCCTGTAGATTTTCCTATCCAGTTACGCTGTATAGCCTTTGTAGACTCTGGCCAGTCTATCTCGTCTAGTCCCTCCAATAGCTTTTCAGCAAAAGCAGGCTGATCAATTACCCACTGCTTCATGTTCTTTCTCACTACAGGAAAGCCGCCGCGCTCTGATTTGCCGTCAATAACCTCATCATTGGAGAGAACTGTTCCCAGTTCCTCACACCAGTTAACAGGCATATCTATATACTTTGCATAACCGTCCTTATAGAGCTGTTTGAATATCCACTGAGTCCATTTATAGAACTCAGGATCTGATGTAGCAACCATTTTTGACCAGTCATAGTCAAAGCCGAGCTCCTTTAGCTGTTTTGAGAACGTCTTGATATTTTCCTGAGTAAAGCCGTTTGGATGATTTCCTGTGTTTACGGCATACTGTTCGGCAGGAAGGCCGAATGAATCATACCCCATCGGATGAAGGACGTTATAGCCCTGCATACGTTTCATACGTGAAACAATGTCTGTAGCGGTATAGCCCTCAGGATGTCCTGCGTGTAGACCTACTCCAGACGGATACGGAAACATATCAAGCGCATAAAACTTTGGCTTGCTGAAATCCCATACATCAGTTTTGAAGGTCTCGTGTTCTTCCCAGTATTTCTGCCATTTGGCTTCAACAGATGTGAAATCATATCTGCTCATTTTAATATCATTCCTTTATTTTAATTATTGATCGTTATTGTTTTGGTAAAATGCTGTCTAATATTCCTATGTACACACAAAAGAACAGCACAGCCGATATCGAGTATACCCTCTATTAGATACAACCAGTTTGAATCAATATTAGATATATTCTCTGGCAAATATATCAGCGCTATTACCACTAGTATCGCGGCCGCAAGATAATTGAAATATTTTAATCCAGTAAATATCATTACGGCAAGTCCAACAGCTATGAAAATATCGCTGAAGCTGAAACCACTACTTATGACCATATTGAGCACAGTCTTTGCAATGAGGTATATACCGATAACAATACACATCGCACGACCCTTGGAATCATTAGTATGCATTCCTTACTCCTTTGTGATAAGGCTGCTGATGTCTATCTGTTCACCATCTGCCCACAGGCCTTCTAGTTTGTAGAAGTTTCTTGTATCTTTGTAGAAAACATGAACTATTATATCTGCATAATCCAAAATTATCCAAGTATTCCCTGTATCTGCCTCACGTCGCTGTGGCTCTATGCCCTTCTGCGAAAGTACGAACTCCACTTCATCCGCAAGAGTTCTTGCATGAGTGTTGCTGGTACCATTTACAATAACAAAGTAATCGGCAAGTATTGTCAGATCAGATATCTTTATCGCTTGAATATCCTCGCCTCTTTTACTGTCAAGTGTTTTTATTATAAGCTCGAGTTTTTCCTTCTCGGTCATTTATTAATCTTCCTTCCAACCTGGTTTCATATTCGGATCTCTGAGCGGCTCTGTAGCGTGCTCAAGCTCCTCAAAATCCATTTCCATATCATCATAAAGGTCGTAGCTGTAATTGCTTTCTTCAACAAACTCAACGATATTGCTCTCAGACAGGAGCATAGGTCTCTGATAAGGTCTGAAATTCTCGTTAAGCTTATCAATTGTAGCTCTCTTATGGATAGAATAGATGCTGTAGGTTGTTCCATCAGCTACGGTATACTCTGCGTCCTCACCGGGGACCATATCCACACTTACATTTTCCATTTCCAGAACTGAGCCGAAGTCAGCAAGTTTACTGAGATCTTCAACGCTCATATTTGTAGCTATCCACTTGTTCTTGTAGATAGTATTGAGATAGCTGTAAAGCTTGAGCCTTCCCTCATCCTTAACGATATTCATCAGTTTCTTCATAGCTGCCTGCATGAAACGGCGCTGGTTCTGTACACGTCCGATGTCTCCCTGTAGCCACTCGTGACGGAAACGAACGAACCACTCAGCCTGTTCACCAGTGAGTTTTACATCACCTGCAGGAATTATCTTGTCTGCTTCATAAATAATTTCATTATCAAGGTGCATTGGGATTCCGCCTATAAGATCGACGATATCTCTGATATCAAAGCAGGCTGTAGTGATATATGCGTCTATCGGTATACCGAAACAGTCCTGAACACAATTTACTACGCGCTGAATATTACTTATTTCAGGGTCCCCCCATGAGTATACACTGTTCATCTTTGTAGTAGGATTGCTTGTGTAGTAAAGCATGGAGCTGTCACGTGGAATTTGAAGGATATGAAGCTTTGCACCTGCAATATCAAACTGACATATCCATATAACGTCGGTATTCTCAACATCTTCGTCAAAACCGAGAAATAGCACGGTATACTGTCCCTCAATCAGCTGTGGAAGATCAAGTCCGTCGGTAAACTCTTCATTTACTATCTCGGTATCGACATTGAGATCCATAGTTGGAGCTTCAAGCTCTCCCTCAATCTCAATGGTAGGCTGCCAGCGTTTGAAATATGTTAGTATTGATACTCTTTCGTCAGGCTGACCGCTCTTTTTGTACCATAGTATAGGCATATTAAGGCAAAGAGTGATTATTGCAGCAATACTGAGCATTACGGACGTCATCTTTACCAAAATATCTTTTTTGCTTTTCTTTATTTTTGATTTTTGCAAATTTTCGCTGGCTAATCGCTTAGCTTCACTTTTTTCGTGGAGGCCATGATAAGTCTGCTGTTCTGTAGAACGCTTCTGACGTTCATCCTCGTCACCTATGCTAATATCTATGGAAGGAGACTCGTGAAGCCCACGGTATTCGTTCAATACTACTGTGGTCTTCGGTCTCTGTTCAACTTTTTTAAGTTTTCTAAGCGGCTTTGTTTGCCTCTGAGCACTTGTTCTATTTGTATTTAACTCCTTTTTAAGTTCTTCTCTATTCATTTGACTCCTCTTTTCAGATTCCTATTATTTTTTCTCTTCTTTAAGTAGCCTTGTGTAAAAATTGTATCCCTCAACGGTACAAATTGGGATAACTCCACCTTTTTTTATTACTGACTTCATCGAAAAAGCAAATGCTTCAAGCATGGCAGCGTTAAGGTCAGTATACGCGAGTTTTCGCATTTTTTCAACGTCCTTGTAGTCCCTCTCAGCAGAAACAAGATCTCCAATATAGACTATTTCCTCAAGACGTGACATTCCTGCTCTGCCAACTGTATGAAATCTTATAGAATTGAGGATATCTATATCCTCCACTCCTAATTCTTTTTTTACATAATAAGCGCCTGCAATACCATGAAGAAGTGAACGTGTTTCCATTTCCTCCCTGCATACGGTATATCCGCTTGCAAGAACAAGAGCTTTCTGCTCATCCTCGGGCAGCTCCTTGCATATATCGTGGAGAAGTCCGGCAAAATATGCCTTATCGGGGTCTTCACCATACTTTTCCGCAAGCTTTTTACATTCCTCTGCAACATTCAGCGAATGAGTATAGCGCTTTACGGTAAGCCGCGCTTTAAGTATCTTCTTTTTGTCATCAGGATTGTACTGCAAAATATCTTCACCTCTGACTGAATATAATCCAACAGACCTAATATATTGTACTACATTTTCGTCAAGATAGCAAGAGAAATCCTCATTTTTTGCAATTTTTTTTCTTACCTCTGTACTTGAAATCACTGTTGGAACTGCTTCGGATACAATGATTTTCCCGTATTTTCTAAGATCCTGGGCCTTTTTCTTCAGCTCGTGCAAATCACCACTCTCACGGGACACTACACAAAGAGTTACATAACCGAGAATTTCATCAAAACGATGCCACGTTTCAAAACTGAGCAGCATATCACTGCCTACTAACAGAAACAACTCGTCCTCAGGAAATTCCCTGTGAAAATGTTCAACTGTGTATATAGTATAACTCACTCTGTCACTTTTAATCTCGTAATCACTGACGAAAAAACTGTCATTCACCCTTGCGGCAAGCCGCAGCATTTCAAGCCTGTCTGCATCAGGAGCATACTCGGCTATGGAACGGTGAGGTGATTTCTTTGATGGAACGAAATAAAGCCTGTCGAGGTTGAACTCCTTTACAGCAGTTTCCGCAAGATGTATATGTCCATTGTGTACAGGGTTAAAGCTGCCACCATATATACCTATCCGCATGATCTCACTCCATTCATTTCCAGGGACGCTTACTACCAGTCCAGCCCTTTTCTTTCCAATATTCCATATCTGCATTGTTCCAGCCATTGCGTTGCATAAGGCTCATTATCTTGAAAAATACCTTTGTTTTGATTGGAACTCTAACTTTTCCCTGACTTTTCTGTATTCTTTTCGCAATACCTTCTGCTTTAGCATTAATACTTTCCTTTATCTTCGGCTTCACACTCTGCCAGTCAACTGCCGCTACCGGCCTGCCAAGTTTATATGTCTTAGGTATACCCCAGAAAAAGCAACTGTCTGACATATCCTTCATAGTTGACTTAACTCCTGCACCTGCAGCAGTTGAAACAACTACCGCCTGCTTTCTGAACATGCCCTCATTGGGACGATGTGACAACCAACGCCAGCCATAATGATCAAGTAAAGCTTTCATCTGTCCGGTACAGTGATAAACATATACTGGCGATGTAAGTATAAGCACATCAGAAGCATCTATAAGCTCTGTTATTGGCTTAAGTTTATCAGCGTGAGGGCAGGTCTCAGCTCCTTTAACGAAACAATTAGTGCAACCACAGCAAAACTCATCAAAGTCACGAGGTAGGAACAACTCGCTGATATTCTCTGAATTCGTGAGCTTTTCAGCCATAATGCGCCCGATACTGTAGGTCGAACCTTTATGGTTTGTTCCATTTATTATAAGGACTTTCATGCTGCACCTCCTGTAGATAAAGTTTACTTAGCCTTAGGAATATTCTCTATTACAGGGTCTTTATCATTACGCTTGAAAAGTACGAACTTATTGCCTATAACCTGCACAACTTCAGACTCTGTCTGTTCGGCTACAGCCTCTGCAGCTTCCCTTGCTGTCCAGCCCGAATTGTCAAGGACTTTCAGCTTTATGAGTTCTCTCTTGCGGAGAGCTTCAGCAATATCTTTGCACATAGCCTCTGTCACGCCGCCCTTACCGACCTGATATATGGTCTCATATGTTGAAGCTATACCGCGCAGGTATGCTCTCTGTTTGCTTGTAAGCATGTTATTCACCGTATCTTTCTTTAAGAAAATGGTACAACTCTCGAAGAGCCGCACCTCTGTGACTTATCTTGTTCTTCTCGTCAGCTGTGAGTTCCGCCATTGTGCGCTCTCCGACCATGAATACAGGGTCATAGCCAAAACCATTAGTTCCTCGCTGCTCATAGCCTATTGCCCCTTTACAGTCACCTGACATAATGTAATGTCCGTTTTCGTCTATATACGCAATAGTACATCTGAAGGCGGCTCCACGTTTATCTTCAGGAACATCTTTCATCTCCTCAAGGAGCTTCACACAATGCTGTCCCTCAGGAGCATATCTTGCAGAGTACACCCCTGGTCTTCCATCCATTGCATCTACACAGAGACCACTGTCATCGGCTATTGTTGGGAGATTTACCGCTTCATAAACAGCCTTTGCCTTAATAAGTGCATTATCGGCGAATGTCGAACCGTTTTCCTCAGGGTCGCAGTTAGCTCCTGCCTCACGCTGTGAGAGCACCTCAATTCCAAGCGGTGCAAGTATTTCCCTTGCTTCACGGAGCTTGTTAGCGTTGTTCGTAGCCATTACCAGCTGCTTAATCATCGTCCTTACCTCCGAAAAGTCTGCTGAAGAAGCCACGCTTTTTCTTCTTTTCAGGCTCTGGTGTATCTTCGGTATCTTCATCAGTTGCTTCTTCCTCATCTTCTTCAGCTTCATCTGTTTCTTTCTCCGCATAAACTGTTTCTGTCAATGAGCTAACATAAGCTTCTTCGTCTTCAGTTTCAACTTCAGAAATAGGTTGAACTTCTTCGTATACCTGCTCTTCTCCCTCTTCTTGAGCTTCCTCTTCAGTTTCGTTCTCAGGCTCTTCTATATATTCCTCGTCTTCCTCATATGGAATGAATGCACCATACTCATTGTAATAGCCATTTACGCCGTCAACTTCAACTGAATCATCAGTTTCCATATTATCTTCTGCGTATTCATCTGCATCATTCTCTTCCGCCCCTTCTTCATCCTCAGGATGTTCAGAAAAAGTAAAGAGAGCGTCAACAAACATATTGCTGTCAAATGGCTGAAGATCATCTATCTTTTCGCCTACGCCTATCAGCTTTACAGGTATTCCCAACTCGTTCTTGATAGAGATAACTATACCACCCTTAGCCGTTCCATCCAGCTTTGTGAGAACTATGCCAGTAATAGGAGCTGTTTCACTGAAAAGCTTTGCCTGATTTACCGCGTTTTGTCCTGTTGTGGCATCAAGCACGAGAAGTATCTCCCTTGAACACTCACCTGCCTTAGTGTCAATAATACGATTTATCTTCTTGAGTTCCTCCATGAGGTTCTTCTTGTTGTGCAGGCGGCCTGCAGTATCGATAACTACCACATCACAGCCTCTTGCCTTCGCAGCTTCGAGAGCGTCATAAACTACTGCTCCAGGATCTGATCCCTCAGCATGCTTCACTATGTCGACACCTGCGCGCTGAGTCCATACCTCCAGCTGATCTATAGCAGCTGCACGGAAGGTATCAGCTGCCGCAACAAGAACTTTTTTGCCCTCCTGCTTGAACTGATGGCAAAGCTTACCTATAGTTGTAGTCTTTCCTGCGCCGTTTACACCAATTACCATGATAACGGCAGGAGATACAGAAAGATCAAGTCCAGTATCATCGCCCATTATCTCGGAAATAACCTCATGAATAAGCCCCATTATCTCCTTAGGATCAGTAATACCGCGCTCCTTTATCTTCTTACGTAGCTTGTCACATATCTCCTCGGAGGTCTCAACTCCGATATCGCTCATTATCATCTGTTCCTCAAGCTCGTCAAA
>DBYI01000006.1 GCA_002310115.1 Ruminococcus flavefaciens
CGGCTATGCTGATTTCAAGGAGCTGAACTTCGCAAAATAACGTACAAAAATGAGATTCCGCCCTTTAACGGGCGGATTCAGTCTGTCGAAAAAGTCCAGCGAAAGCTGGTTTTTTTCCAATTTTTGTGGTATAATATAAAGGAAGGGAGCTGAGCATAATGCTGAGAGAAAACAAAGTCGAACGAGATCAAATGGAGTTTTTCTGCATAGACAGTTTTGTACCGCAGGATCATCTTCTGCGTAAAATTGAGGATGCTGTGGCCTTTGTGCAGCTGCTGTTGTCGGATTTGGCATAACATATAATCATATAGGCACTAACATAGATGTCATTCCCAGCGATACTGATACTATCATTACTGAGAACAGCACCGTTCCTCAGATCACCACACATTATACTTCATATAAAGACGAAGAATCACATACAAGTTCGTCCCATACAACAGCTGCGCATTCAGCAGCTGCTATCACACGTACAACTGGAAGCTTTCAGACGGAAACCGTAACAAATACGCCTACACAAACAGTGTCAGCCGGTACAACAGTATCAGCTGACAGACTTGAATCTTATGTGGAAGTGAATGTTGTTATGAGAAAATTTTTAGCAGTACTTGTGGCAACTTCGACAATGGCAAATCCGATAATTGCCAATTCATCACCGATAACACGCTTTGATCCGCAAGAGGATTATACTTATTCCCAGCTTCTTAATTATGATAAGATCGAATCAGGAGAGCTCAGTACTGATTTGAACGGCGATGGAAAATTTGATATTCTTGATGTTCATTATGCCTATGAGACAATGCATCCGGAAAGAGAAACCATATTCAATTACTATCTGCGCAATAACGGTATAGTTCCAGAGGATTATAACATCAATAACTTCAAGGATGAAAACGGAAAGATCACCGAAAGCACATGGTGGTTCTTTGGGTGGATGGCAACATTCTATGAGCCGAATATGAAGTATGACTTCACCGTGAAATACGATCAGGAGCATAATGTTGACCTTGACATCAACGCCGACGGCGTCGTTGATGTAAAGGACTGTCTGGATTACTGGATGTTCAACGAGTATATGGCAGGCTACAGCTGCTGGTATCTTAATGATGAATACGCTGATGAGCTCAGAGAAAACTTCGGAGTTGAACCTGACAATTTCGGCTGGGGAGTCCTGCACAGACTTGATTCGATACTTGGAAGAGAATCCGAAGATATCGGTATGTGCATACCGGCTGATAAATACTGGCTTGACATCCCTATGAACGAAACAACACTCAGGAACTGTGCAAGATATTACGACGAGCACTGGTATATCGGAATAAATAATTCTATGGGAGCGATCATTGTCACGAAAGAGTTCATAAACAACTGTGACTTCTCGGAAGAGTGGCTGGATCCTGAATACTGTGCGGAGTATCTGTATTCAAACGCATCTCCGGAATATCTGAAAGACCTGCGCTTCAGAGAAGCTGTAGTATCTATCACAGGAATTGATGAGAGCTTTACAGACGAAAGAGGCTTTTTCTTCGACTGGGCAGGATATGAATACTGCTACATGGGCGAGGCACGTGTAGACGCTATCGAAGCAGGACTGGTTAAATACGAGGATTACTGTGACATTCTCAGCTGGCATTCAAATAATCCTAACTATATGTCAGCTACATATCCCGAATATGAAAATGGCATACAGGAAGGAAAAGTTTCTATGCCTGATATGAACGCTGACGGCAAACTTGATGATCTGGATATGGAAATACTCGCCGCTTGCTACCGGGTTATCACAATCAAAGAGTATTCAACCGAAGAGATCGTTGATACAGTAAAGAGATGGTATGATCCCTATATGTTCTCCCGTGCAAACAATGGAAGAAACAACGAAAGCCTTGACAGGCCCGACTGGAATCCGGACGGCGATGCCATCGCATCCCTTGACTGCAACGATAATGGTCTGATATGTGATGATTATGACGTTCTTTTTGCAGGAATATATATTTCAAAATATGGCAATGTTGACTTTGACTTGTATGATGAATTCTTTGCATCAGAAGAATATGAACATTATGAAAATAGGAACTGGAAATATTACGACCGTCATTCACATATCATATCGGGTCTCTCAGGAGGAGGCGTGTACTACGACTACATAATCGCGCTGGCAGATCTTATGTTTGATATGGACAAAGCTAATGGCAACGAACCTAAAGCACCTTCTGGTGCGCCCCACCGGACAGGCGACGCAACTGCCGACGGTGAGCTCATGATCAATGATGCTGTCATAATAATGCAGACGCTCTGCAACCCGAATAAATATGCCCTTTCCATAAGAGGAGAGTTCAACGCAGACGTTAATAATACAAACGACGGTATTACGCTTAATGACGCTCTGACAGTTCAGAAAAAGCTTCTGAACTGCTGAATATCTTCCATAAACACACTGCTTACAGTAATTCTATATGCAGCTTCATAGTATGCTCTGCACGAAGCTCAAGTCAGGAGGAAATAATATGCAATGCTTTTTTAAAAGGACGCTGTCAGTAATTATGTCAGGACTGTGCCTATTGAGCGCAGCCAGCCTGCCAGCTGTTATGCCTGGGTCCGAGGTTTACGCAGCTGATTACCAGATAAGCGATATAATTGACGGATATTATTATGAGTGCTGGAACCAGAACATGACTGGTGAAGTCGATTATAAAAATACTGAAAACAATGGCTTTACCTTCAGCTGGAACAATATAGTGGAATGCTTTGCATTAAAGGGCGAAAGATTTGAAAGGAAAACTGTCTTTGCGTCACAGATAAAAGAGTATAATGTAGCATACGATGAAGATGTGGACTATATGGCATCTGACTCACGCTCAGGCGTTTACGGCTGGATGGAAAGTCAGAATGAATATATTGAGTTTCGCATAGTTGACAGTTGGGGAAGCCAGCGCCCTACCCCCGGAAACATTCTTGATTCATTTGAATCCAATGGTATTACCTATGATATCTTCATAACGGCAAGGCCGAACATGGATTTCCTTGGTATCAACAGCACTCCTATCTATTACAGCGTTGCGCAGGAAAACCTTGCTCAAAAGGCAGATGGCAGTTGCAATATAAAAAACACCATAAATGTGGCAGATCATTTTAAAGCATGGAGCGAAGCCGGTCTTGAGCTTGGATATATGTATGACATAGGATTTTCAGTCCAGGCATACAGAAGCCATGGCAGCGCGAATCTTAACTCATTGGAAATCACAAAGGAGATCACGACTGATACCAATTACGGTCCCGGAGCTGTATACAGCAAACATGATCCGCTTCCTGTCGATGAAAAAGGACGGACAGTCTATATTGATTTTGAAACAGATAATGAAAATGTTAGTGTAGAAGACGAAAACTCCTCTGCAGTCTATACTTCGGATCATTCATTCAGCGGCGAGAGATCATTCCTTATATCGGGCAAAGGCGAAAATGAATGCTCATTTGAGTACAGCATTGACCCATACGACTTCCGTACCAATGAAAAAAACGTCAGAGAACTTACAGCTGGTATGAAGATATATCATAACGGGAATAAGGCTGTTATATTCAGAATATCACTGGCAACTGAAAAAAATAACAATGTCGTGATAAACGATATCTCCTGCCGGACGATATGTCCCGGAAGCTGGAAAAATCTTGAGGATATTAAACTCACGCTGAATAATGATTTGTTTTCGCGTCAGTATCTGTGCATAACAGTTTCAGAGTCTGTGGACTTCTTCATTGATGATTTTTACATCGCCAATACTGATGACTATGCTTTGACCAGTCGACATATACGCGGTGATGTGAACGATGACAACAAAACGGATATCTACGACATCACTGAATTAAGAAAAGAGCTTATCGAGTCAGAAGGTTATCATCTGTGCTACGATTATGACGTAAACGGTGATTGCAGGCTCGATGTGTGCGACCTAATTCTTCTCACGGAATATGTTCTTGGTAAAACAGATCATTTTCCTGAATCCGAGACCGGAACTTTAATTGAATACGGAAGCTTCAGTAAGGCATGGTACGGCGGAGCAATCGATTCAACGTTGCGTGATAGAAGTATAGACGATGTAAAAACAGCTGTGCGTTCAGATGGTACTTTCATGTCTGAATGGAATATCTCAGACTATTATGAGATAACAGAATACCAGGAGTTTGACAGTGCTGATGAGATTAGCGTAAAATACTCCGGACTTGTAAAAACAACTCCACATGAGAAATACAGCTATAAAAAAGGAGTTGAACTGACGATAACCGGATCATTTCAAAAAGATTGGTCGGACATACTGTATATTCATGTATGTGAGGGATTCGGCAAAAAAGAATCAGTTGATCATGACACTATTATAGATGAGCTAGAAACTGTAGATATTGGCAGCAAGAAATATTATAAAAACACTGAAAAGCAAAAATTAGGTTCAGACATAGTAACATGGATCACGCTTTATGATACTGAAGCTTTTAATATATGCGGCGAAATAAATAGTATTGAAGGCAAGGTCGATTTTGCAGAGATAATGGAAGCACTCGACCTTGAAGGCTATAAACCCAAAAAAGCTGATTTTAAATTTGTTTCCAGAAATGCCGACGGCTACGCTGATTTTAAGGAATTATCCTTCATCAGTAATAGCACGACATAACAAAATAACTGCCAGATAGTTTATAATTGGCAGATTATTACCCTAATGTGTACTCCTTAATAATTCCCCACGATATCAATGATGAAATGTTTCAAAAATATAGAATAAAACGATGTAAAATCCTTATGTGCACGAAAACACGTTGACAGTAGTAGAAGTAGTTTGTAATATAAGATAACTCGAAGAAGAGTGAAGATCTGTATGCGAAAAAACGCACATAGAGTTATTTGATGAGTTTATTTCGATGTTTTATTAAAGAAAGGGATGAATTTAATCATGAAAAAACAGCAAATTAAGAAAGTAACTTCAGCAATAATGACTTTTGTTCTTGTATTCGGAGTTTTAAGCATTCACACAGGCAATAGAACCTTATTTGACAGTTTTTTTTCAGCTAATGCGGCAACATCTACGGTGCTCTTTGATTCAAAATCCGGCATTCTTACTCTCAGCGGAAACGTTGTAATTGAAGATGTAAAGAAGTGGTCGTCAAATAGTAATGTGAAAAAAGTAATATGTGCTAAGGGTACAATATTTCCTGAAGATTGCAAGAGAATGTTTTATCAATATTTGGCAGGAGAGATAGACCTTTCAAATGCTAATACGTCGCTTGTTACAAATATGGCTGGGATGTTTGAGGAATGTCAAGCTGAAGCATTGGATCTTAGCAGTTTTAACACATCTAATGTTACTAATATGAATGGGATGTTTGGATCTTGCGGCGCCCTTAAATCACTTGACATTAGCAGCTTTGATACTTCAAAGGTTACTGATATGAGTTGTATGTTCTGGTCAAATACACAACTTGAATTACTTGACCTTAGCAATTTTGATACATCAAATGTTCTTAATATGTTTGATATGTTTGCACATTGTATGGGCTTAAAAAAACTTGATATTAGCAGCTTTGATACAAGCAAGGTAACTGATATGTCATATATGTTCTATGAAAGTTATAACCTTACATCGCTTGATCTCTCTAGTTTTAACACATCTAATGTTACTAATATGAATGGGATGTTTGGATTTTGCGGCGCCCTTAAATCACTTGATATTAGCAGCTTTGATACTTCGAAAGTATTTGATATGAGTGATTTGTTTTCCTTTTGTATGAGCCTTGAAAAAATATTTGTGTCAGATAAATGGACTATTTCTTCAGTTACATCATCAAGTTTTATGTTCGATGGATGTTCTATGCTTGTAGGTGGAAATGGTACAAAATACCGTTCAGAATATTCTAATAAAGATCGTGCCGTAGTTGACACACCCGACACTCCAGGATATTTAACAATGGTTAATAAGCTTAAGGGAGCTTCGTTAACTCTTGATGGAAATATTGGGTTAAACATTTATGCATATATTAACAATAGCACTGAAAAGATTGTCATTAGTGGTCCTGCTGGTGATGTTATAATTACTGATTTTTCTAATAAAGAGAAGGACGGAACAAACAAGTTCACATACAAGATTAATGCTGTTCAGGCACATGATAATATTACATTGAAGTTCTATGATAAGTATGGCAGTATTCTCAGGATATGCATGATGAATGAAGACGATGAGATCGTACAGAAGGTAGATTACAGTGTTCATAATTATTTAGTAGATATAAAGGATGATGACTCATACAAAACTAACGCAAAACTAAAAAATATTATTGATGCCACCGAAAACTATTGTAATGCTGCCGAGAATTACTTCAATGGCACAAAGAATGTAATTAAAAATATCAGCAATGTTGACAAAAAGAGTGTAAATGAATATGCTCCTTCACATGATAAAATAAAACTTTCACTTGTGCTTAATTCAGCTACAGCTATGAGAATATATACTGATGCTAATAAGGTTGAATATAGCGGCAGCGAAGTATCACCTAAAACGGGAAAATATGGGGAATACTATGAGATTTTCAATATACCCGCTCAGATGCTTGGAAGCGAATATAGTGTAATTATAGACGAAACTGAGTATAAGTTTATTCCGTTGTCATATGTTTATCGCGTGCTCAACAATGCAAACGCAAGTGAAAAGCTTATAGATATGGCAAAGGCAACATTTGTTTATGCTAAAGCAGCAGAAGATTATGTTGGCGAATAAAAGAGAGGAGTAGAAAAATGAAGATTATATACACAGCTTCGGAAATGGAAATTATTTTTTTCGAAAATGAAGATGTTATTTCAACTAGTGATCCTGAGCTTGAACCGCAGTAATAAAGCACACGGGACAGATGAAGATTTGATTCATCTGTCCCGCTTTTTACTTGATTATGTCAAGGATTTATAGTATAATATGATTATTAAAACGGAGGAAATATATGAGCATACTTAATGTTGAACATGTTACACATGGTTTGGGTGCGAGACAGATATTAAATGATGTATCTTTCAGGCTGCTTAAAGGGGAACACGTCGGACTGGTTGGCGCTAATGGTGAGGGAAAATCCACGTTTCTGAATATTATTATGGGAAAACTTCAGCCTGATGAAGGAAATATAGAGTGGTGCAGGCACATAACGGTTGGTTATCTTGACCAGTACAGTACTCTTGCCAAGGGTAAAACCATACGTGATGTTATGAGGGAAGCATTTGGCAATCTAAGTGATCTTGAAGCTGAAATGCTTTCGCTATATGATAAAATGTCTGACTGCTCCGAGGAAAAGATGAATGAGCTAATGGAAGAAGTAGGAGAGATACAAGGGATTCTTGATTATAGTGGTTATTACACTATTGATGCAAAAATCTCTGAATATGCGAACGGTCTCGGTCTGAACGAGATAGGCCTTGACAGGGAAGTGGCTGAGCTTTCTGGCACGTCAGGACAGTTTAAAAAAAGAATTGAGTATCGTGACTGATTATACACAAAAAATATCAGCTTGTCAGAATGAGCTTGAGATTCTACGGAATGGTATTAAAGATACTTACCTTAAAAACTAATGTTGGAAAAGAATAGTATTTCAATAGCCATGGGTTATATAATACTTTATCTGTAAATCTAGTCTTGCATTTGTTAGCAAAATGCGCTATAATATATCCATACAGCAATATACTTAAAAGGCATTTCATTTCTTTTGATGAATTACATAAGAGCATATTTTTCTCGAATTGCATCTTATGTATTATTTACTAAATAATTATATCGGGTGATAATATGAACTTAATTAAATACCCTTCTGATGAAGCAGTAAATAAAGCTATGGCAGCAGATGAACCGCTTCTTATTCTAATTTCTTTTGATGGAAAGACAGCTATTATGAGTCAGGTAGATGAAGCTGTTGAACATCATATCCTTCTTATGGACGTAGGCTATAAAGATACAGATATTGATAAGTTTTTCCGTATTGTTCTTGATCGAAGCGGAGCTGACTGGACATTTGTTTGCCCTCCTGATTATAAAAATATTCCATTTAAGGATAAACGAATAGAAGCTTTCTATAAGGACGGCTTTTCTGTAATATCAGACTTTCTGCACTCTATAGGATATCTTGTTGGTATTAATATTCCTAAACGTTACAGTCGCCATTTGAATACTCTTGGAGATAACAGTGACATCGTCTGACAGATGCTTATATAAAGCATAATTATTCATCATACCGTAGCTTCATGGCTGCGGTATTTGGCTAATATACGTTGTTTTTGAAATCTTGTTAACCTCGATTAACACAAAATTCTATAATATTAAAAAACACCACCTGATATTAGGTGGTAGAATAGGGAAAAAATAACACAATTGATGTATAAATCCCAATTTTGGCATATAATCAAAAAATATAACTGCTCGCAAGATGATATAAAACCAGTTCTGCGAGCAGTTCTTTATAGCTAATATAATCCTATATACAGGCAAAATTAAAAGGCGCTATATTTTGCAATATAGTGTCAAAATTCTGTCAGTCCATGACTAAAAAGATGACGCATAATAATTCGCTATTTTTCGCAATTTGCGTAAAAATCACTTCTCCTAAATGCGTACAAAACCTGTCTATTACTTTAATAGTGTAACATATTTCCGTTAATTTGTCAATAGAAAAATAGAGAAATTCTTTCAAATTTATTTCTTATTTGATGCTAAAACAAATCAATATGTATTGAAAATGCGTTCACCCAATCACTACGGCTATCGAGCTCAATGCCTTTTTGTTATGACATAAGTTTCATTTCTCATTGATGATAACGCTTTTGATACCCTGAACATTGTTGAGGGCAAGAAGTATACCATGAATGACCTTGTTTTCATTCCCAGGCTGGACATTTCCCAGATCAAGATATATAGAGACCTTGTCTTTGTCGGCAGAGATGCTTAAATAACCAGCGTAATCATCATCTTTAAGACCAAAATCAAAGGACTCGACCACATTTCTTACAGTAGCCGCTTTTTCTTCTCCTGCGTTATCATCGGTAAAGTAAACACTGTAATTGAAGCATTCACCCTCTATGCCTTCGGTGTGGGTGGGGTAACTAAGACCGAGCCTTGTGATACCCAGGACATCGTCCAAAAAGCTATCATCGAAGGTATCCTGAACCTCTGCAAGATCGTACTCTATATCATCATAGCTCATAAAATCGCCGTTGTCGGTGATGTATACTGCCTTTATCCCCGATATGCAGTTCATGGCAGATATCACAGCTCCAAGTATCTCATCATGACGGTCCTCTGGGAATTCAGAGAGAGGGAAGTAGACGGAAAATAAACTTTCACAAAGTGAAACACCAAGCTTTAAGCCCTCATATTTTTCAGATAATAGCTTCACCTGAGCATTTATTTCATCATATTGCTCCCTTGCATATGTGTCCTGCGGGAAAAAATGGCAAATGGTATCTTCTTTCCCTACACATTTAAAAATGACATTGAAATAAGTATTGTAATTATTTACTTCCATAAAAGTCTCCTAATAATGACATTAATTGTTTTATATATCTAATATGATATTCAGAACAGATCCAACATACTGTCGAGATAGATCTCTTCACGGACAGTAAGCTGATATTCCGCTTTTGTGAGATAATAAAGCAGAAATTCGAGATTGACAGCACTTCCGAGTCCTCTGCCTTCTATTTTGAAATTAGAAAAGCCGAGTGGCAGATATGTGTTTATGATGTCATCTATACTTATAAATCCGGAATTTCTCATTGCCTTTGAAAAACGATATCCGTCACTGGCATTTGGTGCGATACAGATATAATCGGGACAGTTCTCTCCGAGATTTTTCCGGCTTACATTTTCATAGCAGGCTTTTCTGTCTTTACAGTAAAACGAGCAGCATTCATTGCACAGAAACTCGACTTTATCTTTCTGGACCTGTGAGAGTGTATCAAGTTTATCGTATAGCTTATTCAGCCTGAAATCAGGAATAACATATTTAAAATCACTCCGCTCCGTTTCCTTTAAAAACTGATCGAATTCAGTCTTAACCTTTGTAGTCGATGAAACGAAATAAAGGCTTGGATAATTATTTTTAATATGTTCAAGCAGAATATCCGAGTGGATTATCACACCGTTCTGTACACCTTTGCTTCCTGCGAAAAGCTCACACAGGGCATTGCATTTCCTGTCGGTGAGATGTTC
>DBYI01000100.1 GCA_002310115.1 Ruminococcus flavefaciens
CAGCTGTATCGACTACTACAACATCTTCAGCAACAACTACAGCTGCATCGACTACTACAACATCTGTTACAACGACTACAGCTGCATCGACTACTACACTAACTACCATATCAGCTTCAACCACAACATCAAGCAATATCTCTTCTGACGAGCAGTTTGTTTTATGGGCTATCATCGACTATAAGGAAAAAACAGGCAACAGGGTATCTGATTTCAATATGAATACATTGGAGGACGATAAGCTTGAGATCATTCTTAAGGACGTTAAAGGAAAGGTACTTGATACCTATACTATCGATCGCAAAACAGGCGAGGGTAAAAACTCGGCAGATGAGGTAGTTGTACTTCCTCGGACAGGAAATAATTCTATGGAGAAGGTATTGATTGTATTAGCGGCATTAATGATGATCGCATTCGGTGTGACCGCGGTAATGCTGTCAGGCGTATACGGACGCCGCAGAAAAGAAGACGGTGAGTGAAAGTCATAAGATTTTTGTCCTTTTATATAAAACTACAGGCTCTATTTCAGAATAGAGCCTGTAATAATTTTCAGGTGAAGTCTGACTGTGACGACATAAAACCGAGAGTATCACCCCCTCGGCTTTTGATCATTATATATTTCATATTCCAACCACCACAAGTGCTCACAAAAGAGACGAAACGAGGCATAATGATAATTGAGCATTTCTGTTTCACGTATTTACATTGTATAGATGATATGGTATAATAGGTAACAAGAAACGAAAAAATATCTATTTATGGGACAGAAAGAGATTATCGATAGGGACATTTACCGAAAAAACATGAAAATGAACCACGAGGAGCTTGCAAAGATCATTCTCCAGTAAGAAGATGAGCTGCTCGGTGAACAGGGCAAAACAATTGATCTTCCGACTCTTGAAGCTGAGTTTAGTAAATCAAAGGTATCGGTGGAAAGCGTCTTAAGTAGATAATGACAATTGTTGAGAAAATCTTAAAAGAATAGATAAGATACAAACAGAAGTAAGGTGATATAATGATACATACATGGTCTAAGATAAGACACAAACTGGAAAACGACTATCTTGCCGATTCTCTGAAAAATCATATACAGTATTTCGCAACTTCATACAGCAAGTGTCCTGATCACGAAGGGAGAGCAGCTATTCTGTTGGACGGACAGCAGATAATTGCAGGTAGCTATTGTGAACAATGGAGCAAAGCTTCTTTATTGCCTGATGATGAAACTCTTGAAAAAAGGCTTCATTGTGAGTTCCCTTATATGGATAACACTGCTCTTAAATACAGCCAATTCGATCAGCGCTGTTTCTATAAGGCATTCTATGAATTTGATAATCAGAGCATTGAAAAAAGCCTTGCAAGCCAAAACCTTCTGGTTCGTATATTCGCAGTACTCGACAGAAGAGTTGGGAAAAGAACATTATCAAGAATAAAGGAAAACATCGGAAGTGAACCAGAAATATTCCGCATCTTCTTTAATATACGCATCGAAGCTGAAGGAATGCGATGACCACTTTGATATATGTAAAATGCGACCGTCCTATGGGCCTTTTTAATGTAATAAATAAAATTCGATAATATTGAAGGAACAAGTGAATATAAGCGTTCTGTTTTGGGAAACGTTTCCGTTATATTTTCATTATTGTAACAATATATATGTATTTAAAACAAACCATGGAACGGTTGATATTTTAAAATAACTAAATATAGGGGATTACGAAATATAAGTGAAGTGGTGAATTTGTATCATTCTGTTCTGGCGGTGTGTGGGTGAGGGGGCAAGTCCCTTATGCTCCACCAATGAAAAAAGTCTATGTTTAGTCAAAAACATAGACTTAATTTTATTATCTTTCTTTTTCAAATAGCAGAAATGTCAATATTCCCCTTAAGATTTCCGTTACGTATATCTGGAACTGTGTATTGTGACCGTAAATGATGAAGCAATCGCATCACCAAAAAGGCGCTCTGTTAGGAAGATACATATATAGCAGTTTTGTCCCGAAACAGATCGGAGCTTTTTTAGCATATCATAAACAATTGTCTGATAACCATTTTGCTACGCCGTCTTCATCATTAGACAATGTAACTGCGTCAGAAATTTTTAAGACCTCAGGTACGGCGTTCGCAACGGCAATACCTTTCCCACATAGTTTCAACATCTCGATATCATTGTCATCATCGCCAAAAGCTACAATACTATCGGAAGATGTGGAGCTTAACTTGATAAGCGATTTTATAGCAGATAGCTTCCCTGAATCCTTTGGTAAAAATGAATACCACTTTTCGCCACGGTAGGATTGAATTTTACATCCTATTTCGTCTGCAATTTGTCTTGCAATGATCTCGTTTGGCAATTCAGCAACTATTTTATTTGCTTTTTCATTCAAATAAGAAGAATAATCATTGAATATTGCTTTATATAGCTTTTCAGACTCGGAAATGTGTTTACTGTTCCAGTATACACATTTCCCAACAGCAACAGTGATCTCGGCTGATGGAACTGCTTCCTTTATGCTGTATACGATCTGATTTGTCTCTGATTTTGTGAATTCAGAAGAGAAAATACACTTTCCTTTTGAATGTATCAATGTTCCGTCAGTAGTTATTTCGTAATCAGGTCTTAGCATTTCAATATATCTTTCAGCGCCTATCCAATACCTTGCTGTAGCAATAGAAAATAATATTCCGTTGTCTCTGCATTTTTCAATTATTTTTAGAGTATCAGACGAAATGTTTCCGTCTTGTCTAAGAAGTGTATGGTCCAGATCTGTCAATATCATTTTTATCATAATTGCATTCACTCTGCCCCTTCCCCAAAAGTATTTATAAGTATTATAATTTATGACATCAAATTTGTCAATAAAAACACTATAGTAGTATTTCTGATCTACAGTCAGAAATATTTACTATTTACGATTTGACCAATTGCGGATAGTTAAGAGAGAATAAAATGCGGATAGTTAAGAGAGAATAAAACTACTTGACATTATGACTGATTTATTGTATAATAATCACATAAGACTATAATTAGCCTTAAATTCGATATAAAGGATGTAATGTAAATGAAAAACGCAATCAAAAAAATCTCAGCGATCGCTCTAGCATTCACCATTCTTGGTGTAGGCACAGGTGTGAGTAAGGCAATTTCCAAAAATGACAGCACATTTACAGCAAGTGCAGCAGGACCATACAGATATGTTTCTCAATGGGTAACGGCTACTATTGAGATAGTGCACGTTTACAATCCGCTTGGTGTGGAATGTGGAAGCTACACCGTTTATCATGGTTGATACGAAAAGTAGAATCCCGAGAGTTCCACTCTCGGGATTTATTGAATTATGCCCTCACCTAGGATATAGATTTTTATACAATAACAAATTCCATTCAATGAAGGAGCGTTGTTTTTTTCATTTTGTTTTATATATGCATCCATGATAGAGCGGTGAACCGCAGGAATTACAGAATATCTAGTAATTGACTACGTAAGTGTTACCGTAGTCATTTTTACTAATCACATAAAAAAACAATTCCATTCAACTCACATAGATATTCCAGTTTCGAACGCAGCTTACCATATGGAATATTTAAAAAGTTCTGATTGTTACACTTGCTCATATCAAGTTTACGTTGAAATGTTTCATTATATCCGATAACAAGTGTATAGTCATATAAATAAAGAGAGATTTACTAAAAATGCGAAAGGAAGAAAAATGAAAAAACTGCTTATAACATCTATTTCTTTTATTAGCCTTGTTGCCATGTCCGGTTGTTCTGACAACAACACCTCCTTTGAAAAACTTCCTGCTTCTACTGAAGCGACAACTACTGATGAAGCTGCTACAAAAGAGAAAAAGGTATATGACTATGTTCACGGCGAGGACGGGTACTATAATATCGCAGACGAAATGACTAAGTTTGAAATGAAGTCTCAGCAATACGGTACCTGCTGGCTTTACGCAGCGGCAGCGAGTATGGAGACTTCATATTTCAAGAAAAACGGTAGCTATATCTCATTGGATCCTTTACATCTTCTCGATATCACTTACTTGAATGATAAAGATGAGGGCTTATTTGTAAAAGATGGTATAGACGGAAAAAATGTGGGTGGTTCACAGTGGACAGTAACAGAGAGACTGTCACGTGGTTTTGATGACCTTGTTCTCGATAGCTCTGTCATCCTTGATGTAAATGACAGAGAAGCCATAAAGGAGAATATCCGAAAAAGAGGCGGAGTCGCTATCGGAATTCTTGATAATGATGATAGTAAAAAAGGCTGGTTCGGTTCTTATCGCACTATAAACTACAAGAAAAAGGAATACTTCGATCACGATGTGACTATTATTGGCTACGATGATAATTTCCCGAAAGAATACTTCAAAGAGCCGGCTTACGAGGACGGTGCATGGATAACCTATAATAGCAATTTAGGCTCGGCGTGCTATTATTATATATCCTACAGTGCTCCTCTTGAATACGCCTTAAGCCACTCTGTCACCGATAAATACAGCGAGGTTCTTAGCTATGACGCAGGCGACGAGCAGACCTTCATATCCCTGTACACTTCATATGCTGAAACTTTTGACTTTGATTTAAGCAACTTGCAGGACAGATATGTCAAGACAGGAGACCGTACAAAAACTGCCAATGTTTTCCACAAGGCAGGAAAGCTTGCCGCTATCGGTACATATAATGATTTTGACGAGCAGAATATAAAAATAGAGATATATGATGCAGGAATACAGAATCTACTGTATTCTCAGGATGCAAAGCTCGACTATCAAGGTTATCATACCATAGACCTTGATACTCCCATAGATGTCACCGATTATGCTGTAGTTATAACATATGCTAAAGGAGCTCCTGTTGAAGGGGAGAGCATGGATTTCGGCAAAATTGATCAAAAAATTGCAGCCTTGACCGGTGAATTGGAATATAAAACTGTATCCGAAAAAGGTCAATCCTTCGTTTTTATTGAAAATAGCTGGAAGGATATGACAGACAGCGATATAAAGGATGTTCTGAAGATAGACTTTGAGCCTAATAATTGTTGTATCAAAGCGATTTATAATAAGAATCCAGCAAATTCCGAGCTGGAGTAATATGAATATTTTTTTCTACGTTTCTATCTGCTTAATGGGTTTAGACTAATTGATAGAGAAGCAATAAATCTTATAGAAATAAGCCGTTGCATGGAAGCTGACAACGAAGTTCCTCCAAAATCTTGTGTGTTATTAGCAGACTATCAAAATGTCATCAACAATAAGATAAAAAATACTTGTATTAGATATCAGAAAATGATATAATATAAACATATCAATGCATATGTAAATTGCTAGATCACAGGAGGTATTAATTATGAATTTCAAACGTAAAATTACAGGTATTTTCGCTCTAAGCCTTGTTGGTGCCCTTTCCATAACAGCTGTTTCAGCGTTCGATAATACCAATGATACCGTCAATGCTGCTACTAAATTTGGCGATATCAACTCTGACGGGTATATTGATGCTGTAGATGCTTCTATTATACTAAGCTATTATGCATATTTACAAACTACCGAAGGTACTCCAATGACTTTAGAGAAGTATATGGCCAGAAATGCTGACAAGACTGAACCTACAACTTCTGATTTATCTAATAAAGACATCAGTCTCAAAACAGGCGGTGACACATTTACTATCGTATCATGGAACCGTGACGAAGTACCAAGTCTGATTTCAAACTGGACAGGCATTGAAGTAGAAGATGTAATTGAACGTTTGTATTCCGAATCAAACGAAAAAATAACAGCACCATCAGGTGCAAATATTAACTTTATCAACTTAGGTACCGCTGGAGGATACGCTCCGGAAAGATATGATGAGATGTTCAATCAGGGTGAAGATATAGATGTATACTTAGTCGAACCATACTGGGCATTAAGGTATATGGATAATGATGCACACTCTGCACCTCTTTCATCTCTTGGAATATCAGAAAACGATATGAACGAATGGTATCCATATACTAAGAAACTTGCTCAAAACAGTAAAGGTGTATACAAATCAGTTCCTTATTGCATTGCGCCCGGAGCTTTTGCATACCGTTCAGACCTTGCCGAAAAGTATCTTGGAGTTACAACTCCCGAAGAAATGCAGACTGCTATAGGAGACTGGAGTAAGTTTTCGAGTTCGGCAAAAACTATTGCTGAAAAAACTGAAGGGAAAGTGGCTCTTGCTGATAGTATTGCAGGTATGTGGCAGGCATATTCCTGCGGAAGATTTGATTTCATTACAAGCGAGAACAAGTTGAATCTAAGCACGGATGTAAGATCATTTGCTGATATGGCTAAAGATCTCTGGAAAAGCGGTGGTGTAACAAAGAACAGCCAGTGGAATGATGAGTGGATACAAGCAGGTCAGTACGATCAGTGTATGGGATATTTTGTACCTTCATGGGCGTTCTTTTATGGAGAAAGCTTCTTGTATGAATCAACGAATAAACAACCTGGAAAATGGAGTATGTGTATAGGACCGCAGGCATACTATTGGGGCGGTAATGATATGCTTGTCAATCCATCGACGGATAATGGTGACGACGCAAGAAGCTTCATTATTTCTTCTGCTTTTAATTCTGATAATATGAAGCGGTATGCCTGCAATAATATGCCTAATAATATGTCGGTTAATGCGCAGCTGGCAAAGGATAAAACATATTATGATACAGATATGTTAGATATACTAAATGGACAGAATTATTATTCAGTTTTGGATCAAAGTGCGAGAAGTATCGATATAAAGAAGTATTCAATTTATGATGATACAATTAGTTCTTATATTATAAGTCAAATAAAAGACTCTTATATTGATAAAGGAAAAAACTGGGATGAAACTTTGACAGCAATACAGGATAAAATCAAAAATGATTATGATTTGAAATAGAAACCTAAGGAGTTCGCCGTAATGTATTAGAGTGTTTTTTAGGATTGATACTAAACAGCAATATCAAGGAAATTCTCAAAGGAGACTTTTGGTCCTGAAAATGTCAATATAAAATGTCTTTTTTCTATAATAACGGATAGAAAAAACAACAGAGTTATAGCAGGGAGGAATCATAATGATAGTAAAAGAAATAGGCACTATTATAACAGCTGCATTAATGCTTTCGTCAATTCTGAAAGTATTTCCTGTGAATGCTGTAAGTGTAGCTGATAAGGAAATTCTTAAAGTTGCGATTATTGAGGAAGAAGCACAAGAACTATTTAATGGAAATCGAAATAGTTTTAGTGGTAGTGGGAACGATACCACTGTTTCGGAGAATACTGCCCCAGAAGAATTACTGACTTTTGAGGAGTTATATGCTTTGGAGGAAGACGAACTGAAGCAGTATTGTTCAGAACATAATCTGACATATAAGAGCAAAGAAAATGCTGAAGAATGGCTTGCTTTTAGACCTGTGATTTGGGTGAATGTGAAGCTAAATGACTATTTGCTGAAAGGCGAGAGTGATGTGTTTGAAAGTAAAGATATGGATGCTTTTAATAAAAAAAATTACTATGATTATGACTTTGAGAAGATGACATCAGATTTGAAGATGCCCGAAAAATACTACAAATTCCATGCAGAAAAAAACGATTTTTCGTACGGTTATTATTCTGAGCATGATGCCGACGGTAATCCTGAGCATACTTATCAAAAATATGCGGCGATATTTATTGAGCCAGATCCATCTGTTGCAAATGAGCGATCACTTGTAAGGCTGTACCAACTTATATATGTATGGACACAACAGAATCCGATTGTTTACGGAGGATTAACAATGATTTTAGGAAGATCTCCTGACAGTCCGGAAGTTATTGAAGAACTTGATACATTGGGAGATGTTAACTCTGACGGACAGATCGACGCAGTTGATGCTTCTTCAGTCCTTGCATACTATTCACTTATATCGACTGATCATGAAGGCGGATATGATGCGTTTCAGAAGTTTAATGCAGATGTAAATCAAGACAGATTGATTAATTCCGTTGATGCATCTAATATTCTTGCGTACTATGCGTATGCTTCAACGAACAAAGCTGACATAATCTCTTTAGAAGCATATATGAAAAATAAATGAAGAGTCGAGCTTATTTTCGGCTTAATCCTTGACTATAAAATTGGTTAGCAAGAAATCTACGGACTTTGGGGGTTGAGAAATTATTGTGTAGATGTAGCTTCCTAAACCAATCAATTTGAGTTGCAGTGGGTATTATAGAGTTGTTTCACTCGATTATGAAAGAAAATGGCATACTCTATTATGACGTTGCCTTGACAACTATTTTTAGTCATGTTATACTAATAAAAATGTATTACTTGAAAGGATAAAAAGTACTATGCTGTTGGAATCACAGGTCGGACCGAATGAGCACATTCTCTGGTCCGGAACAAAAAACAAAAAAGTTTCTGTTATGGAATCAATCTTTAATCCGATGCTGCCATTTGCGTTGATCTGGGGTTTGTTTGATTTTGGAATCATATTTATGACGACAAGCACTACACATTCCGGTTCGCATTCTAATGCGAATAAAGGTTTACTGGGATTCATGATTCCATTTTTTCTGTTGCATCTAATGCCGGTATGGCTGTATCTCGGCGGCGTGCTTACTTCTGCTGCACGCGCGAAAAATACAAACTACTGTGTTACTGATCAGGCAGTTTATATTCAAAGTGGCGTTTTAAATACGACCACTGAGCGCATTGCCTATCAGCAGGTGATCTCCGTCGGCACACATCAATCATTTTTTGACAAACGCGCATTTACGGGCGATGTTGTCCTGAAGCTTGACGAAATTGTGTATGCTGGAAAGAGACGTACTCCGCATCAGCGCGATATAAAGATTGAAAATATTTCGGATTACGAAGATCTTTATCGTTTGATTATGCAGTATCAGCCGTCGTTTGCCACTGGCATGCCGCAAAACGCGCCGAGAGATATGCGGTCATACATGCAGCAGTACGGTAATCCACCGCAGGACCAGCAGTATGATGATTATTCCAACGACAGGCGTTGGTAATATTTATAGAGCTACTTGTATTGTAATGGTAGTAGAGAAATAATCTCACTGAATTTAACGGCGAAGCCTCCTATTGGAAACTAACAGGTTATCAAGTTATTTATTAAATAAGAAAAAAATGTAAACAAGCGTTCTTTATGTATGAGGAACGCTTGTTTTAATGATGACATTATTAATTAGAAAGGACTTCACAGATTAACTGGAAGTCCTTTTATAGTTTATTATTTCTTCTTGGATGGTTCTGTGTACTTGCCAGCCTTGAAGTCCTTTATAGTATCTTCAGTAAGGTCGTTATCCATGCCTAGGATATAGAGTGAGTCGTTCAAACGGCCCTTGAGTTCTTTTTCATATGACTTCTTGTCAGTAGTTTCACCGTTGAGCTTATACACTACCTCTGCATTTTCATCTTGGCTCTTGGCGTTTTCGCTGTCACCGTAACTGAAGACTTGTACAAGCTTGTAGTTTTCCTCAAAGGTATAGATACTTCCTGCTGTGTAGCTAGGACTATCTACCTTTGAATAGATCTCTTTAGCTTTTTCGTCATATCCGATAGTACCTTCTGAGTTTCCAAAACTTCCTATAGGAACAGGACAACCATTCCATGAGAACATCTGAACATAAGGAGCATAGTGATAAGCTCCTGAAATGAATAGTTCGGGGATATCGTCACCGTTTATATCCATAAGAGAGAAATGATTGTTGTCATTTTCTTTTTTGGTTTTGAGATAGTCGGTGAGTATAGCCGCAAAAGCGTCTTTCCAGTTGTCGTATTCACCGAGAGCAGCCTTTATAACATCGTCATCGAAGCTGTGATCTTCACCGATATCCTTTGTAAAGCCAGAGAGAAAATGGTTATAGTCCTCTACGAATTTTTCCTCAGTAACAAATACTCCGTCCTCCTTGACTGCAAGGTTTGAACGTTGGAACGAGCCTACGTTGGCCAGGGCTTTACCCTTGAGGCGGTAGAGCTGTATATTCATTACCTGTATATCGTCACGTGTTCTTGTGGTAGTTATAAGGCTTCTGTCCATTACGTAATTAAGCATTTCACACTCAGTAATCGGGTCAAACTGAGTATAGAGTCCATTGCTGACGGTTTTTATGAGATAGGTCTTATTTCCTGTCTGACCATAGGAGATAACGAGTTCTGGAACAAAGTCGTCGTTGACGTCATATATGGTGAAACGAGCTGTATCGTCATATTTGTCTGATTTTTTGAATTCATTGAGAGCATCACGGTAAATTTTCGCCCAATCAAGATTGGAAACGGTGGTCATATCCTTGGTATTACCTGTTACAGGCATTTCCGAGGGATCAAGATCAAGTACAGGATCCGTAGGTGCAGGCTCGGTAGGAGCTGTAGTTTCAGTGGTATCATCAATATTGCCCGTTGCATCCGCAACAGTAGTTACATCGTTAGAATTAGTGTTATTATTATCGGTTTTTCCACTGTTTTTGTCTGAACAGCCGCAAAGCAACGCTGTTATACATAGTAAAGCTGTAAGCTTTTTCATAATTTGACCTCCAATGATATTTTATACGTTGTATGTATTATATCATATTTTCCTTTATTTGTCATCACACTTATTGCGATTTTCGTTTATTTTTCATTTTTCTGTATTACTTATGATATCTTCGTGATAATTTGTGATTGAACAATAAACTCCCCCGTACATTGAATACGGGGGAGAAAACTATATCATGTTTCTTGTGTGATCTCAGTGGAGTTATCGAGCTCAAGCCCCGAAACAACGGCGCATAGTTTTCTGACAGTGCCATTGTCGAACTCGATTGTAACGACGGTATCACCGCCGAGTGGCAGGGTGTCGATCACAGTCCCCTTGCCGAAAAGGCGGTGTTTAACGCGGTCGCCTTTTTTTATTTCATCATTTACGGACATAGCAGTTATCCCTGATTGTAATATACGTTTGCTGCACCGATGCCTGTGTCAACATCAAGCTTGTACTTTCCAACCTTATAATCGAAGTCCTCCTTGGGGTTGGTAAGTCTGAATGTCATTTCGCCAACTCCGCCATCAGCGTCGATGTCACCGTTGATTGTTCCTATGAATTCGAACTCGCCAACTCCCTGATCGGCATCTATACCACCGAGAACTCCGCTGATATTAACATCTCCTGCACCACCATCGATAGTGAATTTGCCCTCGCAGTTTATATTTGTGATGTTGACCTCGCCTGCACCACAGTTGAAATCGCCTATGCTGCACTTGATATTATTTAGGTTAACCTCGCCAGCGCCGCAGTCAACATTTAATTTGCGGCAAAGAATATCGGAAACTGTAGTTTCACCTGCGCCAAGTTCGAGAATAAAGCTGTTGTATTCCTTATTCGGGAGGAGAATCTTTATAGTCGTTTCGTCACTTTCATCTTTCCAGAAATCCACAAGATTATGAAGTCTAATTTTCTTTTTGGAGTGATATGTGCGAAAAGTGCCGTTTTTGACGTCTGCACCAAAGCCTTCGGGAACATTCTTAGCGTCAACGTATATATTGTTGTCTTCGCTTGGTTCTATCTTGAGGTCAGCCCAAGCTATATCCATATTAAGATTCTGGACATCGGAAGCGCTGAAGCTTTCGTTGTAGTCCGTAAGATGTAGGCTGGCCTTTGAACCGAATATTCTGAAAAGTGAGTATCCAATTAAAAATAGTATAAGACCGACTAGTATGCAGATGATTCCTGCCGTGATGCCGTTGCTTTTCTTCTGAGGAGCTACCTGAACTCCCTGTGTTACATCATTCTCATACATTTTCTTTATCTCCTTTTTTGAAAAGTCTCATTATCCAGTTCCAGAAGCGTTTTATTGCTCTGCCGCAGGCAGGTATAAAAGCGTTGAATGCTGGTTTGCAGATAATAATAACTATACCCGTTACGATAAGACCTAAGCCAATGAACATCAGCGCTAGGAACGGCGACTCAAATATAGTAACCAAGCCGCCTGCGATGAGGGATACAGCTGTCACAGCAGCAGCAAAAACCAGTGAACATATAACTACTATGAGAGCAAACAGCAGTGAGCATATAACGATAAGTACAGGGAGCCATATGGGGAAGGTGAGTACACCTATGATTATTCTAAGTGCCCAAGTGCCTCCTGATGTCTTTTTTACGGGATTAGCTGCTGTGTTATTATTGAAGTTCTGTCCGTCCGCGTTCTGAGGAGGCATAACGGGAGCAGGATTGATGTGAATACCGCTTTCACGAAGTATATTTACTGCGACATCCTCGGGCAATCCCATAGAAGCTGCAGTTTCTTCTTCCTTTCCGAAACCTGCATCGAGGAAAACTTCCTCGTAATAAGTCAGGGCGTCGTTGATATCCTCTTTTGAAAGGCCGCCTTTTTCAAGGCTGTTCCTTAATCTTGTAAGAAATTCAAGTTTGTTCATTATTTTCAGCTCCCTCATTCAATAAAATACTGTCGATCTTTTTCTTATGGCTTCGCCATTCCTCACGATATTCCTCAAGAGAATTGTTACCCTGAGAAGTGATACGGTAGTATCGTCTGTTCCTGCCCATGAACTCCTTGTCGTATGTTTCAAGAAGCTCGTTTTTCTGTAATCGTCTGAGGACGGGGTAGAGAGTTGATTCGGAAATGTCCACAGCCTTACGTAGGTATTGGGTTATCTCGTAGCCGTAGGTGTCATTGTTCTGAACGATAGAGAGCACCATTGCATCGAGAAGCCCAGCATTTATAGAAAAACCCATAGTGCAGCTCCTTTCCTAAAAGATATAATATTTTAGCGCTTGTAATATCTAAGCTCTAACAATATTATACGACGTATAATATTGTTTGTCAATACAATATTGTAGATTCTAAGCAAGACTGTGCATTTGCACAAATAAAACTGATACAAGCAACTTTCAATTATTGAAACATAACAAAAGAGCCCGCCTGGGCGGACTCTTTGAACTTGATTATTCATTTTTTCAGTTGTGAGACATGGGGGACACTGTCTTAAAGGGAGACACTCTTACTGAACAGTTTTGAATACTTCTTTAATATTGATATCTTCATATTTCGTGTCTGATATCTGATTGTTTACATCGCGAATATATTCACTTTTGTAGACAAGAGCTCTTTTATTTGTATTTGTATTCAGCAGATACAGATTTAAAGATGATATGTTTTCAAAATCCTCCACTTTAATCTCTATAGGCACGGTTTTTGATTCGGGGCAGAAGAATACGCCGAAATCATAAGTTTGAGTAGTTCCGTCAGTCTTTTTTAAAATGCCGTCTAACTGGTATCTTCCGTTTACATCGTCAGGAAGTGACAGTTCCATTAAACGAAGAATTCCTCCGTTGCTGTAATAAAGTGTTATCTCATCTCCTTCCTTAACAGTTTCTCTTGCTTCGGGGACCTGAGCTACAACTATATCCTTTTTTTCGGCATATGTAGTCATTTCTGTCTTGACTTTCAGATTATAGTAGCTTGCTTGGACAACTGCGTCTTTAATATCCATACCACGGAAGTCGTTAAGAGGAAAGCCTTCCGAGAAGCTGTGTGCACTAACGTGAAGAGTTACTTCAGATCCTTTTAAAACGCTTATTCCCTCCGGCGGCTCTGATTCGATAACATAACCAGGTTTTACAGTATCACATTTAATTTCAGATATATTGACTTCCAGTCCCATTTCAATGAGCTGCTTTTTAGCCAGTGCGAGTTGTACATTCGCCAAAGGCGGTATTATTACTGTTTCTGTTGAGTATGAAGAACCATAAGTTCCTGTTGCATTATCAATGATGCTTTTTATAGTATCATTTAGCTCGTCTGATATTTTATATAAAGTAACGAGTTGGTCAATGGCACAAACTAACATGTTATTGTTATATAGTTCCATTACACATCCTTTGTCTATATAGTCATTGTAAAACTGGATTAAGTAAATAGAATATGTACTGCCGTCATCTTCATCGTAACTATCCCAACCTGTTTCATCGCATTCTGTCCATTTTTCTGATAATATAGCTTTTTCAAGCTTTTGTTCATCTGTATAGCTGAGATTGGCATATTTGTCCATTTTGACGTATGATTTGTGTACATCTGTATGTGAATAATCGAGCAACTCTATGAATTTATCGGGATTTTTATTGCTTTTTACAAGTTCATATTCTGCAAGAACATAGTTGATTATTTTGTCTGTATTTTCCTGGCCTATATCATAGTATCTGTGGATATCTTCGGTATTTACGTTGGGTCTATAATATACATCTACTAATCCATAATCATAGAAGGATACTCTTAATTCAGGAGTGTTTTCAGTATATTCATCATCAAATATGTAACTACATTCGACTAAATTATATGAAGTATGGTTATACCTTTCTTCATCGCTTGTTTCTTTCCATTCGAAATTTTTGAAATATTCAGAGAGTTTGGCAGCGTTGCAAGGTAATATATCATATCTATCAACTCTATCAGAATTATCCATATTAAATGGATCTATTGATACAATACAGTGACGAACAAGTACATCTTCTTCTTTGTCAAGAATAGGATTATAAACCTTAACATGATCATCAATTGTGTAATCAGAATCGATTAGCGGAGAATTCTTACCACTTTTTTCTGGAGGTTCTATATTATCAGTAGTAGTTGTAGTAGTGTTATTCTCCGTAACTGGGGTAGAATTGCTATTATCAGTTACGGAAGCATCCAATGTTTTACTTTTTTTCAGCATTGCCCATCCGCCAGCCACGCCACCTGTAACTAAAGCAATTGCAGCCGCAACAGAGACTATCTTTTGCCAGAATGAATTTTTGTATATCTCCACGCCTGATACTTCAATAACTGGAGTTCCTTTACTTTCTTTGGTTCTTTCTTTGTATATCTTTCTGCTCATTGCAAACATCCTCTCCTTGTCACTTTCAGAAGCGGGGCAGCTGTCTGCAATTATCTTTATCTCAGCTTCGTCTGCATTTTCGAGTATTTCAAGATCAAGTTCATTATCTTTCATACCTTACCCTCCTTACAGTGAAATGTTCATCTCGGTGAGCTTTTCCCTTAGCTTTACCAAAGCTCGGCTGCTTCGCATACGGACAGCTTCGGGAGACATGGATACCATCTTGGATATTTCCTTTGAGTTTTTCATAAAAAAGTACTTCTGCATTATTATTACGGAGTCGGGTTCGCCGAGAAGCTCCACACATTGCAGTAGCTTTGAACGTGTATCCTTATTATCAACAATTTCTTCGGTATTATCAGGTGATTCAAGCTCTGCGGCTTCTTCGAATTCAACAGATAACTTACTTATATTTTTATGAGTAAGCCTGTTGAAGAGATCAGTAGCCTTTCTTCTTGCAATTGTGCCGATGAATCCAGTGATATCACCGTTAAGCTCCTTGCTCTCGTCGTAATATATGTAGATATCAGCAAAGGAGTCGCTGACGCATTCTTCAATATCCTCACGACTTGCACAGCTGCGAAGCTTGCTGAAAACAATGGTATATACGTAGTTGAAATATTCATTGAATAGAATACGCTGTGCCTGTTCCTTTGAGTCAAGGGAAGCTTTTCGGTATTCTTCATGTGTCATAGTCTCACCTTCTTATTGTAAAGCTTTTATAATGCATTGTATCGGCTTTCATTCTATCTATTCCTGTAACAGCAGAGAAGTGTAACGGAAAAAATAATATATTTTTGTTTTAACTAATCATCCTAAGATAGATATACACTTAATTATACAATTTACGGGGCGAAAAATCAAGAAAAAAAACAGCCGATACAAGCGTATCGGCTGTTTAAAAACGTCAGGTCGTTTCAAGCTGTGTAGCTGCTCCGATGAATAGCGGAACATTGTTCTTGTCAACTATCATGTAAACGAAAGGTCTGTCAAGGTAGATATATACTTTTTTCTTTTCGATAGGAGCTGCTGCGCCTGCACCCATTACAACAGCTGTTGCAGCTGCTGCCTTAGTACCCTTTTCAGTTACTTCTATCTTAGTCTTATGGATTACGTCGTCAATATACAGCGGGCGCGAATCAGGAACTGAAAGATCATTGATTTTGGTGAAATCAGCTAAATCAGGATTGAAAGCGGTTTCCATACCAAGCTCGGGGAGTATCTCTTTGAGGGACTCTCCGTAATTGTACTTGAATTTCGGAATCATAACGTAAAGATCTACAGTATTTGGATCCTCGCATTCTTTAAGGCCTTCGGCAAGAGTTGCTCCATCAAGATTCTTGATATACTCATTGAAGTCAACATCTTCATGAGGAAGAATTCCGACAAAGCTGTAATCGCCGTTTTTATAAGGCTTCTTAAAAGCGTCTGCATTACCAAGATCAAAGTATTGTCTCTCCATGCTGTCCATCTTCTGGATAGGGGTTTTGCTGCCGTCAAGTCCTGTGAACTTGCCGTCTGTTGTATGGAGGTATGGACTTGACCATTCAGCTTCGAAATACAAAGTGTTTACGAGCATCATCATAGTGTTATCCTTGATATTTGCAGGTGAAATAAGAGAGGGGATCATTCCCTTCGTGTTCTTGTTAACCCAACTGTTAACGTCGTTTACGATTTCGTCAGGCACAAAGTCACTCTTGTATATTTCTGCATTATAGAACTTCTTGTTTGTTTCAAGGAATTCATCGTATACTTTGAATGTCGGATCGTTCTTGAACCATATTGAGTCTGCAAGATATATCTTTTCCTTCTGCTCGTCGGGGAGATTGCTTATGTAGTATGCCATATACTCGTTTATTTCTTCCAGTGAGAGACCGTTTCCGAGCAGCTTTTCCATTTCCTTGAGAGTTTGACCATCAGCGCCGTTTGCAGTCATTGAAAGAGCGGCTGAAATGGAAAGAGGAGAGATAAGCAGATTCTTCACGCTGTCCGACTTTTTATCATAGCATTTTTTTAGAAGATCAACACCGAAATTCATTTCTGCTTCTGCAAATTTTGCATCAGTAGCAACGCCCTCGGAAGCCTGCACATTTACGGTATTATCTAGGCGAATGCTTCCAATGTTTGAAGCTCCGTTGAATGCCTTTTTTACGCCAAGAGTGAAATCAACTACTTGTTTCAGATCTTCTTCATCTATAACGGTATCAAAATTGATATCAGCATTAAGGAACTGATCGCTTGTGAGCTTGCCTGAAAGAGTTCCTGCGATATACTTTTTATATGTGAGCACATCGAAGGAATCAACAATTCCATCATCGTTTATATCACCGTAGAAATGCTCGATGGGATCTTTTACGGAGACTACTTTGTCCATGTAAATAACTGTGTCTCTTCTGCCGTAGCCCCAGTAGCCTATCTTTGTAATATCGTCATTCTTCTCGGTAGAAGCGAATTTGATATTAACTCTCTGCTCGGGGACAAGATCCTTGACCAGCTCGTAGCTTGAAGTGTAGTCATCTGGATAAACACCGGTTGAACGAGAATCGCGCAGCTCTATTTCCTTGATGTTATCATAATAAAAGGTATTGTTGCCCGTTGATGGTAGGAGATCAATATTAACAAAATATGGATCAGCATGGATATTGTAGATATAAGCGTCAATGAACTCATATTCATACATTTTTGTATTTGAGTTATATGTGATCCGGATATAATCGTTTCCCTCTTCTTCGGTCTCGGCTGCAATAACAGGAACTGCGGGCGGCTTTATACTGCCTGCAAAGCCGAATACAAGAGCAGCACTCATAATTCCTGCTGCTATACGTTTGATTTTTTTCATATCACCCATTAAAAAGACTCCTCTCATGTCATATCACGGATATAACTATCCGTATTTTCAGTATAGCACCGCAAGGCAGATTTGTCAATAAAAAATAGGGAATTTCACTAATATAAATTGTCATTTTGCAATTATTTTGTTAATATGTTGAGCGTTATTTTTTTCTTACAGTTAGCATTTATAATAATACTCCAAAAAAGGGTGGCCATTAAGCCACCCTAATTAATAAATCGATTACTATTATTCCTTATAGCAAGAATCAATGCCAAAATACTCCTCCATAGTGAGACCGCTGTTGTGAATAGCGTATGAAAGATCGGTACCGACATAGCGAACGTGCCATGATTCATACTGATATCCTGTTATGCTCTCTTTGCCCTGTGGATAGCGAAGAATGAAACCATATTCGTGACAGTGGTTAGCAAGCCATTTTGCCTCGTCAGTTAAAGAAAAACTGTCATCTATGGTGTTTACGTCAATAGCAAGTCCTGACTGATGCTCGGAATAACCCGGGCGTGCAGAATAAGTATCAGCTAATGTTTGTCCGTCGCGAGCAACGTAGTTGTTGTATATCTGAGCCTGATAGTCATATGAACGGAAGCCAGAAGCAAAATAGATGTACAGTCCTTTCTTTGAAGCGTCGCTTGTCATCTTGTAGAACTGGTTTTCACAGGTCTTGTCAAGTCCGGGAGCGAAATCAGCCGGGAGACTGTATGACTTGTTTGCTATAAGAGCCCCCTGTATATAGGTTATTCCTTCTATATTGTACATTGCTGGTGCAGGAGCGTAATCAGAATCCTCAGGGGACGGAGCTTCTGTTTTGATGATGTCCTCAGTTGGAGCTTCACCACCGACATCAACGGCTTCTTCAGTGGGATCCTCTGTGTTCTCTTCGGCAGTTATTTCCTCAGTTATTTCCTCAGTCTCTAGTTCATAAGCTTCGGTCGTGAGATCTGTTGCCTCAGCTGTTTCGTTTGTTGCTTCTGTAGGAAATTTTCTGCGTGATGGTTCAGTCCCTTCAACAATCGTTCCGCAGGCTGTGCAAGAGAGCGCAGCTGCAATTACTAATGTTATAAGTATACTTCTTTTCATTTTTTATCCTCCTAATAATATGTCAATCGTGGTTTCTGTAAAAAACAATCGTGACAGGTAAGACAATTGTAACATAAAACATATTATTTTTATATTTTGACTAAATATGTCGTCTGCATAATTATTTTATCACATTCTGTAGAATAATGCAAGTCTAAGCACATGTGTGTTTCTTAGTGTAAAATTTATGTGGGCA
>DBYI01000009.1 GCA_002310115.1 Ruminococcus flavefaciens
ACTGCACATTTCTTGACAATTCCAAATATGATAAAATAAAAGTATCTAAACATAAGGAGGAGTACCCATGGCAAAATATGTACTCTCTTTTTCTCCTGATTACTTTACAACAAGTCTATGGAGCAGCAATAAAGAAACAATGGACATATTTGGCTGCGATATTCAGTACGATGAGCTCCCTCTTTCAGAAGAACTTGTCAGAAAACTTGAAAGATTTGACGATGGTTGTATTGAAATACTTGACTGGGACGATCCTGGGAAAGGTGATATCCGACACATTGAAGAACAGATAGTATACTATGAAACAGGCCAAAAGCTCCTTGATCTTGTACGTCAGGAGCTTGGCGAAGATTTTGAAGTTGAAGACAATCTCGACTGGATCAAGCCAGAAGATAATAACCAGGAGATGATATAATTGACGGAAAAGGAACTAATAACAAGTATCAGCATCGGAAAACTGCCAGTAGTAATATACTGTGAGAAACAGTATGAAGGTATTTGCTGTATGCTTAAAGTCACCCGAAACAATATGTTGTTCCTTGATTATACAGATACGTATGATGATGCAGATTCAGACGGAGGTTTCAGAGCTAAATTTGTATATGATTCGTTAGAAAAGCTTATACGCTCAGTCGAAGAATTCACAGGTAAAAAACTTATCCAGCTCGATATTGAACCCCGTTGCTATGATAAGTTTAAATGCGATAATCATGAATGGCAGAAACTTCAATGGGACATATACAATGGAAAGATCAGATTCCCGGAAAACTTCAGTAAATTCTCTATCGGTGATATGTGGTGGCGCGGACTGTATCTTCAAGAAATAAGACCTGACTGCAGCCGAGATGAACTAACCGCATGGATCAAAAAGACAAGTAATTATGAAGATGATGAATGATACTGCATCAAAAGAAGAGTCAATCCCAAATTCTGTGTAAACGAAAAATAGTGCAATAAAAGAGTATATGATGAGACCGATTGTGAAAGCAGTCGGTCTTATCTGCATATTAGCACATGATTATTTGATTGTCAAGATGAAAATGTTATTCTGGTATCCTGTCACCATAATATATCACAAGCTGAGCGTAGATGCGGCTCCAGTCCTGCCGGCGCCCGGTCCACTTTTTATAATATAATAAAGGCTTTGCAGAAACTGCGAAGCCTTTATATCGGTAATTATTCATCATCTGAGCATTCGGACAATCCGTGCAGGAGTTGAATGTATACACACTCTGCTCGGTCGTGTTTCTCGCCGTCGGTTGACATCATCATTTCAAGGAAAAATGCCTTAGCCTATTCGTAGTCAGCCCACACCACACACTTGCCGTTATATATAGTAGTAACTCTTTTGCTCTGGGGCATTGCCAATTCCGGTATTTTAAGCATACTATACGCCTCCGTTAGTTATATTTCTTACAGTTTGATATCTCTTTCCACGCTCTTAACATTTTTTCGTGTGATTGCCCGTGTGATTTTACTGCATTTCGGAGCGCAAATACGGAAATCCGACTGCACTCAGAATATAAGAAAGCCGCCTGAGTATCGGTCTTTTTCCGAATTCAGGCGGCTTGCGTTTGGGTTGCGGCGGCTGGATTTGAACCAACGACCTTCGGGTTATGAGTGCAACTTGTCGTTTATTATTAGGAATTACGTAGTATTATATAGTACTGCCTAATCCGCATAAATTCGGTGATTTTTACTCACCTGCCCATATTATGATAAGTTTTTAATCAGAAACTTTATTAGGAAAATATTAGGAAATCGTCCGCTGTAGATTATATTTACGTATGAATTCACCAAATTTGAAATAAGAAAAACTCTCCTTACGTGAGGAGAGTTTTTTATACTTATGCTTGACAAAGACAAGCATAACAATATTCGCCTAAGTAATAACGTCCAGAAGCCGTATAATAATATTTTGAAAAAGTATACTGTCCATGATTGCGACAATTTTCACGGGCAATAGGCGGTGTAAGTGCATGAGCCTCAAGTGTGTTTACTGACTTTATTAAACAATTTCATAAATATGCTTTATATTCCGCTGTCCTGCAATGTTTTTTACGTATCACAGCAACATATGAACAAACTATTAATTTTCAATTAATTTCCTTTCCAAATGTATTCCGTAGTGATATAATAATACTGTATGCTTTATTATTACAAATGTAAACTATTAGTATTTTCAAAAGGAGGACTAAATAATGTATAATGCGTGTAAAAAAATCGCTGCATTCACACTCTCTCTTGCTCTCGCTGCAAGTAATGCAGGCATTTCTTTACAGAACAACAACGGACTTATGTCCGGCAAATTACTGACGGCAAATGCGATGGATGAGGAAGAATGGTCAAGGCTACCGGGTGACGAGTCGTACTTTGACGCAGAAACCAAAACCCTTCATCTCAAAGGCACTGTAAGCTACAATGTTCGCTTCTCAGGAATAGTTACCCCTGAGGGCGTCAATTGGAACGATATTGAAACAATAATAGCCGATGAGGGAACTATTCTCCCCGGAAACTGCAGTAATTTCTTTTATTATATGCCAAATCTCAGGCTAATCGACTTAAGGAACGCTGACACTTCTAATGTCTGGAACATGGATAATATGTTCAGCCGCCAGGAGGCGCCTGAGGATCCTGACGCAGAATATTTGCTGCTCGGAGATTTCGACACCTCAAATGTAACCAACATGTCAGGAATGTTCATAAACTGCAAGGTACCTGATATAAGCAGCTTTGATACCAGCAATGTCAAAGATATGTCGTACATGTTTATGAATGCATATTCAGATGATCTTGATCTTAGCAATTTCGATACATCAAATGTCAGAAATATGTCCGGTATGTTTGAGGACAGCAGGATAAATTCTGTAAATATAAACAGTTTTGATACAGGCAATGTTACAAATATGAGCTATATGTTCAGAGGATGCGACCTTCTGAACGAGATCCAAGTGAGTAGTTTTGATACTCATAAGGTCACTGATATGTCAGAAATGTTCTCAGGCAGCGGATGCAGCGAACTTGATCTTAGCCGCTTCTATATTTCAGATGATACAACAATAAAAGGTATGTTCACAGACTGTGCTGCTCTTACTTTTTTAAAACTTCCTTACGGTTGGACAAAGGAAAAACTACTCGAAAAAGACGAAAACATATTTGCAGACAGCAATAAAAATCTTGTCATTAAAGGTGAAGGCTATGAGACATACTATGACGTAAAGACACAGACACTTCATCTCAAGGGAAATGTTCTGACAAACAGCAACGGAAATGGCATTCTACTTCCTAATAGAGTACAGAAGGAAGATGTCAAGGTCGTGACCGCTGACGAGGGCACTGTTCTGCCCAATAACTGCAGTCATTTCTTTGATGGATTTACAGATCTCAGGGCAGTTCATCTCAAAAACGCCGATACCTCAAGCGTTACCGACATGTCATATATGTTCGATAATGCTACCCGTTATAATTCCAAACTTGAATACATTGACCTCACAAACTGTGACACATCAAACGTTACAACAATGGAAGGCATGTTCATGAACTGTCAGTATGCTATCTTTAAACTTGACGGCATTGACACTTCAAACGTAACGAATATGTCGAAAATGTTTGCAGAATGCGGCTGGTATGAGTATGTTGCCGAAAGAATATATTGCCCGTCAGACGATTCTTATGAGTCATACGAAAAGGTACTCGACCTCAGTGTCTTTGATACAAGCAGCGTGACAAATATGTCAGGCATGTTTGACGGAGCAGGTTATCGTTCTATAGATTTAAGCAGCTTCGACACATCAAAGGCAACAGATATGTCTGACATGTTCAAGGGCTGTATAATGCTGAAGTCCCTCGACCTGCATAGTTTTGATACATCAAACGTTACCGATATGTCGGGAATGTTCCAGGACACATATTCTGATCTTGGATTCTTAGGTTATTATAATGATGATCTGCACGGACTTGAAGAAATTGATCTGAGCAATTTTGATACAAGCAGTGTTACGAATATGTCGAGTATGTTTGCAACTTCAGGATTTAAAGAGCTTGATCTGAGCAGCTTTGAAACAGAAAAAGTTACAGATATGAGTGATATGTTTGCTTTCTCCGGATACCTGAACTCTCTCAATATAAAAAGCTTCGATACCCGTAACGTTAAAGATATGTCAGGAATGTTCGCATGGGTTTTCATGCACGAATTTGATATTCATCACTTTACCATTTCTGACGATACGAATATTTCCGGCATGTTCAGTCTTGGCTCTAAATACAGCACAAACAGGGATATAACAATTCCATACGACTGGACAGAAGAAAAAATGCTTGAAAAGGACTGCACAGTATTCTGGTCATATGAAACTCCAAATGTTATAGAAGCTACCGACGAATCCTATTATGACACAAAAACAAAGACTCTTCATCTCAAGGGATATGTCAGAAATGCTAAGTATCCCGATGGTATTGTACTTCCCGACGGAGTTGACAAGGACGAAATAGAAGCGATCGTTGTCGAAGAAGGTGCAGTACTTCCTCAGAATTGTGTAGGCTTATTCGCTTATATGGATAAGCTTGAATCAGTTGATCTTAAAAATGCAGATACTTCATTTGTTCTTGATATGTCAGCTATGTTCGAGGAATGCTGGAATTTAACACTAATCGATCTGAGCAATATCGATACATCAAACGTCAGAAACATGGCTGCAATGTTTGCATTTTCTGTTAACATAAAAACACTTGATCTTAGCAGCTTTGATACATCAAAGGTAAAAAGCTTCCGCGGTATGTTCAGACAGCTTGATTATTCTTCATTAGAGACACTGGATATAAGCAGTTTTGATACATCAAAGGCAACCAATATGGAGTACATGTTTAATGGATGCTGTAATTTAGAAACTCTTGATGTAAGCCATTTTGATACGTCAAATGTTACTTCCATGGAAGGAATGTTCGCAGGCTGCGAATTGCTGGAATCGATCGACGTAAGCAATTTTGACACCTCAAACGTTTACGATATGGGCAGCGTATTTGCCGGCTGCAGATCATTAAAAGAACTTGATCTGAGCAGTTTTGACATACACCATGTTACATATACGCAAGGTATGTTTGCTAATTGTACCTCTCTGAAAACTATATATGTAAATGCTGACTGGGAGCCTTCAGGAGTTTACTCTTATCAACAGTTATTCTTCCCGCCCTGGGTTCACAACGTTGGTCTTGAGGATGCTACAGATATGTTTACGGATTGTACAGAACTCGTAGGCGGTGCCGGAACTGTGTATGACAGTTATTATACAGGAATAGAATATGCACGCATTGACGGCGGCGAGGCTGATCCCGGATATCTTACATTAAAAGACGACAAGAACGACTTTATCAAGACTCATAACCTCGTTCTGAGCGGACAGATAGGCGTAAGCTTCAACCTTGACCTTTCCTCTCTCTCAGATAAGGAAAAGGCTGCAAGCTACATGGAGTTCACCTTGAACGGCAAGACATCAACAGCTAAATTCAACAAGAATTCCAAGAGCCCCAGCGGAAAGTACTACAGCTTTACCTACTATGTGACATCAGTTGAAATGGCTGATACCATAACAGCTGTATTCCACTTCGGAAACGGAAAGACAATATCAGAAACATATTCGGTTCTTGATTACATCAATAAGCTCGAACAGAACTCAGGCTGCTATGATAAGACAACTCTCGACCTCATTCACGCAATAGCAGATTACGGTCACTATGCACAGCCCTTCCTCGCAGCCAGCAACAACTGGACAGTAGGCAAGGAGCACAAGGCAATGAACAAGTATTATACAAGCTCCTATTCGTATGAAGATGTCAGCAAAGCAGCTTCAAAATATGAGCGTGTACTTGCTCTCGGCAAATCCGATATCGAAAAGATAACATATTCGCTTTCACTGAACGCCGATACAACAGTTAACGTGTTCATCAAGCCCAGGAGCAGCTACAGCGGCAGTATAAAGGTAACGACCCAAAAGGGAAACGCTGCTACCTCATACACAGCAGTAAAGCAGGCAGACGGACGCTATAAGGTGACTATTCCGAATATCTCAGCTCATCACCTCGGAGATACATATACTATCACCGTTGTTACTGCTAATGGCACAGCATCATGCAAAGTTTCTGCTCTTTCATATGTCAACGCAATTCTTAATGAAAACAGCAGCACAATTGCAAAAAATGCAGTTTCTGCATTCTACAGATACTATGAAGCCATTATGATATACCGTGAGAATTCATAATATCAGCTCTTATAATATCAAAGCTCTCAGGCGTAATAGCCTGAGAGCTTTTTTAGTTTTAACAATTTTGATGTAAGCGCCAGCCAAACCCAGCCCAAAAGTTTATGATAATAAGCACAAAAGCTCCGCTACAACAATCAGCATAGCATTGGTCTTGATATCATTCTTATCACACAACTGCTTTATGGTCAGTCCGCTTGCCTGCTGTTCCTTCACCTGTTCCGCTCATTGCTGAAGTCGGACTGCCTCTGTCACCTTTATTCCCGCATGATCACACAGATATCGTATATACTGCCCGGTTTTATCCTGATCTATTATTTTTTGCATCATATCACGCTCTTTTATTTTTAGTTGGTGATATGTTACCATTATTCTCTGAATTATACAAGGGATATTATTACCGAATTATCAGCCCTATCTTTGTCGGATATGATGAATGGATATATACCTGCTGACATTGATATATACAAAACAAAACTGACTTCGCTTAAATTGCGAAGCCAGTACATTGCTTAATTTACCATTCTTATAACTGCCAAAATAGAGACACTTACTTTATGTGTACCAGGAATGATTGCCGATTATTGTTTTTCTTTTGAATAACGATTTTTCAGCTGCTGGTTCATCCATGCCGTATGCTTCTTTGCTACAAGGTAATGAACACCGCAAGTAAAGAAGTATATAAACAAAACAGCAATAAAAGTCAGAAATACAGATACTGGAGTTATCTTGCACCAGCCGAACATTTTTAGCAGCATCAATGTAATGAAGAATATCAGCAGAAAATGTATCACCCACAGTATCACCGAAACTCTGACGCTCTTGGGATCAAAGCAAAGAAGTACCGCTGTTGGCAGAGCGGTAATCAAACCGCTTAAAAGTATCTGCCAGAGTATATTGTTCTCCATTTGTTGTTCCGAAAACGTCAGGTATACCGCCGCAGCTATTACCACAGCTGTAGTTATATCAACAAAATAATGTAATAATGAGATAAAAAATTCCTTCACCATCATTAAACCTCCTCAATACCGAGCTTCGCCTTCAGACTATGTACATATTGTCGTGATATAATGACTTTTTCACCGTTTTTCAGATGGGCTTCAAGCTTGCCGCTGAAAAGAGGTGAAAGGAACTCTATCTTTTCCATATTAATTATCATAGACTTTGAACAGCGCACAAAATCCAGCGGATTAAAAAGCTCTTCAAGTTCATAAAGCTTATATTTAACCTCATAGACATCTGAATGGCAATATGCAAAAACACGGTTTTCATTGGATTCAAAATAGTAAACGTCCTGATAGTTCAGACGTGCAATCTTGTCATTCAGATATCCTGTGAGTTCTGTATTCACAGTTTTAAATGAAAGCAGCATGGAAATAAGACGCTGATCAGGTGATGCGCACCTTACTATCACAACGTCTTCCTCGTCTGGCTGAGGGGATTCGATTATTATTTTCATGATCGGCCTCCGCTTTAGTGGTTTTAATAGTGTAAATAGTGTCTTGCAGATTATACGTCAGATCTCAAGTTTGCCGTTGTGTGGCAGTTTATAAACCTTAGTACGCTTTTTCATATGCTCCTCAAAATCTGATGTATCAACTTCAGAACTGAACGGTGGGAAAGTGTCGTCAAAATGCGTAAGCAGAACGGCTTGTGGTCTGAGCTTGTCATATATACGCAAAGCGATATCGCATACTTTTTTTGAACCCTGATATGGAAAAAACGCAATATCGACATCTTTGGGGTAATCTATTCCGTCTGCAAGCGCAAGGCTGCCAAGTATGAGTATACGCTTGCCGTATACCTCCACAACATAGCATAGCGTCTCTTTTTTCTCAAGACATGAGACTATCTTTTTCAGCTTTCCATTAATGCCTTTCAGATTATGCATGACACGCCTGCTGCATATAGTTTTCAGAATGCTCCACGCATTTAAACTGATGTGTTTCCCTTTATATGCAGTGATATGCATATCTCCAACGTAAAAGGAAGAGCCCGGCTTTATAAGACGCAGATTCTTTTCATTAACGCCCTTATTGAAAAGAGTATGATATGGAGCTTTCGTGCAGTACACATTGGTATCATTTCTTACGATATCCCTGATACTGCTGATATGGTCAAAATGTCCGTGCGTAACAAGAATATGGCTGCAGCCGGAATAAGCGTTTACAGCTACCTTTATCCTGCTGTCGCGGAACGGAATAAAAGGATCTATCAGCAGCTGAGAGCTTCCGGCAGTTATCTTCACAGATGCTGTACCGTACCATGTGATATTGATTTTTTCATTCATAAGTAAGCTCCTTTGCCGTATTTTTACTTCATTGTATCATATTACACGGTAAATTTCAATCTCTCAAACAGCTCATTCATAATATATATGATAACACATATCCCAATCTGCTGTCAATGCAACTTACCCCCTAAAAAACGCAACTTACTTATATTACACTGACTTATCACTAACAGCTGTCAGAATCCCTGTGTGTTTCGGATATTTTCACATAACCTTCTTTGCAGCTTACTCATTGAAAAAAGCAACTTACCCTCCGGAAAATGCAACTTAGCTGATTTCAGTTTATTTTGTCTCCAACGGAAGATATAATAAGCGTATGCTCACGAAACAACTGAAGCATTTTAGCTGACTCGCAGGAGTGCACACTGCAACGGCTAATATATATTTAACATGATAAGGAAAATAATGATTATGAAAAATTCTATCAAGCGAACTGTTGCAGCAATCATCGCTACAACAGCAGTATGTACACCAATCAGTTCAGCACCAGCACTCAAAGCGCTAAGCGTCAAGCCCATATCAGTATCGGCAGCTGAGAGCAACAGTGTAAAACAATCAGGAAACTGTAACAGAGGCAATTGGCATTACAAAGATGAACTGGAAAATTATACGCTCAATTATAAGATTACCAGCAGTGGTTCAATTATAGTAGGCTGTAAGCCAAACAGCCCCGGTACGACTATAAGGATACCAAAGCATCTCGGCGGCAAAAATGTCATTTCTGTAGCAGATAATGCATTCAAGGATCAGACAAATATTATTGAAGTATATTTTTACGGGGTAAACAAAATCAATATGACCGATTATACATACGGAACTCCTACTTTGTACGCCAGGGGATTTGACGGAGGCAGCCAGATCAATGAGATAGGTGAAAGTGCTTTCGAGGGCTGTACAAATCTTACCCGTGTACATTTCGGTGAAAAAGAAGTAACGTTCAAAAAAGCTGCGTTTCGTGGATGTGAAAAGCTTTATAGTTTAAATTTTGTTGATTCTGAGAATTATACATTAAAGCGTATTTTAGGTGATATTGGTCCGAATGCATTTGAAAACACCAGCTTTGTATTTATTGATGACTATGAATTCAAAAATATCGGAGACAGCGCTTTTGCAGGCTGTAAAAATCTTAAACGAGTTAGTGCGAGCGCGAATACGATCGGTAACAATGCTTTTAAAGGTTGTGCCTTATTACTAATATTGATATCACAGCAAACTCTATTGGTGATGAATGCTAAGCCGTCGTAAACGGCGGCTCATGAGATTTTCAGAAATTATTTTTTAAAATTCAGAAATTTATGTCACATTTCATTTTTTCGCTCCGATTAGTATTTATGAACGTTCAATTTAGTTTTGAAACCTATACATATAAAGGAGTAACAATTATGAAAAAGTCAATTATTATCACACTTGCAGCCACACTTTGTGCACTCACATCATGCGGAAAGGACAATGTCTCTTTCCCCGAAGCTGCTACTTCACCAGCCGATAAACCAGACGCAGTAGCTATTTCTGCAGAAATAACAACAGAACTCACCTCTGCTAAACCGTCAGAAACTACTGTCACAAGCGTAACAAATGATACCACTATTGTCTCTGCTGAGACAAATAACAAAGAAGCTCAGGTAACAGACACAAATACTGCTCAGCTTGAAAACGAAACTGCTGAGAATAATGCATTTTCCGCAGGAATATCCAATGGGAACGTCTATACCTCGGAATTTGCAGGCATAAGAATCAAGATACCTGAAAATGGTTATTTCCTAAATAGTGATGATCTTCATACTCACTATATCATGCCTACAAGATTCATGAGCGAAGCGGAAAAAGAGATCTACTCTACAGGTACACTGGACGCTGCTGCCTGCTACGGCGAGGATATTGACAATGTAAAATATGTCAATGTATGGTTTTTTAACACAAAGCTCAGATATCCCGATGCTCCGGATATTACCGCAGCAGAATTCATGCAGCGCAATGAGCTGAGCTTCTCGCCTGATATTGAGGCAACTGATATAAGTGCTCCCGAAACTATTGAACACTGCGACAAGAGCTACATCAGAGCAAGCTACACCGTTTCTGATCAGAATAATGTAATCTATGTCAGAAGAATTAATGATGATTACATAATGGCAATCAGAACATCAGGATTTTCACCTGAAGATTTTGAAAGCAAACTTGAAGCTGCAAACTGATAACTTCAGTTTTTTACAACACTCCAAATAACTGCAATAAATACTGTAAAAGCAAATAAAACAAGCTCACATAAAATATGAAGGCGGCTCTAAAGCCGCCTTCATTCTATTTCACTAAATTATTTTATTCTGGTGAGCCTGCCTTTTTTTACTATAAATACCCTGTCGGAAATTTCCATAAGTGCCTTGTCATTATAGGAATCGGTGTAGAAGCATTCTATTCGTTTATCCCCATATAATGCCTTATACCCTTTGACCTTGTTTTCACCGAAATTGAGATATCTGACCTTCATTTTTTCAGAGTCTATCCTGCTGCTGATAATATGGTCAGTGTTGATAATACCGCGTATCCCGTTTATCAGAAAATCAGGTCCGGCAGTAATAATAACATCGTCATGACTGATTTTTGCAAGCATTTTTCTGTCCAGCTTGTGACCGTTTTTCCCCCAAAATCCCTCTACTGCCTCATATATCTCATTTTTATCACGAAGGGCATTTCTCATAAAGTCGTTGATAGCGCGAACCATTTTCTCTTTCCTGACAATGCAAAGCTTGTACTTTATGAGATTTATGAATATCTTAGGCAGATACAATATGATCCTCCTGTTATTTTTTATAATAAACAGAGCAAGGTCTACCGCACTCTCTCCGTGATATAGTGTGTTATCAAAATCAAATACCTTCAAGTTTACCTCCACGTGTGGATAAAGAATTTGCGCTCCAGCGAACGAAGTTCTGAGCAATGGCCGCCATAAGGCGATTAGAACAAATATATTATAGCACACATATTCCTATTTGCCAATATGTTTTTTTATTCAGCCAGTCAGATTATGTTGATCAAATACATTATCTTCTTAATTGATATTATCCATCCAATGTGTATTAATTAAATTAAGTGCACTGATAGTCAGTCTTTTTTCAGAAGTTACGAGCAGTTAAGAAATAAATATAACTATACCCAATCTGACCCGAAAATGATATTGTTAGCACGATTTGAATATGGATTTTTTGTTACGAATCCAGCTTATGCGGTAACAATTTTGATATATTTTTGCATATAACATCAATATATTACCTTTTAATCACCAATTATTGCTGTTTGTTGACCAAATATTGCTCTTTTGTTCACAAACTCTTTACAATTCGCGGTTGATTAGTGTATATTGTTGTCA
>DBYI01000041.1:0-12687 GCA_002310115.1 Ruminococcus flavefaciens
CTTAGGCTCATGCTTAGCTTCTTTGACATATCCGAGCATATCATCACGGAGCAAGCCTTCTATTAAGTATTGATGTCATATGGAGAAAAAATACTTTATATTTATTCTAAAAAGGCCAGCTCCCTTGCGCGAGCTGGTTCTTTCATAGCTTTGTACCACCAATAATTCCGTGTGATTTTTGACTGTAAAACAGTCACACAAATCTGCAAAAATGCATTTAATACTGTTTTCTACAGGCATGAGAAAAGCCTGTATTTCTGCGATGTACAGGCGGACTATTATCTGAAGTATTATCAAAATTTTACCCTGTATCATTTTTCAGGTATATCTGTAGGATTTCTTTTTACTTTCCTTTTTATTTACAAAACTTATCAGGAGTATGTCTGTTTATCTCGAACATACTCCTGATTCCTTTTGTATTAGGTATGTTTAATGACATTAGCCATTCGGCGGTCATTTGTTTTCCTTAATCATTACTATTTTCATGCAAAAAGATTATTCAAGAGCAAAAAAGTCTTCTACTTGCCGCGATCATAATTGCTTACAGCGAAAAACATCACGTGGATGACAAGGAAGCAAGTCTTCTATTAGTAAGGCGTTATACCCATTCATTATTGAACTTCATATAGATACGCTTCAGAATCTGTGCAAGTACTGTATATACGACCATCAGACCTGCAAGCCAGAGTATATATGACGGTACCATTACCGGCAGATCAAACAGAGTTGCAATACCGGTAAATCCGATAAGCAGAGTCGCAATAACAACAAGGAGAGTTGAGATACTTAGCTGAACCGATGCACGGTCTTTGATAAACGGTACCTTTGGGGTACGGATGGTATGTATAACCACAGTCTGAGAAATAACGCCGAACATGAACCAGCCGTTCTGGAAAAAGCCTGCAAGCGAGTCGCTGTTGAACTTGTAAACAAACCAAAGCACAAGGAAACAGAGTACATCAAGAACTGTACTGAGCAGGCCGAAAATCACCATGAACTTCTTGATTCCGGGGATATTCCACTTCTTCGGCAGACGGATGCTCTCGTCCTCTACATGGTCGAATGGCATACCGAGCTGTGCGAAATCATTGAGGATATTCTGAACAAGAATATGTATCGGAAGAAGCGGCAGGAACGGCAGGAAGATACTTGCTATCAGAACAGAGAACATATTGCCGAAGTTTCCGCTGACAGACATTTTCAGGTATTTGGACATATTCGCAAAGGTACGTCTTCCTTCGATAACGCCTTCATCAAGGACATTCAGATCTTTTTCAAGAAGAATGATATCTGCAACTTCCTTTGCAATATCAACAGCTGTATCTACAGAGATACCGACATCCGACTGCTTCAGCGGCAGGCTGTCGTTGATACCGTCGCCCATATAGCCGACAGTATGTCCGTTTGTCTGAAAAGCCTTGACAACACGCTGCTTCTGATACGGTGAAAGCTTGGAATATATATGACATTTTTCGCAGGCTTCAAGCAGTTCTTCATCGGACATTGCTTCTACCTGACTGCCTGTAAGTGTATACTCCGTAGGGATACCAAGCCGGCCACATATATTGATCGCAACGCCCTCGGTGTCGCCTGTAAGTACAACGGTACGTACGCCGTTCTTTTTCAGAGCCTTTATAGCAGATTCTGCAGATGGCTTAGGAGGATCAAGGAAGCCTACAAAGCCGATCAGAACCATGTCACTCTCGTCGTCTACGCCGAATGTTTCAACATCATGTATGTTATTTTTCTGAGCAACGGCAATAACACGAATACCCTCAAGATTGTTTTCAGTCGCTATTTTCTGAGCGTTTTCGATCAGTTCGGGAGTGATTGCTTTTACTTCGCCGTCAATTTCTATATGACCGCAGATAGATAGTATTTCTTCCACAGCGCCCTTTGTAACGAGCTGACGTTTGCCGTTTTTGTCACGCAGCACCACGCTCATGCGACGGCGGCTGAAATCAAATGGTATTTCATCCTCTCTTACATAGGATTCCTTCAGATATGACAGTTCTTCATTCTCTGCTCGATTGATTATAGCAACATCCATGAGGTTTTTAAGTCCTGTCTGGAAGTAACTGTTGAGGAATGCATGGCGAAGTATACGTTTATCTTCTCTGCCGAGAACGTCCATGTATTTTTCAAGCACTATTTCATCCTGTGTCAGAGTTCCTGTTTTATCGGTACAGAGGATATCCATTTCACCGAAGGTCTGGATAGAGCCGAGACGCTTTACGATAGTGTGCTTTTTCGACATATTGACAGCACCCTTTGCAAGTGATGATGTCATGATGACAGGAAGCATTTCGGGCATAAGGCCTACTGCAATAGTGATACCGAACATCAGTGAATCGAGCCAGCTGCCTTTGGTGATAAAGTTGGCAATAAAGATGATCGGCACCATAACAGCCATGAACTTGATGAGCAGGCTGCTTATAGAATTGATATTTCGCTCAAAGCTGCTCTTATCCTGATAGGTATTCAGACTCTTTGCCATACTGCCGAGGTATGTCTGATTGCCTGTTGTAAGAATTACTGCTTTTGCACTTCCCGAGATAATATTGCTTCCCATAAAACCGATGTTATCAAGCTCTGTAATATCATCGCCCTCGGGATCGGGACCAGCAAATTTCTCAATGGGATTGCTTTCACCGGTCAGCTGTGACTGGTCAATAAAGAGGTCCTTAGTCTCTATGAAACGCACATCACCGGGGAGCATATCTCCTGATGCTAATTTTACAACATCGCCCGGAACTGCATCTCCAATATCAATCTCCATGCTGCTTCCGTTTCGGATAACATCTATCTTGTTTGAGATCATGTTCTGAAGCTTCTGAGCGGCACTGTTGGATTGTTCTTCCTGTATAAAGGAAATCACACCGGAAACTGCGACAACGAATATCAGCATAAGGAACGTTGCCCAGCTTGGCTTTTCCGCTATAATTACATCAGTTACAAGTGTTACTGCCGCAACGATAAGCAGAACGACATTGAACGGATTGATTATTGCCTCCCTTATACGCTTTGCAAGGCTGTTTTCGTTTCCTGTATCAATGATGTTTTTTCCGTATTCTTCAAGACGGTCACTTGCTTCGACCTGATTCAAGCCCTCTTCATCGGTATCTAAACGTTTAAACAGTTCCTCGTCTGATATTTTTGCGATCTCTGCAAGCTGCTGTTCCGCAGCACGCTGTTTTTCTGTGTTCTTTTCAGCCATAGTGTCCTCCTGTTTTTATGCGAGATGTAAAACATTTATCAGCAAGATCCAACTCATGCCGTAATACGCTACCACTGCAACCAGATCGTTTACCGTGGTGATCAGCGGTCCGGATGCAACAGCCGGATCAACTTTTATTTTTTTGAAGAAAAGCGGTATCAGCGTGCCAACAGCACTGGATATCAGCATAGCGATCATCAAAGCCACACCAATACAGCCTGATACTGCAAAAGCAAAAAGAGGTTCTTTCCCTTTGAAAACGGATATATACAGCCCTATGGCAACAAAAGAGAGAATGCCAAGTAACAGACCGTTACATAATCCGATACGCATTTCCTTGGATACAAGCTGCGTTTTCTGCTTAAAAGACAGATTTTCGTCTGTCAGTACACGAATCGTCACGGCAAGAGACTGGGTTCCGACATTACCAGCCATATCCAGTATCAGCGACTGGAAAGCCATAATAAGCGTGAGCTGTGCCACTACATTTTCAAATACCCCTACAACCGTAGAAACGAGCATACCCAGAACAAGAAGAGTGATCAGCCATGGAAGACGTTTTTTCATGCTTTGCATAAGCGGTTCATTCAGATCTTCTTCTGCGGTCAAGCCTGCGAGACGGGCATAATCTTCGCCCATTTCATCATCAAGGGCTTCAATAATATTTTGCGCCGTGATAACGCCGAGCATCTTGTTGCTGTCATCGAGTACAGGTATAATGCTTTCGGAATAGTCCTTCAGCTTTTCAATACAGTCGGACGTCTGCTCGTTTGCATACACATACGGAAACGAGGCGGCGATCAAACCATTAAGCGGCGTTCCGCTGCGTGCTGTGATCAGATCTTTCAAGTCGATCGCACCATTGAATTCTCCGTCCTCATCCGTCACGAACAATGTTGCGATATTATCATTTTCCTCCGCCTGTCTGATAAGTTCCTTCATCGCTTCCTTGACTGACATATTTTCACGGATAATAATGCAGTTTGTTGTCATTCTGCTTCCGATCTCGTCCTCATCAAAGGAGGCAATGAGCTTGATTTCGTTTTGAACATCCGGTTCTACAGCATCAATGATAAGCGCACGCTTTTCCTTCCCGATAGTCCGCAGTGTTTCAACTGCAGTATCAGTATCGAGCTTAGACACAACAGCACCCGCCTTACGGATACCCATTTCATTAAGGTAAATACCGGCGTCTTCTTCATCAAAGAACTCGCCATTTCTGCCAGCATCTCTATGCTGCATATGCGATAGAATTTTTTTCGTTCCCGTTCAGAAAGTTCTTCCAATACCTCTGCAATATCATTGGCGTGATAGTCCTCAAGCTGATTCATCAAAGCTTTCGGCGCTGCATGGCTGTGAAGTATTTCGCTGATTTCTTCTGTGTAATCCGGCTTTACAGCCGGTGCTTCTGTAGTCTGTAAGTTATCCTTGTTTTCCATTGATTTATCCTCCTTCCAATTTATAGGCAGAAGGGACAATGGGCATAAAAATCCCGTATATGAACAAGACACATACGGGCAGTCACATATTTATCTCAAACACAATCAAGCGGTAACTCTAACAGTACCGCTGCATCTGAAATCATGCTGCTTTCGCCCGCTTGGCCCGCAACTGTCGCTGTTAGTCACTTGATTCACCTCCAGTGTTTATATTTGCTTTATTATTTTACCACAAATCAGGCTAAATGTCAATCTTTCCGAATGGGTTTCAGTGCTTAATGGTTGTAATGTGAAGCAGTTTCAGATAAGGATTACAATAAACTGAAATAGTATGTGTAAAGGCAGCCGTAATGATTGCTATTCCCTTTGATCTCATTTTATCATCTTTCTCCTTAGAAGTATTTATACCTTACGCAGATAGGTTAAGTCGAAATAAAGCAGACATCAAGCGTGAACTGGAAGAATTCAAAGCAGCAGGAGTTCGTGTAAAGATACTTGATATACCTACCACGCTCACAGACTTTCCACAGGAGCAGAAATGGGTACTTGAAATGATTAACGCTATTCTCATTGAATTTCTCGGAGCGATCGCTGAAAATGAACGCAACAAAATTCGTACTCGACAGCGAGAGGGTATCGAAGCTGCTAAAAAGAAAAACATCCGTTTCGAACGTCCGTCAAAGCCTTTGCCTGATAAATGGCGCGAAGTGCTGGCAGAAGTTCGCTGCGGAAATAAGAAGCCTGTAGAAGCTATGCGGGAACTTGGTATCTCCCGGTCATGCTACTACAGGCTTTATACTACATGAGAATTTACGGCTCGCCCCATGCAGGGGTGAGCTGTTTTCTTTCATAACATTATATCGCCTTTTCTTCGTGTGAATTCGTGTGAAAACCGCCTGTTTTTTCTTCACACGAATCTGCAAAAATGCATTTAAAACTGTTTTCTACAGGCTTTTAATTCTGGCGGACAGAGAGGAATTCGAATTTTTGTAACGCACTGTTTTTGTCAATTTATAGCCTTTTATAATTTTCGTGTGGAATAAATAAGTGGAATAGAATTATTCCGAATGAAAATCATTTCTGCTATAGTCATTTCCTTTCAATTGCTTATTGCTTTCCTTTGAAATACTTCAAAAGTTATAATGCGATGTATTTGAAACAGATTATATATATCAATAGACCGTGAACTATTGACATAGTTATGATATAATCTATTGACACAAAACATTGTGACATTATTCGTTCATTTGCATATTCACATCAACAGTGATTATTCATCATGTGTTTTTCATTACCACTGCTTCAACAGTATCCGCAACATCCTCGCAGGCATCTGCACATTCTTCAAGCATCGAGTAGATCTCACGCCATGCAATAACGTCCAGTGGATTCTTACCGTTCCAGTTTTTTCGGTAGTTGTAAGAAGCATTCAGATACAGAGTATCGCATTCTTCTTCAGCGGCATTTACATCAATGATGAGATTGTGCAGTTGCTCGGATTTTCTGAAATAAGGCAGTTCCGTAAGCATCGCCTTCATTTTGGCAGTGCAGCTACAGATTTTCTCAGCAAAACTGATTGCCTCGTCAGTAATATTTGTAACGTTATTGATATAAATAACCTGCAAAACTTCCTCGATACAGTCGATCACATGATCGAGTCTCTGGCACAGTTCAGCCATATCTTCACGATCAATTGGTGTGACAAAAGACTTGGCAAGCATTTCCGTCATTTCGTGTCGCAGAGAATCGCCCTTATGCTCAAATTCATGCATCTTAGGCAGTATTTCGTTCATCTGCTCGATATTGAATTCACGTAGGCATTCGAGTAGATAATCTGCAGCATGGCAAGCAGTATCAGCAGCAGATATATAGTTGTTCCAGTAAAAATCGTTTTTCTTGTTCGCCATAATATACTCCTGTTCAGAAGATTGCAATAAATATCTTCGTTGTGATATATCCGATAAGTCCACAGCCGGGAAAAGTCAGAATCCATGTCATCATGAGATTTTTAACAACACCAAGATTGACCGCAGAAGGTCGTTTGACAGCACCGACACCCATGATCGCAGTTGTTTTTGCATGTGTAGTCGATACTGGAATTCCGAAGAGCGAGCTGATGAGCAGTGCAACCGAAGCTGCCATATCCGCCGAAAAGCCCTGATATTTTTCCAGCTTGACCATATCCATACCAATGGATTTGATAATTTTTTTGCCGCCAATTGATGTACCTATCGACATAATAACAGAACAGAGCAGCATGATCCATACCGGCATCTTTACTGCGCCACCTTCACCACCGCCATTTGAAAGCAGAAGACACATAAGTATTACGCCCATGAATTTCTGACCGTCCTGCGCTCCGTGCATAAAGCTCATAGCACAAGCTGCGCCGATCTGACCATTTCGGAAGATGCCTTCTGTTTTTCGCCGGTCAACATTATAGAAGATGACAGTCACCAGCTTGCATATAGCATAGCCAAGTATAAAGCCAAGCACGACTGAGATAACAAGCCCGTATATAACCTTAACCCATTCGTGACCGTTCACGCCGGCAAGGCCACCGTGCATCGCAATCGCCGCACCGGTCAGCCCTGCGATCAGTGCGTGACTTTCGCTGGTAGGTATCCCGAAATACCAAGCGAGTACAGCCCAGATAACGATTGCCAAAAGGGCAGCTGACAGTGCTACTATTGCATCATGTGAGTTTTCACCGAAATCGACCATATTGGCAATCGTCTGCGCAACCGTTGCATTGATAGAGCTCATAATAAACACACCGAGAAAATTAAAGAACGCTGACATCAGAATCGCAGGACGAGCTTCCATACATCGGGTGGTAACACATGTTGCGATCGCATTAGGGCAATCCGTCCAGCCGTTTACAAAAATAACGCCTAGCGTCAAACCAACTGCAAGCATAAGCAGTGGATTTGATGATACCTGATTCCAGAAATAGACAAATGATAAATCCATATTTTCATTATCTCCAATAAGACTTTTATTCTAATATTAAACTTTACTTTCATATTATATCACAGTCCATAACCATTTTCAAGTTTTTCATTCATTCTTGACCCGGAATTCCAGATAGTCAGAGTGGAAACAATATATTTATTACTTACAAGAATAACAGTTCCCTCACGGGAGCTGGCTTATTTAAATATCGTTATACTGCCTTTCAGTCGTGTGCATTCCGTGTGCATTTCATGTGCATTACACCTGTTTTTACTGCTCACGAAACTGAAAAAAGAATTAAAAATCGTTTTCTACAGGAATGAGAGAAGCTTGTATTTCGGTGCTTTCCTTGAAATGCAAGCTTCTTTAAAAGATATAAAGGTGCCGGTTTAACCGGCATCTACTATATATCTCGCATATTTGTAATAATATAATGTTCATCGTCTTAGTTTTTCCACATATAGCCAACCTTCAAAACTGTTTCTATATGTCGCCTTGCACTTCCAAGAGCAGCTCGAAGCTTCTTTACATGAGTATCAACTGCTCTGTCGTAGCCTTCGTAGTCCATGCCCCAGATTGCATCAAGTATCTTGTCTCTGCTGAGAGCGATGTTCTTATTGTCAATAAAATACATAAGCAGCTCATACTCTTTAGGAGCCATGACCACTTCCCTGCCATTTACTGTAACATACCTTCTTGCGGGCTCTATCTCCAATTCATCTATGACTATTCTGCCGTTTTTGATGAGAAGTCCGTGATATCTGTTAATAAGAGCATTGACCTTTACAAGAAGAAGCTTTGTTGAAAAAGGCTTCGTCACATATTCATCTGCACCGACTTCATAACCATTAACTATATCATTCTCCTCACCAAGAGCAGTGAGAAATATCACGGGTACATCATACTTCTTCCTTATGTATCTGCATACCTCCTTACCGTCTTTCCCCGGCATCATTATATCGAGGATAATGATATCATACCTGTTTTTATCGACACAGGAGCAGGCTTCATCACCGTTTACGGCTGTGTCCACCTCAAATCCGTTCTTGCGAAAAAACAGCGCTGTTATATCACGCAGAGCCTTATCGTCCTCGGCTAACAGTATTCTGTATTTTTCTTCCATTTTATTTCACCTTTTTCAATTCAAACCAGAATGATGTCTCGTTATTGCTGCTTATACATTTATATTTTGCCTTGTGAAGCCGTAATATGCTGCTGTTTATAGCAAGCCCCATACCGCTGCTGCCCATTCTGTCAGTTCTTGCCTTGTCGACCTTATAGAAGGGCTCCCATATCCTTTTTATGTCCTTTTTGCTTATGCACTGACCGTCATTTGTCACTATAAATGTTATTTTTTTCTCATTGCAGAGGAACTTTATAGCTACTCTGCTCTCGGCATATTTTACGGCATTGGTAATAAAATTGCCAATAGCTATTTTTATCATTTTCGGATCGGCATATGCCACATATTTTCCGCCCAATACATCTGTTACAAGCTTGACATTGAGTCCGCGCTCATTTATAATAGGCTTCATGCGCTCATATATTTCAGATGTCATGGAGTAAAGGTCAACTTCTTCCAGCTTTATATCCTTTTCAGAATCAAGCTTTGACATATTGAGCATATTATTAATAACAGACACCATATTGTCTACTTCAGCGTTGAGCTTTTCTGCGTACTCAGGTCTGTCCTCCTCGTCGATATACTCCCAGTTCTCGGTATAAGCCTTTGTTACGGCAAGAGGAGTCTTGAGATCGTGAGCGATGCTTCTTGTAAGATCCTGCCGCATAAGCTCATAGCTCATTTGATTGCCGTACATCTTTCTCATCATGACAATAACAAAAGCTTCAATTATAATAAAGGCAATAAGGCTCATAATGTATAAGAAGATATGGCTCCTGAAAGCAAGCTCCAGCGGGTGAAAAACATAGCAGAGGAACGCATTGTCAGTGCTGGAGTTTATGCAGGAATGTGTTATATAATAGGAGGTGCCGAGCTTATTCTGAACAAAGCTAACGACCTGTCCGCTTTCAATTTTCTCCTGCATAGAGCTGGCTTCGGCTGCTTCTGACTGATAATAGAATGTACCGTCATTCTGATATATCTTGAACACATATCCCTTGTCTATCTTGCTGCGCACTTCTGCAAGCTGCTTCTTTGCCTGTTTATTAAGCTTTGCTTCATACTTTGTTTTGGCCATTGTATAGTACTCAGCGTAAAGGTTGTTATCGCCCTGCCATTCTGATACCGGTACAGCGTTTTCCACAGAAACCAGTTCATTTCCGCCTATGGTATACTCAACAGTATTATACTTCGAAAAATTCTTAGGATCTTGTTTATGATAGGTAAATTTGCCGTTGAATATGAAATTATCGTCACACATTGCATCAATATCGAAATTGTCAAAAACTCCCCTTTCAATCTTGAGATCAGAGCTTACATGGAAATACCTGTAATCATTTTGTTTGGAGTCATCCTCTGGAACATACATTACCCCAACAAAATCTCCTGACTCTACTACTTTACCGTCATCAAGCTTTATCATTCCGTAAAAGCCGATTTCGTCATTTCCGTACCATGAATGCAGTTTAAAATCATGATAAACCCTACCGATTATATTATCAATATCACCGCTCCGTGCCATTGATGCCATCAACGTATGATTCTTTGCCAGTGCCATTTTCTCATTCATAATCTTTGTGGCTGTCACGTATGTAAATATACCTTCCAACAGAACAAACGTCAAAAGAATAAGTGATGTAATAACAGCTGTTAATCTTATATAATCCTTTTTCATTTTAATACTCCCTTTCATATCTTAGAATCTGATATGATTATAAAAAAAGGATGTGTATTCTTTATGTACACATAATAAATTTTTTCACTATGCTCACTCCATTATTTATCATTCACTTGTGACTACTTCACCGGTCCAGTCTATAATGCCGCCGAATTCGTAGATATCTATGCTTTTATTATACACATATTTTGCGAGAAAGCAAGGCATTTATTGTTGATTAATACATAAGAATCCAGTTCCCCAAAGGGAGCTGGATTCTTGTTGTACCATTATAATGCCTTTAGGCTTGTTAAGGTATTCCTTACAGTTTATCTGAATACTTACTATAAAATCAAAAGGATGAAAAGCAGTTCGATTCTGCTTGAAGTTTTGGTTTTATCCAGAAAAACTATTGCTATCAAATAATTTCTCCAACTCCATCTGCTCCCGTTTGTACTGATACCAGAGAAGGAACGCCGCACATGCCGCCATGGGCAGCATACCTATCAGTCCTATGTCCGCAGGTCCGAATATAGATCTCTCCGGGTGGCTGTCGCTCAGGAGTATTTCCGGTCTTGGTTCTCCGTTTATCGTTGCATGAAATACTGCAGGAAGCCATATACTGCCTGATTTGATATAGAGAAAATCCGAAATGACACCCATAGACACGGTATACATGCAAAAGACAAAAAGCCCCAGCACCGGTGCGCCAATGTAATCCTTGCCGTACTCATAGCCAACCAGTATCATTATCGGGAAGTGCCACGCTCCGTGTATCACACCGCCGATGAGAAGTCCCTTTGTCCTGCCCTGCCTGTTTTTCAGTTCAGGGTACATGAATCCTCTCCAGCCTATCTCCTCGCCAAGTCCGAGAACCGTGCCGGTCACTTTACCGAAGGAGGTCAGCGAATCGAATATCTCCTCTGCAATTACTGACCAATAGTTGCTGCCGTTCTGTTGGTACTCCTCATAAGATTCGGCTACCATCAAGCGCTTAAACGTCTCATCAGGTGTAAAGTCATCTGGGAACACCATGAAGTAGAATACTGCTCCAATAATCTGAAATACTGTAGGAGCCAGCCAAGCAAAGGCTATGTATTTCCAGTTCTTGCCGGCATTAAGCCTCCAACCCATTTCCTTCATATCCGCTTTTGCTAAAAACGCTCCCAGCGTTGGTATCAGCATACACAATGCCAGACAATTATGAAAGGTTTCCCGTCCCGCTCTTCCTCCGTGGATTTTTTCGTGGACCCCTATGCACCCGATGATCCATGCGGCAATGAAGGTGAAGAGCAGGTATTTTTTAAGCTTTGACAAATCATATCATCCCCTGTCGATTTTATATTTTGTCAACATTTCACTGCGCCAACAACCGGTACGCAGTATCTTATCATATCCGATTGATAAGAGATAATACCTTATCGTATAACAACTCTGATTCTAGTACAGTGACATCTTTGCGTGAATATGCGAGATTATTGTCATAACAGACTCGTATGATTTAAATTTATTATACCATATCACAGGAGAAAGTTCAATCAGCAGAAAGAAAAAGTGTCCCAAATCTCATGATAAAGGAGCTCTAATATCTATTCACTTCTCAATGCTGATCATCACACTTGTTTTCCATGAGGAGATATTCGAATTATTAAATGGAAACCAGCTCCCGTAATGGGAGCTGGCTTTCTTTCATAACACTATATTGCCTTTTTTCGTGTAAATTCTTGTAAAAAACGCCTGTTTTTTCTTCACACGAACTGCTTTGACCGTTATTTCATTGATATTAGCAATCGTCTTAAATTTAAAAAGTAAGCGGTTCCTGAATAATAGAGACATTGTCACAGTTGTAATGATACTTTTTATCGGCAGGAACAAGTCCTTCACCGTAATCCACTTGATTAGACTTTACAGTAAAATCACTGAACCAGCCGTCTACTACATACATTCTGCGATTTGTATTCTCAGCTCCATAGGGCTGATCCATATAGAGGGTATTATTCTCAAAAACTTGGTGATAGCCCCAGCCCTGCACCTGCTCGTGTATCTCAAATGCAGCTACTATTTTGGGATTGCCGTTTCTGTAACCGGTATTGTCGTGAACATAACAATCGTTGCCTTTGATGTCTATGAAACTTCCTGCATAGTTCTCACCTGTCATGCCATCACCATAGAATGTACAGCCGCTTATCTCAGTATCGGTGGTATACTCCTTGATGTCGATATGCTCTGCGGCAACATTTTTAAATGTGCAGTCTATTACTTTATTATGATCACATTTGAAGTCAAACTCTGTTTT
>DBYI01000041.1:12731-13100 GCA_002310115.1 Ruminococcus flavefaciens
GATATTACATTTTTCTATGGTGCAGTAAGAACTTCCGTCACGTACAGCTATCGCTTCTGCACCAACGGTGTGTATCTCGCAGCCGGATATTGCGGAATGGTTGGAATTGTCAAGAACTATTCCCTTCTGCGCATTAGTAAATACAATACCTTCAACATTCCAGTAGTCGCCTGTAATGTGCATAACATAACCGGTTTCTGTAGTCTCACCCTTGAATACGGGAGGGTTTTCGCTGTCAAGAGCTTTGATGATGATATGCTGCTCTTCTGTGCCGTCTGCTGAGGCTTTCAAGGTCTTTCCCGACAAATCATATTCACCCGATTCGACTTTGATCAGATCACCGGCTTTTGCGTTTTCTACGGCATTATA
>DBYI01000043.1 GCA_002310115.1 Ruminococcus flavefaciens
AGGCAGCCCCCTTTTAAATTAAATGGCGCTGCCTGGCATCCAGCCTATCACATCGCCTCCTCGTTGTCAACCGGCTTTCGCGGCATAAACCGCTTACCCTTTCCGTCATGCCCACATAAATTTTACACTAAGAATCAAAACTCATAATATCACCTAATATACGCCTCTTTTCATACCAAACGCAACAAAAAACAAACATCCCTGTTGCATTTAATTTGAAAAGTGAGCCATGCCATAAACAAGCGAAAAAATCTTATTTTCCACTTGCGCTCCGCATAAAACTGTGATATAATATATGTATCTATGTTTGAAAGGATTTGAAACTATGATAATACTCGACGAACTCAGAGTAGAAATGACAGGCTACCGCAAGGAAATGGCGGAGCTTGCAGATGTTCTGAATATAGAAGCTGCCAAGAAACGAGTTGCCGAGCTTGCCGAAGAAACAGGCAAGGACGGTTTCTGGGATGACCTTGAAAACTCTCAGAAGGTGCTCAAAGAGCAGAAGTCCCTTGAGAGAAAGATCGAGAAGTTCAACAAGCTCAACGATAATCTTGAAGATATAATCACTCTTATTGAGCTTTCTATCGAAGCTGACGATGAAAGTGACATTGAAGAGATAAAAAGCGAGTCCGAGGCTTTCAAGACAAAGCTTGAGGACGAAAAGCTGTCGACTCTTCTCACAGGCGAGTATGACAACGCAAATGCTATCCTAACTTTCCATGCTGGTGCAGGCGGAACTGAAGCCCAGGACTGGGCAGAAATGCTTTACCGTATGTACAATCACTGGGCTGAACGCCATGATTTCAAGGTAGAGCTGCTGGACTACCTTGACGGCGACGACGCAGGCATGAAATCCGCTTCTATCCTTATCGAAGGTGACAACGCTTATGGCTATATGAAATCCGAATCAGGTGTTCACAGACTTGTCCGTATATCACCTTTTGATGCTTCAGGAAGAAGACATACTTCATTTGCTGCTCTCGAAGTTATGCCGGAAATCGATGACTCTATTGAAGTTGATATCCGTCCTGAAGATATCGAAATGGAAGTTTACCGCTCCAGCGGTGCAGGCGGACAGAAGGTAAACAAAACCAGTTCGGCTGTACGTCTCATCCATAAGCCAACAGGTATCGTTGTTTCCTGTCAGACACAGCGAAGCCAGTACCAGAATAAGGACTATGCTATGAAGATGCTACGCTCAAAGCTTATCGAGATCAAGGAACGTGAGCACCTTGAAAAGATTGAGGATATCAAGGGCGTTCAGAACCAGATAGCATGGGGATCACAGATACGTTCCTATGTTTTCATGCCATATACTCTCGTAAAGGATCACCGCACCGGATTTGAAAACGGCAATATCCAGGCTGTTATGGATGGTGATCTTGACGGCTTCATCAATGCTTATCTGAAGTCACTCTCACATGGAACACTTGAAAAGTAATGCATAATTGATCAGCTCATATATCAGAAGGGAAAGATATGAAAAATATCGTCAGATGGATTTTGATAATAGCGACTATAATCATAATCGCTTTGGCTGCCATAAGATTCATTGCTCCATCCGTTTTTTTCAGTTATATCTATCCTTTCAACAGGATAAAAGGAATAGTTACGCTAAATATTGACGGCAAAGAAGTTCCTCTTTCTGAATGTGTGATAAGCTGCTCAAGAAGCAATGAACCAGAAAAAATCCACATAAGTAATGACAAGATAAAAATACGAGCCGGTAAAAAGGGCAACTATAATTTCAGAGTTACAAACGGTAATACGGAAATACTCTTTTATATACAGAATTACAATTGCTGGAACTGTGTAGATTTTGATGTTTCGTTCAGCTTAGAAACACAAAATGAGTTGATTTTTTGCAATGGTTCAGCGAGTGCCCTAAACAATAAGGGTTTTAAAACCGATTTGAAACCGTTTAGTATCACCACTGACCTTGAATATAACAACTCACAAAATGGTATATGTATTTATTAAGGGACGGATAAACCGTCCCTTTTCTGTTAGAGTACACTTGTAATGAGCGGCGTTTCACCTTTTTTCAGCATTTCAAGTAGTTCCCGAAGCTCAGCAATTTCCGCTTTCAGCTCCTCGCCATCCTTTTCTGAAAGCTGAATTATCCTTGCAATAATCCTGTCAGTTTCTACAAGCTTGTCATATTTGAGAAGAACAGAAGCTGAATCTATAAAATGCTCCCACTTTTTTCCGAGTTCAAGTGCGCTCTCTGATAGCGTATTGAGATCCCCTTTTTCTGCCATAATACATAGCTTGTTGATATCACCAAGCATATCATCACAATAACGGTTCACCCAAACACAGGAAAAAGTGCTGAACGCAATCAGAATCAATAAAAATGCTGCACTAAGTCTCACCCTTGTCATTTTTTTCACCTCCGAGCCTGATCATTCGTGGAGTATTCCCCTTTTTATCTGCGATAAAGAAGCTTCCTGAATTATCAGCAGTCATAATAAAAACGTCCTTTACGCTCATTTTATAAGTGGAGAGCAACATTTCAACCACGCTTCTGCTAAGCTTCATCGACTCAATAGCCTCTTCAATAAAGCTCCCGTCAGAAATTATCAGAGCAGGAGGATTGCTCTCATCAACAGTAATACCTAAATCTCCGCGCGTAGGAGTTTCCATCGATTGCTTCTTCATCACTGAAATGCTGCCCGTAGTTTCCACCATTGCGAACTGCACTTCAGCAGGATTGAAAACATCCTTATTTCTTAGAGCCATAAGGAGATCATCCACCGAAAATCTCAGTTCCCGCAGGATTTCTCTATTTATCTTACCGTTCTGTATGACTATTTTTGGGCTGCCAGATATGAACTTTCTCAGCTTCGGAAATCTAAGAGTTATCCACGAAGTAATTACTTCAAAACAGACCAGAGACAAAATCGGTGTAACTCCCACAATCACTGGGATATTCACGTCTTCTATAGGGAGAGTTGCGATATTTGATACTAGTATTGTGATAACAAGCTCCGAAGGCTGTAGCTCTCCGAGCTGTCGCTTCCCCATGAGTCTCACCGCAAAAATAACAAGTATATACAATATTACCGAACGTATCAGAACTACACACATAAAAAACAGCTCCTTTACGTTTATTCTGCCGCAAAGGAGCTGATATATACAATATTCCGCTAATTATTGTTAATCAGAAAACCTGCTGTTATATTCCTGATATGCCCTAACAATAATTTCTGCACATAACTCGTCACCCAATACTCCGCTGTTCAGGCACAGAGCATACTGATCCTTGTCCTGCCAAAGTCTGCCAGTATTTACATTGTAAAATGTTTCACGGCGCTTATCCGCCTTTTTCATTATTGATTCGGCCTTCCCATTGCTCACGCCGTATTCATTAATTGCCCTTTTACAACGAAACTCAGGAGAAGCATAGATATAGACACTGAAACACCCCTTGTCCTCAAGGATATAGCTTCCGCACCTGCCAACCAAGACAAACCTATTTTCCCTGTCAGCAATTTCATTGATTATACGGCTTTCCATAAGGAAAACCTTGTCAGACAAAGGAAGATTTTCCTCCATAGTCCTTGCTGGATTTGCTGACAAAAGCAGAGAATACAAAAAACTTGTGGGAACATTTTCCTCTGCATTTTCAAGATATTCGGGAGCAATTCCACAACGTTCAGCTGTCATTTCAAGTATCTGTCTGTTATAGCAATTAATACCAAGCTTTTCAGCAGTAAGCCTGCCAATATTGCTGCCACCGCTTCCATATTGTCTTTCAATAGTAATTATAGTTTTTTTCATTTGATGATCTCCCCCATAGCATAATTCTTATTACATAATATGATAAAATAACTACATTTTATATTATATCACATTTTGCACATATTTCAACATTATCATCAATAATTATTGTTCAAATAGTAATATTTCTATGTTTTCACCAATTCGGGAAGCTATTAATTGTGCATTATAGAATACAAAAAGTCTCCCGTCGGTTAGCACAACGGGAGACCTGTTATTATATTATACTGCTCTTACTGATGAGTCACTATCAGTTTTTAATCAAACGCAACCCTGAGCCTTCATTGCCTCTGCAACCTTGAGGAAGCCTGCAATGTTAGCACCTGCCATATAGTTGCCAGCCATTCCGTACTCCTTAGCAGCTTCATCACAAGCCTTGAAGATGGACTTCATGATGCCGTGGAGCTTCTCATCAACCTCTTCAAATGTCCAGCTGAGTCTCTCACTGTTCTGGCTCATTTCGAGACCTGATGTTGCAACGCCACCTGCGTTAGCAGCCTTTGCAGGACCATAGAGAATACCATTGCTGAGGTAAACTTCGATAGCTTCTGGAGTTGAAGGCATATTTGCACCCTCAGCAACAGCAAAACCGCCGTTAGCAACGATAGCCTTAGCAGCGTCACCGTTGATCTCGTTCTGTGTAGCACAAGGAAGAGCGATGTCAAGCTTTATGCTGCCTGCATTGCACTTGAGTGTCCATACGCTACCTTCATGATACTCAGCATTCTTGTGTGAAGTTCTTGAAGCGTACTCCTTGATTCTGCCGCGCTCAACCTCCTTGATCTGCTTAACGAGATCAAGCTCGATTCCGTCTGGATCATAGATGTAGCCGTTTGAGTCTGAAACAGTAACAACCTTAGCGCCGTACTGTGTTGCCTTCTCTGTAGCATATATAGCAACGTTACCTGAACCTGAGATAACAACTGTCTTGCCCTCAAAGCTCTTGCTGTTAGCCTGAAGCATCTCATTTGTGAAATAGCAGAGGCCGTAACCTGTGGCTTCTGTTCTTGCGAGTGAACCGCCGTATGTAAGGCCCTTACCTGTGAGAACGCCAACGAACTCGTTACGGATTCTCTTGTACTGACCGAACATAAAGCCAATCTCTCTTGCGCCTGTTCCGATATCACCAGCAGGAACGTCACAGTCAGCGCCGATGTGTTTGCAAAGCTCTGTCATGAAGCTCTGGCAGAAACGCATGATTTCTCCATCGCTCTTGCCCTTAGGATCAAAGTCAGAGCCGCCCTTGCCGCCGCCCATAGGAAGTGTTGTAAGGCTGTTCTTGAATACCTGCTCGAAACCAAGGAACTTGATGATTCCGAGATATACTGATGGGTGAAGTCTGATACCGCCCTTATATGGTCCGATAGCAGAATTGAACTGGATTCTGAAACCTCTGTTAACCTGTACCTTGCCATTGTCGTCAACCCATGGTACACGGAACATTACCTGTCTCTCAGGCTCAACTATTCTTTCGAATACACCTGCGTCGATAAGATCCTGTCTCTTCTCAGCAACTGGCTGAAGAGTCTCAAGAACCTCTGTTACAGCCTGGATAAACTCAGGCTCGCCCGGATTTCTTTTCTTAACTTTTTCTAATAATTCGATAAGATACTGATTTTTTAACGCCATTGTTAAAAAACCTCCTTTGTTAAATTCTGCTTATAACGCAGTTCAATATTGATTATAACACTACTGTTTGCATTTTGCAATACTTTATTACTGTAAATTTGCAAATTTCTTCGTTTTAATTCTCAACTCGCTATTTTCCCAGCAAAGTTTGTGCATACTGACTATATTTTTTTCAACAATCCCTCTTGCCATTTTTTGTAATTTGGAGTAATTATGCTATTTGTATCGTAACACATGGCATAACACCCGGACACGTCTAGTTTTTTCGTTATTTGTATTGATTTTTGCTTTGAAATACTGTATAATATCAATAATGGCAAATCCGTATAATGAGAGGGAACCATTATATAAGGGGGCCTGAAGCATGCTAAAAGCCATTTGCTCAAAAAAAGAATTAACGGATAACAGCTACTATGACTGTATTACCGATATAATAGACTGCCGGCAGATACAGGAACTCAAATCCATCACGCACCATGTCTCCACTACTCGTTTTCAGCATTGCATAAATGTTTCCTATTACAGCTATGTAATTTGCAGACTTTTCAACCTCAATGCACGTTCAGCTGCACGAGCAGGTCTTATGCACGACCTTTTCTATTATGACCGCAAGGATTATAACTCAAAGAAATCCAAAGGTCAGGCTTCTCACAGCAGAAAGCACTCGTTGGAAGCCTACGTCAACGCTAAGAAGATAACGTCTATAACAAAGTTGGAACGGGATATGATAGAAAATCATATGTGGCCTATTACACGGCCCAAACCCAGCTACAAGGAGACATACATAATCACCATTATTGACAAGTATTGCGCTGTCCTTGAATTCTGTGTCCCAAGGGTACAGAAGATAATTCGCAGGAAACCGCAGTAACATATATTTTACGACGGAGGTCACACAAAAATGAAGATTGAAACCAAATGCCTGCATGCAGGTTACACACCAAAGAATACAGAGCCAAGAGTAGTACCAATCGTTCAGAGCACTACCTACGTTTATGACTCAACAGACGATGTTGCAGCTGTATTTGATGATCCCACAAAGAGCCTTATCTATTCACGCTTTGAAAACCCAACTGTTATGGCAGTTGAAGAAAAGATCAATGCCCTAGAGGGCGGTGTCGGAGCTATGTGTACCTCTAGCGGTCAGGCTGCTTCACTTCTTTCTCTGCTCAATATTCTCAAAGCTGGTGATAGCTTCATTTCAGCAGCTACCATATATGGAGGTACTGTGAATCTCTTTGCTTTCACTCTAAAAAAGCTTGGCATCGAGTGTATTTTTGTTGATGCTGACGCTCCTGAGGAAGAGATACAGGCTGCTTTCAAGCCAAATACAAAGGCTGTATTCGGAGAAACTCTTGCAAATCCTGCACTTTCTGTATTTGATATCGAAAAGTTCGCAAACATAGCTCATAAGAACGGCGTACCGCTCATTATAGACAATACATTTCCTACTCCTATACTTTGCAGACCTTTTGAGCACGGAGCTGACATAATTGTCCACTCCACCACAAAATACATGGACGGTCATGCAGTTCAGGGCGGCGGAGTTATAGTAGATTCAGGTAACTTTGACTGGACAAACGGCAAGTTCCCTGAGTTCACAGAGCCAGATGAAAGCTATCATGGAACTATCTACACAAAGGCTTATGGAAAGGCTGCTTACATTATAAAAGCAAGAATGCAGCTTATGAGAGACTTCGGATGCTATCCATCAGCTCAATCCGCATTCTATCTCAACCTTGGCCTTGAGACACTTCCAATCCGTATGAAGCAGTACTGCGAAAATGCTAAAACTGTTGCGGAATTCCTCGAAGCCAACGACAAGGTAGAGTCCGTTAATTATCCTGGCCTCCCTGGAAACAAGTACCACGACCTTGCAAAGAAGTACCTCCCCGGTGGTACAAGCGGTGTTATCTCGTTCATTATTAAAGGCGGCAGAAATACAGCTATCAAGTTCATGGATTCCCTCAAACTCGCTTCGAATGAGGTTCATGTTGCTGATATTCGTACCTGTGTGCTTCACCCTGCAAGCGCTACCCACCGTCAACTCACAGACGAACAGCTGGTTGCCTGCGGCATAAACGGCGGACTTATCAGATTGTCTGTTGGTCTTGAAAATATCGACGATATCCTCGATGATCTCAAGCAAGCTTTTGCAGCAATCTGAATTGGTGATAAATAATGAAAACTCTGATAGTATACTTTTCTCAGACAGGCTTCACTCAGAAATACGCTGAATGGCTCGCAGAAGCTCTTGGCGGCACAACTATAACCATGAAAGAAGCCTCCAAAAAGGAAGACAACTTTTTCAATGACTTCGATGCCATTATTTTTGGTAGCTGGTTGTCTATGGAAAAGATAGCCAAGGCTGACTGGTTCACTTCAAGGATGGACAAGTGGAAGGGCAAAAAGCTTGCTATATTCGGCGTTGGAGCAAGTCCTGCAGAATATTCAGGAATACAGGGCATTCTTGACAAAGTTCTTAACGATGATCAGAAGAAAAATGCTAAGGCTTTTTATTGTGTAGGCGGGCTTAGCTATGAAAAGATGTCCTTCGGTTCGAAAATGCTCATGAAAACCTTTGCGGCTATGCTCAAAGGCAAAAAGAACAAAACTGAAACCGATAAGGCAATGATTGAACACGTTGCTTCATCCTGCGATTTTAGCGATAAGAAGTATATTGAGCCAATTGTGGCTTACATCAAAGGATAGCATTAATGGCGAAAAGATTCATTCTTTTCGCCGTTTTAATTCAGGACATAAAAGAACGGGCAGATACTTGTACGTATCTGCCCGTTCTTTTATGTATGATTACTTAACTCTTGTAAGAGTATCTGTTTTCTTTGAATCAGTGATAGTCAGAGTGTCACCTTTAATGGTGTAATCTCCCGACAAAGCACTTCCATCGCTGTTGAATATCGCAGAAGAACCAGATATATTGAGTTTCTTATCGTCAATAGTGTATGTAAATATGTTGTTGAAGATAAGCTCGCTGTGAGGACCATCAAAATTCAGAGTAATATCAAGTGGCTTGCCATTCTTTTCGGCCTCTTCTTTCATGCTTTCGGCAAAATTGTCATAAAGCTTACCGCCCTCTAGAGTATATTCTCCATAATAGCCATTGTTACCGCCTAGCTTCTTCATTACCAGAATCTTCTCGCCCATTACATCTACTGTAACGGTGTCGCCTTCTTCCTTAACGTAATCGTTGGAAATTACTGAACCGCCCAAGCTGAAGCCCTCGTCCTCAAAGTGGAACATTGATGAGGAGTCCTCGTACATAGAACCATTTCCGTTTTCATGGAAAATAAGTCCCGCGCTTTCGACTTCCTGATTGTCAACTCCGCTGAGCGCCCATTTACCAATAATGCTGGCAGAATTCTTCTTACCCTCGGACTTGCTTCCGCATGATACAAAAGCACATACCGCTAACGAGCAGACAGCTATTGACGTTATAATTTTCTTCATAAAAAGACCTCCAATAGGATCGTTGTTAATCCAAACGTCTATAGTTTACGCAGAAGCTTTCCATTTTTCGGGGTATTTCCAAAATTTTGCAGAAAAGCCAGTTACTGCGACACGATACATTATAGCACGGTGTCTGCACGATTTCAAGTCTAATCCCCAAAAGTCGCCGAAATGCAGTCTTTATTCATAGTTTTTACGACCAAAAGCAGTCATTATATACATATTACAAGAAGGCATTATGACATCTTGGGGTACTATGTAATTTCAAAACTCACATATAAAAGCAAACCTGTATGTAATTCCAGCGTTTCCGGAATTTTAAGAAAAATCACATTTTATCAAATTTTATTGTACTATTACTAAAATTAAGGTTTTTCCGAACCAAATAAGTATATCATTCTTGACTTTACTCTATTTTGATGATAAAATTAGGTCGTAAAGATATGCAATAGACTATAGATAAGGAGGTAAATATGAAAGCCTTAAAAATACTAACAGCTGCAATGATACTTCTTGTTGCTGTTCCATTTTCCACATATGCCGGCAACAACTTGAAAATGGACTTCAACAACGACGGTGTCGTTGATATATTTGACATGATAAAGGCAAGAAAAAGCGGTGCTTCTACAGAGGAACTCCATACACTCGGAAGTTTTCTCCTTGGCAATGAAGTAGAAGCCCTTTCAGATAATAGCTATGATCTAATATGGAGTGATGAGTTCAACGATAACAAGCTCGATGAAAGCAAGTGGGCGTATGAACTTGGTAACTGGAAGCTCGACGACAACGGAAATTACGTAACGAACGGCTGGGGAAACAATGAACAGGAATTTTATACCTCGCGTAACACCGAAGTAAAGGATGGTATCCTCACAATTGCCGCCCGTAAAGAAAGCTGGGTCGACGAAAAGCAGGGCAGCTACGATTATACCTCAGCAAGAATTAATACTCAGCATAAATTCTCTGTCTGCGGGGGCAGGATAGAAGTTCGCGCAAGGTGCGATTCTGGCAAGTCCCTGTGGCCTGCCATTTGGATGCTCCCCGAAGACAGTGCCTACGGCGGCTGGGCTTCATCAGGCGAGATAGACATTATGGAAGGATGGGGCAGCACTCCCGAAAAGATATGCGGAACCATCCACTTTGGCGGTGCATGGCCTGCAAATACTTATCTCACCAATGACTATCTCTTCAAAAACGGTGACGGTACACAGAATTGGCACATTTACAGCATTGAATGGGAACGCGGTGAAATACGCTGGTACGTGGACAATATTCTCTATAGCACTCAGTCCGATTGGTACTCTGATGGTTTCAGCTACCCTGCCCCATTTGATCAGAACTTCTATTTGATACTAAATCTTGCTGTTGGCGGTCACTTTGACGGAATCGATGGTATCTATGCCGATCCAGCCACATTTGCCAATGGTGAGAAACACTTCGATATAGATTACGTCAGAGTCTATGAAAAAAAAGGTTCCGATTTCAAACCTACAGAAATGACTTCAATTTCACTGGATAATTACATCGAAGGCGCTGAGGCTGCCGTAACCAACAAAGAAGGCTGCACTGTTGTAAGTATCAGTAACGCAGGAGAGCTTGAATATGCAGTAATGGGACTTCTCCGTGCACGCGAAATAATGGCAGGCGAAAAGCACACCCTTTCATTCGATGCGAGTTCCACTGTTCCGAGAAACATGGTAGTCACAGCTGAGGATAGTTCCTACACACGCTATCTTAACGAAAAGGTAGAGATCACACCCGAAAAGAAGCATTTCAGTTTCGATGTCACCTTTACAACTGATATGATGGCTGATATAAAGTTCCAGCTTGGAAATATAGACAATGCAGCTTCTCTCGGAGAACATGAGGTAACTCTTTACAATATCAGCTGGAATTAACACCAATAACACTTATCTTCAGAACGGCTCTCACGTGTAAAATTAGCCTCGAAGCATTAGCTTCGAGGCCTATTTCTTTTATCAATACTAACAGAAATCATAATTACAAAATCATCGTAATCGTTTAGGTAGTTTCAAAACTTCCATATTTTTCGATATAACATCTTCATTATCACTGAATTTATCACTTTTATTCAATGAATCCAACCACATTTGTTGAATAACTGACAATTTACCACCATATTGTGTACGTTTTATTTTTTCATTTACTAGCTCTTGTTTTAGTGCATCCACGGAAGTTTTTCCTTTAAACCACGGCAACAAGTAATCTTCGATTGCTTGAATAATATTTCTAAAACTTACCGCAGCGACTGTTTCATTTGAATAATCCCACCAAACATCTTTGTCACAGATTAGTTTACCCAATCTATTGCCAAGATCAAATGATAAGAAATCATGTGGAATGTAGAGAGGAATCAATGCATAATTGGCTGTTAAAGTCTTTGAACCGTAATGCTCTTTTTGCAGGTCAAAATATTCTAATACATTTATATCATTCAACCGAATATAACTATTACTCTTATATTTTAGAAAACCTTTTTCTTTGAAAAAAGCATCTAATTCTTTCTTCTGGGTCTTAAATGCTTTTTCAGCCAAATCTCTATCTATTAATTTCATATCATCATCAGAGCGAATAGCTCCAGCAACACAACCTTGTAGTTTGAAGCTATGTATCATTTTTACGCACCTCCGTAATTCCTCTTTAAGTTTTAGAAGCATTATAGCATAAGGCCGCAAAAATGTCAACAAAAAAGCCACAGCATTTCTGACTATTAATCAAAAATACTGTGGCTTGCTTTTATATCTGTTAGCAATGGCCTTTTATTCTTTTAATCTTTCCTGAAAAGCTCTCTGAGAACCATTCCACCGCCTGCAGCAACCATACCGAACATCACAATGAATACGTAAGCATTTGTGGAACGCCATTTTAGGTGTGTAGTCAGCATAACGCTGAGAAGTACAATAACTATTCCTATGGAAAGAACTACCCAGCCAAATATTTTCCTGTCCATAAGGAAAAGCATAGCTATTCCTGCGATTATCGGAAGCATTATCAGTCCATTAGGAAGTCCTATACTGCCTACCCTGAAGAAATATCCTCCCAAGCCCCACGAACTCTCAACCATGATATTCTGGAATATCATGAACAAGCCGCCGCCAAGAAGCAGAAGTCCTATGAAAAATGTCAACAGTCGATTTCCTTCACTTTTTGATGAAGAACGAGCTCCGTTGCGTGTCTCAAGAAGGTCCTTGTACATTTTGTCAAGCTCTTTGTCTTTTGTGTTTTTCGGCATATTACCGCCCCCCTATATCAAATTTACAAGCATATTATACATGAAATTACTTTCATTGTCAAGTATATCGCCAAAAAAATCATCATTTTTTCATTTTTGCACTTTTGGCATTTTCAGACTACATTCATAATCTAATGCTCTTAGTTATATTAAATTAACGCAGAACTATTGACATAAGCTTTTAAATAAAGTATAATATAAATTGAAAATGATTATCAAATTCAAATATCGGGAGTTTATGATATGAATTTCTTTAGAAAAGCTTTAATTCTTACAGCAGCTGCGATAATCGCGGCTGCTTCTTTGAGTAGCTGTGCTGAAAGTCACGTAAATGGCGATGGTAAGCTTAGTATAGTCTGCACTAACTTTTCTGAATATGACTGGACAAAAAATATCATCGGCAGTGCTGACTGTGCCGACATCACATATCTTCTCGGTAGTGGCGTGGATATTCACAACTATCAGCCAAGTACCCAGGATATGCTTACTATATCAAACTGCGATGTTTTCATTTACTCAGGCGGCGAGTCTGAAACATGGGTGGATGACGTCATGAAAAATACCCGAAACAATGGCATAAAGATATTAAGACTGTTCGATGTTCTCGGTCAGAATCTTAAAGAGGAGGAGACCAAAGAGGGTATGGAGCACGATGAGGATGATAAGCATGATGATGATATCGAATACGACGAGCACATATGGCTCTCGGTGAAAAATGCGAAATTCCTTTGCGGCAGCATTTGTAATATCCTTTGTGAAGCTGACCCTTCAAATGCGGCAGCTTACCGCTCAAATCTTGATAAATACGAGAAAGAACTTGAAAAACTCGACGAAGAATATACAAAAATGGCTGACACTTCCGCTGAAAGAACTATCATTGTGGGTGACCGCTTCCCTTTCCGCTACCTTGTTGATGACTATAATATCGACTACTATGCGGCCTTTGCAGGATGCTCCGCCGAGACAAATGCAAGTTTTGAAACCATTGCTACCCTTGCAGGCAAGTTGGACGAGTTAAAACTGAGAACAGTATTCATACTTGAAAATTCCGACGATTCTATTGCAAGGTCAATAATTGACAACTCCAAAAGCAAAAATGCCAATATCGAAAAACTCAACTCTTTGCAGTCCGTAAATAAAAAGAACGTTGACAGTGGCGTTACATATCTATCGTTAATGGAAGAAAACCTGGAAACTCTTAAGAAGGTGCTATAATAAATGGGTGCATTGCTTAAATGCGAAAACGTTTCTCTCGGCTATGAGGGTGACGTTATCACTAAAGACCTGAATTTTACTGTGAGCAGCGGTGATTATCTCTGTATAGTCGGCGAGAACGGCTCTGGAAAAAGTACGCTTATAAAGGCTTTGCTCGGTCTGAGAGCTCCACTTGACGGAAAAGTGGAGCTCTGCGGAGAGGTAGGCAAGAACGAAATAGGCTATCTGCCGCAACAAACCATGGTGCAGAGAGACTTTCCCGCATCAGTGCGCGAGATAGTGCTTTCAGGCTGCATGAACCGCTGTGGGCTTCGCCCCTTTTATAATAATGAAGAGAAGAAGCTTGCTCACGACATGATGAGGCGACTGGAAATAGAACCTCTCACGAAACGTTGCTACCGCGAACTCTCCGGAGGTCAGCAGCAAAGAGTACTACTTGCGAGAGCCCTCTGTGCTGCAAGGAAGATGATACTTCTGGATGAGCCTGTAACAGGACTGGACCCGAAAGCAACAAATGAGATGTACGAACTTATCGACAGCCTAAATAAAAAGGATGGCATCACTGTCATAATGGTATCACACGATATGAATGCAGCAGTAAGATACGCCTCCCATATACTCCACATTGGCAGAAAGCAATTGTTTTTCGGCACAAAAGAAGATTACATGACCAGTAAAATAGGTCAAGCGTTCATCTCTGTAATGGGAGGTGAGGATAATGAGTGATATTTTTTCAAAGCTTCAGGACGCATTTCAGCTTCCTGTAGTAAGATACGCCCTTATTGTGGGACTTCTTATAGCTTTATGCTCGTCCTTGTTGGGAGTTACCCTCGTTATGAAGCGCTTTTCATTCATCGGAGACGGACTCTCACACGTTGCATTCGGAGCTATGGCGGTTGCGACTGTAACAGGGATAACCAATAATATGCTCATCATCATGCCTGTCACGATTGTTTCAGCAGTTCTGTTACTTAGAACTGGAAACAATACAAAGATAAAAGGTGACGCAGCAGTTGCCATGATATCGGTTGGAGCTCTTGCTCTGGGCTATATGCTCATGAATATTGCTGCGCGGAACGGTACCGGCAGAACTTCAGGAAACGTTACTGCAGATGTTTGCAGTACACTTTTCGGATCGACGGCTATACTTACTCTAAAACCGGCTGACGTGTGGATCTGCATTGTCATGTCAATTGTGGTTGTTTCTGTATTCCTTGTTTTTTATAATAAAATATTCGCTGTTACCTTCGACGAAAGCTTTGCAAAGGCTACTGGAATACGCTCAGACATGTACAATCTGCTCATTGCGGTAGTAATCGCAGTAATAATCGTCATTGCAATGAATTTCGTTGGATCTCTGCTGATATCAGCTCTCATAATCTTCCCTGCACTTTCGGCAATGAGAGTTTTCAAAAGCTTCCGCAGCGTTATAATCTGCTCAGTTATTATATCCCTGCTCTGCGCTTTTTCCGGCATAATAATCTCTATCTTAGCCGAAACACCTGTAGGTTCAACTATAGTATCTGCGGATATCACTGTATTCTTCGTATTCTGTATCATTTCCGCTGTACTAAAGCGTGGAAAATAACCTGCTTTGTAAAAAATGTCAAAACACTTTCACTTTTAAATGTGAAAGTGTTTTCTTTATCATAAATCGGCGTCTATCTTGACAAAGCAACAGGAAATATGCTATTATTGTAAATGTATACATTAATTATCATAAAGGAGGTTGCGCTATGGAAACCATCAATGAGATTGCAGCACGTATTAGAGAACTGCGCGAGGTGTGCGACTACACACAGGAAAAGCTTGCTCAGGAACTAGGACTTACTGTCGAACAGTATGCAGGCTATGAACAAAACGGGGATTTTCCAATAAGCGTTATCTATGAGATCGCAAATAAATTCGGAGTCGATTTTAATGAGCTCGTTACAGGCGAACCCAGCCGTATCGACACATTCCAGGTCGTCCGTCGCGGCAAGGGCAGAAGCATAAGCCGTTTCCCAGGTTATCGTTTCAAGGATCTTGCTTTCCGTTATGCTGATAAGGTCATGCAGCCTCTTTTAGTCACACTCGAACCATCTGACGAACCTGCAAAGCTCGTTAGTCATTCAGGTCAGGAATTCAACCTTGTCCTGAAAGGCACTGTTGCTGTTGTTTTCGAGGATCAAGAGATTATTCTCAATGAAGGTGACTCCATTTACTTCAATCCGACATATCTTCACGGACAGCGCTGCGTTGGCGATTCAAAGGCAAGATTCCTTACTATGATCGCTGAATAATAAGCCTCTTTCGGCTAATAAAAAGGAGTTCTTAATATCATGCTTTTAGACCGATATCTCCCTCGTATAGAATTTGATTCATACGAGGATTTCAAGGAAAATTACCGTGTAAACGTTCCTGAAAACTTTAATTTTGGCTGGGATATAGTTGACGAATGGGCAAAACAGGAACCTGAGAAAAAGGCTCTTATATGGCTCAGCCACGACAAACAGGAAAAAACATTTACATTTACGGATATATCAAAGCTTTCAAACCAGACCTGCCATTATTTCCGTAGTCTTGGTCTGAAAAAAGGCGATGTGGTACTTCTTATACTGCGCCGCCGCTGGGAATACTGGGTAATAGCCACTGCTCTCCATAAGCTGGGAGTTATACTTATCCCAGGAAACCTTCTTTTCACTACGCATGACATCGCTTACCGCGGCAACATGGCCGAGATATCTGCAATCATCGCCTGCGATGACGAATACATACGCGGTCAGATTGACGCAGCAGCTCCAGAGATTAAAACTCTTCGTAAAAAGATAGCCGTTGCTGAACCACGTGATGGTTGGGACTACTTTGAGGACGAGATTGCAAAGTATCCAGACACCTTTGAACGCCCCACTGACGACCAGGCTACAAAGGCTACCGATACTATGCTCATCTACTTTACATCCGGCTCAACAGGTATGCCGAAGATGGTATGCCACAACTATGCACATCCGCTTGGCCATATCGTTACTGCAAAATACTGGCATCAGGTACAGGAGAATAAACTTCATATGTCCATATCCGACTCTGGTTGGGCGAAGTTTGGCTGGGGCAAGATATACGGACAGTGGATATGTGGCGCTATACAGTTCGCATACGACTTCACCGGCAGATTCGACGCAAAGGATATCCTTGAAGTAATAAGTCATTATAAACTCACTACTTTCTGCGCTCCGCCTACTATGTACAGATTCATGCTCCAGGAAGATATGACAAAGTATGATCTCTCCTCCATACAGAACTTCTGTAATGCCGGCGAACCGCTCAATCCTGAAGTCTTTAACCGTATATACGAACTCACAGGAAAGAAAATGCGCGAGGGATTCGGTCAGACAGAAGGAACCGTTCTAATAGCTAACTTCCCGTGGATAGACCCTAAGCCTGGCTCAACAGGTAAACCTTCACCTCTATATAATATCCATCTCCTCCGCCCAGACGGATCAGAGGCAGACGACGGTGAAGAGGGCAGCATTATGGTATGTGGAATAGACAAGGAGCATCCTACAGGCCTTTTCTGCGGTTACTACAAAAACCCGGAACTCACAGAAGCTGTTCTAGGTGGTAAAAACTACGATACCGGTGATGTTGCATGGCGTGATTCCAAGGGCTATTACTGGTTCGTTGGAAGAAATGATGATGTTATCAAGTGCTCAGGATACCGTATCGGACCATTTGAGGTCGAAAGTGCACTGCTCACCCATCCTGCTGTTGTTGAATCAGCTATAACAGGTGCTCCCGATCCGATAAGAGGTCAGGTAGTAAAGGCTACTGTCGTACTTGCAGAAGGCTATACGCCTTCACCTGAACTCACAAAGGAACTTCAGGATCATGTTAAGCATGAAACAGCTCCCTACAAGTACCCTCGTGTAATAGAATATGTTAAGGAGCTCCCCAAAACTCTCGGTGGTAAGATCAAGCGTGCTCAGATACGTCACCAGGATGAGGAAAACTCCGCAAAATGACAAAATTTAAAGCCCGAACCCTAAATGTTCGGGCTTTTTTTGAAAAATTTATGAATTTTTTTTTAATTTCTGGTAAAGCACCCCGTTTTTGATGTGCGGGATGCGTATGCTATAAATAATAGTGGGGGGTGGCAAATATGACTTCTGATGTACATCAAATCATATCCCAGGTCTATAGGGCAAAAAAGGACAGCCACGCTGCAGATGAGCTTATATCTGCTTATATGCCCTTTATTAAGTCTGAAACTTCAAAGTTTCTTAACCGTCCGCCCGATCAGAGCGATGACGAACTAAGCATTGCTATGTTCGCGTTCTATGAAGCTATAAAGAATTATTCGAGATTACGCGGCTCTTTTTTGAAATTTGCCGCTTTACAAATAAAGAATCGCCTGATAGATAACTACCGTAAAGAAAAGAGAAATAAAGGTCAAATATCGCTGGACGTTAGTGAAGATGATAAAACAGACCTGAAAGAAACGATACGAGACGAACACGATGATTACGCAGAAAACGAACTAAGAGATGCAACAAAACAGGAAATCGATGAGCTTTCAGCACAAATGAAGGATTTTGGTGTGACTATGGACGATGTTGCGGAAAACTCACCGCGACAGCGTCGGACACTTGAGATTTGCCAGAAAGCTGTTTATTACGCAAGAAACAATCCTGAGATCCTCGATGACTTTCTGAGAACAAAACGAGTTCCCCTTGCAAGAATTGCAGAGGGTGCAAATGTAGAAAGAAAGTCTCTTGAAAGGCACCGTCGCTACCTTGTTGCCGTTCTGCTAATATGCACCAACGGATACGAGATAATGCGCGGTCATATCATGCAAGTATTAAAAGGTGGTGAAAATAAATGAAATACATTGTTATGGAATGTCACAAAGGATATGCTGTACTAATGGACGAGGAATCACGTTATATGAAAGCTGCAAATCTCAGATATGTTGTGGGACAGACTGTCACAACTCCCGTGCTTATGGAATTTAGCGCAGGAGAGGAAAGACGGATAAGCTTCTACGTTACAAGATTTGCTGCAGCCGCTGCGTGTCTCGCACTTGCAGTCTCAGCAGGTTCATTCTATTATACACGTAATTTCAAAACTCACTCTACTGTCTTAATATCTGCTAAAACAAATATACGAATGGATCTCAACAAAAAAGGAGAAGTTCTTCACCTCAGTGGTGGAGATGATGCAGCTGACGAGTTGCTCAAGGATTATAACGGCAAGGGCAAGGATAAACTCACCGCTGCAAACGAGATCCTTGATATTGAAAGGGCGCAGGGGCTCAACACCGAAGAGAATGTTGTAAATATCTTTATAAAGGCAGATGCCGATGAATACAATATTTTCAAGGAAGAATTTGAAAATGGCATTACGGATGCAAAGGTAAACGTATATGAATTTGGTGTACCGAAACCTCACGAGCCTGCAAAACCTGATGCTCACAAGCCCGATGGTGCAAAGCCAAAAGATGAAAATGTTCCCGAACCTCCAAAGGTACATGAGGATAACGGAAATGTTCCGGAAGCACCAATACCTCCTCAGGAAGATGTCAAGGCTCCTGAAGCTCCGAAACCTGATAACGGCGCAGTTCCTGTTGCACCGGTGCAACCCGAGACTCCAAAGAAGCCTGAGCCACATGATACTCACGAAGTTCCTGCCCCTGAGCCAGCAAAGCCAGAGGTCAAGAACGATGAAAAGGCTGCTCCAAAGTCTGATGAGAAAGCTGAACCGCAAAAGCCTGCAGAACCTGATGCCAAGTCTGACCCCGTCAACAATAATCACTTTGTTCTCAGAGACAACAATGGCATTATTGAAATAACACGCGATGCAGTTGAAAAAATAAAACCGCTTCTCCCCGCTCCTCATGTGCAGGATGCGGTAGATATAGAAGAGTATCGGGACGCACTGCCCGAGAATGAGCAACTGAATTCGTCTTTCAACGAAGCCAAGGAAGCTCCTCAGGTTAATCCTGAGAATCCCGAAGCACTTTCTCCTGCCATCGCAGAAGAAATAGAAACCGAAAGTGTCAGGGATACATCGCCTGCATCCAGAGTTACGCAGAGCGAAGCGAAAAATGATACTCCACGTGAAGCACTGATCATGTCAGAAGTATCCATCGCTAATAATAAACCCTCTGATTCTCCCGTTTCCCTTCCCTAAGAAAACATGAATTACTATATGCAGAAAAGACATTGCAGCGCAATGTCTTTTCTGCATTTAACGGTAAAAAAGCCTAATTTTAGGGCTTCAAAAAAAATTTGGATTTTTTCGAAAAAAATTCATAATTACCCCACTTTTATAAAACGCACTCCGTAAACTGTTAACATAAAGCAAATAAAGCTTATATCTCCCTTAGAGGAGAAATCAAACACAAAGGAGTAATTACCAATGAAAAGCAAAAAGAACATTCTTGCTGCAATAGCTGCTATGTCAGTAATGGCTTCAGCTATGAGCCTCAACGCTTTTGCTGCTGAGGATGCAGAAACAACTGAAGAAGCAGTTGCTATCACAGCTGTTGCTGAGGACGTTGAAGAAGATGCTGCTGAGGAAGCAGTAGAAGTTGAAGCACCAGAGCTCGTAGTTCCCGATGCAGAACTCGATGAAACAGAGAAGCCTGTACCTCCGGAGCCTCCTGTAATCCTCGATGTAACAGAGTTCATCGAACAGATCCGTACATTCATCGATGCTAACAGCATTGATATTCTTACAGATACTATCCTTGAGAACTGGGATCAGATCGAAAAGGTTGACGTTCACTTCCATGCTAACGAGAAGCCTGTACCTCCTGTACCTCCAGAGGATATTGAAAAGCCTGAGGTTGACGAAGAGGCAGAGGCTGAAGAAGCAGAGGATGCAGAGGATATCGAGAAGCCTACAAAGCCACTCGGCCCTGTACACCTTGAACTCACAGATCTCTTCATGCAGTTCCGTGATAAGGTAGATCTCAGCAAGATTGATTTCATTGATGAAGATACAATGGAGAAGATCCTCAACGCTAAGGATGTTCACGCTGACGTTCACTTTGTAAATCCGAACAAGCCTGAGCCACCTGTAGCACCTGAGGATGGCGAGCTTCCTACACCTCCGGCACCTCCTGTAGCACCTGAGGATGGCGAGCTTCCTACACCTCCAGTTCCTCCAGAGGGACCTGTTCATGAACACCTTGGTCCTAAGGAGAGAGAAGCTCTCAAGGCTGCTGAGGCAGAGGCTGAAGATACAACTGAGGCTGTAGCTGAGGAAACAACAGAAGCTGTAGCTGAGGAGACAACTGAGGCTGACGCTGAATAATCAAGTTAATACTTTCGATCTGCCTTTGCCTGCAAAGGTTTTCCCCGAAAGGCAGATCTCCAAACAATCCAATCCCAATCCCCTTATCCTCTTTTACCCCCTTTTACCCGTTTGATATCTGCACATCTCGGTAAAAGTGCGGATATCAAGATTGAATATGATAAAAGGATGCGCCGCAAAGTTCCCTTTTTTGCGGCGCTTTTTTTTCAATTTTCAGCAGTTCCGTGCCATTTAATAAGGCACCCAGGTTTTTGCCATATTCTCTTTTTGTTTTACAAGTTCTGGGCATATACCAAAATAATACTGCTTTTTCGCCACGTACCTTGCTATTTTCATAATAATATGCTATAATAATAATACTCAATAACTCTGCCTATCCGTAGGCGTAATCAAAGGAGAATTTCCAATGAAAGTAAGGTTTCATCTGCCAGATTTTGCGAGGCTTTTTAAATTCAATTCCGTTTTTCTTACAATGCTTGAAAACAGTCCCGAGCTTTTCCGCGATGGAGTAGAGATTGCTTCAATTTACGGCATTTTCCCGCCGTCATTATGGAACGGTGGACGTGTTATGCACGGTATGTGCCAGAAGGACTTCGTAAGAGGCGTTACAAAGTACTTCAACGGAAAAGGAATACCGCTGCGTTTCACTTTTACAAATCCTATGATTGAAAAAAAGCATCTAAGTGACGAGTTCTGCAATATGGTAATGCATATCGCAGATAACGGTATGAATGAATGTATCGTTATGTCTCCTGTTCTCGAGGACTACATAAGAAAGAACTATCCTAATTTCAAGCTTACCAGCTCCACCTGCAAGAGAATAACTGAACCAGAAAAGCTCTATGAAGAGGTGGAAAAGGACTATCATATCGTAGTTATCGACTATGATCTCAACAACAAGTTCGATATACTCGAAAAGATTCCTAATAAATCAAAATGCGAAATACTTGTTAACGCCTGCTGCAATCCAGGCTGTGCGAATCGTTCTCTTCACTATCAGACCATTGGTCTCGAGCAGATTGCTTATGCAAATCACGTAAGAAAATACCCCAATGCTCCTTTCGACTCTGATAAATTCGCAAAGGAACACCCAGAAGCAAAGGCGGTATTTGAATGCAAATGTGAGCACAGAAGCCTTTTCGACATAAAATCGCTCAGTTCGCATATAACTCCAGATGATATATGGAACAAATATGTTCCAATGGGCTTCAATCAGTTCAAAATTGAAGGCAGGACTTTCGATATGTTCAATTTAATGGAGCATTATCTGTATTACATGGTAAAGCCGGAATGTGTTGATCAGGCAAGACTTATTTTTCTGAGAAATCTCAGCCTCAACGGCGCAATAATCGTTCCCGACCAGGAAATGCCAAGATAAAGCCAAAAACCGTAAGCTTTGCTTACGGTTTTTGTGATTATTCATGATTCTTCTTTTTATGTAAAACCAATGCGATGACAATTCCTATAAGCAATACAAAGCCTGCACAACCACCATATACGGCTCTTTTCCAGTACACTGTAAGTTCCTTTTTGCCGTACTCTATCGTGGTATAGCTGAAACCTGTTGCACGAAAAGCAGCATCAACATTGTCTGCAATGACCTTATGCCCTTCTGCATTGGGGTGGATATCAAATTCGCCTATATTCGTAAGGTTATCAGCCTTTCCCTTGAAACTTGATGCCACATCTATGACTTTATAGCCGTACAGCGAATTCTCTGAGATCACGCTGTTCAGCTTTCCGATCTTTTCTTCAGAAAAATCTGTTATCATACTGAACTTGATCAACGCTTCCAACGGATCATAAAGAGTCTGCACAAATACCGTTCCGTCTGTCCTTTGAGAAAGCTCCTCTGATATTGTCCTGATATTCTTCTCAAACTGCACCAGAGCTTCATCAACGTCCTTATCCATGCTCAAAAGCGAAGAAGCAGCGCTGAAAACGTCTATATCCCGGACATTAAAGTCACCTTTTTCAGTTATTCCCATACTTTTCAGAGCTTCTAGCATTATTTCAAGCATATCATTTCCGCCTATCGAGATGACCACGGCATCGCTGTCCCTCAGATCTTCATCAAGCTCACCGCTTTGTATAAGATCAAGAAGATCTCCGGATGTAGCTCCTGAAACTGCTTTGTTCACCATTTCATGCTGGCAATCACCATCAAGTTCAGCTTCATATTTTTCTTTCAGTATATTTGAATAGGATGAACAACTGTAAAGGTCATTCTGTGAATAGCCCTCAAGTCCGTATCCTGCAGCAATGGAATCCCCCAGGAACATCATTTTCGGCGGCACTTCGGTATAATGTGTGACGTCTATTTTGGGAGTCACCGTCATTTTACATGAAACAAGACTCAATATCATAGCTACAGTGCCTAAAAAAACAGCTGCTTTTTTCATTTCAAAGACCTCTTTTCTGAAAAATGCGGATTAAAAACTATTTCTCATACCGAATACTTTCATATTGTAGCAGATATACCCTGAAATGTCAACATGCAACAGAAGATTTAGTTATATATTTGACTTTTATATCTGATTTTGGTATAATACTTACATAAGCTTTATCTCGTAATTCAGGTTCATCAAAACAAAATGTAACTTTCAACATATTTAGCTGGACAATCTCAAAAAAATATGATATAATCATTAATGAAGTATAAAAAATCGGAGGGTGAAGCTATGGATCTTCAAGCACTTGCTGACAGCTTTGAATCAATGACCTGTATCATGTCTGTAGAGGTCTTCCCCGACGGAAGCTATGGTAATATTCGTATTGTTGCAGGTAATAAGCCTTATGTAAACTCTATAGAAAATTCCAACAGTCTCTGCTTTTCAGATATGCTGGACAATAAATTCGTACCAAATTCACCTTATGAAAGATATATCCCGAAGGATTTGAATTTCGAAAGTGCCTGCTATGCTTCGGCAGTGATGAAAAAAACTTTCCACACATATATACACCCTGAAAGATACAGCTTCTGGGTAGATATGTATATGATGCCAATAGTTTCCGACAAACCCAATATATATTACTGTACATATTCGCAGGAACTCACCCCGGAAACAAATACAAAACGTATGTCAAACGTAGACTCATCAGTATCAATTTCTGTACTTGAGACCTGCATAAAACTTCGAGGTACAGACGATTTCAAGCACACTATGGACGATGTTATCTCCGATATCCGCAAAATGTGCGGAGCTGAGGTATGCTGTATATTCCTTACTGATTTCAACGAGAGAAAGTATTCCGTGCTTTGTGACTCATCAGCTCCTGAGCTTGGCCTTCTCCCTGTAGAGGAGTACCTCAAAAGTCATTATTCTGACTTTTTCAGCATTGTCGAAACCTGGAAGGACACAATCGCAGGAAGTACCTGCCTTATAATCCAGAATGAAAAAGATATGGAAGTTCTTCACGAAAGGAATCCAGTATGGTGTGATTCCATGAAGGATTCTGGTATAAAGAGCATAGTTCTCTATCCCCTTTTTTACAACAACGAAACTCTCGGTTATATCTGGGCGATAAATTTCGATACTCAGAACACCATTAATATACGTGCAACCCTCGAAACCACCTCATATTTCGTGGCTTCTGAAATAGCAAACAATCAGCTCCTGGAGCAACTTGAAACCATGAGCACCATTGATATGCTGACAGATGTTTATAACCGCAACGCCATGAACAAACGTATCGACGAGCTTATAAAGAGCAGCACAAAACCCAAAAGTCTTTCTGTTGTCTTTGCCGACCTAAATGGACTAAAGCAAGTCAACGACAGCGGCGGTCATGTTGAAGGCGATAATCTGCTTAAAGCAGCGGCCGCTATATTCAAGGACGTTTTCTCTGACGGTGAGATATACCGTGCAGGTGGAGATGAGTTTATGGCAATAGTCACTGATATCTCCCGTGAAGAACTTGAGAAGCGTGTAAAAAAACTGAATGATTACTCCGATACTAACGGAAAAGTAAGCTTTTCTCTTGGCTACTGCTACGATGACATCAACTGCGACATCAGAAAAGCTATGAGCAATGCTGATAAGAGTATGTACAAAAACAAACAGCAGTTCTATGAAAATCATCCTGATCGCAGGCGCCAGAGCTGATTAATCTATACAATGAGCATTTTACTCCCCGCTTTCAATTGAAAGCGGGGAGATTTTTCATTATATTTTGAAAAAAATCCCCTGTTACCTCGTTTTTGAAATATGTTGCTGCGTATTCTTTACTGTGAAGTTTTACGTGACTATTCCATCTGATTAAGATTCATTGCAAATATATTCTACAGTTTCATGTATATTTCGTTCCGTACTTACATAAAAACATGAAAAACTGTACAGCTTTTATGATATTCCTCGTTTTTTACCCTAAATCTGCCTTTTTTCGGTTGAATCCCATGCCGGCCGTGTGATATAATTATTATGCAATTAAAAGATTCTTTTACATATAAGCAGATAATTACAAATAAAAATTTTAAAGAATAGAAAAACGTAAAAAACCTGTTTTCTACGCAGGAATTGAAAAAAAATAGGAGGAAAACATGAAAAAGCATTTCATAAGCAAAACCGTTTCGGGAGTATTATGCCTTGGCATAATACTGCAATCCGCTGCATATCTCCCTGCAAATGCCGACAACAGTTCGTCTGTTACATTAAACGAGGTATGTGCAAAGAATAGCACATATCAGTCAGCTGACGGAAATTTTTATGACTGGATTGAGCTGTACAACAACGGCAGTCAGGAAACGAATATTTCGGGCTGGGGACTTTCTGACAAGGAAGATAAACCATATCTTTATACATTTCCCGAAGGAACTGCTATCAAGGCCGGAGAAAGGCTGATCGTTTTCTGCGATAGCGACGCAGCTGCAAATGACAGCAAAATAGCTCCTTTCGGACTTTCAACATCGGGCGAGACATTAGTTCTCACAGACGCACAGGGTAATAAAACTCATACTATTACTTTCGGTTCAATTGCAGAAGACAGCTCATACGGACAGTATCCCGACGGAAGCGGAGAGTTCTACACTCTCAAATGCACTCCAGCTCAGGCCAACACCGCTCCGGAGGGCAGCAATGCCGTACATCAGCCTGCTTTTTCTCAGGAAAGCGGCTTTTATGACAACAGCTTCTCACTTACTCTTACTGCTGATGATGGCTGCACGATATACTACACCACCGATGGAAGCGACCCTACACCCGAATCTGAGAAATACTCCGAACCTATCACAGTAGAAGATATGTCCGACACTCAGAACCGTCTGAGTGCTCGTACTGATATAGTTCCTGGCAAAGCTGAAGCTCCTCGGAATAACGTTGATAAGGCTGCTGTAATACGTGCAGTATCTGTTGACAGTGAGGGACGCATAAGTGACATCGTTACAAAGACTTATTTCATAGGCAAGACAAATACAGGCTATTATCCGAACATGAAAGTCGTTTCACTTGTAACTGATCCAGATAATCTTTTCGGCTACGAAAACGGAATATATTGCCTCGGACAGGCTTACGGCGGTACTCAACAGCCAGATGACAAGCCAAAAGAAGAAGAGCATCCGAAAGAAGAAGAAAAGCCAAAGGAGGAAAATGGCCCCGAACACAAGGAACCTGAAGATAACAGAGTTTCCCGTCAAAGAGCTGGAAATCCCTGGGAAATGCCTGCAAACTATACCATGAGAGGCAGAGAATGGGAACGCGAGGCTTCATTCACACTCTTCGATAATGGTGAAAAGGTTATAGAGCAAAACGTTGGAATACGTATCAAGGGTAACTACTCAAGAAGCCTGCCGCAGAAGAGTTTCACCGTTTACACCCGCGAGGACTATGGCACACCCGAATTTGACTACGACTTCTTCTCGGGCAAGGCAACCAAGGCTAAAAACGGAAAAGCTATCAAAAAGTATGACGGACTTGTTCTCCGCAACGGCGGAAATGACAATACCTACGCTTTCTTCCGCGACAGTATAAATCAGAGCCTTATCACTGACAGAGCCTTTGCATATCAGGCTACAACCGAGTGCATAGTTTTCATAGACGGTGAATTCTGGGGTATTTATCAGATGATGGAAAAAATTGACAAGGATTATCTCAGTTCTCATTATGGTGTCAAGAAAAGCGACGTCGCAATGATAAAGAACGGCGAGCTTGATGAAGGCACAGAACAGGATCTCAGCGACTGGAACGAACTCTGCAAAGGCGTGGCAGGCGGCAGCATATCCTATGACGAATTCTGCAATAAAGTCGACTTACAAGGATTCATGGACTACTTTGCAGCTCAGATATACTGGGCTAACGCAGACTGGCCGCAGAGAAACTACACTGCATGGCGCTCTGACACTATTGACGAATCCAATCCCTACTCAGACGGAAAGTGGAGAATGATACTCTTCGATACTGAATCAGGACAAGGACTTTACGGCAGCAATGACAAGTCCTTCTCTGCTGATTGTTACAGACGTATCAGCAGTACTAACAGCGATATTGGCAAAATGTTCACAACTCTAATGAATAACGAGAAGTTCAGACTTGAATTCTCCAGAACCATGATGGATCTTGCAAATTTCAATTTCACGACTGAAAAAACCTCAGAAGTTATCAACTACTACAAGAACAATTACAAGCAGCAGGTCCTCGATACCTTTGCACGCTTTAACTCAAGCAGCCTTTCTGGCGGAAGCGGAGAAGGCAGATTTGAAAACGCTATCTCAACAGTGCTAAACTTCTATTCTAAGCGCTATTCATATGCAGAAAGCACTACCCGTTCAGCTGCCAAGCTCTCAGCTGCTCCTTATAAACTCACCGTTAACAATCATGCAATCAACGGCAGTATAAAGCTAAATACTCTTGACCTCGGCAAAACAGACGGCTGGAGTGGCAATTATCACTCTGATTATGATATGACAATCACAGCTGTTCCGGAGGAAGGACGCACATTCTCACACTGGATAGTAAGGGGTGCACAGATAACTGAAGGAGATAAAACTTCTGCAACTATCAGCTTCAAGCTGGAATCTGATGCAACTGTTGAGGCCGTTTACACTTCCGACGTACGCGGCGATGCAAATTCAGACGGAGAGTTCAACGTGGTAGACCTCGTACTTCTGCAAAGGTGGCTCACCGCAGACAGCAGCGTAGAACTCTCAAACTGGAAGAACGCTGATCTTTGCGAAGACGGAATAATTGATATATTTGATATATTGTCAATGAGGAAAGAACTTTTAAAGGGAAATAATTAAAATATAAAGGGAAATTTTGAGAAAACTAAGATAGATTGAAAAGACATAAGAAATAACTTGATCGAATATACAGGCGATATTCTTTTTCTCCGCTTATTTATCGCCTTATATACACTTCTTTAGCGGCAGTTTCTGACTGCCGCTTTTTTCTCCCATTTTTTTCATTTTCCATTGCAATCCGAGCGCGCTCATGCTATAATTTAAATAGAAAGCGGACGCATTTCACGAAAACGTAATACATAAACTGTAAGTAACTTTTTGAGCGTTGGGGTAATCCCTCAAACGCCTGATTTATATAATCAACTGTAAGATCCGTATCGGCAGCAGCCTATGTCCGCAAATAAAACAGAAAATTCTGCTGCCTGAATTGATAAAACTATTTCTGCGATATATCGAAAAAATTGCAGCTCAAAAAAATATTTTGAAAAATTTCTGAAATTACTAAGATAATCGGATAAAATTTACGTCTAATATAGTGAAAGGCAAAATTTTCGGAAAGGAGCCTGTCAATGGATAATGGTTCAAGTAGCTACAGCCGTTATCTTGCTGGTGATGATGCCGCTATGGGAGAGCTGGTCCGCGAGTACAGCGACGGGCTCACCGTATTTCTTAATAGCTTCACCAATAATCTTTCTGAAGCAGAAGAGCTGATGGAAGAAACCTTTTTCCGACTGGCTTACAAAAAGCCGCGATATAATGGGAAAAGCTCCTTCAAAACCTGGCTGTACTCCATTGCGAGAAATCTCGCGATTGACAGTCTCAGGAAGCGCAAGGGCTACAAATCCGTGTCCTTTGACGATTGTACAGAGCTAACCTCTGAGATCAACGTTGAAGAAGCTTACCTGAAAGAAGAAAGAAAGGCTATCATACACAGGGCTATCTCCAATCTGAAAGATGAATATCGTCAGGTGGTACACCTGATATATCTTGAAGGCTTTTCAAATGCTGAAACGGCGGTGATAATGAAGAAGAGTAACAAACAAATCACAAATCTTTTATATCAAGCCAAAAAAGCTCTGAAAACTGAACTTGAAAAGGAGGGAATTACGTATGCGGGACTATGATAAGGTCACTCAAGCCGTACTCAGACGGCGCGATGAGCAGATAGCAAAGGACAAGCGAAAAGCTATAATCGTTAAGTACAGTGCTGCTGCTGCCGCGTTTGCTTGCTGTACTGCGGTAGTGATCGGTAAGGGTATGTACCGATACAATAACGCAGTAATTCCGCCTGAGATCAATAATGTTGCGCCTACGGAAACAACTCTGGATCAAGATCAGATGAGCACAACAACAGCTTATGAAACAACCAAGACGACGAAGGCAACAACGGCGTTGTCCAAAACTGATACGGCAACAACCCGTAAACGGGTAGATGCTTTAGTGACAAGCTCGGTAACTACCGCAGCTTTCTGCACTGTCACTACTGACAAGAAATTAACCGATAATACAGTAAAAAGCAACGCCGTCACGTCTTCACCCATCGTGGCTGTACCTGTAGTCGCTACAACTACAGCGGAAGTTCAGCCCGATGTTCCAATTCATGAAGTGAGAGTAGATATGCAAAGAATACCTGTATTCCTCTCTGCACTCACTGCTTCAGTCTCAAACGTTATCTCAAATGTTAATAACGAATATTATGTCAGCGATGACAGATATCCGAATCAGAAAAATGGTATCGAGAATATCCGCAAGTTCAATATGCAGACCGACCTTGATCAGAATGGAAAGTTTGACCTTGAGGACTGCCGCCAGCTGTATCTATACTGCTCAGCCAGCGCAAACGATACTCCCGATAACTCATTGAATATTCCACAGGAGATTTTTCAGTTCATAGCTGAAAATGCCGACTATAACCAGGATGGTAATATAAGCTCGGAGGATGCTGATATTCTCGTATGTAGCTATCTTATCAACAACAGGATAAAATACAGTGACATTGCACCTGTGACCTATGACAAGTCAGGCATCGCTCTCCCGTCGGGGAACAGCAACGAATCATCATTTGCATATACGGTCAGCAGCTTTGCACACAAGCTCATGATAGACCACTATATTATAGAGGATATGGTGGATCAGAAAATTATTGATCTCGATGTGAACAAGGACGGAAATGTAGATATCGAGGACTTCACCTATCTTAAAATAAACGGTGATAACTACCTCGACAACTATATTGTTCCCGTAGAGGGTGGATTTGCTACGGCTTCTCGTCCCAATACCATCGTTCTTCCCGATAATATCAAAAAGAACTGTGACGCTGTGTACTTGGCAAGACCTTTCGTGAAATACGAGGATACAGATGAAGTTTCATGCTTCTTAACAGGACTGGAAGATTATTTTGCTTCCCATATGACGCTTATGCCCGAGTTCTTTGAAAATAATTTCTACGAGAGCATAATCGATTATGCAAACGAGTACTCCATCGGTGACAGCCTTTACTACCGCGCTGTCGAAATTGGAGTTATCCCCGAAGAGGACAGCTATTTCCACTTTGATAACGAAGTTTTTGAGAACGGCTTCAAGACTTACTATGAAAATGTAGTTTCAGGAAAACAGGCAGTTCCTGACCTTAATATGGATGGAGTTGTAGACCGCAAAGACTACAATACAGCAAGCGATTACATCTTTGAAGTCGCTGCCCGCACCAATAACAGTAAGATGAAGATACCTGCTGATGTATGGAAGAACATCAACAGCAATTGTGACTTCAATCAAAACGGAACAAGCGGAGATATCTATGATATCTTCTTTGCACAGATATTTGTGCTTCTTAATGAAGACAAGGATACAAACGATACGGGAACTGACAAGACAGTCACCGAAAAAAGCTCCAATATTGATCCTTACGCTCTTGACGGCGATGTCAACTGCGACGGAACTGTTGATATGGCAGACGCTGTACTGATAATGCAGTACCTCTCCAATCCAAGCAAGTTCCAGCTTACAGACCGCGGAAGGCTCAATGGAGATGTCGACGGAAAGAATAATGGTATCACACTTACAGACGTGCTGGTTATCCAGAACCGCCTGCTCAATCACAATCAGAATTATACTGAATGAGTTACACGCAGCTCATTTCATATAATAAAATTTACCCCTAATTGATATTTTAAATGCGAAAAAGGCGTAAGGAAGCAAATTTCTTTACGCTTTTTTTGTTGTTGTATTTGACTTTTCTGTCAACGACTGATATAATAATAAAAAAACTTCGGGAGAAAAAAATGCTGTACTTTATGTTCAATAAGCCGCAGAACTGCGTAACTGCCCGCTCGGACGCAGCCCATAAAACTGTTATGGACTACTTCCCTGCCGACCTTTCCGAAAAGCTTCACCCAGTGGGCAGACTGGATATGGATACCTGCGGCCTTCTGATACTTACCGACGACGGGAACCTGAATTTCAGGATAATGCACCCCTCAAATCATATCAGCAAGACTTATTTCTTTTACGCCATTGGCTCTGTTGACGCAGAAAAGATAAAAAGGCTTGAAAACGGCATAGTGATGCAGGGAATGACCGCAAAAAAAGCAGTATTTACGTTGATAAGTGAGTATCATATCCGCGAGCTTGCGAACTTCATTCCCCGTGACCGCATTGAGAAATACATGAAGAATCCTGACGGAGCTGCTTTTGCCGCTTCTATTACTATCCATGAAGGAAAAAAACACGAGGTCAAAAGAATGCTCGAAGCTGTAGGGTGCAGAATATTCTATCTCCGCAGGGACAGCATCGGTGGACTTTCCCTCGATAAAAATCTGAAAGAAGGAAATTTCCGCCCTTTGACTGCAGAGGAACTGGAACTTCTTTCAGGTGAAATACTGCCTCAGATGAGCGAGTAACAACTCGCTCAAAAAAATTTTCTGAAATTTTGTGACACTATTGCTTTCGTTCTTGAATGTTATTTATGAAAGCACGATTTCCATGGAATACTTTCAAAGATTCAGGAGGATAAAAATGACAGGTATAGAATACTGCGCTCTGTATAAAAAATCAAAAGACAGAGCCTATGATACACTTTTTGAAAGCTACTGCGATTATGTATATGCTATAGTTTATAATAAACTAAGAAGCATTGCTTCAAGAGAGGACATCGAGGAGTGCGTAAGCGATATATTTTCGGATATATTCTTCAGCTACGATACTACCAGCAATTTTGCAGGAGATATGAAGGGATACGTGGGTACTGTTGCAAAACGCCGCGCTATAAATACATTCCGCAAACTTACTGCAAATAGCGGTCATTTCTCTGAGGATGCAGAAGATGAGCTAATAAATATAGGTGCCGATACTGATATTGAGCAGGATTCTGATTTGGCAGAAACGCGCAGTATACTAATCAGCAAGATAAACGAGCTTGGTGAACCTGATTCAACCATTATCATCCAGAAATACTACTATGACCGATCTTCTTCAGAGATAGCGGATATGCTTTCAATGAAAGCATCCGCTGTGAGAATGAGAGCCGCAAGAGCTCTCAACAAACTGAAAACCACACTGGCTGCTGCCGGTATCACTATGTAAGGAGATGCGGAATATGAAAGAGAATCGTGAATTTAATATGCTTGAAAATGCAGACGACAAGACATTGGACCTTCTCTCAGAAGTTCCTGTGCTCACAAAAGAAGAAAAAGAGAGGATGCTGGCTATGAGTAAGAAGAAGCTGGATCGAATGAACAGAGAAAGTAATATAAAAACAAACAACGATGAATACCAGGTTAGCGGCGTTGAGCGCTACAAGAAACCCAAATGGCAAGCTTTGGCTTCCATTGCAGCCTGCCTGCTGCTGGTCGGCAGTATCGGCGGTACGATGTTCGCACTGAAACAAAACAAACCCATTGTAGAAAATGATAATTCTCTTTCCAATGTAACTACCGATGTAACTACCACAATACCTCCTTCGACATGGGACATAGAGACAACCTGCGATAAGGAAGCTGCAAGTCTTCTGGGACAATACAGGTTCATTCAGGAGTTAGCAGGAGGTAATCCGGATGGTATGGAACTTGACGAAAATGACACCAAGAGCGTTGAAAACTACGACGGCTCATTAGTGACCTACTACAGAGTCGCGGATATATTCAGTTCTGTAGGTGAACTGAAAAGACATCTTGAAAGTATGATGACAGGACAACTCCTTAACGACTATACAGCTTTACTGACATGCTACCTTGGAGAAGCAGAGCGCTTCAAGGATATTGACGGCAAGCTTTATTACAAACCAGGCAGCGACTACTCAACGGAATACAATGATTACACTGATTACAAAATAGAGAACTATGACGCTGGCACCAACAGTTTTGATATAGTTATTATTAACGAACACCCTATGGCCAAAGAAACAGAAGTTTTTCATGTTGTTCTCGAAAATAGTCTATGGAAACTTGAAAGCTACAGAATTGAATCCGAAACAAGTGATATGGATGCTTCCACGTTTGAAAGAACAGACGCTTTACAGCTCTTATCGAGTCTTGAGCTTGTAGACAATTTGATGGCAGGGGGCATTTATACATCTGTCAACCAAGACGACAGTATAGAATACCAGTCACCCGACGGCAGTTATACCGTCAAATACAACAATTTCGTATCAGGCGGATTAGTGGATCTTAACAATTTAACGGAAATGGTCAAGAATACTGTTACCGAGCCCGCGCTCAGCGAGACCTACAGCTATATCTATGAGGACGAGAAAAACGATCTTCCTATGTTCAAGGAAGTTGACGGGAAGCTCTATATGCGCGATAACGGAAGAGGAAAAAGCTTCAACTTCCAAGGCAATCCCGAGATTATAAAAAAGAGCGACAAGTCATATGAGATCATCACTGACAATGAAGTCACAAAAGGAAAAGTAAAGGTCACCGCTGTTTACGAAGATGGTAAATGGAAGGTAAGCAATTATGAATTTCTCGATGATGAGAATTCAAATGTTACAGATTCAGAAAGCGTAACAGCTTCACTTAACGACGACGTTTACGAGGGATTGTACTACGACAAGAATGACAGCAATAATTCCCTTTCTATCGACCGCAGGAATGATAAGCTCTACAGTGTACATATCACTCACAAGAAAACTGATACTGTATCTGAAGAGTGGGCTTTCACAGGGGAATTCAATGGCAGAGGGGTGCTTAACTACGAAAAATGCTGCAAGAACACCATTACTATTGGCGAAGACGGATCTGTTATGAGCGTAACAGACTACCTTGACGGAACAGGCTACCTCAGAATCTCTGAACCTGGTGACGAAACAGGTATCATATGGATAGATGACAAAGATAACGCAGGCGCAGGAGATTTCTTCATAAAGCAGTAAACGATATAAAAAAGTGGCTGTAAAAAATAGCCCTCAAAAACAATACAGATGCCTCTTCAAGTAAGATTTGAAGGGGCATCCGTTTTTTTCGTGTTAATTGTTTAAATCTTCTCGAACCTCCCAGAAACAGGGTATAACAAATAAGCACGAAGAAAAAATGCTTTTTTCGCGCTGATCAAGATCTATTTTATTGATAGGTCAGGAGGCTTTCAAAACTGCCTGTTTCTTTAAATGATACTTATAAAGGTTGAAACTACAGCAAATAAGACCAAATTCCAACATAACACTATCAAATCCTCTTTTTCATAAAAAACAGATATATAAATTGAAAAGCCGTGCTGCCTATAGCACGGCTTTTCCCTTTTCTGATTTGTCCCTTACAATTCAGTTTTTGGAATTATATCAACCTGTACGGCGCTTTGTGCAGATGCACCGTACAGACCAATACCTAAAGAATTATGACATTGATTAACTGTCAAAGCTAACGCTAACGTTAGCGATAAAACCTGAAGGTTTCGGAGCTGCGCTCCTTATTTGTTTTCAATCATGAGAACTTCCAGTAATCAAATTCGCAGTCGCCGCTGAATATCATGTAGATATCCTTAACGCCTGTTACATTATTCTCTACAGCTGCGAGTTCGTTCTCACTGCCGTTGAGCTCACCGTAACCGATGCAAGTACCTGTAGTAGAACCTACACAGAACTTAACTACTGCGTTGCCGCTGCCCTTGACTGTGATAGAAGATACGCCATTGCTGAGGTCAACGCCGCTGACCTTGATCCAATCGCCCTTCTTAGCCTTAACAGTTGTGTTGCCGACACCGCTTATGCTTATGTTCTTTGACTGGTTGGACATTGTCTCAGCCTGTACAGTCTCATATGCGTTGAGATTCTCAATCTGGCTTACACCATTCTGTGAACCATTACATGAAATCTTTCCGTTGCTTACAGTTGCCTTATCGATACAGGGTGATCTGTAGTTGAGACCCTTGCCGCCATTAACGCCCATACGCATTTCAAGCTGACGTGAGTGATAAAGTACATAGTAGCTGCCCTTGAATTCGATAATTGAGTGGTGGTTGTTACCGCCGTTGTCAAGTCTCTGTGTAGCTGTGTTCTGGAATACAACACCCTGATACTGGTATCCGCTGAGCGGATTTGTTGATGTCATGTAACCGATATCAGCATTGCTGAATGAATGACCGTTTACACTTGTGCCACCAGGAACATTCCAGTTGTGGCAGAATGAATAATACCATGTGTTGCCGATCTTAATCATGCTTGAGTCTTCGAAGAGGTAAGGTGTACCTGGATC
>DBYI01000024.1 GCA_002310115.1 Ruminococcus flavefaciens
ATAAGGAAAACGATATTGAGAGACATCAGGAGTACAAGTTCACAGTAACAAATGAAACATATGATGAAGAAAATGAAGACAGCGAAAATCTTACATTAAAGGGTGATGCAAACTGCGACGGAAATGTTGATATGGGCGATGTGGTCCTTATAATGCAAGCTCTTGCAAATCCTCAGAAATACGGTATTAATGGAAGCTCTGACAAGCACATTACAGAGCAGGGAATTATCAACGGTGATGTTGATGATGCAGCTGCAGGACTGACAAACAACGACGCTTTGATGATACAGAAATTTTTATTAGGAATAATCGAAAAGTTAAACTAAGATATAAATAAGAACAGTCACATTTTTGTGGCTGTTCTTTTTTTATTGTAGGAAATGTGGATATCCTACGGGATGCTTCTTCAAATTTTGTGCATTTTTTTGCGAATTTATTTACAAAAATTTCATGAAATATGTTATAATATAGTTAAGAAAACAGCATTTTTTCGTAACGGGGAAAAGAATAAATAATGCTGTAAGTTCAATAAAAAAACAGCTGTTTGAAAGTAACTCGTTTTTTGAAAGGAGTTGATCTTCTGTGGTAAAAGGTTTGGGCGTTTATGCGCCGATGGCTTTGCTTCCAGGTATAATAATCGACAAGGTTCGTGAGAAATATGACCCCGACATTTACAGGACAAGCATAATGATACTTAAATTGGTAAGCGATGATCTGACAAAATACAGATTTTGGATAGATAAGAATCCGAATACATTATCTCCGCGGGATTTAGCCATGGTGGAGGTCATGGCTAACGAACTTACGGAGGGAGAGCAGGCTGTTATTGATACTGTACTGAAAATAGCCGCAACTGCGGCGTTGAAGAAAGTATAAAGAAAAGGGATTTCTTTTTGAAGTCCCTTAATCATTTTGGGGAGGAAAAACCACGCATCAAAATACTGTTGATATTAACGTTGCTAATCTTTATAACAATATAGCTTTCGGACTTTATTCATACATCACTCTTTTATCATTGGCGGAAAGAATATCTTTGCCAATGTTATTTAAATATTTTTGAAGTAAATATCGTAACTCTCCCACAAATTGCTGCCGAGGATACTTTTTATACAACTTTACCAGTTCTGTTTGTAGTTGCAGGTACTGTTTTATAATAGTGGATATAAATGTTGCATCAATATTACCCTTCAGTTTGTCATAAACGATATATGGATGTAACTTTGCTGGTTTTACTTTTAAAGTGATTAATGTGCATGACAGAGATGATGATATTAAGAGAATTTTATTCATAATAGCTACTATTTTTCTTAGTATTTGATGAAATACTCTTTAATACAAATAGACGTGGTATGTACTTGACTTTCAGTCAGATGTTGTATATAATGAAGTTAATAAATATGAAAGGGGAGCGGATATGATAGACCTCGGACACCTAGAAAAATACAGGGAAAACAACAGAATAGAAGCCAAAAAGGCTATAGGAGGACTTCCTGTAAGTCTGTGGGAGACATATTCTGCTTTTGCAAATACTCTTGGGGGGATTATTCTGCTTGGAGTTGAAGAGCAAAGTGATAAATCGCTTCATGCGGTAGACCTGCCTGCCCCAGAGTGGCTGGTGAAGGACTTCTGGGATATAATCAACGATCCGAGAAAGGTTAGCGTGAATATACTCTGCGAGGATGACGTTAAAATAAGAGAAATCGATGGAAAGCACATCATTTCAATAATTGTACCAAAAGCAAAGACCTCTGAAAAGCCTGTCTATATAAACGGAAGCCCATTTACAGGCACATACAAGCGCAACGGTGACGGCGATTATCGCTGCTCGATACGTGAGATACAGGCGATGATTGCAGCAAGATCTTAGTCTTTAGCTTGTTGAGACAATAAATGGTTGATTCTATATAATGATATAACATAAAAAGGGACTGTCACACAAAACAGTCCCTTGATTCTTTATTTAATATTTTGCATTGCGATTATGCCATACCTGCTGTTATGATAGCCATTTTGTAAACTTCGTCAGCGTTACAGCCTCTTGAGAGGTCATTGATAGGAGCGTTGAGACCCTGAAGAATAGGACCATATGCTTCGTATCCGCCGAGTCTCTGAGCTATCTTATATCCGATGTTTCCAGCCTCGATAAGAGGGAAGATAAATGTATTTGCCTGTCCTGCAACCTTTGAATCGGGGCACTTTGTTTTTGCAACTTCTGCAGAAACAGCAGCATCGAACTGGAATTCACCGTCGATAACGAGGTTGGGGTCAATGTTTCGTGCTTCGATAACAGCATCATGGCTGAGCTGAACTGTGCCGCCCTTGCCTGAACCGTATGTTGAAAAGCTAAGAACAGCAACCTTAGGGTCAATTCCGAAGAAATCAGCTGTCTTTGCTGTTTCTACAGCGACCTCTGCAAGCTGTCTTGCAGCTGAAAGAACTACATTGCCATCTTTGTCGAGTCTGTCTGTGTAACCAAGATTGATTGCGCAGTCACCCATTGCTATTTTCTCTTCCTTGCCGTCCTTCTCGCGGAAGAGTATGAATGAAGAACTTACAAGGTTAGAACCCTTCTTGGTCTTTATGATTTGAAGAGCAGGTCTTACTGTATCAGCTGTTGAGTATGTTGCACCACCGAGAAGAGCGTCTGCCTTGCCAGCCTTTACGAGCATTGTACCGAAGTAGTTGGATTTTGAGAGAGCTGTGCGGCACTCTTCTTCAGTCATCTTGCCCTTTCTAAGCTCTACCATCTGAGCTACGAGAGCATCCATTTCTGGATATGTTGCAGGGTCAAGTATTTCGGCGCTGTCGATATTGAAGCCACCGTTATTTGCAGCAGCCTTAACTTCGTCGACGTTGCCGCATAGGATAACACCCATTAGATTTTCCTTGATAAGTCTGTCGGCTGCGGAGAGAATACGTGGATCGCTACCCTCTGTGAATACTATAGTTTTCTTGCTGGATTTAAGATTTGCTATAAGCTTGTCAAACATTCCCATTGTGAGAGACCTCCATAAGATTTAAATTTTACCTTCCTATTATAACATAGTTGTTTTTCAAAGTCAATCGGTAATTAGTGATTGTATGTGTCAAGTAAAAGTGGGCAGC
>DBYI01000084.1 GCA_002310115.1 Ruminococcus flavefaciens
GACTGGAACAACTGGAACCAGGGCGGTCAGGACTGGAATAACTGGAATCAGGGCGGCAACGACTGGAATCAGGGTGGTCAGGACTGGAACAACTGGAACCAGGGTGGAAATGACTGGAATCAGTGGAACCAGGGTGGCCAGGACTGGAACAATCAGCAGCAGAACTGGAATCAGGGCGGAAACGACTGGAATCAGGGTGGCTTCGATTGGAACAACTGGAACGTAAATGACTGGAACAACCAGAACCAGCAGAATAACTGGAATCAGGGTGGCCAGGACTGGAACAATCAGCAGCAGAACTTTGATTGGAATCAGGGTGGTCAGCAGAACTTTGACTGGAACCAGGGCGGTCAGCAGAACTTTGACTGGAACCAGGGCGGTCAGGATTGGAATAATCAACAGAATAATAACTGGTACAATGCAGACGTAAATAACTGGAACCAGGGTGGCCAGCAGAATTTTGACTGGAACCAGGGTGGCCAGCAGAACTTTGACTGGAACCAGGGTGGCAACGGCGGCTTTGATTGGAATCAGGGCGGTCAGCAGCAGGCTAACAATGGCGGCGGCGCTCAGGTACAGTCAGGCAAGAAGCTTTGTGCTATCTCATTCGATGATGGTGCTTCAGCTACAAGCAGACAGGATCCTGCATACAGAATTATGGATGCTCTTATCAAGAATAACATGACAGCTACATTCTTCTATGTTGGTGACTGGATCAAGACAAATGAGCAGGTACAGTTCGCATATCAGAACGGAATGGAAGTTGCTAACCACACTAAGTCACATCCTTCACTTGGTTCATTGGGCTCATCACAGATCAGAAGTGAGTGGGAGCAGTGCAACAGCAAGCTTAAGAGCATTATCGGTACTGAGCCTTCACACCTCATGAGACTTCCTTACCTCGACGGCGGCGGACAGGTAACATCAGCACTTTATGATGTTCCGCTCATCAGTTGTGCTATCGATACTGAGGACTGGAATAATGCTTCTAAGGATCAGATCGTAAATAAGATTAAGCAGGCTGCACAGAACGGTTCACTTGAGGGCGCAATCGTACTCTGTCACGAGAACTATGCTACAACAGCAGCAGCTATGGAAGAAGTTCTTCCTTGGCTTGCACAAAATGGCTATCAGAATGTTAACATCTCTGATATGGCTAAGGCTAAGGGCAAGACTCTTGGTGGCGGACAGATTCATACACGTGTATAATCTCTAAATAATTCAGTGTGACGTTCACACGCCAGGTGTTCTGATCATTGAAAGGCATTTTATAATTATTCCCAGAGGACAGTTTGTGCAATGCAGGCTGTCCTCCGGTTTTTACACTGTTGAAGTACTAGTAAAAATTCAAAGAGTTGTTAATTGAAAAGTAAGGTTATAATAATTGTTATAACTATATACAATTAATATATAAAAAGGACTTAAAAAGCAATGTTACTTTGGCATATATTGACAAAAATTAGAAGAATCATACATATATGAGTGTTTAATGATTGACATGGGGTATATAGTATGATACAATAAACAAGATGTTTATGATGTAATAGTTTTCTTCAATTGTAATACTGCGAGGGAAATTAATAAAAATGACTTTTAGGAATGAAAAAGATATTTGTTACTACATCCCATCACTGAATATAGTTAAAAAGGCGTTTTTGTCTCGAAATACGTGCTTGTTTATCAAGCCCATATAGATGAATATTGTAAACAGCTTCTTGTTTTTGACCGCTTTCGATGATTGAAAGCGGAGAATATCGGTTTATCCTGATATGATTTAAACAATGAGCTTTTTTATTTTTCTTAGAGACAATGTCTGCAGTAAATTAATGCTTATTTCTAAGGACTACACCGGTTTTTGATACTTTTGTGCCTACATTACTTAAAGCGAAAATTGAATGAAAAGGAATTGCAAAAATGAATATTTACCAATTGAAAGACAAGAACAGATCCCTGTCACGCGAAGAATGTGACGAAAAGAATCTATTCTATAAAGAAAAAAAGATCAGTTGTAATATCTTTGTTGATCTGCAAGAGAATGCTTTACAGAGCGAATCAAGATTATATCATCAGTATGGTGGTATCGTTTGCAAATTCCGCATCAATGAGTTGATACTTGGTGTTCTGCGCGGAGTTTTGCCGTATAACGATGATTTTTTTGCGTAAGTTTTCCTTCTGACGAGAAATGAATAAATTAAAAGCGGGAAGGATAAGGACGTTTGCTGCCTTTGCGTTTTGGCATAGCTGTAATGCAAACTGGATATCACGCTTTAGTTTTATTCTTACTCTTAGCAGAAAGCAGATTGGCAGGCTTTGAGTGATCTTAGCTGTCTTAACATCTTTGGACAGCATTATGTTGTTTGGAGGGAGGCGAAAGGGAATTATCCCATGGGGGAATGTACCGGAGTTTATGGATATGATGTTCGGTACTATAAAAATATAGAGCTTTTTACGAGGAAGAGTACAAAAATTTATTTTAATTCAGGAGGAAGAAATGAAAAGTAAAGCAAAAAAATTTATTTCGCTTATCGTGACATTAGTGATGGCATTCACTATAATGTCTATGACTATGATGAGCATGCCAGCAGGTGCGGCAAATAACAAATCATATTCAAGTATTCAGAGATATAGCGTTGAGTACGGCGGACAGACTTACAGCGGATACATATTGATTCCTGATGATTGTGCTGGAAAAAAATATGATGTTGTTTTAGTTTACTGCGGTCTTGGCGGTCTTGTAAGATGGGATCAATACAATTTTCAGAATTGGCTGAGTAAATGGGTTGATAACGGTTATATCAAACCTTGCATTTTCGTTTCACCTTCAGTTATTGATAACGGAAAAGATATGGCTGCAGGCATAGGCAGTTCCGCTAGTGAGTATAATATGTTTGAAAGAAACGTTCGCAAGCAGTTGGGCAATTTTAAGGAAGCTCTCCTAAAATCTCAATACGGTAAATATATAGATGCAAGAAAGAATATCTCCGTTGGCGGATATTCTATGGGTGCTTGTGCTTCGATTTATGCAGGTACATTATATCCTAATCTTTATCCTAATATAGCTTCTTTAAGCCCTTCGTTCCCATATTTTTGCGATGATGGAAGTGGTTGGATTAAAACTAAAAAGGAAGTTGTTTTCTCAAAGAGCAGCCGAGCTAAGCGCCTTCTTTCTATTGGAAAGTGTGAGACAGAGCCATTCCTTTCAAGCTTCCAGCGCTATGAGGTAACAGCACGTAATAACGGTTATAGATTCAAGACATATGTCTCAAAGAAGGACGGTCATAATGTTAATCTCTTCTACAGAGAGATATTTGTATTTATGTACTACCTTGATCACAATACTGTTTTGACTGATGCTCAGCTTGAAATCATGGATTATAAAGCTTAACCAACATTGATCAAGACATGTTTTTTCGCAGTATACAATAATGAATCAAAACAACAGCACTGTGCATTGCACAGTGCTGTTGTATTTATATAATCTTTTTTAGACATATTAAGTAGTCACTAAAGATCTGCGTTGGGATTTCCTTTTGAAAGCTGTAGTGTAAATTATACCGATAATCACCACAATAATGCAGAGTATCTGATTGAGTGAAATGGTCTTGTCCATGTGTGACTCCCTGAGAAAGTCTAAAAGCCCTTTAGCAACTGCACAGGCAGTCAGAATAAATACTGATATATTTTTGCAGTTTTTAATGAGCATTATCATACCGATAGCAAAAATAAGGAAGAATACTATAGTTTCTGTAAGTTGAACCGGGAATATATAATCTGATTCAGTGATCTTTCCTGAGTATTTCACACAGCAGGGACCATGATATGAAATTCCGTGGCAGCATCCTGCAAAAAAGCAACCCAGCTTTGAAATACTGTATATAATAGGAAGAACGAGAGTGCAGTTTTCAAGAGTAATGCCAGTTGTTACTGGATCGCGTTTTATTAGTGCTAAGGTCATAACACTCAGGTACATACCGAAAAGTCCTCCCATAGACGAAAGTCCGATTTTTGTGCCGCCTGAGGCTGCATAAGTAAGAAGAATAGCAAAGAAAAAGCTCATAATTGGCGAGAGTAGTGTTATAAAGCCTGCTATCATTTGCTGAACTCCACGCTTGACATTAAGAAAGTACTGCAATGAAAGACCTGTCACACATGAAAGAACTATCATAAATGCATATGGTGAACAAAACGAATAATCTGTATTGATATGTATGTTCATGTTTATATCACTCCTGATTGTTTCATATTTTTAGCTGCATGAACGAAGGTCGTTTACACATTCATTGCAGGCTATCATAAGCATAATTGTACCTATTATAGCTATAATGAATAAAAGCACCGTGAGAGAAACATAGATTATACAAAGTATCTTTGCGAATTTGTTGTCGGGGTAGCCTACTCTAGCGATTATCATCAGAACAATTGCAGCAATGAATAATATTCCGCTGAGGAACATAAGCTTCGTGAACAATATTGGTCCCGACAGCAGCATAAGAGATACTGACACAGTACAAAGTATATTGGCTGTATTGCTGTCTTTTATAGGAGCTGGTACGTACAGTGGTGGTTGATACTGAAAATGCGGATACTGGTTATTCTTCAAAGCCTCTTCATTAACAATGACTTCTTCACAGTTATGGAACTGCATGATATAGCTATATTCAAATTGGTCTATGTATCTTATCCATTTCCCGTCATTCTGTTTTGTAAATCCCCATCTTGCGAGGAGGCTCTCGTCGGTGCCTTCGGGTGCAAGATATATTGGATACCCCATATAGTATAAAAGGCTGCAGTTCCTTATTTCATAATAATGAATCTTCATATCATTACCCTCCATAAAAAGGATTTGGTTTGTTACTAAATACATTATACAATAAAATCAATGAAATGAAAAGGTGACAATTATAACTTTTCGAGTGACATTTGTCACAGATGTATTTTATGCTTGATTTTTTATCAAAGGTATGCTATACTTGAAAAGATGTATATTACGGGTGTGTATGAACAGCTCAGTAGTATCGATTAATATCATTTTATAAGAGGTAAGAAGATGACAATATTTGTAACCGGAGGAGCTGGCTTTATCGGCTCAAATTTCGTATTCCATATGCTGGAAACATATCCTGACTACCGTATCGT
>DBYI01000085.1:0-122063 GCA_002310115.1 Ruminococcus flavefaciens
CTCTGTTCCTTTGTTCTGATTATATTGTAGCACTCTGAATTAGCACTGTCAAGGGGAGAGTGCTAATTTCACACAGGTTTCTAATTTTTGACAGAAATGTCACATTAGCTTTTCAGGAGGTATGCTATGGAACAGCAGAAAATCATTGACGAAGTAAACTACCATAAGGCACAAAAGATCACAGAATGACCGTTATGGTCGAGGAAGAATAAAAACAGCCCCGCTCCATTGAAACCAGTGATGCGGGGTTCGTTCTATCTATTCACTTTTCAATACTGATCATCACGCCGATTTGAATCGGAACTCCAGATAGTAAAAGTGGAAACTATAGATTTATTACTTATAAGAACACCAGCTCCCTTGCGGGAGCTGGCTTCTTTTCTTATCGTTATACTGCCTTTTAGTCGTGTGCATTCCGCATGAAAGCGTTTGAAAAACAACTGTTTTTCTTCACATGCGACCGCAAAAATGCATTTAAAATTTTTCGTGTGGAATAATTGCGGGGAATACTATGGAGTATATCAAAAAAGCTGACAATACGATGTTCACCTGAACCACATTTTCATGGTGTCAAGTATCTGAATAAGCTCGGATTCGCTTATTACATAAGGAACCATAGCATACATATATTTCAGGAAAGTTCTGCTGAATACTCCGTGTTCGTATGCGAACTTCTTGAATCCATCAAGCACTTTTGCGTCATATACCTCTATGCAGACACAGCCGCCCATGATGCGTATCTCTTTTATGCGAGGGTCGGTAAATCCCAACATTTCACGGCGGGTGATCTCCTCTATACGACGTATTTTTGAAATGTAATCCTCTCGTTCAAACAGCTCTATGGATTTTAAAGCCGCAAAGCAGGCAAGAGCATTCCCCATAAATGTCGGCCCATGCATGAAAGCATGAGTAGGATCTTCGCTCATAAATCCCTCCCATACTCTGCGGTTTGCTACTGTAACTGCATGACCTATATATCCGCCCGTCAGAGCCTTTCCAAGAACAAGTATATCAGGCAGAACAAGATCAGCCACAAAGCGATTTCCTGTACGTCCGAAGCCTGTTGCGACTTCATCAAAGATCAGCAATACATCATATTGATCGCATAACTGCCTTGCTCTTTGAAGAAAGCAGACATCATACATACGCATTCCGCCTGCACCCTGAAGCAGCGGTTCAACGATAAAACAGGTCAGGCGTTCTCCGTATTCTTCAAATGCCTTTTCAAGTGCGGGTATCTCTGTAGGTATATGGACAACACCACGCTTTTTCTCGCTGTTAACGCCGAACGCAAAGTGATAGTCCTCATCATCACCGACTTCCATAGCCTTGAAGGTATCTCCGTGATAGGCGTGTTCAAGCGAAAGTATCATATCCCGGTCAGAACCTCGGTTTGTGTTAAACTGTAATGCCATTTTTAACGCAACTTCCACAGCAACGCTGCCTGAGTCTGAGAAAAAGCAGTAGTCCAGATCCCCAGGCAGCCATTGTGCCAGTTTGTCAGAGAGCTTCTGAACAGGTTCATGTGTCATTCCGCCAAGCATAATGTGTGCAAATTTTTCAAGCTGACCGCTGATAGCGGCATTGATCTCAGGGTGATTGTAGCCATGAATAACACTCCACCACGAAGATACCGAGTCTATCAGGTCTTGACCGTCCTCTGTATAAAGATGAACGCCCTTTGCATGGGATATTTTTATGGGCGCATCAAGTGTTTTCATCTGAGCGTATGGATACCAGATCATATTTTCTCTCCTCTGTCACAAATTCTTTTCAGTGCGTCTTCTGAAATGTCAATATCAGTATCATTCTCACCGACACAGGCAATAACAGGCAGCCCTGTGAGTTTTTCACACATCAGCTTGTTATCCTCTTCCATTACATCGCCCTTGTGAAAGTTGTTCAGTATCAATCCCCGTATCTCCAGACCGTGAGCCTTCATGTATTCACAGGTAAGAACCACGCTGTTGATCGTTCCAAGTCCTGCATCTGCCACTATGATCGTGGGAAGTCCGAGAGCTTTGATAATATCCTCAAGCATGATCTTTTTATCATCGCAGCGTATGGGACACACGATACCGCCGCTTCCTTCGCAGATAACGTATTCATATTCATCGCAGATCTTTTGGAACTGTTCCCTGACCGTACTGACTTCCACAGGATCACCCTCTATCCTTGAAGCAAGATGAGGTGAGACAGCTGTTTCATAAATATAAGGACACATTGTATCAAGAGGCTGCGATATTCCTGAAATTTTCTTTACATAGGCAGCGTCACCCGGTATCAGTCTGCCGTTTTCATCACGTTCGTTTCCGCTGACTGCCACTTTGAAATAGGCAGTGGCACAGCCCGCATCATGGAGCTTCCTGACAAGCAGTGCTGTGATAAAGGTTTTTCCAATATCCGTCCCCGTGCCTGTAACAAATATTCCTTTATGCATTGATATCCCTCCCCGTAGAATAGCCGATCCGGTTCAGCATAGCAATATCTTCACGGATACGATTGCCCGATGTCGTCAGCATATCTCCTGTGATAGCCGAATTTGCACCCGAAAGGAAAGCACGTTCACCACAGTTTGTCATAAGGTTTCGTCCTGCGGCAAGGCGGATATCGGCTTCGGGAACGATAAAGCGGAATATCGCAACAGTCCGCAGAATATCAGACTCGGTGATACGTTCATTGTTTTCGAGAGGTGTGCCTTTAATGGGTATCAGTGCATTTATCGGTATCGATCTTACACCAAGTTCGCTGAGTGTAAGAGCCATGTCGATACGATCCTGCCAGCTTTCGCCCATACCTATGATACCACCCGAACATATTTCAAGTCCTGCCGCCTTCGCTCTGCGTATGCATTCCAGCTTATCCTCAAAAGTATGTGTTGTGCAGATGTTTTTAAAATTTGTTCTCGAAGTCTCTATATTCGCATGATACCTTGTAACTCCTGCACGGCGAAGATCAGAAAACTGTTCTTCTTCCAGAAGACCGAATGAAGCACATAAACCAACATGGTTTTCACATGAAAGGGTACGGTATGTGTCAAGGGCCTTTTCAAACTCATCACCGTTCAGTCTGCGCCCTGCGGTAACTATCGCAAAGCGGTGTACGCCCTGTTTTTCGTTATGATTACATTCAGTTACGATCTGATGCTTATCAAGAAAAGCATATTCTTCGATACCCGTACAGTGATGGGCGGATTGTGCACAGAACTTGCAGTCCTCGGAGCATCGACCGCTTCTGCCGTTGATGATACTGCAAAGATTGGCTGTGCCACCGCTGAAATGTTTACGCAGTTTATCTGCACATTCTGTAAGCACGTCTAATTCAGTGTTCAGCAGAAAACTCAGATCATCATTTTTCGTCAGCCTTCTGCCGTTGATTATCTGTTCGATCATATTCTTGATATCCATTATATTGTTCCTTTCGCATAGATTACAGGCATAAGCCGTTTTGCTAAAGTAGTAGATAATAAGCAGAGTGCAATATCTCCTGGTACTGCAAGCACAAAGCAGTACATGAACAAAGCGCCGATACCGATAGGGTCACGCAGGTATACTGCACTTATCATATAATAATATAGCATTCCAAGTGCATAAACAACCGCAAGTCCTGTAAAACAGCCGATCAGGATGTGTTTTGTATCAGGTTTTCCGCTGTGAGCAATACATCCGGTAATATATGAGCCTGCAATAAAACCAATAAGATAGCCGAATGTCGGCTGCAACACATAACCTATACCGCCTCCCCCTGTAAAAACAGGCAGTCCTGCAAGCCCAAGAATAACATACAGAGCTGTTGCCGCAGCACCTTTGTTTTTTCCAAGAATGATCCCTGCAAGAGTTGTGAACAGAAACTGCAATGTGAACGGGCAAACAGGGACAGGGATACGAATATATGCGCCTGCTGTTATCAGAGCAGTAAACATTGCTGTCAGAACCATACTTTTTGTTTTGTTTATGTTGTTAATGTCAATCACTTCCTCCGTTCAATATTATAGCACTGCGCAGCTCCATTGTCAACCATTATTTTTATAAAGGTTGACATTAAAAGTGAAACAATTCACCCTAAATAGAACAGCCCTCAGAATTACTGAAGGCTGTTCAGATATTCAGTTCCAATAGGTTATAACCTGATAATGGGATATACGCTTGCAAAAATGTATTTAAAATTGTTTCCTACTGGCTTCTTTTTAAAAAGCGACAGAGAGATTCGTTTTTTGTAATGCAACGTTTTTGCCTATTTATAGCCGTTTATAAAATTAGTGTGGAATAATTGAGGGGAATAGTATTAATCTGATTGAAATTCATTTCTCCTATAGCCGTTCTCTTTCGATTATTGATATATTGATAATCATGCTTATCTAGCTTAATTTCAATGATATATGAACGACGCAAGTAGTTAACGGCTCCCTGCCAATAGCGTACCGCTATACTATTTTCAATGATAGTGTCAGTTTTTTCAATAAAAGAAAACCAGCTCCGTAAACGAGCTGGCCTTTTTTGTATCGTTATGCTGCCTTTCGTCTTGTGTAAAATCAAAAGCTCGTCTTTGACAGACGAGCTTTGCATAGAATTAGAACAGCCTTTCAGGTTTATTCGTGTGATTTTTCGTGTGACTGACCCTGCATTTTCGTGTGATTTTATGCAGTTTCATTATCACACGCGCATTTTTGACTGCATTTGCATAGACAGCAGAAAAGCCTGTATTTAGCGTTTTCTGCTAAATACAGGCTTCTTTAAAAGAGCGGACAGAGAGGGATTCGAACATTCATTACATTCATAATTTTCTCATATTCAATTACTATTCCTTTTTATGTTCACTCTCATAAGACTTGATACCTGCTTCTGTATCGGGCTTGAGAATACAGTGCTTGAACAGCCAGTTACCGCGCAGGATGTCTTCGCCATAAAAACGGATTTCCTTATGCATTTTCTTAGGCTGAATATCGACCTCTGCACCTATTATTTCGGGAATATCAGTATTTATCGGTACAGATTCTTGTGCATATATCCTGCTCATACCATTCATTCTGAAACTGTATTTCTTCATCATTGCGCCCATTTTTCCAGGCATATATTCAAGTTCACCTGTACTGTTCACGTAGACAACAGGGACTCCGAATGCCTCAACATAAGCCATACAGCGCTTGTCGTTTTCACTGCGTTCTTTATCTGGTTTATTCGAGTCCGCAGGGGAACCATGCGGAAACAGTATCAGTGAAAGCTCCTCATTACTGACGTTATCGTAGAAGTGCTTGCGGCGTGAATCGTAACAGATACCAATACCAACGTTTCCAAATGGAGTATGAATAATACTGCCGAAGTTTCCACGTTTGAATACTGCCGATTCACCCTCAGACTTAGTAACAGTACCACATACTCCGTCAGGACCTGAGATCATATAGCGGTTATAGTAGTCACCGTTCTCTTTATCGAGATAGCCTGCTCCAATGTAGATATTGTACTTTTGGGCGATGCTGACAGTCCATTCACTTGTGCCACTACCGCAGTCATCTGCAAGCTCCCATATCTTCTGACTTGCCATATAACTGCATATAGCAAGCTCTGGCAGAACTACTATATCAGGCTTGGGAAGCTTTTCAATAAGCCCCTCAATATAAGCCTTTCTTGGTTCGATACCTTTAATATCATTATCAAGCTCTAATGCAAATATACGCATAATATCACTCCACGGGAAGGTCAATGAATGTTGGCTCATGCTTAGAAGCACGAACATATTTAAGCATGTCCTCACGGAGCAGGCGTAATGTTGAAGTATTGAGACCAGGATGTCCGCAGATGTACTCGTCTTTCATAAGGTCGTTATCAATGACGAGCTGGATGTTGTTATTAGTATCAAATATCAGTTCAAGAGCTGAAACAGAGCCGGGGATAGTATGCAGATATTCCTGCATCTTGTCAGCCTCTGCAAATGAAAGTCGGGCACAGTTCAGCTGCGAGGTGAGGAATTTTGTCTTGAAAGGCTTATCACCAGGCATAAGCAGCATATAAAAGCTCGTCTTCTGACGATTGCAGAGAAAAAGGTTCTTGCATATTTTAGCACCAAGTACTGATTCTATCAGCAGGCAGTCCTCCATAGTATCGGCATGATCGTGGTCAGCACGCTTATAATCCATACTCAGAGCGTCAAGCTTATCGTATATAGCTATTTCAACTTCAGAGCGCCGCTCGGTAGGTCTGCCTGCATAAAGTGTATTATCAATATTCATTTATTTATGCTCACTCCATTATATATCATTCACTTGTGACTACCTCTCCGGTCCATTCTATTATGCCGCCGAATTCGTAGATATGCGTATATCCCATATCAGCCAGCTTCTGCGAAGCCTGTTTACTTCGATTGCCGCTTCGGCAGTATATCAGAATCACTTGATTGAAGTCAGGTAATTTCTCAGGCTGTTCCGTACCTATAGATTCGTTCGGTATCAGTATTGCACCGGGGATATGACCGCTGTCGTACTCGTCCTGCCGCCGCACATCGACTATAACAAGCTTGTCATCTGCCGCCATCATTTCCTTTGCTTTTTCCTGCGTTATATGATTATAGCCTGCTTCGGTTTGTGATGTATTGACCTGACTTTTATTATCAGTGGTAGTTAAAGTGGTAGTAATAGTTGATGACGCAGCAGTCAGAACAGCCGTAGTTGTCGTGACTGCAGTTGTTTCATTATCGGAAAGCTTTTCAACACCCAGAATAAATCTTTGCAGACATACAAGATCGGCTACATTGACCATTCCGTCACTGTTTACATCGGCTCTGTAAAGATATGAGCCTTTGCCTGCCAATAGATCAAGGATAATTCTTCTGAGAGGTATAATATCGAAAACGTCGACGATACCGTCCTTATTTATATCGCCTTTTTCATATTCCGAATCACTTCCCTCTTCTATCAGCTTATTCATATAGGATCGAACCCCTGCATTGGCTACATAAGCATTATCAAAGTAAAAATCTGTATCGCTTTCCTTTGTTTCAATGCGTATAGTTGTCTTATATGCATTCTCGGGAATGGTATATGATACGGCCGAAAGATCTGCCCATTCGCCTTTGCGTGCTGAAACAACAGCAGCTTCATCAAAGTGATCTGCGCCTTCCTCATCTTCATACATGACTGTCAGGACAAAATCTACTGATTCTTCCGTGTCCTGCATTACCGCTGCACCAAAACCGATTTTGTCCCCTGATGAAAAATTGCTTGAAATAGGAAGATCAACTCCGTCCCATTCTTCAACTCTATCAGATACAAGCAGGCAATTGTCACCTTTAATGCCGCTATAACCGTTTTCGGCTACAGACAGATCGCATTCATGATAAGATGACCAGTCAATAATCTTATCCGAATCAAAATTATATATATGATAATATCCATTGGAGTCCATAAAATTTAATCGAGGATTCTTAACATATGGACCATATCTGAGTATCTGTGCGTGTCCCGAACCCATAGGAGACGTATATATCCTCTTTACGTTTGCAGAGCCGCTGGATCTATAATTCTCGATATACAGAAGATTTCCATAAAGCTTTCCTGACATATCAACTCCCAGTTGGCTGAATGCTTCAAAGTGTTCGTAAATATCAACATCGCCTTTAATATAGTTTCTCTGATTATTTTTGGCACAGTTCTCGGTACATACGCTCCAGTATCTTGGATATGACAAGGTACCGTCAAAGCTTCCCATATTATACACGTTCTGTTTATACAGATCGTAAGTCTTGTTATCGACGTAATATGATCCACACTCTTCAATGTCCTGCGGCAGAGACCAGTTTCCATAGCCTTCTACGATAATATATTCTAAAAAAGGATTGTTTGTCCAGCCGCGTACTCCAATGAAAGAATTACCTTTGGGAAAAAATTCTGCTTCATAACCCAGTGATCGTTCATCTGTCAGAAGATACTTGTAATTCTGTTTTCTATCATAGTATTTTCCCATACTGAATGTACAGCTTTCAACATTTTCCCATGAACAAGTAAATGCTCCCTCATAAGGTTCAAACGTGATCTTTCCTTGATAGTTCTGATTCCACATCTCATAATCAAAGGAACCTATGCAGCCTTTTTCCAGCTGATCAACAGCTGAGGCTGAAAACGGAACGCAAAAAGATAATATCACAGCGGAAACAGTCAGACCTAATGCCCTTTTAATTGTATTACCAATCATTTATATCACTCCCTCAGAAATAATCATTTCACCAGAATTCTATATCTATTCTTTTATTATACACATATCTCGCTAAAAAGCAAGCCGTTTTTTGTTGAGTAATATATAAATATGCTAACTTTACAATACAAATCCTCATACCTAATTTCTATGCTCATAGATCAAAACAGGCCAAAGAAACCAGCTCCGAATGGAGCTGGTTTCTTGTTGTAACGTTATAATGCCTTTAAGCTTGTTAAGGTATTCCTCGATGATAAATAAAGTATTATAGACACTTAATAGTATACACCCAATATTTTATTCTTGTGAATTCCGTGCGGAATTCTGTGCGGAATAGGTCTGAAAAATGCCTATTCTACGTGAAAATTATTTCTCTAACAGGAAAAATCTTTCAAGTCAGAACATAAAAGAAAAATGACTGAATCCCGCTATTTTACGCGATACAGCCATTTTCCTAACTCATAATTTGAGCGGACAGAGAGTGATTCGAATATTTGTAACGCACTGTTTTTGCCTATTTATAGCCTTTTATAATTTTCGTGTGGAATAAATGAGTGGAATGCGTTTTTAAAAGCTGAAATACTATTCTTCTAATTGAATTTAATTTCAACATTCTTTTCAATAATACATGAGAAAACCGTTGCAGTAAATACTGCAACGGCTCTATTCCCAATAGGGTGTCAATTACTTTTGCAACGTTTCAAAAGCCAATATATCACTTATATGAAACATTTTTTACTGTTTCAATAGACAGTAGTCTATTGGCGCACCCGTAATCCGTTCCGCACAAGTCCAATCAGGCATTGTGGAGCATACCAAAATAACAGCATACCCTATTGAAACTGAATAACAGATACAGCTCTCGATTCGTGTTGAGAGCTGTATTTTTTTGATGAGAATTTGTGAAAACATATTGACAAGCTTCAATATGTGTGATATAATATAGAAAATCATCAATGTGAGGTGAGCAAATGGAACTGACAAACAAGCAGATCACCGTGATTTTCAAGGCTCTGTGCGATGAGAACCGTGTGCAGATATTCAGGCTTCTGCAAAACGGCGAGAAATGTGCCTGCAAGCTGCTTGAAGCAATGCAGTGTACCCAACCTACGCTTTCGCATCACATGAAGATACTCTGTGACAGCGGTCTTGTGGTCGGAAGAAAAGAGGGCAAGTGGATGTATTACTCCATTTCTCCAGAGGGTACGGAGAAAGCCGTGAATGTTCTGCGTGAACTGACAAAAGTATCTGACAGCGGAGAGTGCTGCTGTAAATAAAATGTCCGTGGGAACACGGATTATTATTTACAGTTCGTATAGATAAATTCAAATATATTTATTGGAGGTAAACTATGAAACACACAGAAATTGCAAGTGAGCTTTTCTCAAAGCGGTATTACTGCTCTCAGGCGGTACTTGCGGCATTTGCCGAGGAGCTTGGAATGACAAAGGAACATGCATTGAAAGTCGGAGCTTGCTTCGGCGGCGGTATGTGCAAGGCTGAGGTCTGCGGAGCGTGTACGGGTGCGCTTATGGCTTTAGGGCTTAAATACGGTATGTGCGAAGACGGTGACTTAGAAAGCAAAGAGAGAGCAAACAGCTATGCCGTGCGTTTTCTTGATGAATTTTCGAAACAAAACGGCTCTTATATCTGCCGTGAGCTGCTTGACTGCGATATTTCCACCGATGAGGGCAAGGCTTATGCAAGGGCAAAGGGGCTGTTCGCAATGGAATGTCCGAAGATGATAGAGAGTGCTGTGCTGATCGCTGAAAAGCTGATAAACGAATAATTCGGCCGTATGAAAAATACGGCTTTTATCCCGTGAATAAATCGACTGATTTCAATTTATCTATGGAAGGAGGTGCTTTATGGGAATTTGGGACTTCATACAAGACGAGATTCTCGGTATGAAATGGCTGAACAGGCTTATCGGCTCGTTGCTGAATGCTTGTGGTCTTGATACAAGCGGAAAAATCGGTGGAAGTGTGCAGTTTTTCATTTATGATGTTATCAAGATCATGGTTCTGCTCGGTGTGCTGATATTTCTTATATCCTACATTCAGAGCTACTTTCCGCCTGAGAGGACAAAGAAGATACTTGGCAGGTTTCACGGTATCGGCGCAAACTGTATCGCAGCACTGCTCGGCACGGTCACACCGTTCTGTTCATGCTCGTCCATACCGTTATTCATGGGATTCACAAGTGCAGGACTTCCACTAGGAGTAACATTCTCGTTCCTTATCTCATCGCCAATGGTTGACCTCGGCTCCCTTATTCTTCTGATGAGCATATTCGGATGGAAGGTCGCTGTGGTGTATGTGATCGTCGGACTTGTCATAGCTGTAGTCGGCGGTACGCTAATTGAAAAGCTGCACCTTGAAAGTGAGGTCGAGGAGTTTATCCGCAACGGCAAGAGTATTGACACTCCGCAGAACGAGCTGACAAAGCGTGACAGGCTGAAATACTCATGGGAACAGGTCACGGGAACTGTGAAAAAGGTCTTTACCTATGTCATATTTGGTGTAGGTATCGGTGCAGTTATCCATAACTGGATACCCGAAGAATGGGTGATAAAGCTGCTCGTCACAGGAAATCCGTTCGGCGTTATCATAGCAACTGTCTGCGGAATACCGATGTATGCGGATATATTCGGCTGTATCCCCATAGCTGAAGCTCTGCTTGCAAAGGGTGCAAGGCTTGGAGTGGTACTCAGTTTTATGATGGGAGTCACCACGCTTTCGCTGCCGTCGATGATCATGCTGAAAAAAGCGATCAAGCCAAAGCTGTTAGGCATTTTCATCGCTATCTGTACGGTTGGAATTATCCTTGTTGGGTATTTCTTCAATATCATTCAAATCTATATCATTTAGGAGGAAACTATATGGCTCTGTTTGGAAAGAAAAAGGAAGAAATAAAAGCTGAAACATCCTGCTGTTGTGGCAGTGGGCAGTCTGCCAGTGAGGTCACATCGACCTGCTGCGGAGAAAAGGTCAAGGGTATCTGCTGTATCAAAGTCCTCGGTTCGGGCTGTAAGTCCTGTCATCAGCTATATGAAAACACTCTGAAAGCTGTGGAAGAGTTGGGAATCGAGGTCGAGTACATCACCGATATGCAAAAGATCATGGAGTACGGCGCAATGTCAATGCCTGCGCTTGTAATCAATGAGAAGGTCGTGTCGGTGGGCAGAGTTTTGAAGCCTGCGGAGATCTCTGCTCTGGTAAGCGATATGACAGGTAAGTCGGGGTGTAAATAATGAACAAGCCAAAGGTCGCATTTATGGCAGCGAGAATACCGATGAAAAGGAGCAAGACTGCTTCGCTAAGGCGTTATTCCGCTAGCAACGGTAACATTCATTGAAAGCTTTTTGTTAATGAATATTTTTAAATAGAATCAGCTCCCGTAAAGGGAGCTGGCTTCTTTCAATAACGTTTATACCACCTATCGTCGTGTGAATTTCGTGTGATTGTGACAGTCTCACAAATCTCGGAGGCACTATTTTTATTGACAAGAGTTTAGGCATCTGATATTATAATAATATAGACATGTTTCCAAATACGCTCCACGTTGAGTGCGTAGTTTTGCTGTCACGAGAAAAATCCTGAAACGGCGTATTTACGCGGTTTATCGGCATCACCCTTTTCCGATAACCGCAGATTCACCCACTCAAAATCTGTATGCGGAAACAGGTAAAAGGGCAAAATGGCATACACGGCACATCTGACAACCAATCTGCACACTTTGATTTTTGACAACCAAATCACGCACTCGATTTAGGGTGCGTGAAACTGCTTTTTCCGATTTTTCAGTGTGTGGATTGAATGCCATAGTGAAAAACAGCGTAAAATCGCAGAAAACAGACTTGCCAAAAGTTGCGATTCGGGTGTTTGCAAAATAACGTTGAGTGTGGGGAAAGGTTGTAAAGGAGTATTTGTTATGGAAAAATCAAAAGCAAAAGAGCTTGCAGAATACATAACAGAACAGCTTGCAGGATTGGAAGATATCCGTAAAACACCTATGATGGGCGGCTATATTTTTTACTATCGGGAGCGCATTTTCGGTGGCATATACGGAACTGGCTTTATGGTAAAAATAACAGAAGCCAGTCGGAAATATATGCCCGACAGCATTGCTTGCCCGCCGTATGATGGTGCAAAGGAAATGCTGCCTGTAACGATAATTGATGATAGAGAATTATTAAAAAAAATGGTATCCGAAATGTTCAGCGAACTGCCAGAACGGAAACCGAAAACCAGAAAGGCGGAGAAAAAATGAAAACGAAACTGTACACGAATAACATCCACCAATATCTGCAATGCTGTGATATCATTGACTTTGACAACGAGTCTGTTGCACAACTGGCTGACAAACTTTATAGCGCGTCAAACGGCGAGACCGATTTTATCAGAAAGGCTTTTGAGTATGTGCGTGACCACATCTCACATTCGGCTGACATCGGAGCAGACGAGGTGCCCTGCACGGCATCACAGGTACTCAAAGCAGGTCACGGAATATGCTTTGCAAAATCTCATCTTCTGGCTGCGATACTCCGCAGCAGGGGCATCCCCGCAGGCTTTTGCTATCAGAAGATCGTACTCAACGACGATGCCGATGTGCCGGAACTTGTCTATCACGGACTTAACGGAGTATATCTCAGAGAGCATGATAAATGGATAAGGCTTGATGCAAGAGGAAACAAAGAGGGCGTGAATGCACAGTTTAGCATCGACACCGAGCAGCTTGCCTTCCCAATACGCACAGATAAAGGCGAGCAGGATGACTATACTGTATATCCCGAACCAGACAGAGAGATCGTGAAAGCACTTACATCAGGCAAAATGAGGACAGAGCTGTGGAATGAACTTCCGATGCAGCTCAAATACAATATGGTTTGCAGGATAAGAAAATGGCAAGCCTCGGATGCGAGTGATCTTGCAGCGGCTTTGTCAAACAAGAAAGTGCTTGATAATCTGCGGGACGGTCTGCCGTATCCCTACACCGAAAAGGACGCTGCCGAATTTATTGAAATGATGCTCTCTGCCGATCCTGACAGCACATTTGCCTTGGCGATAACCGTGGACGACAAGGCTATCGGAAGCATAGGTGTGTTCCGTCAGGGAAACATACACAGGCTCACAGCCGAAATGGGATACTACATCAGCGAGGAATACTGGGGCAACGGGATAATGACCGATGTTGTCCGTCAGACCTGCGATTATGTGTTCTCGCACAGCGATATCATACGCATCTATGCCGAACCCTTTGCTCACAATGCGGCATCCTGCCGTGTGCTTGAAAAGGCGGGGTTCCGGTTTGAGGGTGTGCTGAGAAGCAACGCTGTCAAAAACGGCAGAATCATAGATATGAAAATGTATGCAAAGATAAAGGGAGACCGGCAAATGAACATAATATCAAGCATAGATTCCACCCGCAATGGCTTTGAGGAAAGCTTTGCGTCCGGAGATTTTTATAACAGGCAGACACAGGATGCCAAGCATCTGGAGAGGATTCTTTCGTACATAAATGCGAGAGATGGAATGAGGATTCTTGATCTTGGTTGTGGGAGTGGATATCTGACTTTTCCGATTGCAGAAGGAAATCCAGATTGTGAAGTGATAGGGTTGGATATAGTGAGTGATGCCATTGATGCGAATCGCAGCAGAGTGCGAGAGGCAGAGCTGGATAATCTGACATTTGTCAGCTATGACGGGATTAATTTTCCCTTTGAAGCAGGAATGTTTGATCTTGTGGTGACACGATATTCTCTTCATCATTTTCCGGATATAGAGCATAGTATCGGTGAGGTGAGCAGAGTGCTTAAAGGCGGGGGATCTTTATTCATTTCCGATCCGTGCCCCAATGATTGTGATAAGGATAGATTTGTTGATGACTACATGCGCCTGAAAAAGAACGGGCATATTAAGTTCTATACAAAAAGCGAATGGGTGGATATTTGCGATAGATACGGGCTTCAGATTGTAGACGATTTTGAAAGTACTATCCGGTTCCCTAAGAAAAAGGATACAGCATTCGGATATGAAGAGGTTCTGAAAAAACATGATAAAGCAGTAATAGAAAGCTACGATCTTGTGGAGACAGATACGGAGCTTCTCATTACAGAACGAGTAAACAATATATTGTTTCGCAAGATCAAAAAGTGGATTTGATACGAAAGCTTTCTGCTGAAGAAAGAGCAACAGCTCTTGACCTTGCTTGGAGAGTGTTTTCAGAGTATGAGTCACCGGATTATTCTAAAGAAGGCACATTAGAATTCAAGAAATATCTGCATGACGAAAAATATCTTGCAGGAATTGAATACTACGGCGCTTTTGATGGGGAAAGACTGATAGGTCTCGTAGGAATTCGATCTGACAGAAAGCACATATCCTGCCAGTTCTGCTGCTTGGTTTCGTTAAGAACAATAATTTTATGCAGTATAAGCTGTAAAATCAAAAGGTTTCGTATAAAATGAAAATAGACAGATTAATAGGCATACTCTCGGTTCTTCTGCAGCGTAACAAAGTTACGTCTGCTGAACTTGCAGAGATATTTGAAGTATCAAGACGAACAATACTGCGCGACATAGAGACGATCAATCTATCAGGTATCCCTATTATTGCAGAACAGGGACAGGGCGGCGGCATCTCAATCATGGACGGTTATAAGATTGACCGAACGCTGCTGTCTTCTGAAGATATGCACGCAATATTGTCGGGCTTGAAAAGTCTTGACAGCATCAGTGGGACGAACCGATACCGTCAGCTTATGGAGAAACTCTCTGCTGATGACTGCACTACTGTCAATGTGGATAATCATATCATAATTGATCTATCAAGCTGGGATAAATCGGCGATCGCAGATAAGATTGAGCTAATAAAGCAGGCTATGGAAAAAAGAAATACTATTACATTCCGCTATTTTTCGCCTAACGGTGAGAGTGAACGAAAGATAGAGCCGTATCACTTGATTTTTCAATGGTCCGCATGGTATGTCTGGGGCTACTGTACTGAACGCAAAGATTACAGAATGTTCAAATTGAATCGAATGACAGAGCTTTCACTCACAAATGAGAAATTTACAGATAGGAATGTACCCGAATTCATCTGCGATAAACTTCGACATACAAAAGGAGAAGTGAAAGCAACTGTTAAATTTACAAATTCTGTGAAATGGCGTATTATAGATGAATTTGGAGTCGGCTCTCTGAATGATAACGCCGATGGCACTATAATCATGAACCTCACATGGTCGGATAAGCAATCGTTTTTCAGTTATATTCTTAGCTTTTGCAGCGATGCTGAGATTATAGAGCCATTGGAATTACGACAGGAATTTACGGAGTTCCTGAAAAAAATACAAGTGCAATATGAAACATGACATACTGTTGTCATATTTGATGTGATATTATAATATCAGAGGTGATAATGATATGCCATTCGACTACAAAAAAGAATACAAGGAATTCTATATGCCACCACAGAATCCGACAATTGTTACCATTCCACCAATGAACTATATCGCCGTGCGGGGTGAAGGTAATCCAAATGAAGAGGACGGCCAATACAAGCAAGCAATAGGTCTGCTATACGGAATCGCATACACGATTAAGATGAGCAAGAAAAGCAGTCGCCAGATTGAAGGCTATTTTGATTATATCGTTCCTCCGTTAGAGGGATTCTGGTAGCAGGACAAACTGAAAGGTATCGACTATGCTCATAAGGAAAACTTCAAGTGGATATCACTGATACGCCTTCCGGATTTCGTAACAAAAACGGATCTTGAATGGGCTGTCAGAGAAGCAACACAAAAGAAAAAGCTAGATTTTTCCAAGGTGGAATTTCTCACTTATGATGAGGGCTTATGTGTTCAGTGTATGCACATCGGCAGCTACGATGATGAACCAGAAACAGTTAAGCTTATGCACGAATACATGGAACAACAGGGATATTCTATCGATATTGCTGAGAACCGTTTTCATCATGAGATTTATCTTTCGGATGCAAGAAAAGTTGCTCCGGAAAAGCTGAAAACAGTCATCAGACATCCAATAAAATGAAAGGAGCATTAATATGAAACTTGACGGATTCGGTTTATTTGTAGATGATATGGGAGCTATGATACGCTTTTACAGGGATATACTCGGATTTGAGATCAAAGAGGCTGAGGATACATCTAATGTCTATCTGATTAAGGACGGCACGCTGTTTCTGCTATACGGAAGAAAGGATTTTGAAACAATGACGAAAAGAAAATATGAGTATGTCAAAGGCTTGAACGGACATTTTGAACTTGCATTGTATGTGGATACCTATGAGGAAGTTGATAAAGCCTTTGCCGTTGCTGTCAGCAAAGGTGCTGAGCCTGTTTTAGAGCCAACGACCGAGCCCTGGGGACAGCGTACCTGCTACATCGCTGATCCTGAGGGAAATCTGATTGAGATCGGTTCATTCAACAAACCGTTTGAACGCTGAATGTTTTGCTTGAACACTTTTTTGTCCCCGCTTCATGCGGGGATTAGCTATTTTACGACATATTCAGTACACAAAAGAGATTGACATTCTATTCCTGTTAGAGTATAATTGACATATATCAAATAGAATTGTACACGATAGGAGTCATGGAAAAATGGAACATAAGGGAACAAAGCACCTTGAAACTGAGCATCTGATTCTGAGAAGATTCACTCTTGAGGACGCCGAAGCTATGTATGAGAACTGGGCACACGATGACGAAGTTACGAAGTTCTTGTCCTGACCTACTCACCCGAATATTGAGGTCACCAGATACGTTCTAGGTGACTGGGTAAGTCATTATTCCGATGATGACTTCTATCAGTGGGCTATCGTACCTAAGGAATGCGACGGCAAGCCTGTTGGCTCTATAGGTGTTGTAAAGGTCTTTAATGATATCTCGGCGGTACAGATAGGTTACTGCTTAGGCAGAAAATGGTGGCATCAGGGTATAACAAGTGAAGCACTTAATACCATTATCGGATTTTTCTTTAATGAGGTGGGCATGGAACGTATCGAGGCCATTCACGACACCCGCAACCCAAATTCCGGCGGCGTGATGAAAAAGTGCGGCATGAAGCACGAAGGCACCTTGAGAAGAGCCTTCAAAGGCAATCAGGGCATAGGCGATTCCGAGATGTACAGCATACTGAAAATTGAACGCTGACATATCAAATTGAATTGTATATAATAGGATTTTTAAAATAATTGCTCTAAAGAACATTTTTACGGAGGGCTGAAAATGAAGGTGTTGTTATTCCTTGCAAAAGGCTTTGAAACAATGGAAGCGAGTGTTTTTGTTGATATAATGGGCTGGGCGGGCATCGAAGTCGTTACCTGCGCTCTGCAAAAGACTATCACAAGCACTTTCGGAGTATCAGTCAATCCTGATATCCTGCTGAATGATGTTTGCATCGATGATTATGATGCACTTGCTATCCCCGGTGGTTTTGAGGAATACGGCTTCTATGATGACGCTTTTTCGGAGCAGGCAGTAAGCCTTATAAAAGAATTTAATGATTGTGGCAAGATGATAGCCACGATATGCGTCGCTGCATTGGCACTCGGAAACAGTGGCATACTGAAAGGCAAAAGAGCTACAACCTATCACCTGAACAATGGGCATCGTCAAAAGCAGCTCGCTAAGTACGGCGCAATAGTCGTGAACGAGCCTGTTGTCAGGACGGATAATATCATAACCTCATATTGTCCACAGACCGGACCTGAAGTTGCATTCATGTTACTTGAAGAACTGGTTGGAACAGAGAAAATGCTGGAAACAAAGATTGCTATGGGATTCTGATACCTGTCCCCAAAAGGAGTATTATATGAGTTATTATGTTTATGATGATAAGAAGATCTATTACTACGAGACAGGCTCAGGACATCCATTGCTATTACTTCACGGCAATACTGCTTCTTCAAAAATGTTTGCACAGATAGCGGAAGAATACAGCAAATCGTTCAAGGTGATTCTTATTGATTTTTTAGGCCATGGACTGTCTGACAGATTGGAAATATTCCCCTCAGACTTATGGTTTTATGAAGCACAGCAAGTAATAGCATTTCTTAGATTTAAGCAGTATACCGATGTATATATAATTGGCAGCAGCGGCGGAGCTATTGTTGCATTAAATGTTGCTCTTGAAGCTCCTGACCTTGTAAAAAAAGTGATCGCTGACAGCTTTGAAGGCGAAAGAGCAAATGAAACATTCACTAAAAATCTGCTGAAAGATCGTAAGAATGCTAAAAATGATCCAAATGCACAAGGCTTTTATGCGTATATGCACGGTCAGGACTGGGAGCAGATAGTTGATAATGATACCGATGCAATCATACGACACCAAAAAGAAATCGGAGCATTTTTTCATAAGCCTCTGGAAGAACTGCGGTGTGAACTTCTCCTTACAGGAAGTAAAGAAGATAGTTTTATGAATAGCATTTCAGATGACTACTATGAACGTGTTTATGGAGATATCCTCAAAATGATTCCTAAAGGAATAATGCACCTTTTCCCTAAAGGCGATCACCCTGCTATTATAAGTAATTTCAGAGCGTTTTATGATCTGAGCATAGAGTTTTTATCAAGATAGAAATAGTACATACTATTCATTATTCAAAGAATCAGAGAATAAAGTTTGGTTTATCAAGGGAGGTTCAAATGAAAAGAATAGCTATTATAGGTGACTATAATCCTAATGAAGAAAGCCATTGTCGCATATTGGATTCAATAAAAGATATATCAGAGGAATTAGAAATTGAACTTGAAGTTCAGTGGATCATGAGTGATGAATTGGATACATCCGCGGAACAGCTAAAAACTTTTGATGGCTTCTGGTTCTCACCAGGAAGTCCTTATAGGAATGCCCCAAACGTTTTGACGGCAATTCAATTTGCGCGTGAGAACGGCGTGCCTTCACTAGGAACTTGTGCAGGCTTTCAACATATGGTCATTGAGTTTGCACGTAATGTGTTAGGCATGTATGGAGCAGACAGCGAAGAAAACAATGAAGAATGTCCAGATGCCGTAATTGCAAGATTGCCGTGTTCTCTGGTATATAAGAAGGAACAACTGAAGATATCAGATCCGGATTCAATTATGGCTCGTTCGTTAGGTGTTGACGGATTTATAGGAGAATACCGTTGTAATTACGGATTTAATGAAGCCTATCATAGTGCATTTTTAAATAGTAATATGATTGTTGCCATAGCACAAAATGAAGACGGATATATTAGAGGATTTGAAGTGAAAGGGCTCCCGTTCTTTGTTGGTACTCTTTTCATTCCACAGTTGGACTTTAAGGGAGTCGGTTCTTATCGTATAATCAGATCGTATCTGAATGCCGTTTTATTCGGATGCAATGTGGAAATTCCTTGAATATATCAAAAGTGAAAGATAACAAATGATGATATGCGGGTACAGTAGCCTTGTATGTCAAGCAGGAACAGTTCAATGGAAAAAGGTCATGGCGGCAGACATTCCCACTAAAGGAAGTCGTTCTTTTAAAGCAAAAGAGGAAAAAATCAAAAAGATAGCCAAGTTCAATAAAACTAATCATAAAAAAAACAATTATGCCAAAAGCCCTCACAGTACAAACTGTAAGGGCTAAGTTTGTTTATTCAGATAAAACAGCACAACTTATGATGCGCATTTGAAAGATCAATGAAGTTCATAGCTTAGATGATAGCTTGTTTCACAGGTCATTGAAAAATAATATCTGCCTTTTTTAAGATTAAGCCTGATATCATCTTCATGGAAATTTGAATCAGTTATATTATATACCGACTCACCGTTCTCGTTAACGACCTTAAATGTTATGGGCTTTTTCGAAACAATACCAAGATCAAGGTAATAATTATCGGGATAGTTTACTTCAAAATCCACGAAATGATCATTATCTATTGATACTTCATCTGATGCTGATATCCACTCTCCCTGAAAATTCGGACGCTTAATTGTAAGGAATATACTGCCAGAAGCACCAAGAATGACAGCTGCCAAAAATACTGTAATGAAAATACTGTCGTCGCGCCTGTTCTTTTTCGATTCCGGGTTCCGCATTATAAGAAAACCGCGTAAGAGCACAATAAATACAACCATGTTAGTTATAAAGTTCAAAAGCAAGAAAACAGACGGCGTTTTAATCATTTTAATACCGGGCAACAGAGCCATAATGCCAAAAAAGATACATGCCACAAAAGCAATTCGTGCCCAACGATTGTTCATTTCATGAAGAGACTCACGATCTGTGAATATTTCATATTCCTCTTCGGGCAGAGAAGGATCATATATCTTACGAAAAAAATGACAGACATTAAAGTTAGAATCAACGTATTCCCAGCCTTGCTCGCGAAAAGTCTCTATGTAGCGACCCTTATCTTCAATTCTTCGGAAATCCATCTGATAGCGATAACGGATATTCTCATTTTTCACAAACTTTCTGTGAAACATACCGTCTTTTACAAGCTGCCAGCCGCGCTCGGAATATTTATTCAGATCTTCTAGTTCATTCTCATAATTCCATGACGAATAAAGCTTGAACGAATATTTGTAATTTTTTGCCATATGTCATACCTCCTCTGCATTTTCAAGCATTCTTTTTAGCCGTTGTATCTCAGCCCGTAAGGTATTCAGACCGGAATCAGTCAACTGATATTGTCTGCGGCGTTCAAAGCCTGCATCATTGGATACTATTTCACGGATCCAGCCTTTTTTCATCATATTGCTCGTGGCGCCGTACATAGTACCTGATCCTATTTTCACATCACCTTTTGAAAGCTCTGCTGTCATCTGCATAATTCCATATCCATGATTTGCACCTTTTGCGAGGCATAGCAGGATATAGTAATAGCTTTCCGATAAGGGGTCGTTTTTTTTCATTTATATCGCCTCCCGATATATCATCTTACGAGTATATTGTATCACGACATATGTCGTCTGTCAATATATATCTATAAATTTCTTTTAAAAAGTGTTATTTAATGCTAACGATATAGGACTATAATTTGATCTTATTACAATTTGAATTATACAGTATGTGAATCATATTTTAAATAAGACCAACAGCTCCCGCGAGGGAGCTGCTTCTTTCATAACATTATATCGCCTTTTCTTCGTGTGAATTTCGTGTGAATTCGTGTGAAAAACGCCTGTTTTTTCTTCACACGAATCTGCAAAAATGCATTTAAAACTGTTTTCTACAGGCAAGAGAAAAGCCTGTATTTCGGTGTTTTCCTCGAAATACAGGCTTCTTTAAAAGAGCGGACAGAGAGGGATTCGAACCCTCGATACGCTATTAACGTATACACGAGTTCCAGTCGTGCGCCTTAGACCAGCTCAGCCATCTGTCCATTTGGTGCGAGTAATGGGACTTGAACCCATACGTCTGTCGACACACGCCCCTCAAACGTGCCTGTCTGCCAATTCCAGCACACTCGCAAAGTACTTTAATATTATACATCAAACCAAAATAAAAGTCAAGCATTTTTTTCAAAAAGACGATTATACCAATAATACGCCACAAATCATTCAAAATAATATAAAATACTTATAACAAGACTAATAGTATTCAAACTACATAATATGCTTTTTTTCTACAAACTAAGCAAAAATACCTATTTGAATTATTGAATTATATGCTGTAAAATATAAATTGTAGAAATCACGAAAGGAGATTCAATTATGGAAAACGAATCGATCAAAGTGCTGATTGGAGATAATTCAGTATCAAACGGGGTCAAAGCAGCTGCATTATTAAAAGGATGCGGTATGATTGCATACACAAGGAAAATGGATGTCAAAACGATTTATGAGTCTATTATAAATGACAAACCAGATGTTGTCATAACAGCATTGACAATGCATGATACTGATGCAATCATGCTTATAAAACAAATAAAGAAAGATCTTACTAACGTTCCGGCTTTTATTGTAGTGTCAAATATACAAAACAGCTTTATTGAGCGTCAGGTACTCACTAACGGAGCTGACTACTTTATCTCAGAACCATTTGATTTAAATGAACTTGTTTCAATAGTAAAATCTGTGTACAGGAAAACTGATTTAAGTTTATGTACAGATACTGAAATAATGGTAACTGAAATAATACAAAAGATAGGAGTTCCTGCACATATCAAGGGTTATTATTATCTTAGATCTGCAATAATCAATTCTATAAACAATAGTCAGCTTATGGGAAGTATTACGAAACAATTATATCCATACGTTGCTCAGAAATATTCTACAACATCATCACGAGTAGAAAGAGCTATACGCCATGCCATCGAGATTGCATGGAATAAAGGGAAAAATGAAATGATAAATAAATATTTTGGATATTCCTTAATTAACTTCCACGGACGTCCTACAAATTCAGAATTCATCGCACTTATATCAGATCAGATAAGATTAAGAATTAAATATATGGAACAAAACTGTTGATTCAAAAATATCCAAAATCCATTATAAAACATATACAGAACAAACTATTTATGAACCTCTCTAAACGGAAACAATACAACAACTCATGTCAATACAAAAACCAAAAGCTGTATTCGCTCATGAATACAGCTTTCTGATTTGTCCTTTTTCTTACAAAGGAACTGCCTCAGTACGACAAGTGTGCAGACGCCGACCTAGGCTACGCTCAAATAATAACCCAATTATTATCGCATAATTATTATATCATTTAAAATCTCTCTTGTCAATAAAACGAGAAGTATTTATACAAGTCAAACAAATTTGATAGATGATTTTCTCACTGTTATTACCCCGTTTTTAAGATCTTATCGGTTTTAACTATAATGATATCATTTTTTTTGAGTTTTAGCAGTTCATTTGGTACTATAGTCATTTCTCCGCGAAGTATAACAAGAATACGAATATTGTAGTTTGAGCCAACATCTCCAACAGTCATCCCTTTGAAATTGCTCTTATCATCGACGAGTATTTCGCCCACTTCTTTTATATCACTAAATCTTACATCGGAATACTGCTTTTGTGTATACTGCTCAACAAATCCAGCACTGATGATACCTGTAGGTATAGCAACCACTCCAACACCAAGAAAAGCAATGATTATGGCCATGATCTTGCCTATAACTGTAATTGGATAGATATCTCCGTAACCTACAGTTAGCAGAGTTGAAACACTCCACCAAATTCCTGAAAACGCATTTCTGAAAGCTTCAGGCTGAGCTTCATGCTCCGCACTGTAAATACCTAGAGAAGAAGCAAACATTAAAACTATAATAATGAAAACCGATGAAATTATCTGATTTCTTTTCTCAATAAGTACAGATGTAATTATATGGAATGAATCATAATGAGCATTTACTCTGAAAAGATGAAGTATCCTCACTACTCTTAACATTCTGAAAGCTATAAATCCGTTAAGGAAAAAGAATGGAAGTATTGTTAAAAGGTCAATTATTCCGTCAAAAGAATGCAGAAATCTCACCTGTGCCCAGATGCCTTTTTTATTCGGATATAGATAACATGCTGTCCATATTCGCAGGATATATTCAACACAAAAAAACGAAACTGTTACAGCCTCCACCACTTTAAACAACGGATTGAATCTTGCAAGCTCCTCAAATGTCTCGAGGAAGACCGTAAGTATATTCAGTATTATTATAATAACAATAAGCCAGTCGAATGAACGGCTTATAAAATCATTCTTGTTGCCTATCTGAATGATATCAAATATACGCTTTTTTATTGTATTTTTACTGCTTTCAGTCAATTCCGCTCAACTCCGTATAAAGTTTTTTAGCATAGCCATCTGTCATTCCACAGATATAATCCGTAACAAGCATAAGCCTCAAGTAAAGCTTTTCTTCTTCACTTTTCCCCTTAGAGCTTATTTTATATGCTCTGATATAATTTTCAGAAATAAGGCTCATTATTCTCTTTTCTATAAAAGAATTCCCATATTCCGTATCATAAACCACAACATCTGGTGTTATTTTATTCAAAAGGAACTCATACATTTCACCTGCATCAATTTCAAGAGAATATATCTCTTTTGAACAAAAAACAAAACGGTACGCCAAATCACCAAGAGCAAATGCAATAGTATCAGCATCAGAAACAGTCAAAAGATCCTTTGGGAACGTTCCTGCCATTATATGTTTATAATTCTCAATAAATGAAGATGCCGCACATCTAAGCAATACACTTTGAACATATATTATCCATCGTTGTATAGCATTATGCTCAGGAGAATAAACGTTCTTTTCAACAGCCTGCTCAAAATAATACTTAAGCTTTCCAAGCATATTCTCAAAAACTATCTTTTCGTTTTCATTACATTTTTGTATATATGTATTTTCCAGCTCGTACATAAGCCTTGAATATGTTATAAAACCTTTTTTCACAGCATCCTCAATGTCAGCCGTTTTATATGCGATATCATCCGCAGCTTCTAGAAGAAACGTAAGGGGATGCCTACAATCACCAGCCCCAGTACTACTTACAATATCCTCGAATATTTCTCTGTCGGCATAATAATACCCCATTTTCTTGTATTTAATATTATTGCTTTTCTTATTTATTGCAGTTGATGGAATAGGATATTTTATAATAGTATTCAGCAGACCATAAGTAAGATTCATTCCGTTCTCATCAACAAGAAAATGTAGCTTTGTAAGTAATCTAAGAGCCTGTGCATTACCCTCAAAATTATACATATCTGCACACATCTGAAAGTTAAGGATATCATTAAGCTTTTTTCCACCGAGTTCCAACTTCGGAAGATTTCTAATAAACCAGTCACGCACATAATCCTCCCCGAAGTGACCGAAAGGTGGATTTCCTATATCGTGTATTAGTCCAGCACATTCAAGAATACTATTAATTTTCTCGATATCCTGCTCTTTCAACTCATTATCTATACTCTCGCTCACTATCCTGCGAAATACCATCTGCCCAAGCGACTTTGCAAAAGACGAAACCTCAAGTGAATGAGTAAGACGAGTGCGAACAAAATCTCCTCTGTCTAGAGGAAATACCTGTGTTTTGTCTTGCAAACGTCTGAAAGAAGCACTTCCTATTATCCTATGATAGTCTCTCTGAAATTCGTTACGAGGATCGTTAATGACTGAAGTAGTTGATAAACCTCTGCGTCTTTTCTCACACAATAATTTACTCCAATTCATGCTTCTCCTCCATATCAATAACAATCGGTTTATCTATGGTTATGCTGTCAGGCAAAACAATACAATCATATGCAAGTATTGACACGCCTGCTTCGCGCGCCCTTCTTAACGCATCTCCAAATGCCCTGTGAGTATAATCGTTTGGTCGAAATATCTTTATATTCTTCATCTGTATAACAAAGAGGATATACGCACCATATCCACATTTATGAGCCTCAATAAGCTCGTTTACGTGTTTTAATCCCCTCTCGGTTGGTGCGTCTGGGAACAACGAAACCCCATCACGCTCGAGAGTAACTCCCTTGACTTCGAGAAATGAAATTTTGCCTTTGTCAGATATCATAAAGTCGAAACGAGAAGCTCCGAATACAAATTCGCGCCTAATTACTGCATCTTTAGTGAAAAGCTCCCCCTTTTTTAGCCATTCCTCAGTAGCAGCATTTGGTATCTGCGAATCAATATTGATTAAAAGATGACTTTTGCTTTTCCGGGGCTTTTCAACCGCAACAATGTCATATTTGGTTTTTCGCTGATGGTTATCCGATTTCTCAAGATACACTGTACAGCCTTTTACTAATAGTTCACTGCATCGTCCAGTATTCTTCACATGAACAGTTTCTCTGCAACCATCAATTAGAACATTAGCTATGAATCTATTTGGACGATCTATGAACTCTCCTTTTATTATATTATTATACAACATGATTTTTACCGTGATAATTATTGCATATTACTTAAATATGCTATCATTTTCAGTTTTTTTCTTATTTCCATTTTCCTCGAGCACTTTAAGATAGTGCATTTCCCTGTATTTTTTAGGAGTTATCCCATTTACTTTTCTGAAAACGCTTATAAAGGCGCTCTGTGAAGAAAAGCCAAGTGCAAGAGAAATATCGAGACATGAAAACTCTGAATCTGTCAAAAGATTTTCTGCCGTTGTTATTCTAGCTTTGATTATGAACGACTTTATACTCATGCCCGTTTCCTTTGAGAAAAGCTTCGATAAATATGAAGAATTTAGTCCAACATGATCAGCAAGAAGTTTCAGAGTAAGCTCCTCATGAAGATGTTCGTAGATATAATCAATGCATTTACGAACATGAAGTGAAATAACATTTTCCTTTTTCAAAGTTTTCATACGTTCTGCAAAATCCAGTTGCATCTCAAGAAAAAGATCAATAATCATATCTACATCATTAAGTTTGTCCGCTCTCTGTATATAAATATCTCCGAGAGTATAGGCCGCGTCATGCCCGAGTCCACCCTCGATGCAAAAACGTGCCACAAGAGCGACAGATGTAACGAAATGATACATTATGTTTCTAACAGGATCTTCCGATAAAGTCCCCTTTCCATCAAAAAAATTCTTTCTTATCCTATTAAAACTAGATTTGACGGCTTCCGTATCACCTGCTCTTATCGACCTGTATAAATTAAGCTCACGCTCAAAAGGACTTCTTGTAAATCCGTAATTTCTCTGTATATAAAGCCTGTAATTCAAATCACGATCCGTTTTCATAAACTCACCTCTTTTTGTCGTTTTACCATAAATTGTTATATTTCTATTATAGCCCATTTTTGATAAAAAAGCAATAATTATGATATAATTTCTTACTGCAATTGATTATAATAAACACAACAAAGCCAATAACGCGACGTTTTAAGGAGGTGTCTTTATGGCAAAGGCAAATGATCTTACAAACGGAAAGGTCTCCTCACTTATACTTAAATTTTACTTCCCAATGTTGCTGACAAATATGCTCCAACAGATGTATAATATCGTAGATACTGCCATTGTCGGTAAGGGGCTTGGTGACAATGCCCTAGCAGCTGTAGGAAATATTGGTTCACTTACTTTCCTTATATTCGGATTTTCTATGGGACTCGCGAACGGGTTTTCAGTAATAACTGCTCAGAGTTTCGGAGCAAAGAACTATTCAAAGCTTAGGCGCTCTGTAGCATCTTCTATTCTTCTTTGCATTATTATTGCATTAGTACTCACAGCATTCAGTACTTCTTTTTTAAAACCAATACTACTCTTGCTTCGCACAGATAAAGCAATAATACATGACGGACTTATCTACGGATATTGCATTTTCGGCGGACTTATTGCAACTATCGCTTATAATCTAAGCTCTTGTATACTAAGAGCCTTAGGCGATAGTAAAACTCCTTTCATTGCCATTATAATATCAACTGTTGTAAATATCTTTCTCGACACGTTTTTTATCTTCATTCTGAAAACAGGAGTTGAAGGAGCAGCTGCTGCTACTATTTTCTCACAGATAGTATCAGCTTTTATATGCTGGCTCAAAATACGCAAAATAGACGTTCTAAAAATTGGGAAAGAAGATTTCCGTGGTAACGGCACTCTACATATAGAGCTTTTCAAAAACGGACTCCCAATGGCACTGATGAACTCTATTACAGCCATAGGATGCATGGTCATTCAGTATTATATCAATGGTCTGGGAGTTGCCTATACTACAGTGTATTCCGCTTGCAGTAAATTCAACAATTTATTTATGCAACCGGCATGTACTGCAGGATTTGCAATGTCAGCATTCACAAGTCAGAATTTTGGAGCAAAAAAATACTCCCGTATTCGTGAAGGACTGCACGTTTGCCTAGCAATTGCAACGGTTTCCTACATTATTTTCGGTTCGATAATGATATTCTGGCCTACCAAGCTAGCTGGAATAATGATAAGCGGAACCGAAACAATAGCTATCTCCAAAACTTATCTCCCGATATGTGGAGTATGCCTTATCGGAGTAGATTACCTCTTTATATTCAGAAATGGTTGTCAAGGATTCGGAAAACCTCTTGTACCAATGATATCAGGTATTCTAGAAATGGCTCTGAGAATTGGTGTTATAGCACTTTTTCTTCCAGTTATCGGCTTCAGTGCAACAGCCTATGCCGAGGCTTCTGCTTGGATAGGCGCACTGTTACTTAATGCAATCGCTTTCGAACGCGCATTAAAAAGCTGTCTTAAAGAGCCTCTTATAAAGCATAAACAAATAAACTCCTTAGCTTGATTCTGACTGATACGCAGTCATTTATATATCATCCTCACCTCCGCTGTCTGCCATTCTCTCGCAGGCAGCATTTTTTTTGCAAAAAATAGCCCTCATGTGAGGGCTAAATCAATTTAGAAATATGTTTCATTTTTTATACTGTACCTATTACCACAAATAATAATGATAAATCATAACTCTGTTCAGTTCATACACCTATTCCACACTTTTAGCTATGTTTTAACTGCATTACTCACTTTCGGTGAATAAGTAACCTTGTTCATCTGATCCATAATTATAATTTTGCATAATCGCAAAACCTTGTGATGGATCAATTATCTTTTCAGGATCAATTTTCGAATTTAGATCAGATTCATTATTTCCCGCACTATAACGTTGAATATGTATCATGCCTCTTCCCTTAAGGTCTGCATTATGTATTCTGAATGAATTACCTGTTTCATCGATAGTAATACAAATTGTAGGATCATATTGTGAAGAAAACAACATGAAATTAAAATTCGGGACATATATTTTCATTGAACTCTTACATTCCTTGGATACTGGAGTAACAAACTGGTTATCATCGCTAAATCCTATTATAAAAGTATTAAGAACATCCTCGGGAGCTAAGCTTTCTTCAGAATTATACGGCTCATAATATCCAAACTTCTTCCCTTCTGAGGAATTATTGTTTTCAATGCTATTCATTCCAATTCTTTTAAACATTGAGATTTCATTATCTTCACCTAATGGCAGAGCACTTACCCCATCAGGATACAATGAAAACTTCCACTTGACTCTTTGTTCATTTTCTCCTATAATATCATAATAATACTCGTTTCCGTCTTCATTTTTAAAATAAACAACCTGAAACGGATATTTTTTTATATTACCTGCAGATTTATATATACTATCATAAATAAATGAAGCAACAGTGAGCTGTGTACCGTTTTCTCCAGCAACTTTTCCATATCGGTTCGAATAAAAATTATTTTCGATCAAATCTTCCATATCTAATTCACTCACTCCCTGATCTATTGCATACGCAACAATACCTGAATCAGAAAAATCTAATGTCTCCAGCTCTTCTGTCGTATACTTGCTATCAGTTTCTGCAACAGCAAGAAAATTGGAGCAATCGAACTCTCCGGAATACTCTACAGCATACATCTGATTAGTAGGAACATCATTAAATGTTCTCACGAATAAGCGGACTCTAGAATCCGTATCTTCACTAAACCTGAAAGGACACCTGCATAAAGGATTATACATTATATCATATTTGGCATAATCAATGAGCGCCATATCATAAACTTTATAAGTGTTTGTTTCAACTTCATTTTCAATCTCGCTTACTATAGATGTATATTTTATTTTATATTTATTATTATTTGATATATAGCTCTTTAATCCTGTGGTACGAGGTATAAAAGCAATGCAAGTAACAAATGCAGCAGCTAATGCAACAATTTTCATAACTGGAGAAATACTGAATCTGCCCGATACATTTTCTACATCACTTACGACTGTTTCATAGTCCGTCTCTCTCTCAGGGAAAATTTTTTCAGATATCTTATCGAAACAGTTAACTTCTGACGAAAGCCTGCACATTTTATTTTTAAGTTTCTTTTCAAACTCAATATCAATTAAATCATTGTTTTTCATTTATTATCACCTGCCTTTATCTTTAAGATATCTATTGCCTTATGATATCTTGATTTTACAGTAGATTCAGGACATTTCATGACTTTAGATATCTGTTTGAATGTCATATCAGCACAACATTTGAGGATAACAGTCTGTCTTTGCTTATCATTCAGCACTTTCAAAAGCTGATTTATGTATATACTATCCTCCACAATTCTATCGTCACATCCGTAATTCTGAATAATATCGTTCATCACCTCTCGTTTGAACCTTCGCCTGTATTCCAGCGCAACATTACGAGCAACAGTGAGAATAAAACCTTTTCCATCCCCTTTTGAGGCAGAAAAGTGCTTTATCCTGGTGAGCCTGACGAAAGTTTCGGCGACGCAGTCCTCAGAAAGATGATAATCTTGAGTTATACTGTATGCAACAGCAAAAACGTAATCCTTGAACATTAGGTATAGCTTTTCAAGGCAAGCCTTAGACTTTGCGCATTCGATTATAAGCTGATTAACAGAACTACCTATATCGTCAGAATTGTTTATATTGTCAAATACTGTTATTATTTGGTCGTCACCTCCAACGAGGGCTTTTATATGTACTTCCACTTTCTCACTTCCTTTGATATTTTAAGATTATACAATACTATCAATCGTGTAATTCATATTAATTTTGAAAGCTTTCAAAAGTAAGTGATTTAAGAGGCAAAAAAAGACGAAAAAAACTAAAAAAATTTTGATTAATTAATATTACAAGATATACTTCTTATTGCCGAAAAGAAAAGCGATATATTTCAGCACATAGTACTCTACCATAAGAGAAAATATTTTTTCCCATAAATATACAATTGTTCTCAATATATAATACTCAAACTTTCTATCGATAAACTCCTGATCCGTTCGTCTGTCAATATAAAAAATCATTTCAACATTATCAAAATCGATAATTATGGCAGAATTATAACGTTTAATCGAAGAATAAAAAGTCGGATAAAATAATCTATCATAAAAAAACAATATATGTTTTTACTAGTAATTTTCAATATTCAAAATACATTTTCAACACATTGTTGAAACAGCTGTTAAAAATTGCTCCCTTCAAAGGGAGCAAAATCTAATCAATAAAAAGTTGCTACAGGCTGCTCGGGAGCCTCTGCCGTTTCGATGCTTCTAACAAGTAGTAACGGACCTTTTCCACGATAGAGCTTGTGCTTCTGCACACTTATCTTTCCTGTAACGTTCACCCACGACTTATTTGCAGGCTCATTTCCGTCATCAGCCTGAGCCGCAAGCCAGCAGTACTGTATATCTTCCACACAACATGTCATAATATGACGCCCAACAGCAAACGTATTTGCAGGGAACTTATCATTTTTAGCTGTAAGAGCCTTGAAAATCATAGTCTTTCCATCATATTTGAACGGATCGTCCATGATATCCCTGTACCAAAGAGCAAAGTCCTTATCTTCAATCTTTATCTCATCAGCCTCCACGTCGAATGGTAGCGGATCCTCGATATCATCATAAGCAACTCGTCCATCGGTGTATTCATATACTATCTCGGCACTTCTGCTTACACCTCTTACCACTTTATGATACTCATTAGGGTCAAATTTTTCCTCAAAGCGATTGAAAATGACCATTTCAGCAACATTCAGCTTGTCTACAACAAGACTTCTCATATTTGCATTATAATTGTTGAAAGTCGTAGCATCAACAAAGAACATAGTCTGCGCTATGGTTGTATCATCAGGCATAGCCTTGTAAAAGTCATCCATAAGCCACATACCATTATATTCACAAACAATACGCTCAGCGCCACTTTCTTTAAGTAACTTCGTTAAATTTTCCATTGTAAACTCAGACTTATCATCAATTACGTGGGTTACAATATTTTTCTTGGGCATACGAGATATATCATACTCTTCAACACCCTCCTCGCATATAAGCAAAAGTGTTTTTTCACCCTTATTGAAACGCTTATCCTCCAGTGTTTCCTGTATGAACTTAGTCTTTCCGGCTTCAAGAAATCCGAGGAAAAGGTATATTGGTATTACATCGTTTTGATCAGGCACGATAAATGCTCCTTTCAATTAGCTTTGAAAAGATCGGCAATAGCATCCTCGTTTATCTTTGAACCAATAACACAGAGCCTGCCGATAGTACTAGCGCTTCCTGTACGAACATCAGGCACTCCTGGTACATAATCGTAATGTATCCACTTGCCGTCAGTCCCTGCAACTATACCTTTTGCACGAAGTACCATGCCATATTTATCCTCATCACTGAGAGCTTCAAGGGCAGACTTTATCTCATCAGGAGTATAAGCTCTTGTGGTTTCTCTACCCCAACTTGTAAATACTTCGTCAGCATGGTGATGATGTTCATGATCGTGATCATGTCCATGTTCATGATCATGGCAACCGCAAGTACAGTCTGGGCCGTGATCATGATCGTGGTGATGATGTTCGTATTCCTCATCATGATCATGGTGGTGATGTTCACATTCCTCATCATGATCATGGTGGTGATGTTCACATTCTTCATCATGACCATGGTGGTGATGTTCACATTCCTCATCATGATCATGGTGGTGATGTTCACATTCTTCATCATGACCTTGGTGATGGTGATGATGATCATGATGAGCTGCTTCCTCAAGGAGCTCATTAAGTTCATCATCAAGCGTATTTTTCTGTGTCATAGCATCAACTAACTGATTTCCTGTGAGCTCATCCCATTCAGTAGTAACGATAGGAGCTGCAGGATTCTTCTCGCGTAAACTCTTAACGCAGTCATTTAGCTTATCTTGTGAGAGTCCGCTTGTATGACTGAGAATAAGGCAACTTGCATATGTTATCTGGTTATCAAAAAACTCGCCGAAATTCTTCATATACATCTTGTACTTCTTAGCATCAACAACAGTCGTGAAACCATCAAGCTCAACATCATGTGCATTGATATTCTGAACTGCGCGGATAACATCGCTGAGCTTTCCAACACCTGATGGCTCAATAAGTATGCGGTCAGGAGCGTAATCAGCAAGCACCTTTTCAAGAGCTTTTCCAAAATCGCCGACTAAGCTGCAACAAATACAGCCAGAGTTCATTTCAGTTATCTCAACACCTGCATCTTGCAAAAAGCCTCCGTCAATACCTATTTGTCCGAATTCGTTTTCGATAAGTACAAGCTTTTCGCCTTTATATCCATCCTGAATAAGCTTCTTTATAAGAGTGGTCTTTCCAGCACCGAGGAAACCCGAGAAGATAGTAATCTTTGTCATATGAACAACACTTCTTTCATAGTTTTTGATTCAAAAAATATTATATCACATCGATAATAATAAATCAAGCCCTATATAAACATTACGGCTGTCGATCAAAAACGACAGCCGTTAATAACTTATTCTTCAGCCCCAACGGAGGAAATAACCTCTGCAAGCAGATTTGCAGGGAGCTGTTCATATCTTACAAAATCAAATGTAAAACTTCCTAGACCTCTTGTGGTCTGGCGAAGATACATCGCGAAATCATGCATCTCACGCATAGGTACTTCAGCCTGAATAACTGTATTTCCGCCACCAACAGGCTCCATACCGAGAACTCTACCTCTACGCTTATTAAGTTCTCCCATAATATCTCCTGTATTATCATCAGGTGCTGTTACCTTGAGTTCACCAATAGGCTCCAACATAACTGGATCAGCTTGTCTTAGACCTTCCTTGTACGCAATGGAAGCAGCAGTCTTAAATGCCATTTCAGATGAATCAACAGGATGGTATGAACCATCAACTAGAATCGCCTTAAGTCCTACAACCGGACAACCAGCCAGAACACCCTTTCTAACACTTTCTTCAAGACCCTTCTGAACTGCCGGGAAGTAATTCTTAGGAACAGCTCCGCCGAATATCTTCTCCTCAAATACAAGAGTATCACTTACGCATGGCTCAAACTCAATCCAAACGTCGCCGAACTGACCGTGACCACCAGATTGCTTTTTATGTCGGCCCTGTACCTTAACCTTCTTTCGAATAGTTTCTTTATAAGCTATCTTAGGTACACTAAGATTAACATCTACGCCAAACTTACTCTTGAGCTTTGCAGCAGCTACTTCGATATGTTGTTCACCAAGGCCACTGAGAATCTGCTCCTTTGTAGTATCGTCCTGAACATAGGTAAGAGTTGGATCTTCCTCAATAAGACGCTGAATGCTTGTTGAAATCTTGGCTTCGTCGCCCTGTGTCTTTGCCTTAACAGCCATAGAATAACAAGGTTTCGGGAACTCCATTCCGCCAAACTCAACAGCTCTAGAATTATTAGCTAGCGAATCTCCAGTATTTGCTGAAATCTTTGAAGCTACAACAATATCACCTGCATAAGCAACTGATACTTCAGTCTGTTTCTTACCGCAGAGAGAGTATAGCTTTCCTATCTTCTCAGTTGAACCAGTTGTAGAATTCATAACATCACAGTTGGAAGTAAGCTTACCAGACATAACTCTGATAAATGACATCTTGCCAACAAATGGATCAGCAACTGTCTTGAATACAAAAGCTGAAAGAGGAGCATTAACATCGCATTCTACTTCAACAACATCCTTTGTAGCTGTATAAGCCTCTGAAGGATATACCTCGTTAGGTGAAGGGAGCAAAAGTTCAATTTCCTTTAGAAGCATATCAATACCTGCCAGTTCAGTAGCAGAAGTACAAACAACCGGAGTAATAATACCTCTATTCATACCATCATGTATACCGTCAATAAGTTCTTTCTGTGTAAAAGGCTCTCCTTCGAAAAACTTCTCCATAAGCTCTTCTGAAGTCTCAGCAACTGCTTCTGAAACTGCAGCAACAAGACCATCAACACGATACTCGAACTTTTCTGATATTTCTGCAGTAGGCATCTCTGTTTCAATAGCGTTACCCTTAGAATCATATTTATAACATTTCATCTCAATGAGATTAACATATTCAACAATTGCACCATGGCTGATAACAGGAACAACAACAGGGCAAACTGTAGGACCGAATACAGTCTTGAGCTCTGTGAGCACATTAAAGAAGTTAGCATCCTTATCGTCGATTTTTGTAACAACGAACATCTTAGACTTACCCTGCTTTACAGCTTCTTCGTAAGCTTTTCTTGCACCTACTTTAACACCTGACTTAGCAGAGACAGTTATCATTACCGTATCAGAAGCTCTAATACCTTCAATCATTTCAGCTGCGAAGTCAAACAAACCTGGAGTATCAAGGATATTTACCTTAAAATCGTTATATTCAAAAGAAGCAAGAGAAGTACCAATCGAGATCTGTCTCTTGATTTCTTCAGGATCATAATCACAAACCGTTGTGCCGTCAGCAGTCTTACCGAGACGATCGGAAGCTCCTGCTTTGAAAAGTACAGCCTCAGCAAGAGAAGTTTTTCCCGAGCCGTTGTGGCCAGCAAATGCTATGTTTTTTACCTTGTTAACATCATATTCTTTCATGACAAAGTTTCTCCTCTTAATTGGTTTATCCGTCTTATATCCACGGCATACAATTATTATAATTCATTAATAAAAAAATTGCAATACTAACATAAAATTTTCTACATTTCATATTACACGGCCAGCAGTTTGTTGTGCAGTATCACCAAAAACTTCTTCTCCGCATTTACTAAATAGCTTTACTTTCCCTAATGCGGAGAATACTGCAAAATATACTCCTCCCCAAATTATCCCGAAAAACAGCATTTCCATTATACTATAAATTTTGTTTTTCGTTAATCTAAAAAACAGTTCAACAACTGACATTGTACCAAACGCCAGGATTATGGGAAAAATCAATGTTCCACAAAGTGCCGCACGTGCTTCTGTTGACTTTATAACTTTTAAAAATCTCATACAGTTCCCGAAAATGTTACTTGCATAGTAAGAAATAACAACTCCGAAAAAACCTATCCTTGGTATCAATAATACAACTGTCACTATACGTATTATATATTCAAACAGGTAATTAACAGATGAAAAGCTTTGCAATCCAAGGCCTTTAATTAATGCTTCAAGGATTATCTCCATATAAATAAACGGTATAACCGGCGCAATCATTGTGATTATACTTCCCGCAAGCTCACCACCACCAAGTTTCTCACCGATTATACTTCCAAATCTCATTATAAAGGCCGCTGCAAAAACAGAATACATCAGTGTCCACGAATTAAGACGCTCAGTAATGTACTTGATGCGACATCTATTACCTGCAGCTGAAGCTCGCGCGGCTTCACTTACTACTATCCCAGATATTGAACACATAACAACCGATGGAAAAAATAGAATTGGAATCACTATTGCTTCAAATATGCCGAATTTTCCAAGTGCATCCCCGGCTGAATCACCATACATTCTCAGACAAATAGGTATCAATGCGTCATTGGTGCCACTTAGGACAGCAGTAAGTATTCCCCCACCCATTATTGGAATTGAATATGCAATATATTCACGAAAATTAATAGAACATTTCGTAAAAAATTTCTTATGCATGCATAAATAAGAAATTCCTAAATACAGCATCGAAGTACAGTTTCCCGCAATTATCCCCACTATCATTATATCGCAGGCCTCTTCTTCTCCTGAAACCCCTTTGATAAGTGAAAATACAACAATAACTACACATTTTATCCCAAAATCTAAAATATCACTTACTGCCGCTACCGAAGCATTTCTACATGCATTAAAGTATCCCTTAATACATGCAGAAATTGCACCGGTTACAAGCGCTATAGGCATAAATCGAATAGCAGCAGTCATATTAACGTCGCTGAAAAATCTTTGGCTTATTCCATTAGCGAAAATCAGAATTACAGCAGATACAGTTATACTGAGCATTAAACAAAACTTAATCCCATAAAAAAGAATTGCATTAGGATCACCAGTAGGCTTTCCAAATTCCTCAGAGACAAGACGACTAGTACAAATATACGCATTTCCGTTCGAGACTATTCCCGCTAATCCGAGAAATGATCCCATAAGACTTAGTATGCCTATAGCAGAAGAGCCAATTTGCTTCGTTATGAAAACGTTTAGCATCAGCGCCATCGTGTCGAGAATAAGCTGCATTATTGTCAGCAGCGCGGTATCACGTACTATCTTACTTTTAATTATCATAGCTTCCTCCATTATTTACTAGTGTATTTTATGGAGTAGCAGTCATAAAAATGACAAAAAACTTCACGTAAACTTTTAATCTATTCCCTCAATAGATTAAACTGAAATAGGAGTATGACAGAATTTAGAATTCTCATCATACTCCTTTTCATTAATTACAGATTCGGCATACTAATATTAAAACAAATGCCACAACTGATATCAATAATGTTTTATTTTGCTAAAAAAGCTTCCAATGATTTTACATCTTCCTTAGTTGTTGAAAGATATGCATAGTAAGAAAGTATCTTAGAAGCATCAACTGCATCGATAATTCCGTCTTTGTTTACATCAGCAGCTTGTTTCAGACTATCACTGAATCCACCATCCTGCTTAGTCGAAATACGAGCATAGTATGAAAGTACCTTAGAAGCATCAACTGCGTCAATAACACCGTTATTATCAATATCTCCGAGAGTATTCTTTACAGGAGTTGTCGTAGTTACAGGCTTTGTCGTTGTTGTAGCTGTAGTAGTTGCAGGCTTAGTAGCTGTAGTTGTTGTCGTAGTCGCAGACTTAGTTGTTGTGGCTGTAGTTGTTGTCGTAGTCGCAGGCTTAGTAGTTGTAGCTGTAGTTGTTGTCGTAGTCGCAGACTTAGTTGTTGTGGCTGTAGTTGTTGTCGTAGTCGAAGACTTAGTTGTTGTGGCTGTAGTTGTTGTCGTAGTCGCAGGCTTTGTTGTAGCTGTGGTTGTTGTGGTTGTTGCAGGCTTTGTTGTTGCTGTAGTTGTTGTGGTAGTTGCAGATGATGTTGTTGCTGTGGTTGTTGTCGTGGTAGTTGCAGGTATCGTTGTTGTAGTTATTTCAGAAGATTCCTTCATAGAAATTGTCTTTTCAAAGGGTACTGCTGCCGTATTGGAATAGCTTTGACAGCCGTCTGAAACACTAACCTTAACGTCAGAAATATCATCGAAATTGCCCTTGATAGTAAACGTATCCGTAACAGTTTCATTATTTGCATGATATTCAGGAACTATCTCAATACCGCTGCCAGCACTAAGAGATACGGTGTTTTCATTAATGGAATCTGGAAGCATATACTTGCTGAACTTAAGACTTATATCACCTTTGTTGTAGGAGATATCAGTTACCTTTGGAGCAACTGTATTTACCAGTGAGAAATCAATGTTTTTCTGAGCAGGAGGTACCTCTGTCCATTCGCTCTCTATGGTATCAAAGCCTTCAGCCTTGCATACTACCTTCCATTCACCCTCGGGAACGTCCCATGCGTAAGCGCCAAATTCATCTGTAATAAGCGGGTTCTTCTGATCGTAATCAGTACCGTCCCATACAACTGCCTTGCCTTCGTCGTTAAGATAGTACACTGTCATTTCTGCACCCTTTACAGCGTTAGAAGGAGCTCCCTCATATACGATACCTGAAGGATCGACAGCAAATCTGATATTGCCAGGACGTGAATAGAATCCCTTTGTATAATCTATACTGCCCTTAGAATCCTTTAACGCGCTGTTTTCGGATTTTGAAACGATAACGATATTAAGATCACCCGGAACATAATTGTTGTATCCGTCAAAATATCCCTCTGCGATCCACAGTCCACTTTCCTTATTGAATTTTGCTTCGATCTTTGCGACCTTATCGTCCTTAGTGCTTGTTATGAATACTCTTTCAACATTCTCGCTGTTGGAGATATCAGCCGCAAATGTAAAGGCCTTACCGGTTACCAGATACATTACGGGAGAACTGCAGGACGTGAAGACACCTGTAATATCATTGTCTGCACTTTTGCCGTTGATACCAAGCTTTACGCTGTTTATTGCAGGCAGCTCATCAGAATATATGATCTTGCAGTCAGAGGTTACAACATCAGCGTATTTCGCCTTTACCACATACTCTGTGCCACTTTTGCCCTCAGGGAGCTCTATCGGGAGACTGAACTTGCCTGACTTTGCGTTTGCTACAGGACTGCCTATGAGCTTGTCACCGAGGTATATATCTACTTTCTGTCCCTTAGGACCTGAGCCGCATAAAGTTGTCTTTAAGCTGTTTACAGTACTAGGAACGCTGAGGCTTAGAATATCTGCGGTAAATCTTACAGAATGTATCGGCTCGACCCTTGGTCTTCCACTTCTAGCAGCGTCCGCGAAAACAAGGTCCGCATCGATATCATATGTACCGGGTTCTGAAGCTCTGGCCGAGAATGTCAGCTTTCCTTTAGACTTTGAAAATGGTATCTGTAATGAAGCGACAGTGTTATAATCAACCGCCTCGGAATCTGCCATAAAGCTGTCAGTAACGATAGTCACTCCCTTGGGTATCGTAAGTTTAACTGTAAAATCGGTGTTTTCCGAGTAGTGACCATTAATGGCATCGAAATCAATCGTAAAGTCAACAAGACCGTTTACAGCTGTTTTTTCCGTTGTTATAGTCATAGTTGATTCAGGACGTGCTAGATAAATAAGGCTCTCATCCTTTAGAGAATAGCACTTTACAAATGCCGAAGAATCAAATGTAAGTTCTGTCTTTGAGTGGTCTACGTTTGAGAGACTGCGGCAGTTATAGAAAGCGTATTCACCTATATTACACTTTTCAGCGCCAAATGATATTTTTTCAAGTGACAAACAGTTATAGAAAGCGTCATTGCCTATAAATGTCACTGTATCTGGAATAGAAACTTCACTTAGTAACTCACAATCCTTGAATATTCGAGTCGGGACTTTAGTTGCACCCTCTGCAAACGAAGCCTTTTTTATCTTACTGCCGCTAAACGCATATCCTGCGTCTGTCAGCGTAGACGGAAGAGCAACCTCGGTAATTGCAGTTTTGGTGAAAGCATATTCACCAAGGAAGGTTATTCCCTCATGGAATGTGAAATTTGAAAGTGACGTACAGTTATAGAAAGCGTCACCACCTATGAGTTCCACTGTTTTCGGAAGGGAAACTTCAGTTAGCAACTCACAGTTCTGGAATATACGGCTCGGAACTTTAGTTGCACCCTCTGCAAACGAAGCCTTTGTTATCTTACAACCACTGAATGCATATCCTGCATCTGTCAGCGTAGACGGAAGAGCAACCTCGGTAATTGCAGTTTTTGTGAAAGCGTTTTGACCAAGAAAAGTTATTCCCTCATGGAATGTGAAATTTGAAAGTGACGTACAGTTATAGAAAGCGTCATCACCTATGAGTTCCACTGTTTTTGGAAGAGAAACTTCAGTTAGCAACTCACAGTTCTGGAATATACGGCTCGGAACTTTAGTTGCACCCTCTGCAAACGAAGCCTTTGTTATCTTACAACCACTAAATGCATATCCTGCGTCTGTCAGCGTTGACGGAAGAGCAACCTCTGTAATTGCAGTTTTTGTGAAAGCGTTTTGACCTATAAACGTCAGACCTTCATTGAATTTTACGCTTGAAAGAGCCATACAGTTGTAAAACGCAGAATCACTAATCTGTTTAATGCCAGAAGGAAGAATAACCGATTTTATGTCCGAGTTATTCTCGAAAGCTTCTTTTCCGATTGCAAATACCTTGTATCCATCAATCTCGTCAGGAATTGTGACCTCAGTAGATTTACCTGTATATTTGAAGATAACAGCACCAAGTGTATCAGTAGTGTACTGATAATCTCCGCTTGTAAAATAATTGGCAGCACTTGCCACAAGCGGATTAAGCGTGAGCTTTACTCCGAGGTCTGCATAAGGAGCATAACAGTAAGTTCCCATAGTAGCAGCGGCAGCTAAAGCAGCTAATAATTTTTTGTTCTTTTGATTCATAATCTCTCCACCATTCTAAATATATTTCGACTTTATGTCGGTATATATATTATATATCTATTTTTCAAAAAAAGAAAGATTATTTATCAGATTTTGTGTGTTGTTTTAAATATTAACATATTACTTCTTTAGCATTTGTGCACTATTATTAATATAACAATCTAACATATCATCAACAAAAGTGAAACTCGAAAATAATTAATAATAAAATGGTTTCTTATCTTCAAATTCTGATGAAATTATAAATACTGTTAAGCTTTCAAAATCATTATCAAAATAGAATTATCTTTTCTTATAAAGAATAAGCTCGGGATTCTCTCCTCCGTTTTTATACGTACAAACCAAGAGAAAATCCTTATTTGCAAGTATACCAAAGCACTTTCCGTCCTCAGTTTCAATCTGATTACCGAGATATGTTGAATTATCGTCTAAGAATTTAACAGCATTACCACTTGGGAGCTTATATTCAAGATTGACATAGCGCCCCACAAGAGCATTTAGTTTACTTATTTTCGGCATATCTATGATACCTAAAGCATTGAACTCATCAATTAACTGTTTTTTGAAATCTTCAAACTTTCCTCCATCTTCAAGTTCTTTATGCTTCTTCCAGTAGTCAAGTTTCGGCAGTGTTTCTTTCATATAAGTACGGGCCTGCTCCTCAGTAAAACCATGCTCCGCCATATGAACAACACAGACATCAATCAGATTATCCATATCATGATAAGTATAATTTCCATCAGCATAACACCATTTACAGTACTCCTCGTTAAATGAACCGTCTAATTCCACGCTCATTTGCGTATCATCAATTGGCATTCCACAGCATTGACAAACTAGCTTTCTCGGTGAACCGAGAATTGTATTTATTGAAACACCAAAAAGCATGGAAAGCCGCTTAAGAGTTTCCGTGTTAGGAACAGTATCACCGTTTTCCCAACGTGAAACCGCCTGACGTGTCACAAATACCTTTTCAGCAAGTTCTTCCTGAGACATTCCCTTTTGGTTTCTAAGTTCAAGTATTATATTTTTAGTATTCATTTTAATCACCTCTAACATAAGTATAACATAACCTGAGAAAAATACAAGCAACTATCTGTTGCTGTTATAAAAATTAAGGGAACACCATTCTCGGTATTCCCTACACAATTTACTATTATAATCACTTCTTGAGTAACCTGTCCAGCATTACCTGTCTACATTCCTTTTCGAGTGTATCATCTAAAGATTCAAGAGATATTTTTGCGCTTTCTCCCCTGTTAACACAGTATCCTATCATGTAGTCTGAAATCTCCGGGTTTTTCGACAAGCAAGGGCCATGCAGATATGTTGCTATAACATTCTTCTCACAGTATCCCTCGGCCGCACTTTTAGAACAGTTTCCGTTTCCGTATAATACTTTTCCAAATGGAGTTTTAACTTCCTGAGTCTGGCCACCATGATTTTCAAAGCCAACTACCTTTACTTTCTTTCCCGTGATTTCTGTTTCTATAACTATATTGCCTATACAACGTTTTCTACGGCTGTTTGGCGCAACAGTGAAATAATCAAAAAGGCCAAGACCTTTTATATCGTTGCCGTCAGCATCACGGTAATATTTTCCCATAAGCTGATAGCCTCCGCAAATTAGGAAGAGAAATGTTCCCTTTTTGTAAGCATCTACGATACCCTCCCTGCATTTCAGCAAGTCAGCAGAAATATGTTGCTGCTCAAGATCAGCACCGCCACCAATGTAAATAAGATCGTAGGAACTAAAATCAGGCATTGCAGAATCAATTGAATATCTGTCAATTTGACATTCTATTCCACGCTTTTTACAACGAAATGAGATGACCTCCATATTGCCGCTGTCACCGTAAAGGTCGAGCATATCGGCATACATATGAAGAATTTTTATTGTTTTCATTTGTTTCCTCCATGCTTTGATATATAACGCTTGAGAGCGCTTCTGGTAGGTTGTACAGCAGTATAATTAGCTATTACGAATTTTCTCCCCTCAGTACTTGCAAGCTCCTCAACGGCCTTATCAAGGTTAGGGCGAACAACTATCTTCGCAGGATCATATCCTGCTGTCTTTATCCTGACAGCTATATCGTAAGCTCTCGTACCAGATGTTACAACCCTTGTTACACGCTCGAAAATACTGAAATTAATATCATAAATCCAAGAAACGTCAAGACCATCAGCGATATTGTCATTGAGTACGAAAAGGAGTTCCTTATCGCCATTCATTTCGTTCATTACACGAAGCGTCATATTTGCACCTACAGGGTTTTTCGCAAGATTCAGAGTAGCTTTGCTATTTCCGAGCATGAAGTTCTCCATACGTCCGTTTTTGACAGTATACTTGTTAATAACATCATCTGTAATGTCCTGCCTGATATCGTAAAGCTTAGCAACTGCAGCCACAGCCGTCATATTATATACATTATAAATACTGTTAAGTTTAGGCGAATAAGTATGATCATTTACAGTAAACACAGGCTTTTCCAAATCAATATTCTTAGCCGTGATATAAGGATCATAATTACCGAAACTGCACTTTTTGCAGAGGAACTTACCTATGTGAGAGTACTGATAATACTCATACGCCAGAGGCTCGCCGCAGAATGGGCAAAAGCGACCTTCAGAGGCTTCAAATGTTTTTTTCGTTGCAAATGCATATGGTTCAGCATGGAAATACCTGACATTTTTATTATTGGGATTTGCTCTTCCTAGCCGAGCCGTATTCGGATCGTCACCGTTAAGAATAAGATTACCCTCAAAGCTCTTGCAGAACCCATTTATCTTCTGTATCAGCGTCTCCATTTCACCGTTTCTGTCGAGTTGATCGCGGAAAAAGTTAAGAACCACAAGTGTATCCAGCTTAAGTTGCGAATAAACAACAGGAACATGGGATTCATCAGTTTCAAGAATGAGATAGTCAGCCTTGACCTTTCCAGACATATCGCAGTATTTAAGGAGCATAGAGCATATTCCGGTATCCAGATTATTTCCCTCACGGTTTATGATTATTTTCTTTCCGCTCAATTCAAAAAGCTGCGCAATACAGTTTGTAACGGATGTCTTTCCGTTAGTTCCAGTAACAGCGATTATTGGACACTCCACCTTGAACATGGAAACTGCCTTATGTCTCGATAAATGCCACAAAATTATACCAGGAAGATTTCCTGCATTTCTGTGCAAAAGCTTAAGAAGCTTTACAATTATCTTTCCAATTAATATCAAAAGTCGTTTCAATTTATTTTACTCCGTAAAAATCAATTTCCTGTGTAAGATACTCTTCCATCCTCGGAAAAACCTACCCAGCCGCGGTTTTTAGCCGCTTTTATTCCCAAAGCCACAGAAGTCTCGAGTGTTCCTGTCATACGAGTAAATCCGAAGAGATGAGCAACCTCGCGAAGTAAATCCTCACGAGCCATAGCAACCTGACGTGACATTATCTTTTTAATACCAACTGCAATCTCCTCAGGCGCAACATCGTCTATATCGCGTTTTTCATCGTTCTTATAGACTGTTCTGCACTTGTCATACTCTTCAGGGACCTGCGAACTAAGCCATACGTATTCATTTTCACCGGCAGAAGTCACTTTCTTGTCAGCTTTTTCAAAAGCAACTTCAAATAGTGCCTTCATATTCGTACCTGGACGAGATATTCCCCAACATGAGAATGTCTTTTTAGCAAGGCTTTTCTTGTTCATTGGAGCCTCAGCCTCAAGGATATCGTTTATGCACTTTGTTATTTTAGCAGATGCAGCCTCTGTAAAGTTTTCAGAAGTTCCAAGAGCTTTAATTTTAAAGGATTTGAACTCATCAAAGCTCTCCTCAAAGCTACTTACCTCCTCAGTTTCAAAAACTATCTCCTGCTTTTTCTTCTCTTCTGTTTTAGGTACTGCTTCAGGATTTCTATGTCTCTCAAGAGCTGAATCTATTTCAGATTTTATTCTTCCGAGAACCTTTTCCTTATTGTCGAGCCAGTCAATGATATAAACATTCATAACATTCCAGCCAAGTCCCTTAAGAACTGACGGCTGTGAAAGACTTCTGTCGCTTGCTGTGCCATTATGGAAATAACTCTCGTTTCCACAATTAATGCCCATGATATATGTATCCGGCTTATCAGGATCAATAACTGCTACATCCACCTTATAATCTGAGCAACCAACACTGCACTTGCAATCGTAACCCAATTTTTTGAGTTCCTCGGCAACTACTGTTTCAAATCCGTATGAACTGGTCTTTGAACCTGCCTTTACAGGCAGTGCACTTCTGCCCTTTGCAGCAAATTCAAGAAATCCCTTGAGTCCTTCTACACCATCTGAACGTGTACGCGAAAGATCTATCATATCCGGTGTAATGACAGAGAAAACAATCATTTTGCATTTTGAACGTGAAATCGCTACATTAAGACGTCTCCATCCGCCATCACGGTTAAGCGGACCAAAGTTCATAGAAACCTTTCCGTCCTTGTCTGGACCGTAACCAATAGAGAACATAATAACATCTCTCTCATCGCCCTGTACGTTTTCGAGATTCTTTATTAGTATCGGTTCGTACATCTCATTAGCATATTCTTCAAGTTTAGGATCATCACGATAGGCGTCCATTAGTAAATCGTCGATAAGGTTCTGCTGAGGCAGACTGAACGTAACTACACCTATACTCATTTTTCTAAGTTCACTGTCTCTCAATCTGCGGCATATCTCCTCAACAACCGCCTGTGCTTCAGCTTTATTTGTACGAGTAGAGCTTTTATCATAATAGCCCTCCACGTGAACCCAGCTGACCTCTGACACCTGATCGTCAGGTGAAGGGAAAGTATAAAGCTTGTTCTCATAATACTTGGAGTTGCTGTACGCAATAAGGCTCTCATGACGTGAACGATAATGCCATAAAAGATGCTTCTGAGGCATAGAAAGCGCTAGACAATCATCGAGGACACTTTCGAGATCCTCCTTTTCATAGTTCTCCTCATCTACCTGATTTGAAGCAAAGAAACTTGTTGGAGGAAGCTGTTTAGGATCTCCTACAACAATAACGTTTTCTCCTCTTGCGATTGCACCAACAGCCTCACACGTTGGTAACTGAGAAGCTTCATCAAATATAACAAGATCAAATTTCGGATAAGACGGGTCTATGTACTGAGCTACAGAAATAGGGCTCATAAGCATTACAGGACACATTCTGCGAAGCAGATTTGGTATGCTGTCAAACAGTTTCCTTATAGACATCATTCGTCCGTTTGACTTTATTGCTTTTTGAAGAATACCTATCTCTGAACTGTTTGCAGAGCTTCCTGGAGTAGGAATCTTAGCTGAAAGCTCAGCTGCAAGCTCTTTTATAGACAGAGTTGAGAAACTGTCAAGCACTTCACCAAACTTCCTGATGGTATCCTCAAAAAGTGTTCCCTGGAACCTTGAAAGAACACTATTTCGAGAAATAGTACTTATAACCATAGATTTGCTAATATCGCAGTCAAAGGCAGATACAAGCTGATCGGTAGGAACATCACCATTTATATAAGCGTCAGCAACATTACCGATACCATACTCTCGTAACTTGTTGCAGATAGTAACGATACCTGTCCATTCCTTGAGCTGCGGCAGTTCATCAATGACAGCATCGACTTTTACTTGAGCATCTTTGCCCCAATTTTCACCTGTTATTAGCTTATCCGAATTAATTCCGAATGTATCACGAAGCTGTGAAGCAACATTTTCAAGTGCAGCATAATCGGCAACTATTTTTGATGTATCACCATTCACGCCTGTTGACAAACTGTCTCTGAGCCTTTGCTTTATTTCAGCGCTAAACGTAGAAGCTGCAACTTTTTCACCAAGTTCAGAAGAACGAGCAACACAATTCTCAACTGCATTCCAGTCTGCGTTCTCGTCAAGCTTAATGTTGGCAAAATATTTCAGTAGTTCTGGTTGTGCAGACGCAACCTGTTCCTTAAGAGAGTTGAACTTGTTTATCTTGTCATAATACTGCGTGATGTTCTCTTTCGTAACAGTCGAAGCAGATTTTGCATGGGCTGCAAGCTCTTTTACAAGCTTTTTACTGCCAATGCTCTTTGCAAGGAACCACTTACCCTGAGCTGTTTTCCATTTTACTAAAGCATCAGAGGCGTTATATCCAAGCACTGAAAGTTCAAACTGTGAAAGGAGGTCATTCTTCACCTGCTCAAGTTCCTTACCTGTGTCAACCAGAGACTTTGCAGGCTCTTTAAAACCATTCCAGCGACTGTCACCGATGATATCAGGAAGTAGCTGTTCACCGCTAGCAGATGCCGAAATAATCTCCGCTGCAAGTTTACACTCCTCAAATGTCATCTCACTGCTTCCAGTAAACGCTGCAAGTTGAGCAGTATTACTTTCAGCAGCCGTAAGAGCTGTTTTCAACTCCTTTAGTTTTGTCTCCATAGCTGTTCGGGTCTCTGGAGTACACTCAGCAAGTTCGCATACACCTAGGGCAGTAGTTGTTACATCACCGAACTCACGCCCCGCCGCAGCAAGACTTTGCAAAGTATCTCTCCAAGTAGAATATGAGGTCTCACTCATGGCATCAAGCTGATCATTTGTGAAAGTAAACTTTCCTCCAGACTTGCTGTTCTTTTCGTATCTCACAGCTGCATCGTACATTGAACAGCCAAAATTACGCTTTTTGTGTATCTCCTCCATTGTGCCATTGAGCTCTTTTCGCATTTCCGCTATCTTATCAGCTTGTGCCTTGTATTCAGCGGGTTTCTTGATACGTCCAACATTTAGAGTTTCCTCAAGTTGCTTGAGAACTGCTCTCTTCTGAGCTTTATTTGAATGGAGCTCTATGCAAAAATGACCAAGCCCTACCTTGTTCAATCGCTTTTCTACAACTGACAATGCTGCCATTTTCTCAGCTACAAAAAGTACTGATTTCCCCTGATAAAGAGCACTAGCTATCATATTAGTTATGGTTTGAGACTTACCACTTCCAGGAGGTCCGTGAAGAACGAAGCTCTTCCCCTGAGAAGCTGCATAAACAGCCGCAAGCTGCGATGAATCAGCACTTAACGGAACAACAAGGTCAGTAGGAGCCACATTGTTATCAAGATCAAGGGGAGATATGTACAGATCGTCCCCTTCCCATTCTGTCTTTCCAGAAATAAGACTTGCAACCACCTTATTTTGGGCAAGATCATCCGCACGATTGCGGATATCATTCCACATTATAAACCGATTAAAAGAGAACTGACCGATAAAAGCATATTCTACTATATCCCACCGTGGCTGTGACATAATATTCTGCCTTACAGTATTAAATATGAGTTGTAGATTAACTCCGTTCTCATCCTCTGGAACAGGATCAAGCCCTTTGATATCTATACCGAATGTCTGGCGCATATACTCAAGCATAGTAATATTAACCTGAGTATCCTCGTCACGCATACGAATCACGTATGCTTTTTCCTGAACCTTTCTGATAATGTCAATAGGGACAAGTATGAGTGGCGCATAACGTGGCTTATCACTCTTTTCCGTCTCATACCAGCGAATGAAGCCGAGAGCAAGATAAATGGTATTTACCCCATTTTCTTCCATACTCACCTTTGCCTGTCTGTGTAGCTTCTTCATTATCTTTTCAAGATCTGTCTCTTTCAAAAAAGTACGAAGGCGATGACTCTTGAACTCTGATTCTGATATAGTGGTTATGATATCCTTTTCATTTTCAATCTCGTATATCTTACTGTCAGATATTTGCAACGTCATATCATTGGGCAATGGCATTACTTTAAAGTCTTCGCCCTTTGATATTTCATCCTCAAGCACTCCCAAATCACTTGCCATGAGTTGGACACTCATTGATGTTGCTCGAAAATTCAGCAGGCTGTTACGCAGGCTGAGGTCAAGGAGCTTTCTTTCCCACATTACCTGTTTAGTGACCTCTCTTGCTTCTCCGCTTATCGCTTGCGCGGAAATATCTATTTCATTAGGAGCAGATGTAATCTCAGACTTCTTTCTAGCACCGTAGTCCACAGCCTTGAACGTACCATTCTCTGAAACTCTTGATGGTATGGGGCGAATACCACTTGAACGTGTACGACTTATGTCTATGGCAAAGCAGAACTTCGACTCATCATCAAGATGATCAGCCGCATGTTTTTCCGCACTGTCAAAATCGGTGTTCTTTCCTGCAACAAAGTCAGTACACTCGACTAGGTTTATAGCATCTATACCGTGAGCTATACGCTTTGTAAGAGCTGACATATCATACTGAATGCAATCAGAAAAATTTTCTTCCTCAAGCCAGCAGCCTGCAAATGCGTGCCCCTGTATAATTACAATAATCGGGTTTAGTCCAACAGCTTCAAGGCATGAACAATAAAGCACGGCAAGATCAAGACATGTTCCCTGTCCTGTTTCGAGCACCGTGTCCGGCATACGTATACGCTGAGCAGCTTCAAAGCTTGCTGGAGGCATAGTATATCCGATATTCTTTTCCTGTAACGCCGCGTATATTGCTCCCATCTGCTGTTTTACAATATTAGGATTCTTGGTCTGATATCCTGTAAAAGAAGGATTTCCGCACCATTTATTTAGATAAACTCCTGCTGCGGCGATTAATTCCTGAACTTTCGGATGATTAGGCGTAACAAATGCCACAGCAGTTTCGGGCATGAAGTTAATTCCAGACCATTGATCGTAGGCAAGAAGCTCTATGCTCCTGCTTTCCTCCGCTATAACGTCATCGCCGATAAGAGCCTGAATAGTAACACTTCCAACAAGCTTTTCCGTAAGGCTAAAAAGATAGTCCGACAATAAAATTATATTCACAGGTGAAATTTCAACGGGCTGGGACGGTTTCAGGTCAACAGGCACAGACTCAAATACCTTAGCAAATTCAGGTTCAAAGCTTATTCTAAGGCGAACATTTTTAAGTTCTTCTTCAGTATTATTGGTCATTACCATATTTCTGAATACTGGAACATAATTCTGCTGCATTGCAAAATTGATCTGAGCAGTCATATTCCCACCAAATATTATCTTATTTTCCATACAGTCCTCCATTCTGCCATCGGCGATACATAATACTATTTCTATCATACCACATTTTGATTTATATTACAATATTTACTGCAAAAAAAGTAAACAAAAACCACAGAGAAACTTAACTTCCCTGTGGTTTAAAAAATGATCTTTGCTTAATGATAATTATAGTTTCAGTTCTTGTGGACTATAACTCCGCCTGTCTTGTAAATGCTGTCCGAAGGGATAACGCCCCTTACACAGCTTGTAGGATAAATATTTGAATTAGAACCAACCACTGTTCCTGGATTAAGTACACTGTTGCAACCGACTTCAACGTAATCACCAAGCATTGCACCTATCTTCTTAATGCCAGTTTCTATATTCTCATTGCCAGACTTAATAACTACATTGGTCTTGTCAGACTTAACATTAGATGTTATAGAACCTGCTCCCATGTGTGATTTATAGCCGAGAATACTGTCTCCGACATAATTGTAATGCGGAGTCTGAACGTTGTCAAAAAGAATAACATTCTTAAGCTCAACTGAATTTCCAACTACACAATTCTCACCAACAAGAGCACTTCCTCTTATGAAAGCACCGTGACGAACCTCTGTACCTGCACCAATAATACACGGAGCTCCAAGATAAGCTGTCGGGAATATTTTAGCAGTCTTATGTACCCATACGTTTTCTGAAGGATTGTCATACTCTTCACTGCTCAGAGTCTTTCCGAGCTCTATGATGAAATTACTGATACCCTTGAGCGCTTCCCATGGATATGTAAACTTACTAAGATAATCCTTTGCAGCCGTATGTGAAAGATCATAAAGTTCCGTGATTGTGATATTTTCCATATTCAATTCCACTCCTGATATTCATATATATTGCACATATAATTATACTCTCCATGTAGCATATTGTCAAGGATTTAATGCTTATTTTCCATGTTGGACTATTCAGGCTTTACTTTTCAGTCACAATATGGTAAAATATAATATATGTAGTTATTTCTACAAACGTAACAAACACAGGAAGTGTTAAAAATGATAAAAAAGATTTTTAGTAGAGCGATAATAACTATTATCATTTTGCTTTCTATACTTTCCCTGGCAGTCTCACTGCTGGCGATAGTCTATATGAAAAACAGCCCCCACGGAGTAAAAGCAGCCGTGAATATAGAAACAGTCCCTACACTTACAACCGAAACAACTATAACTTATTCAATATCTTCAACAAGCACAACAATTACAACAGTTCCTTCAACTTCAACTAGGAACTCTACAGAAACAACTACTGCTTTTACAACTACAGCAGAAAATGTTCCTGTCCCAAGCAGGTATGTCGGGACTTCACCTAACAGTGCCTTTTATCAGGAAAACCTCGTTACTGCAGGCGATTCCATTACTCTTGGACTTAAATACTATGGATTTATACCAAAAGAGCACAGCATTGCTGGTGATTCGGTTTCTATGTGGAACCTCTCACATTTCAGCTTCTCCGTAGGTGATGAAGAACTTGAACTCGTTGATGCTGTGGAAAGAATTCAGCCAAAAATGCTTTATATGTGGATTGGCATGAATGATGTGAACTTGAATATGCCTCAGAAATTCGTGAAAAAGTATCGCCAGGTAATTGATGAAATAAGGGAACGTGTTCCTGATATAACCATTATAATTGCAACAATAACTCCCGTAAGTTCGGGCTGCAAAGTTGTCAAAAACACTATAATCCGAGATTACAATGCTGCTCTCATGGAAATGGTCAAGCGAATAGATTCACCTGATGTGCTGTTTTTTGATGCTTATTCCATTATCTGCGACAATGATCTTAATCTTACTAGCGGATACAGCTCGGGTGACGGTATGCACCTCTATATCCCTTGCTATACTGATATAATGACCGCTTTGTTCGATTATCTTGATACTACAGATGTAAAATCCAAACTTGAATAATAAAAAGCTGCCTCACGGCAGCTTTTTATTATGTGTTCTTATCAACTTCGTGGAATTTCTTAAGGTTTCCTATTTTTTCATTTCTTTCGTCAAGAACTCTCTCAACATCAGACCAGTCAAGTCCCTGATTAGCACAGAGCACCATTACATGATAAAGAAGGTCATTTATCTCATTCATTAGTTCATCATTATTGCCATTTTTTGCAGCGATAACTGTTTCTGTAGCTTCCTCGCCAACTTTCTTACAAATCTTATCCACACCCTTTTCAAAAAGGTAGCATGTATATGAATTTTCAGCGGCAGTTCCATTTTCAAACTGCTTTTTTCTTTCCTTGATAACTTCAAATATTTCCTGATAAACTGTCATTATTCATTCTCCTCTGTATTATAAATTTCATTGAAAAAGCAGCTGTAGCTTCCTGTATGACAGGCAACTCCTGTCTGCTCAACATTTACAAGCAGTGTATCATTGTCGCAATCACCATATATTGATACGACTTTCTGCAGATGTCCCGATGTCGCGCCTTTGTTCCAGTATTCCTGACGAGACCGGCTCCAGAACCACGTATAACCTGTTTCAAGAGTTTTTTTCAGGCTCTCTTTATTCATATACGCAAGCATAAGAACTGTTTTTGTATTTACCTCATAGCATATTGCTGGAATAAGCTCTCCCTTTTCAAAGAATTTATCGATATCGTTCAAATCAATCTTTATCATTATATATCCTCCTTTTCTACAAATAGATGATCTATCATCCGCTTAGGATCGTCCATAAAAGCTTTCATAACAGTGTATGTTTCGGTGTTTTTATATTCTGTCTCATTGATTCCACTTTCTGTAAGCTCAAATATTACAGAATCCGGATATGCAAGGATAATTGGTGAATGAGTCGCTATTATGAACTGACTACCCTGCTTTACAAGTTCATTTATCCTTATTAGCAGTGACATCTGCCTTGACGGTGAAAGTGCAGCTTCGGGCTCATCTAGGATATACATTCCGCGACCTGCAAAACGATTCATAACAAGTGAAAAGAAACTCTCACCATGAGACTGCTCATGTAATGATACTCCACCATATGCTCTAAGTAGTTTGCCGCTTCCTCCATCCGCATCGTCCAGATACGAAGCAGCATTGTAAAAACTTTCTGCACGAAGAAAAAAACCTGTTTTCGGACGTTCAATCCCTCGTATAAGCTTTATGACACTGTGTAGCTCCGAATGTGTTTCCTTCGTGGTAAAAGAATAATTCAATGAACCGCCCTCTGCATTAAAACCATACTTCACTGCTATCGCTTCGAGAAGTGTAGATTTTCCAGTACCATTCTCACCTACAAAATAAGTTACAGGTCTTTGTAATTCTAATTCTTCCATTTGGGCAAGGCTTTTCACAGCAGGAATCTTCGCAGTGTATCCGAGCTCATATGAAAGTCTGTCAAGCTTAACGCTTCTGATGTAGTTCATCAGCGAACTATAACACCCTTACCTCGGCAATAGTCCTTGACTTCGCCTACAGTAAGCTCCTTGAAGTGAAAAAGTGAAGCAGCAAGAGCGGCGGTAGCTCCTGTTTTCTCAAAAACCTCATAGAAATCATTTATCTTTCCTGCTCCGCCGCTTGCAATAACAGGAATGGAACAATTGTCACAAACGGCTTTCAACATTGGGATATCGAAGCCCTCTTTTGTTCCGTCAGCATCTATGGAGTTAAGGCATATCTCACCTGCTCCTAGCTTTTCAATAGTGTGTACCCAGTCAATGAGATCAATTCCCATATCTTTACGACCACCATTTATGTACACTGTCCACTTGTTATCCCTAATCTTCTTAGCATCGATCCCTACGCATATGCACTGGCTTCCAAATATATCCGCTCCATCCTTTATAAGCTGTGGATTCTGAACAGCCTGTGAGTTTACGGATACTTTGTCAGCGCCTGCGCGAAGAGCTTCACGGATATCATCTACTGTTTTGATACCTCCGCCGACTGTCAGCGGTACAAATACCTTTTTGGCAGTATCCCTTACAACATCAAGAAAAACTCCGCGTCCTTCAAATGAAGCTGTTATATCGTAAAATACTATCTCATCAGCGCCCTGCTTATTGTACTCCTCAGCACACTCAACAGGATCGCCTACGTCACGAACTCCTTCAAAATTTACGCCCTTTACTACCTTGCCGTTTCTAACATCAAGGCAAGGGATTATTCTCTTTGCGAGCATTTTCTCACTTCCTTAAAAATTGTTTCTTATTATCTTGACGAATATAACCACTGCAAACAAAATGACCTCAGCTATGATTATATACTTTTTCGACTTTTTTAGCCTTACTTTGCTGTCGGCCGCCAGAAAAGCTCCAATTATTATAAGTAACGGCAAAGTCTGAAATTCCCTTATGGGTATGCCGAACGTAAACATTCTCGTTTGTTGTACTACGCAATGAGCCCATATGGTATAAAACACCGACCAGAACAGCTTCATTGTATCAAGTGCTGCAATAAAAGTCATTCTGATGAAACTTTCGTCTTCTACATTTAACTTTTTTCCGATATTCTTGACTTTTTTTGCCGCAACGCCTGCTAAAGTGAATATTCCCGCAAGTCCGAAACCAGCAATAAACGGAAAAAAAGCCAGCCATTTCGAAGCGTAAACATCAAATTCATTGTCCTCGCCGTAATGTATACCTATCTGTTCGGGGAAATCCCTGTAAACCGCCAGCGTATACACGAAATACACGGCAAGTAGACCGAATGATATGATATTTACCGATGTATGAAACTTTTTAAAAGTCTTTTCATCCATTTGAATACTCAATAGCTTCTTTGAGATCCAAAGTTCCCTTGTAAATCGACTTTCCGCAGATAGTACCGTAAAGTCCCATTTCCCTGCAAGCAACGATATCATCCATTGTATGAACTCCACCGCTTGCTACGATATTTGCTCTGCCCTCGGTTGCGTCTGCAAGCTTTTTGAGCTGTTCGCGGTTCACTCCAGAAAGAGTTCCGTCCTTGGAAATATCAGTGAATATGAAATATTTTACGCCTGACTCTATCATTTTATCTGCAAGATCAATATAGTGAACGTCTGAGCTCTCTAGCCATCCTTCTGTCGCAACCATTTCGTGCATTGCATCTATCCCTACGACTATCTTTTCACTGCCGAATTTCTCAACAGCTTCACATACAAGCTTGGGATTTTTTAGGGCTACAGAACCAAGAATAACTCTTGTTATTCCCATATCAAGATAAGCCTTTATAGTCTCAAGGCTGCGGATACCGCCACCTAGCTCAACCTTCAGTCCAGTTTTTTCTGCAACATCAGTATAAATCTTTGTATTAACAGGTCTGCCTTCCTTAGCACCGTCAAGGTCTACCATGTGTATCCACTCAGCTCCTGCCTTCTCGAAGCTCTTTGCAGTTTCAAGATAGTCTGATGCTACCTTTTCAACAGTAGAAAAGTCGCCCTTGAAAAGTCGGACACAATTACCGTCCTTAATATCTATTGCGGGAAAAATTATCATAAAAGCTCTCCTTTTTAATATTATCTATATTCCCATGTATCTCTCAAAGGAATAACGCTGTTCTTTGATATCAAATACTTCAATAAACGGAACACTTTCATTATATATCCAGCGCTCTATATAAAGCGGTCTTAAAATGAAAAGGCGTTCATTTTTCAGAGCGGTATATGCATCAAACGAGCCTTGGAAGCAATCACGAAATATAGTACAGAATTCTGCATTGCCCAGAGGATGACCTTTTTCTTCGCATATTCCCTCAATTTGTATATTGTCTATGCACAGTGCAGCATACCCGTTAACCGAAAGCTGATGATATTTTCTCAGCTCTTTGTCAGTCTGAAAATAGAACTCTCCATTTATCTGTACAACGCTCATCATACGCGACGATACCCTGTCATTTTCAGATGTTGAAAGTACCATTTTCCTGCCTTTTCCGAAATCCTTAAAAAACCGCTTTAGTTTATCCGAAAACTGCTCCATATCATTTACCTTTAAACTTATTTCTTATCATATTGGCATTTTCGGCCGACAATCCGATATATTCAAAGTATCTTTCCGAACTATCGAAGCGTTCCTTAAACAGATCTATAAAACCGTTTATGCTCTTTTCATTGGCAAGGACTATATTCCTGTCAACTTCTGGATGAGCCGCAAGAAACGTTTCAAGTCTTTTATGGTTGTACTCACGACTGATGACATAATCCCTGACTATTTCTTCTCTGTCAACTCCGCAAGACATAAGTATTATTGCACTCACAACTCCCGTTCGGTCTTTACCTGCCGTACAGTGGAAAATAACACCATTCTCTGCTTCTGAAATGACTTTCATCACTTTTGGCATTTTTTCAGCAACTGCTATGGCAAGGTATGACTGCGGTACAGCTTCAAGACTTTCAGGAACTCCGCTACCTTCAGTTATCTGAAAGTGATAATACTCAAACTCATCCATATCAGCCAGAGCATTAGGAGTCCTCTTTCTTTCTGCATCTGTCCTCATATCTATTACAGTTGTAATATGAGCAGAAAGAAGTCGCTTAATGTCTGTATCAGAAGGATTTTCAGGAACATCGCTTCTCCAGTAAACGTTATTTTTCGTAATAAAACCGTCAGAAGTTACGATTCCTCCAAGCTCCCGAGTGTTGTTTGAACATGAAAGCAGACTTTTATATGTCATATAAGATTGCCAAAACTTCGAAGTATCTTAAGTCCGGTTTCACCGCTCTTTTCGGGGTGGAACTGCGCTCCGTAAACGTATTTCCCATCGTAAACAAGTGCAGGAACTCTTCCACCATACTCAACGAATGCAGCTATGTCCTTATCAGCACAATGTGCCTTATAGGAATGTACGAAATATACGTACTCGTTATCTCCCACATTTTCAAGAATCGGACAATCATTAAGCTTTTCAAGCTTGTTCCAGCCCATATGGGGTATTATTAACTCGGGTTCTTCCATTTTACGAACACTACCACCGATAAGCCCTAGGCCATCACACTCCTCGAACTCGTAGCCTTTATCAAATATGAGCTGCATGCCTAGGCATATACCAAGAAAAGGCTTCTTTGAGGCTTCTGCCTTGATAGTATCTACAAGTCCTGTAGCTTCAAGTTTTTTCATTGCCGCAGGAAATGCACCTACTCCAGGTAGTATAACTGCATCAGCAGACTTCACTGATTCCTTGTCACTAACAAGTTTACTCTCTAGTCCAAGATAGTCAAGAGCGTTTTTTACGCTGAAAATATTTCCAGCGCCATAGTCGATAATCGCAATCATCAAAGAACTCCTTTCGTGGACAGCGTCGAACCATCTGCATTCTCAGTAACAGCTGTTTTTAGTGCATGTGCAACAGCCTTGTATACAGCCTCTGCCTTATGGTGGTCATTACTTCCATAGAGAAGATTTATGTGAAGCGTCATACCTGAATTAAAAGCAAATGCACGGAAAAACTCCTCAGTCATACAAAGGTCATATTCTCCGCAACTCTGATTGGTAAAATCACAATTAAAAACAAGAAAAGGACGATTGCTAAGGTCGAGACTTGCCATTGCAAGGGATTCGTCCATAGGTATATAAGCCGTACCGTAACGTACGATTCCCGACTTCGCACCAAGAGCTTGTCCAAGAGCCTGTCCGATTGCAATTCCTGTATCCTCAATAGTATGGTGACAATCAACATAGATATCGCCCTTGACCTTAACGCTCATGCTGATACCGCTGTGAACGGAAAGAGCTGTCAGCATATGGTCAAAAAAGCCTATGCCTGTATCGATCTCAGCTTTTCCCTTTTCGTCAAGGGTTATACTTACTCTGATCTGTGTTTCTTTTGTAACTCTTTCGATTTCAGCTTTTCGCATAATGTACTCCTTTATTTTTTAAAATATCCGTCGAGTATTTCGATGAAACGCGCGTTTTCCTCAGCACTTCCCGAAGTTACTCTTATAAATCCTTTGAATTTTCTTATCGCTATTGAATTATCAAGCATAAATCTGTATATAGTCTCAAATTCATCTGTTTTTATAAGTACAAAGTTGGTACAGGTTTCATATACATTTTCAAAGCAGTTATATCTCTCGTTTATTGAAACGATATCCCTGTAAAGCTGCTTTGTGTTCTTTACAATAATATCGCGACAATCTGCAAGATACTGCTTCTCGGAAAGAATATCTGAAACGATAGTCTGTGCAACCGTATCATTATTATATGGAGACTTGGCTGCACGTATAGCATTTGTTATTGTCCTGTTCGCTATTGCAAATCCAAACCTTACAGCAGCAAGACCAATAGCTTTTGAACAAGTCTTAAGTATTAGCAGATTATCATACTTATCAACATCTGGAAGAAGCGACTGATCCCAGAAATCCATATATGCCTCATCAAGTATAACAAGAACTCCGTCAAGCGCTTCAATGATCTTTTTTACCGATTCCTTGTCAAGTCCAAGAGAAGTTGGATTGCAGGGATTTGAGAATATCAGTCCTCTTGCCTTGTTTTCCTTGCAGAAGGTGATGAGCTTTTCAACGTTTATAGTCAGGTCTTCTTCCTTCTGATATGTCTTGACATTTACCTCGTAAAGCTGCGCATAGAACTCATACATCGAGAAGTCGTGAGATACATTGACTATCGTATCCCCTGCCTCAAAGAAGCAGCCCTCAATAATGCTTATAAGCTCATCCGAGCCGTTACCTGCACTGATAAGCTCCTCTGGTATGTCGTAAAGCTCTGCAAAAGCCTTTGTAGGAGCTTTGGCAAGACAATCGGGATATCGGTTGAAGTCTATCTGTGAAATACTTTTACTTATCTTTTCCTTTAAGCTGTCAGATAAATTGAAACAGCTTTCGTTTGCGTCAAGTCTGATATCATAGTGTCCTGTAATCGGATCATAAGGCACCAGATTTACCAACTTCTTATTAAGTTTATAACTCATAAATTATCCTTTCAAATAAACACCTATAGGGCAGCTGTTTTTCAAGCCGCCCCATAGCATGAGTCAGTCTTCAAATCTTACCTTAATTGCATTTGCGTGAGCTGTAAGTCCCTCACGCTCTGCGATAAGAACAATGTCGTCTTTAGCCTGTCTGAGAGCTTCCTCAGTATAATATGTATAAGCTGTCCGCTTTGTGAAGCTTGCTACACCAAGAGGCGAGAAGAAACGTGCCGTACCGCTTGTAGGCAGAACGTGGTTAGGTCCTGCATAGTAGTCACCGAGGGGCTCGGAAGCATAGTTACCAAGGAATATTGAGCCTGCGTTATCTAGACTTCCGAGAAGCTCAAATGGATTTTCCATCAGCACTTCAAGGTGCTCAGGAGCTATCTCGTTTGCAAGCTCTACACACTTTTCGCGGCTGTCAGCAATGATAATAGCACCGTAATCCTCAAGAGACTTCGTAATGATATCCTTTCTTGAAAGATATTCCTTCTGTCTCTCTATTTCCTTAATAGTGCCATCTGCAAGTTTTTCACTTGTAGTCACCATAATTGCAGAAGCAAGCACGTCATGCTCCGCCTGTGACATAAGATCGGCAGCTGCAAACTTCGGATCTGCGGTATCGTCAGCTATAACAAGTATCTCACTTGGTCCTGCTATCATGTCAATGTCAACAACACCGTAAAGAAGCTTCTTAGCAGTAGCTACATAGATATTTCCTGGGCCGACAATCTTGTCACACTTCGGAATTTCATCAGTTCCATACGCAAGAGCGGCGATAGCCTGTGCTCCGCCTGAGAGGAACACTCTGTCAACTCCGCAGATAGCAGCAGCCACAAGAATATCTTTGTTCGGAGTACCATCCTTTAGAGGCGGAGTTACCATGATAATCTCATCAACACCTGCTATCTTTGCAGGAATAGCATTCATGAGTACGCTTGACGGATATGCAGCTGTACCGCCAGGAACATAAAGGCCTACCCTGTGCAATCCACGTATACGCTGACCCATTATTACCCCATTCTTCTTAGGAGAAATAAAGCTCTGTTCTACTTGTCGGTTGTGAAAATCTGCAATATTTTCCTGTGCATTGAGAAGTGCATCAACGAATTCCTGATCTGCCTCAGTGAGAGCGTCATTGATAACCTCACGAGGTACTTCATAATACTTTGGTAGATTACCATCAAATTTCAGTGTATAATTCTTAACGGCTTCATCCCCGTTATTCTTGACATTTTCTATAATCTCGGAAACAACTTCAGTAACCTTTTTATTGGTCTCACCACTTCTCTTCTTGAGATCATTAAGAAAAGCGACCTCATCGGTTCCGTTGGCAAATATTTTCTTCATCAAAGATTCTCCTCTATAAGTGTAATAAGTCTGTCAATTTCTGAGTGTCTCATTTTCAGACTTACAGTATTAGCGATAAGTCTTGCTGAGATAGGAGCTACGTCCTCGATTACCTCAAGTCCATTCTCTCTCAACGTCGTACCTGTTTCAACGATATCAACAATTCCGTCAGCAAGTTCGAGAAGAGGTGCAAGTTCAACAGAACCCTCTATCTTGATTATCTCTGTATCCATGCCCTTCTTTTCAAAGAAAGCTCTTGCAACATTAGGATACTTTGTAGCGATGGTCTTGATTCCGTATCCGCTGTAGAAGTCGTACCCTTTTTTTGTTGCAAGTGCAAACTTGCACTTTCCGAAACCAAGGTCAACCAGCTCGTAAAACTTTCCCTTCATCTCCATGATAGTATCCTTGCCAACAACGCCCATGTCACATACACCATGTTCAACATAGGTTATAACATCATTGGCTTTTGCAAGAACAACTTCAAGGTTTGCATCAGGTACGGGTAGTATTAGTTTTCTTCCCTTTTCACGAACAGCTGTGCAGTCAAAGCCGAGCTTTTCAAGAAGATCAACCGTATCCTTTTCAAGTCTGCCCTTTGTAAGGGCTATTCTTATAGGCTTGTTCATATGGAGACCTCCTTGCTTTCACCGTCTATTACTACTACCTTTGGTATTTTCTTTTCTATTGCGTACTCACGTACACTTTCAATATCGTCGAAAAGAGCATTCTCAACAACAAGTCCCTGATCACGAAGATCGCGTGCAGCCTTTATTGCAGCTACTTCACATCCCTCAGCAGCATATACAATAACGTCTGCCTTAGGCTCAGCTGGAAGTACATCGCTCTTTTCCATTAGCTTTGCAACTGCATTTATATTTACTGCAAAGCCAACAGCAGGAACATCGTATCCGAACTCTGAAATCAATTTATCATATCGTCCTCCTGAGAGAACTTCCTCACCATGTCCTTGCAAATATCCCTTTATTATAAGACCAGTGTAGTAATCTGTCTTATTAACAAGGCCAAGATCTACTGTAATAGTTCCATCTCCGCTGCAAAGCTCAGACGCATCTGCATATATATCTCTCAGCTCATCAAGTATGCGCTTTATGTTCTCATCAGGCATAAGCTCCTCAGCCTTCTCAAATACTTCTTCACCACCGAAGAGTGCAGGAAGCTTCTTGAGTGCATTGGTAATTGGTGAAGCACCGAAACTGTCAAGCATATCGTTGAGTGCAGGGAAATTCTTATTCTCGATAAGTTTTCTAATGCTCTCCTTATCTTGTTCAGAAGCTTCAAGCTTGCCGACAAGCTCCTTGAAAATTCCGATATGTCCGAGTTCGAGAGAAAACTCCATACCAAAAGAATTGAGAGAATCTACAGCAGTAGATATAACTTCAAGGTCGGCAATTTTAAGCTGCGAGCCGATTAGCTCGATACCTGCCTGTACTACCTCATCACTTCTGCCCTTGAGAGATGGCTCAGTGGTATATACAGCTTGTGCATAACAGAGCTTCAGAGGAAGATCAGCGTCCCTGAGCCTTGTCGCAACAATTCTTGCTATTGGCATAGTCGTATCTGGACGCATTACAAGAAGTCTTCCCTTACTGTCAGTGAGCTTATATAAGTTCTCCTGTGGGAAGTAGCGTGAATTAAGGTTGAATACATCGTAAAATTCAAGTCCGGGCGTAATAGTTTCACTGTATCCGCGGCTTTTGAAAAGATTCATAAGTGTATTCTCTATATTTCTTCTCATGATACACTCACCGAAGAGTAAATCCTTAGTACCCTCAGGAGTAATAAGATCATAGTTTTTCATAGTATACCTCCTCGTCATTTCACTTTAGTCTGCTAACATGATAACATGATAACATATTACTAAAGAAAAGTCAAGTCAAAAGAAAGACATCTGAGTGGATTCGGGTAAATCACCAAATGCACCTATGTTTTTCAACATATCAATTGTTGTTTTTGACGCACCGCTTTCAGACTGAAACTCCTCAACAGACATGAAGCCACCCTTCTGAACAGCCTCGTAAATGCCCTTAGCAGCGTTATCTCCGACACCGCTCATAGCAGAAAAAGGTATTCTGAGCTTTCCGTCTTCAACAAGATAATCAGTAGCGTGAGACTTAAACAGATCTATTGGCAGGAACTCATAGCCTCTTGACATCATCTCATTTGTAATGAGAAGAATATCATATAAAGCGCTGTCCTTGTTTGTCCTGTCATTACCGAGTGCTTTGATTTCCTCAATTTTTGCGCGCACTGCGCCAATTCCCTTTATGGCAAGCTCTGCATCAAAATCCTCTCCTCTTACGGAGAAGTAAGTAGCATAATACTCAAGTGGCATATGAAGTTTAAACCAGCCAAGCTTTATTGCTGCAATAACGTAAGCAGCCGCATGAGCTTTCGGGAACATATACTTTATTTTAAGACAGCTTTCGATATACCATTCTGGTACGTTATGATCGCGAAGCATTTGTATGATTTCAGGAGTAAATTGCTTTGGTGCTTTACCCTTACGGGTCCATTCCATTATCTGGAATGCCATTTTAGGCTCTACGCCCTTGTATAAAAGGTAGGTCATAATGGAATCTCGGGTTCCGATAACGTCAGAAATAGTACATACACCGTTATCAATAAGATCCTTTGCGTTACCAAGCCACACGTCTGTACCATGGGAAAGTCCGGATATCTGAAGGAAGTCGCTGAACTTTGTTGGTTTCGCGTCAAGAAGCATCTGTATTGTAAAACCTGTACCCATTTCAGGTATTCCAAGACTTCCTGTCTTGCAATATATGTCCTCTGGAGTCACTCCTAAAACATCGCAATTTGTACACATACGTATAACATCAGGATCTGAAGTCGGAACATCTTTTATCTTTATTCCTGTTAAGTCTTCTAGATGTTTATATAGGGTCGGAACTACGTGTCCAAGCTCATCAAGCTTAAGGATTGTATCATGGAGTGAATTGAACGTAAAATGTGTAGTTATAATTTCTGAATCTGCAGTATCAGCAGGATGCTGAACGGGAGTGAAATCGTAAACATCGTAATCCGATGGAACAACTACCATTCCTCCCGGATGCTGTCCTGTAGTTCTCTTTATCCCCGTACAGCCTATAGCAAGACGGCTAAGTTCTGCATTATTCAGAGTGATACCATTATCCTCACAGTATTTCTTAACATATCCGTATGCAGTCTTTTCTGCAACAACTGATATTGTTCCCGCTTTGAACACATTGGACTTTCCGAAAAGCTTTTCAGTATAACGATGTGCCCAGAACTGATATTCATCAGAGAAATTAAGGTCAATATCAGGCGCTTTATCTCCGTCAAATCCAAGGAAGGTCTCGAAAGGAATATCGTGACCATCGCGGTTCATATCTTTTCCGCAGTCAGGGCACTTTTTAGGTGGCAGATCAAATCCAGAGCCATAAACACCATCAAGCAGGAACTCACTGTGTTTACAGTTAGGGCACACATAATGCGGTGGTAATGGATTAACCTCAGATATTCCCGCCATTGAAGCTACAAAAGATGAGCCTACCGATCCTCTTGAACCAACAAGATACCCGTTCTCAACAGAGTTCCATACAAGCTTCTGAGCTATGATGTACAGCACTGAGAAACCATGCTTGATGATAGATGAAAGTTCACGGTCCAGTCTCTTGTCAACAAGTTCAGGAAGCGGATCTCCGTAAATCTCATGAGCCTTGTCATGAGTTATCTTCACAAGCTCTTCTTCTGCTCCATCGATAGTAGGAGTAAATGTTCCCTTGGGTATTGGTCGTATCATCTCTATCTGATCTGCTATAGCATTGGTGTTTGTTATAACGACCTCTTTTGCCTTTTCCTCACCAAGATACTCAAACTCAGCCATCATTTCTTCTGTCGTTCTAAAATAGAGCGGTGCCTGTTCCTCAGCGTCATTGAATCCCATGCTTGCAAGAATTATCTTGCGGTAAATAGCATCCTTCTGATCTATAAAATGAACATCGCAGGTTGCGCATGTTGGTATTCCCAGCCTGTCACCAATAGAAACCACCTCACGGTTAAAGTCGCGCAGCTCCTCGTCGTCACGCGCAACACCATTTCTAACCATGAACCTGTTATTGCAAATTGGCTGTATCTCAAGATAATCGTAGAATTTAGCAAGATTGTCAATATAGTCCTGATCACGAATATCAAGTATTGCCTGAAAAAGCTCTCCTGACTCACATGCACTTCCGAAGATAAGTCCCTCTCGGTGCTCAATCAGTTTAGATTTAGGGATGAGAGGCCTTTTATAGAAGTATTCAAGGTTGCTCAGTGAAACAAGCCTGTAAAGATTCTTCAAGCCTGCCTGATTACGGGCAAGTATAATATGATGATAGCTTTTAAGCTTCTTTGTTTCAATCTCGTTTACAAGAATATTAAGCTCCTGCAGTGTCTTGAATCCGCGATCTGTCTTAAGTCTGCCTGCAAGGACAATATATATCTTCGCCAGCATAAGAGCATCATCCGAAGCTCTATGATGATCAAATTTTCCAAGTTTTAATTGCTTGGCTACTAGATTGAGTTTGTGACGTCCAATATCGGGAAGCATGGACTGACACATAACAAGAGTATCTACCCATGTGTACTCAAAGTTCATTTCACTGCGTTTTAAAGCCTGATTTATCATATTTGTATCATATCTTGCGTTATGAGCTACGATGACAGGCTTATCACCACAGAACTCAATGAACATTTTCAGAGCTTCTTTCTCGTTCGGAGCGTTTGCAACATCAGCATCGCTTATGCCGGTAAGCTCTGTAATATGTTCAGGTATATGGAATCCAGGATTAACTTTTGTGTTAAAGTCGTCAACTACCTGTAAGTTTTTTAGCTTGACAGCACCAATTTCAGTAAGACGGTCATTTCTAAAACTTAGACCTGTAGTTTCAACGTCAAAAATAATTATCTCATCATCAAATGAACGGTCATCATCGCCATACACGACCATATCACGTTCAATATCATTGACAACATAAGCTTCCATGCCATAAATAGCCTTAAAATTCTTAGGCATATTATACATACAGTCAGGAAAAGCCTGTACATTACCGTGATCGGTTATTGCCATAGCCTGATGTCCCCATTCAGCCGCTCTGTTTATAAGCGTAACCGGATCAGTAACAGCATCCATAGCTGACATATTCGTATGACAATGAAGCTCAACGCGCTTTTCGGGATAGTTGTCCATTTTCGGTATACGCTTTACCTTAATGAGTGAATTAACGGAAATAACGATATCTCTCGCAAAGGAATCATAGTCAAGTTTTCCCGATACAAGCAGAGTAGCACCACTCTTAATGGAACCAAGCTTTAACTCTTCAACTTCCTCATTCTTTGCAAATATTTTCAACTTCAAGGAGCCGCTGTAATCTGTTACATCGTAGGTAACAACTGTTTTTTCATTGCGCACTTCTTTTAGTTCAGAAGCAAAAACATCTCCAACAACTACTACCTTTTCTCCCAAATGCTGAACAGCTTCACATATCGGAACCGGCTTTTCACGAATCGCCTTACCTTTTATTACTTCGGCAGACTCAGCGTCAAACTCCTTGTCGAGAGCACCGATATCGATAGTAACAGTTGGTATTACCGACTTAACCTCTTCAGCTCTTATCTCATCGGAAGTCTTATCAGGTATGAGCTGATTGCTATAGTCAGGGAGGTCGGCTTCAATACGTTCTATCATCTCATCGAACTGCTCCCTGCTTACAGATTTGTCACCATCAAGAATTACTTTTATACGTACACCGAACTGATTATATATCAACTGAGAAAAACAGCGGCAGAAATTATATCTGTCCAATATATCCCTGCCGCCATGAACTATTCGAATACGAAGCTCATCATCTATGAGTGAAACATCCGCATCATCAAGGAATCCATTTACAACAGGTATATCCCTCTTAAGTAGCTTTACAAGCTCCCCATAGCAATCCATCCCGAATTTTTCGGCGGGGTAGCGGCAGGCAAGCCTTACCTGCTCTACCTTAATGGCAGCTTCAACTGCTTTTTCAAAAGCAAAGATATCATCACTGGGAACTAAGCTGTCAAAGTGTACGTGAAAACGGATATTTTCAAGATTTTCAGTATATGTAAGCTTGAATATTTCCCCGTTTAGAATACTTTCAGAAAGTTCCAGAGAATAATCCTTTAAAAATTCGGAAATTTTGACCTGCATTTTACGACTCCTCATTTACAAAATACTTGCATATTATTGTAAAAACATATTAAATATAAATTATTAGCTCTTAGATAAAGGAAAATTTCAGAGCTTATCTATTTCAGCAAGAAGCTCAGGAACTATCTCAGCCTCGCTTACCTTTCTTTGAGTACCGTCTTTCTTAAAAATTACAGCACAGCCGTCTCCGCCTGCAACACCTATATCAGCTTCACGTGCTTCGCCAGGACCATTTACTATACATCCCATAACAGCCACAGTAATATCCTTGTCCATATCCTTAACAGCTTCTTCAACCATCTTCGCTGCCTTGACAAGGTCTATCCTTGTTCTTCCGCAAGTCGGACATGATACCAGTCTAACACCGCTGCGCTTACCAATACTTTTGAGGATATCCTTTGCAGCTTCTACTTCTCGTAACGGATCATCAGTAAGTGAAACACGTATAGTCTCACCTATTCCATCACAGAGAAGAGAGCCTATACCTATCGATGACTTTATAAGGCCCATACGTTCAGTACCTGCTTCAGTAACTCCCAGATGAAGCGGATAGCTACACTTTTCAGCAGCAAGCCTGTAAGAAGCTATCATTTTTTGAACATCAGAAGATTTTATAGAAATGACAATATCGTTGAAGTCGAAATGCTCAAGCATTGCAGCATGGGTCATTGCGCTTTCAACAAGAGCCTCTGGTGTGGGAGAACCATATTTAGCGAGTATTTCCTTTTCAAGGGAACCCGAATTCACTCCGATACGAATAGGAATATTTTTAGTACGGCATGCATCAACCACAGCCTTAACTCTGTCCATACCGCCAATGTTTCCTGGATTAATGCGTATCTTGTCTACACCTGCAGCAGCTGATTCAAGAGCCAGCTTATAATCGAAATGAATATCCGCAACAAGTGGTATCTTGACTGCTGATTTAATTGCAGGGATAAGCCTTACAGCATCCATATTCGGTATAGCTGCGCGAATTATCTCACATCCTGCCTTTTCAAGTTCAACTGCCTGGTTTACGCTTCCCTCAATATCATCAGAGCGCATATTTAGCATAGACTGAATGTATATATGTTTTCCATCGAGGACAAGATCCCCTACCTTCACAGGTTTAACATTTCTCATACTTTATCTCCTATCGTCATTTATGATAACTGCTTCTTTTTCTAATGCTAAAGAGTTATCTTCGCCCCGTCCTCAGTCACTACTGTCTCTTGAAATATATTACAAAGCTCTTCTGCATAAACAGACGGTTCCTTTTCAGCAGGACTGTAGTGTGTTAGCCATAACCTCTTTGCCTCAGCTTCAAGAGCTATGTTGCAGGCATCCTGCATGAGCATATGGCACTTTTCATTCATTGACTCCTTCCGCTCAATGATTCCGTACATTCCTTCGCAAATCAAAAGATCTGAATCAAGCGCAAACAAACCAAGCTCTGGTATAGGAAGCGTATCAGTCACGTAAGTTATTTTCAAAGGTTTCTTCTTTGCACCTGTAACAGCCTCAGGTGGAACTCTAAGGCCATCGGAAAGAGTGACAGTTTCGCCATTATGAAGCTTTTTCCAAAACTCCACAGGAATATTCATAGCCTTTGCATTCTGTGGAAGAAATACAGGTCTGCGCCTAAGTACAAGGCTATAACCAAGACAACTCACCCTGTGAGAGAGCGGCATAGTCTTAATTGTGAGCAGAGGGTCTATCATATCAGCCTCAAACTCATAGCTCGTATCCTCTGGCAATCCGTGAAGTTCCACCTTGTAGGGCAGACCACCGCAGACGCTCAGAAGCTTTTCAATAACAGGAAGGCAACTCTCCGGAGCGAATATATCAATTGGTTTGATACGCGAGCTGTTTCCTATAGATAGAAGAAGCCCCGGAAGTCCAGTAACATGATCCGCATGACAGTGAGTGATAAGTATAACCTCTATTCTGCTTATCTTCAGTCCGTGCTTTGCAGCAGCCACCTGAGTACCCTCACCACAGTCAATAAGTATGGCTTTGCCGTTATACTCGGCATAAAGACTTGTAAGGAACCTTTCAGGAAGCGGAAGCATTCCACCTGTTCCCAATAGACATATTTCAGCCATGGAAACCTCCCGTAACAAGTTTCACTATGTCATTATATGTTGCAAATATCATAATTCCAAAAAGGAGCGCCATACCGGCAAGGTGTACATAGCCCTCATGCTCAGGTTTTACTGGCTTGCGGCGAATGAGCTCTACTAAACAGAACAGCAGTCTACCGCCGTCAAGGCCAGGGATTGGAAGAAGGTTGAATATTCCAACATTTATGGTTATTAGCGAGGTCAACCATAGTAAATTCAGTATAGCATCTTTTAGATTCTCACTCTCAGACGCAGCCTCATTAATAGTTGAAACTACACCGACAGGTCCGGAAACATCCTCTTTTTTTGCCTTGCCAGAAAAAAGTTGTTTAAGTGATGAAGTTATAGCATGTGACATCGTCATGAACAGTTCTCCAGAACCACGCATAACCGTTAAAGGATTCTTTTTGTCGTATCTTATGCCAAAATCTACTACTTCATCGCTATCAAGAACTGATGTATCATGGAACACAACATTGTCAACAGTAATTCTTTTTCCGTCTCGTTTTACAACGACCGTATGAGAGTCGTTTACCGTAATCTTATCAAATACATTGTTGAAGTCCCAAGCGCTGTATATCCTTTCACCATCGATGGATATCAGCTTGTCGTTATGACGCAGACCTGTTTCATAGCTTCTTGCATAGTATGTAACGGTTCCGTCATCGGCCCGCTCACCTGAAAAGCCACTGATTACAGTGGACGGTACCTTATTGAGCATGCAAATAAATATCATTACAGCCACAAATCCAAGTACAAAGTTCATTGTAGCACCGGCAACAAGAACTATCATTCTCTTCCAGAGCTTTGCATTTCGGAAGCTTCTCGGGTCATTGTTCGTCGAGTCTTCTCCCTCCATAGCACAATATCCACCTATTGGAAGAGCCCTTAGCGAGTATTTTGTCTCGCCCTTTTTCTTCTGTATAAGTTTTGGTCCCATGCCTATGGAAAACTCCAGCACCTTTATTCCGCAGAGCTTGGCACAGATAAAATGTCCAAACTCATGCACTGTAACAATTATTCCGAAAATGATGATTGCAATTATAATACCCATTTAGTATATATCCTTTCTAAATCAATGCCTTATAAGGCAGATATACGTTCTCTGACATAAGCTCTTGCAGCCTTGTCGGCACTCATCACATCATCATAACTCTTTATTTCCGAGGGCTCAAAACTATCAAGTACTGATGAAACAGTTTCGCCGATATCTATGAATCTTATTTCATTTTGCAAGAAAGCCTTTACTGCTTCCTCATTAGCAGAATTAACAAGACAAGGGTAGGAACCACCACGCTTTATTGCTTCTATAGCTGCAGATAAACACTTGAATGTATCAAAATCAGGCTTTTCAAATGTAAGTTTACCATAATCTGTAAGTGAAAGTCTTCCAGTTGGACAACTCATTCTGTTCGGATAAAGAAGAGCGTACTGTATCGGTATCTTCATATCCGGTACGCCCATTTGAGCAATTACAGAGTAGTCATTGTATTCAACAGCAGAATGTACAACACTTTGACGATGTACGACTATCTCTATCTGCTCAGGAGCAAGGTCAAAAAGCCATTTAGCTTCAATAAATTCAAGTCCTTTGTTCATAAGAGTTGCTGAATCTATGGTTATTTTGTTGCCCATATCCCAGTTTGGATGATGAAGAGCCTGCTCTTTTGTAACGTTTCTGAGTTCTTCATAGCTTCTGCCAAAGAACGGACCACCAGAAGCAGTGAGTATTATCTTGCTGAGCTGCTCGCGCTTGTTGCCCTGTAGGCACTGAAATATAGCCGAATGTTCGCTGTCAACAGGATAGATATTAACTCCTTTTTTTGCAGCTGCACCCATGACAAGCTCTCCGCCGGCAACAAGTGTCTCCTTGTTTGCAAGTGCTATATCCTTTCCAGCTTCAATAGCTGTAAGAGTAGGCAGAAGTCCAACCATTCCCACAACAGAGTTGAGAATAATGTCTGCTTCTTCAAGTGAAGCAAGCTTGCAAAGTCCTTCCATGCCACATAGAAGCTCAACATCTACATCAGAAATACGCCTTTTAAGCTCAGCATACTTTTCATCGTTATAAATACAAGCATATTTAGGGCGGAATTTCCTAATCTGCTGCTCTAAAGCCTCAATACTACTGTGAGCTGCAAGTGCCACAACTTTCAGCCCATGTTTCTCACAAACCTCCAGAGACTGCGTTCCTATCGAACCTGTTGATCCAAGTATCGACACCGTTTTGTTCATTGTTTTTTCCCCTTTTCTCGGAAATAGTTTCCGAAAATATATTATGAAAAAGTCCTTTATAAAATGCGAAAGGGACTATCCGTGAATAGTCCGTTTCAGAAATATCACTGTACGCCGAATAAGGCAATAAATGCATAAAAAGTAGGTAACACGAAAAGAACGCTGTCAAATCGATCCATAAGTCCACCGTGTCCGGGCATGATCTTTCCGTAGTCCTTGAAGCCTATCTGACGTTTCACCATAGAAGCCGAAAGGTCACCTACCGTACCTATGACCGCACAGACAGCTCCCATAACGAATGCTATTACAGCTCTTTTGGTTGTAAAACCGTAATAAATCGAAAATGCAGCAGTATATACTACAGCAGTAGTGACTATACCTCCAATAAGTCCCTCGATAGTTTTCTTAGGGCTTATCTCGGGGCAAAGCTTATGCTTACCAATGGCTACGCCTGTGAAGTATGCTCCCGTATCTGCAATCCATGCGCCACAGAGTCCCATGATAAGCAGGAACAGTCCGCTCATTGTTAAGGTATCTCCTACCTCCTGAGGCTCACCGAGACGATCGATACGTATCATAGTGGCCATCGACTGCGGAACGAGTACCATGACAGCAAGCACGAAAAATACCTGCTCATAGCGTATCTCCTTGTGCTTTTTTAGCCATGTTACGAAGATAACAAAGGCTGCAAGCAGAACAGCACAGAACACATAAAGACTGTATCGTGATTCATCGTTGAAAGGTATGAAAGATCTGTAATCCCTCAAATAATATTCAAACTTTTTTGCTTTATGGAAATAGGCATACAAAAGCGGTACCGCCATACCACAAGCCTCTGCTGCTATGAGTATGGGAATGCACTTGTGTAACTTCACTGCACGTAAGAGCTCAAACAGCATTACTGCAATGATAGCTGCAACTGCTACAGGTAAAACTACAGTATCATGAAAAAGCAATACAGCACCAAGCAGTACAACACCCACAGCTCCCGAAATGATACGTGTAAGCATCAGACACCTCCGAAGCGACGGTTTCTTCTTGCATACTCGATAAGTGCCTTGTCAAGCTCGGCAGGCGTGAAGTCCGGCCATAGTACGTCAGTGAAGTAGTACTCCGCATAAGCGCACTGCCATATTAGATAATTTGATAGTCTCAGCTCGCCGCTGGGACGAATAAGAAGGTCAACATCAGGCAGTCCTGCTGTATATAACTGATCCGCAACAGACTGCTCAGTGATGTCCTCTGGTTTTATTTCTCCATCCAAGGCTTTCTGTGCCAGAATTCTTGCAGCATGTGTAATCTCATCACGACCGCCATAATTCACAGCCATCATAAGGTTCATTTCTGTGTAATGAGCAGTATCCTCTTCGAGTTTTATCATCTTTTCCTGCAAATCTGCGTCAAATGCACTCTTGTCACCAAGAAATATCATTCGTGTATTCTCGCTTAGGAAGTTTCTTACATCAACTATGTAATCACGGAAAAGCTCCATGATAGTATTTACTTCATCGTCAGGACGCTGCCAGTTCTCAGTAGAAAAAGCATAAAAGCTGATATTCTTAAGTCCGATATCCTTGCAGTATCGGACGATCTTTTTGAACTGCTTGGCACCCTCACGATGTCCGAAGGAACGTGGCAGACCGCGCTTTTTGGCCCATCTGCCATTTCCGTCCATGATAAAGCCAACATGCTCGGGAAGCTTCTCGGGCAACGTAAGCTCAGATTTTTCTTTCTTTCCGAATAATGCCATATGTCACCAATTATACAGTCATGATCTCTTTTTCTTTATCAGCGACCATTTTGTCAATATCATCACACATCTTATCTGTAAGATCCTGAACCTTCTTCTCACAATCCTTAAGATCATCTTCTGTGATCTCAGAATTCTTCTTCATAGCCTTGTACTTTTCCATAGTATCACGTCTTATGGAACGAACTGTTACCTTACACTCCTCGCCGTACTTCTTAATGCTCTTGCAGAGCTCCTTACGACGATCTTCTGTAAGCTGAGGAAATGCAAGACGAATAACGTTACCGTCGTTTACTGGCTGAATTCCTATGTCAGAAGCCTGAATAGCCTTTTCTATAAGCTTTAATGTTGACTTGTCCCATGGCTGGATAACAAGTATTCTAGCCTCAGATACGGAAATTGCTGCCATCTGATTAACAGGAGTAGGTGCTCCATAATAATCAACCATTACTTTATCGAGAACCGCAGGATTTGCTCTTCCTGCACGGATCGAAGCAAACTCATTACCCAGTGCGTTAAGGCTTTTATTCATTTTTTCCTTAGCGATATTAAGCTGTTCTTTCATAGTATTTCATTCCTTTCATTATTCGCCAACAACAGTTCCTACATTTCCACCCATTATAGCGTCATAAATATTATCAGGGCGGCTGAGATCAAATACCAGCATCTTCATGTGATTATCGCGGCACATTGCTGCAGCTGTGCTGTCCATTACGCCGAGATCCTGTCCGATGACCTCTGTGAATGTAAGAGTATCGTATTTCTTAGCATCATCATATTTGTGGGGATCTTTATCGTATACGCCGTCAACAAGAGTAGCCTTCATTAGAATATCAGCCTGTATCTCCATAGCACGAAGTGCAGCTGCTGTATCTGTTGAGAAGAATGGATTTCCTGTTCCACATCCAAAGATTACTACTCTGCCCTTGTTAAGATGTCTTACAGCTCTGTTACGAATATAAGGTTCTGCAATAGCAGCCATCTGAAGAGCCGTCTGTACACGTACAGTGCAGCCAAGTGATTCGAGAACATCTGCGAGAGCAAGTGCGTTCATAGTTGTTGCAAGCATTCCGATATGGTCTGCGCGAGTTCTGTCCATAGCTCCGCTTGAACGACCTCTCCAGAAGTTTCCGCCGCCAACAACTACAGCTACCTGTGCGCCTGCGTCAACGCACTTCTTTATACTTTTGCATATCTCAGTTACTACATCGTAGTTGAGACCTGTCTTGTTGTCGCCTGCGAGAGCTTCCCCGCTGACCTTCAATAATACTCTTTTATACTTTGGTTCCATATAAGCACCTCACAAAAAAATAATCCATAGTTTATTTTACACTAAATTCAATGATATGTAAAGTACATTTTCCAAAAATAACGAAAAAATTTACACGAAATTTGCTTTTTATCCTTTACTTTACGCAGCTGTTCTTCTTTCAACGATGTTCATCAGCATATTTAACAAAAATGTTGAAAATATATTGTAAAGGTTCGCTTCTCTTTTTTCTTGACAACTCCCTCTCACCGTGGTATAATATAAAAGCTGATTAATTCGGCAGTAAAAAATGGAGAGGTATCGAAGCGGTCATAACGAGGCGGTCTTGAAAACCGTTTGACTTAACGGTCACGTGGGTTCGAATCCCACCCTCTCCGCCAATTTTTTTATCGGTGAGCTTTCTCGCTCGTCGGTTTGCGGATTTACCCAAGTGGTGAAGGGGCTCCCCTGCTAAGGGAGTAGGTCGGGGAACCGGCGCGAGAGTTCAAATCTCTCAATCCGCGCCAATAAAACCTCATTGCTTTTGCAGTGGGGTTTATTTTATTTCTCAGCAACATTTAGCTGCTAAACAATGACAATCTCTTGCTTATACATCATCAATTTGCCATTTTTCACATGATTCAAGTATATTTTTTACTGTAAGCATGTTATCATTTATTTCAGGAGGCGATAAATAAATGAGAAAGATAAACGGTTTTAACAAGGGCGTTAATTTCGGTGGTTGGCTTTCACAATGCAACTACGAAAAAGAACACCTTGACACCTTCATTACAGAAAAAGATTTTGAAATTGCTGCTTCATGGGGCGTCGACCACGTTCGCGTTCCATTTGACTATAATATTATTGAAAACACAGACGGTACTTATAATAATGATGGCTTCGCATATCTTGATATGGCTATTGAGGCTTCAAAGAAAAACGGTCTGAATATTATTCTTGACCTGCACAAAACTGCAGGTTTCTCATTCGATTATTACGGCGAGGACGAGAACGGCTTCTTCGACAGCAAAGAGTATCAGGAACGATTCTACAGTCTGTGGGAAGAAGTTGCAAGGCGCTACGGCTCCATGACTTCTAATGTAGCTTTTGAACTTCTCAATGAGGTTACAGATGCTGAATTCATCGACACATGGAACAGGATTGTAAAGGAATGCATAGGAAGAATAAGAAAAATAGCTCCCGATGTACTTATTCTCGTTGGAAGCTATCACAACAACAGCGCCGATACAGTTCAGTTCCTTGATGAACCATTTGACAAAAATGTTATTTACAATATGCATTGCTATGAACCACTCAAATTCACACATCAGGGAGCTTACTGGACTACAGCAATTATCCCTGAAGAGCGTATTCCATTCGAGGATAGTGTTACTTCTCCGGAGTATTTTGAGGAGCTATTCTCTACGGCTATCGCTAAAGCTGAAAAATTCGGTAGCAGCCTTTACTGCGGTGAATATGGCTGTATCGACATTGTTTCCCCCGAAGACACAGTAAAATGGTATAAAGCTATCAACTCTGTCTTTGAAAAACACGGTATCGGAAGAGCTGCATGGAATTACAAGGCTATGGATTTCGGTCTTTCTGACGAAAGATTAAATAATGTACATAATGAACTTATAAAACTACTCTAAAATACGAGTCATCCCCTTTGCTTAATGCAAAGGGGATTTTTATAACTCTTATTTATTCATCTTCATTTGTATATTCTGTCGGGTCAAAATGTTTAAATTCCAAGTTGGTATCAATCCTAATTTCCTTAACAATCAAGGTACTTGAAGTATTGTTACTCTTATTTGTCAAATCAGACTCTAAAACGATACCACTTCTCAAATCTACGACCATTTCAAGATCAATACTATCATTTTCAACGTAGATAACGGCACATTCCCTGCCAAACCTTTCTTCAACATCACGAATTATCCATTGATCGAAATAAACTAAATCACTAATTATAGCACTAGGATATAAGCATTCCTGCTCTTTTGCTCCCATAGGATAATCTGCAAAGTTGCAACAATCATTCAGCATTTCATTTTCGATGTAGAAAATATAACGATAATTATCAGGAAGATATATATTATTGTAATCTATTACATCTGATTGCTCTATAAAATAAGTTTTGTGCTCTTCGTTTACATGAATCCATTCATTATTATCCTGATAAAATACCGTATGATCATAATAATCATCATGAATAAACTCATGTTCCTTATAGAAATTATTATTTCTGTTATCTGCAATGGAATGATTTGTACCGCTCCATCTACTACCATCCTCTGCGTCACCGCTTACAGTATACGTAACGTCTGCCGTATCAAAATAGCGGAACGAATTTAGCATTATATGATAGATATAGCTTTTATTTTCAAGGCAATTCAGAGTATTATGACTTTCTGCATTCATTATCTGCTGAATATACTTCTCTCTGTCGACTTTTTTAAATGGATAGGTACCGTTGTACATATCATAACTAAGCTGTGATTGAAGTTCCTGCGCCTCTTCTTCATTTGAGCATACTTTCATTTCGTGAAGCTGAAGATCTGCAAACTCAGTATTATCATCGTTTTCGTAAGCCATTGTCTGCTTTTCTTCTATATCCTTATTGCTTTCATCTATTCTTTTCTCGACTTCGTCCATAATGTTGTAGTTCGCTATTTTCCAGCCGAATACATCTTCCTTCAAAAGAAAATCAGCATAGATCAGCATTCCGTCATCACGCTGATAAATTCTACTGCATACCAAGCTCTGCATATCACTTTCATCATAATCTGGATAAGCCAGATCAAGCTCAAGCTCATCGTTAAATGCATCAGTACTATCGTCAAATACAGATGATATGAGTTTATAATTACTGAAATCGTATACTTCATGGAACTTGTACTTATACGACATATCATCGTCAATATGATCTGCAAGAACTACACCATTATAGGCTATAAATGGTCTTAAACGCCTTCCTGCCTTACTGTCATCTGAAAAGTCTTTACCGTCTTCGTATGCGCCAAGATCACCTTCAAAAAAATAATAAGAACTAAGCTTCGATGCAAACGTAGCGCCCATAAATTTAGCGATCTTTTCTGGATCATTGAGCTTTTCGTCCGTTACCTTGTAGTAAGTAAAATCTTTCTTATACATTTCTCCTGTTTCAGGATTTACAGCGTCTCTATAGAAAACAACACCTATTTCGCTCTCGGCTCCGTCATCTGCGATATAAAGTTCTCTCATAATATGCTCAAAATTATCAACAAGCACATCTACATCAGCATTCATCTTATCTTCTTCGATCTCATTAACCATAGTAGACTGACTTGTATTACTGCTGTCATCTATATCCACATTCGGTATTCTGCTGTTCTTAGCCAAAAGCAGCCCACCTGCAAGTCCGCTCACAAGTACAAGTGCAGCCGCTACTGCGCTTATTCCGCGATAAAGCATCGGTCTGCGATAACGCTCAACTCCAGAAGCTTCAATTGTAAAGCCTTCGTCAGACTCCTCCATGGCCTTGAGTTGCTGATACTTCTGTTGACTTATCTTATATATTTTTTCTTTTTCTTTTCTGCCAGCAGCTGGATATTTTTCTGATATCCTTTCGATATCCTTTTCTATTCTACTAAACATCATATCAAGATCATCTTTCATGTATATCTCTCCTTATCTTGCAAATCCCACTTCATGGAGCATGTCTTTCAATCTTTTAATCGCCCTGCTGCACCTTGTCCTAACATTATCTGAAGACAGTTCGACTATTTTCGCAATTTCCTTTGAGCTCCTGCCATAGAAATACTTCTGTATTATTATTGTGGAATCGGGCTCGCCAAGCTGCTCTACCGTATCGTATAGCAGCTGCCTGAGCTCAGACTGCTCCGTCGAAACTACTATATCCTCGTCCGATACGAACTCTTCGTTCTCCTCGAGTGATACGCTCCTTGAAGTATGTCTTGCAACCCTTCTATATGTATCAACTGCCTTCCTACGAGCCACAGAAGCTGTAAAGGCTTTGATATTTCCGCTTATTTCCTCCTGTTTGTCAAAAAAAAGGAAACACTGTGCAAAAACATCTCCTACACACTCATCTATATCTTCAACTGATGCAAAACCTTTAAGACGTGAATATACTATAGTGTAAACATAGTTGAAGTATTTATCATAAAAGGCACGTTGCCCACGTTCAGGCTTAGTCTTTAATAAATGCTGCATCTCTTTTTCAGTCATAGTTCAACACTCCTATTATGCACATTCTGTATTTCCCCTTTCACTAATACAAATCGTTAATGAGTTACATTATGTAACACTCAAAACATTATTTTTTATTTTTAACAATTATTATTTGCGGAGATACAAAAAATTTCTGCAGGGTATTTACTTTTTCGAGCAAATATGGTATGATAAGAAGTACTAAAAAACGCATCGTCATTTTTTGCAGCTCAGCTGCTTTTTCCCTGGGGGGGATCATTTTTATGCAAATTCTTCTGTGTGCCCTGCTCGGATACTTCTTCGGCAATATCAATCCTGCCTTTATCATTGCTAAATTCAAGGGATTTGATATCCGTGAAAGAGGCTCGGGCAATGCCGGCGCATCAAATACAGTAATAACCATAGGCAAGAAAGCCGGTCTGCTAGTGGCCCTTTTTGATATCTTCAAAGCCGTTGCAGCTTCGACGCTTGCTGCATACCTTTTTCCTCAGATCAAGTTTGCAAAAATACTGTCGGGCTCATGTTGTATACTCGGACATATCTTCCCTGTACTTATGAAATTTCATGGAGGAAAAGGGCTTGCTTCACTAGGTGGTACAATACTTGCATTCAATCCACTGATCTTCTCTCTTCTTCTTCTTTTTGAAATAGTCTTGGGATTCTCAGTAGATTATGTTTGCGTCGTTCCTGTTACGGGTTCAATCATTTTTACCCTTATGTATGCGTTCATCACAGGAGATCCTGTGGGAACAATTATTCTTTCTGTTGTAGACCTTGTTATTTTATACAAGCATATCGAAAACTTTAAACGTATTCAGAACGGAACTGAAGCGCATATCAGTTTCCTGTGGAAAAAGGAACAGGAGATTGCTCGCATCAAGAAAAACACCAACGATTGAAAGAAAAGTCCCTTCGGGGGCTTTTTTATGCGTAAGCCGCAACGCATTGTATAAAGCGGCAGTTAGGAGTTATTTATATGCATAGCAAATCCGCAGATATGTGCGAAGGACCTCTTGTCAGTAAGATAATTTTCTATACTATACCTATCATACTGACAGGTATATTGCAGCTTCTCTTCAACGCCGCTGATTTAGTTGTTGTCGGGCAGTGCAACGGAAGCAATTCTGTTGGCGCTGTTGGCGCTACGGGAGCTCTGATAAACCTTATTGTCAATCTTTTCATCGGCCTTTCAGTCGGTGCAGGTGTTACAGTAGCCCACGGAATAGGCTCTGGCAGAAGTGAAGATGTACACAGAACCGTCCATACAGCTATACCTACAGCTGTGATATGTGGAGCTATTCTTACTGTTGTTGGAGTACTGTTCTCTGAAACTTTTCTTCGTCTTATGGACACTCACCCTGATCAGCTTTATCTTGCAGCTTCATATATGAGAATATACTTCTGTGGAACTATCGCAAGTATGCTGTACAATTTCGGGTCAGCAATACTCAGAGCCGCAGGTGATACGAAAAGTCCTCTGTACTATCTGACTGCTGCAGGCTTCCTCAATATTATCCTTAACCTGATATTTGTAATAGCTTTCAAAATGAACGTTGCAGGCGTTGCTCTTGCTACAGTAATATCACAAACACTTTCAGCTGCACTTGTAGTAAGAGCTCTGATGAAACGAGATGACGCTTGCAGACTTGAACTGAAAAAGATACACATTTACGGAAGGCAACTGAAAAGAATATTCCAGATCGGCTTCCCAGCAGGTCTTCAATCATCTATTTTTGCAATTTCTAATGTTATAATTCAATCATCAATAAACTCATTCGGTCCAATCGTTAACTCAGGCAACGCCGCAGCTCAGAATATCGAAGGTTTTGTATACACATCAATGAATTCCTACAGTCAAACCGCACTTAACTTCACTGGCCAGAACTACGGTGCTGGAAAGCTCGATCGTATACGCAAGATAATGTGGATATGTCTTATAGCTGTATTCTGTACAGGAGCATTTCTAGGTCTTACTGCATTGTTCTTTGGAAAGCCCCTGCTTTCTATTTATCTTCCAGATTCCAAAGAAGCTATAAAACACGGATTGGTTCGTATGACATATATAATGGTCCCCTATTTTCTCTGTGGTCTCATGGATGTTACAACAGGTCTTATCCGTGGTTTGGGAAGGTCTGTGCTGCCTATGTTAATTACCGTTATAGGAGTAGTCGGTATACGCCTTGGATGGATATATTTAGTATTCAGAATGCCTGCATATCACTCAGTCAAAAGTCTTTACTTCTCATATACCATTTCTTGGATAGTTACATTCGCTGTTGAACTCGGTGTTTTCCTTTATATTATGCGAAAGCTGAAAAAACAAAAAATTTGATATTCACCAAATAAGGGCGGCTTATGCCGCCCTTAACATTTTTTACATTTCCGGTGAAGTAAATGCCGCTTCGTACTCACGTATAAAATATCCCTGTATTGCTCTGCAAACAGGACACTCCCTGGGTGGTTCACTTCCCTTGTGAATATGACCGCAATTCAAACATATCCATGTCTGTTCAGTATTATCATCTCTGAACAGATTACCGCTCCGCAACAAATCTCCATAATACTTGAACCTAGTATTATGGGTATTTTCAATCTCAGCTATCATTTGGAATTTAGATGCAATATCAGTAAATCCCTCATCTGCTGCTATTCTTGCAAAATCCGGATAGACTATACTGTATTCCTTTTCCTCCTCACCAGCCGATGCATCAAGCAACTGCTGTATATCTTCAAATACATCAGCTGGAAAGCCTGCAGTGATTTCAATTTCTCTACCTGCAGAATCCTTAAGAAGCTTCCAGAACACTATACCATGACGCTCTTCCTGTTCAGCAGTAAAGCGGAACATTCTCTCAATACTCACAAGTTTCTGCTGCTGAGCTATAAGAGCAGCTTGATAGTAGCGCTGACGAGCCTGACACTCTCCAGCAAAAGCTCTCATTAGATTTAATCTGGTCTGACTTTCATCAAAATTTATCTGCATTAATACTACCTCCTTTTTAAGGTAGTATCTGTAATTTACTTTGTATTATTCATCGAGTATTGTATAACGATACTGCATAATATTTTCGGGATTCTTTAAACGTATATTCTGAATATGTCCGCACTGTGGACAAGCGTCACAAATAACCTGACTCCTCTTTGGTTTAAGTTTTTTCTCTTCACCCTCAGGATAGAACTGAACGGAGTAAGGGGTGAGCAAGGTTCCCCTAACAACCTTTGCAGCGCAAAATTCACATACATTATCCATAAACATCCTCCTGATCTCATATCATTCTTTTATATCATTATATCACTTTATACATTATCTGTCAATAAAAAAAGAGCGGACAATATGCCCGCTCTTCAATGAATTCAGCTTTTAATTATATTTCATTAACTTTTCTCTTAACATAAGATGTGTGGAGAACTTCATGTGCCTTGTGGCTGCCTGGCTTCTCAAAGAACTCTTCGTAAACCTTCTTTATTGCAGGGTTCTCGTGTGACTGTCTGATAGGCATTGACTTGTCGAGGTTATAAAGAACCTTAGCTCTTTCTTCTCTAATGTCAACAAAGTTTCTAACGCCCATAGGAACCTGAGGCTGACCGCCGCCGTTTACACAGCCGCCGGGACAAGCCATAACTTCAACGAACTGAGCATCGCACTTGCCTGCTCTGATATCATCAAGTACCTTTCTTGCATTTGCAAGACCGCTTGTAACGATAACCTTTACATTGTTACCTGCAACATTGTATGTTGCTTCCTTGATGTCCTTAGTTCCACGAACCTCTGGAAGATCTGTAAGATTCTCGCCTGTGAGTGTATGAACAGCTGTTCTGAGAGCAGCCTCCATTACACCGCCTGTAGCACCAAAGATTACAGCAGCACCTGTTGAAATTCCGAGCGGATCATCAAATTTCTCCTCAGGAAGTGAGTTGAAGAGGATACCAGCACGCTCAATCATTCTGCCAAGCTCACGTGTTGTGAGAGCATAATCAACATCAGGTACGCCTGCAGCGCTCTGATCTGGTCTACCAATCTCGAACTTCTTAGCTGTACATGGCATAATAGATACCATAACAATATTCTTTGGATCAATACCCATCTTCTGAGCCCAGTATGTTTTAGCTGTTGCACCGAACATCTGCTGAGGAGACTTACAAGTTGAAAGATGATCGATAAGATCCGGATAATAATGCTCACAGAACTTAACCCATCCTGGTGAACATGATGTTATGAGAGGAAGTGTTCCGCCGTTTGTGAAACGATCGAGGAACTCATTAGCCTCTTCCATAATTGTAAGGTCAGCAGCAAAGTCAGTATCGAATACTTTATCAAATCCGAGTCTGCGGAGTGCAGCTGCCATTTTGCCTTCTGCATTTGTACCGATAGGATTGCCGAAACACTCAGCAAGGCCTGCACGAACAGCAGGAGCAGTCTGAACAATAACTGTCTTTTCAGGATCAGCAATTGCTGCCATAACTTCCTTAGTATAGTCCTTCTCTGAAAGAGCTCCAACAGGACATACAGCGATACACTGTCCGCATGAAACACAGCTTGTCTCGCCAAGGCCCATGTCAAATGCAGAACCGATATATGTCTTGAATCCACGCTCGTTTGCTCCGATAACGCCAATTCCCTGTGTCTTTGCACATACTGCAACGCAGCGACGACAAAGGATACACTTATTATTGTCACGATACATATGAGGAGCGGTATTGTCAACTTCGTATTCATTCTTTACGCCGTCGTAAACTGTAGCATCCTCTACGCCGTAATCTTTAGCAAGCTTCTGAAGCTCACAGTTGCCGCTTCTTACACATGAGAGACACTTTCTGTCATGTGTAGAAAGAATAAGCTCAAGCGTTCTCTTTCTTGATTCGATAACTTTTGGTGAGCTTGTAAGGATTTCCATATTGTTGGAACAGGGGTATACACAGCCTGCTACCAGACGGAAGCCTCTGCCCTCGTTTACTTCTGTAACGCAGATACGGCAGGCACCGATCTCGTTGATCTCCTTCATATAGCAAAGTGTAGGAATTTCAAAGCCTGCCATATGAGCAGCCTCAAGAACAGTGGTGCCCTTGGGAACTTCTAATTCAACACCGTTGATTTTAACTGTAATATTTTCCATCACTATTCCTCCGCTTACTTCTTGATGATTGCCTTGAACTTACATGTAGCGATACAAGCACCGCACTTCACACACTTACTCTTATCGATTTCCATTGCAGCAAGCTTCTTGCCAGGTGCAATGTAATCAGTTCTTGTGATAGCGGAAGCAGGACACTGCTTAGCACACATACCGCAACCAATACACTTATCCTTTTCAATCTCAAAGCTGAGGAGGTCCTTACAAACACCTGCAGGACACTTCTTATCAACAACGTGAGCAATATACTCATCGCGGAAACATCTAAGTGTTGAGAGAACAGGGTTCGGAGCTGTCTGTCCGAGACCACAAAGTGAGTTAGCCTTTATATGGTAAGCAAGTTCTTCGAGCTTATCAAGATCCTCGAGAGTTCCCTTGCCCTTTGTGATTTTGTCAAGTATTTCCCACATTCTCTTTGTTCCGATTCTACATGGTGTACATTTACCACATGACTCATCAACAGTAAATTCAAGGAAGAACTTAGCAATATCGACCATACAGTTGTCTTCATCCATAACGATGAGACCGCCTGAACCCATCATTGAACCAATGCCAATGAGGTTATCGTAATCAATCGGGATATCGAAGTTAGAAGGATCAATACATCCGCCTGAAGGACCACCTGTCTGAGCAGCCTTGAACTTCTTACCATTAGGAATACCGCCGCCAATTTCTTCAATTACTTCACGGAGAGTTGTACCCATAGGAACTTCTACGAGTCCTGTGTTCTTAATCTTTCCGCCAAGAGCAAATACCTTAGTTCCCTTTGACTTCTCAGTACCCATTGATGCAAACCAATCAGCACCATTAAGAATGATCTGAGGAATATTTGCATATGTCTCAACATTATTGAGAATAGTTGGTTTCTGGAAAAGACCTTTTTCTGCAGGGAAAGGAGGTCTCGGACGAGGCTCACCACGATTACCCTCGATAGATGTCATAAGAGCAGTCTCCTCACCACAAACGAAAGCACCTGCGCCAAGACGAAGGTCAATATCAAAGGAGAAATCTGATCCGAAAATGTTCTTGCCGAGCATACCATTTTCACGAGCCTGCTTAATAGCAATATTAAGACGCTCAACAGCGATAGGATATTCAGCACGAACATATATGTAACCCTGTGTAGCACCGATAGCATAACCAGCAATAGTCATTGCTTCGAGAACAACATGTGGATCACCTTCAAGTACTGAACGATCCATAAATGCACCCGGATCACCCTCATCAGCGTTACAGCAAACGTACTTCTGATCTGCATTGGGAACTATGTTTCTTGCAAGCTTCCACTTCATACCAGTTGGGAATCCGCCGCCGCCTCTTCCACGGAGACCAGAATCGAGGATTGTCTGAATAACATCCTCAGGAGTCATCTCTGTAAGCACCTTTCCAAGAGCTGCATAACCGTCACGCCCAATGTACTCGTTGATGTTCTCTGGATTGATAACACCGCAGTTTCTGAGAGCTACACGATGCTGCTTTTTGTAGAATGAAGTATCGTCAAGAGACTTGATCTCATCACCAGCAACTGTCTCTTCATAGAGGAATTCCTTAACCGGATTGCCACCAATAAGATGCTCATCAACGATACGAGGGATCTCGTCTACTTTTACACGTGAATAGAATGAACCCTCTGGGTAAACGATCATAATAGGTCCACGCTCGCAAAGTCCGAAACAACCTGTCTTTACGATCTGAACTTTATCATTAAGTCCCTTTGCAGCAAATTCCTTTTCAAGCTCCTCGATTATCTTTGGTGAGCCCGAAGAAGTACATCCTGTACCGCCGCAGACAAGGACGTGTCTTTCATATTTTGAAGAAGCATTGCCATGTGTTCTGAGAGCAACCTCGCCCTTCATGCTGTCTCTGACAACCTTGAGTTCTTCAAGAGTCTTCATAAGTTAACCTCCTAAATGGTAAATGTTTGGAATCAAGCGTATTTTTCGATGATCTTGTCAACGTCGTCAACAGTGAGACGGCCGTAAACATCTTCGTTTACTGTGAGAACAGGTGCAAGTCCGCATGCGCCTATACAACGGCATGCATCAAGAGAGAACTTACCATCGGGAGTGCACTCGCCTCCGCCAATTCCAAGCTTTTCCTGAAGCTTATTGTAGATATCTCCTGAACCTTTAACATAGCAGGCTGTACCGAGACAGACTGATATTGTGTATTCTCCCTTTGGATAAAGTGAGAACTGAGCGTAGAAGGTAACAACGCCGTAGATCTTCTCAAGAGGAATACCTGTTTTGTCGGAAATAATTGCCTGTACCTCGATTGGAAGGTAGCCGTAGATTTCCTGAGCTTTCTGGAGTATAGGCATGAGTGAACCATTGTCATTCTTTTTCTCTTCGATGACCTTGAGAAGCTCAGCCTCCTGCTCGGGAGTACCCTTGAAGGGAACAGTTGATTTAGCTGAATTCATTAAATGAACCTCCTTATAATATCTGTGAAAAATGTAACAATGTCGCGCATAAAAATTATGAGACAAATGCTAATCTCACATATCCTTAATATTATATCATATTAAAAAGAATATTTCCACTGCCATTTTAGCCTAATTCGACTATATAATACTGTATATTTTAGACAAATAGAGCACAATATATCAACTATGTAAGTTTACACTTACATTTGTAAAGGCTCTTAGTTTACCGATAGGTATTAGTTAATTTAGCTTAACAAAACATCGTTGTCAAAGTATATACTTTTTTAAAATTGGTTAATTTTTATATCATTTTGTATCATGCTTCCATTTTCTTATACCTTGCAACAAAAAACATGCTTTTAATAGCTGTTTCAATAATTTAATCTTAATTTAATATTAATATTATATGTTTGTACTTATTTATAAAAAATTCAATATTCGGATGTTTAATTACTTATTGACAAAGCTTATTTAATATTGTATATTAAAAATATAACATATACAAAAACAGCGTATTTTCGCTGTTTCCGTTCATTCTGTGAAACGTCCTGCACTGCGTTTCCATTACTTTATCACCGCCATGCGGAAAAGGAGAAATTATGAGTTTACCGAACGATCCTGTTATCTTACTTAGTTACATCAACACGCTTCTTCGCGACAACTATACCTCTTACGAAGAGCTTTGCAAAAGTCTCTGCGTTCCCGCGGATGATATTGAGAAAAAGTTGAACGGTATAGGTTATGTATACGATCCAAATACAAATTCATTCAGATAGTATCCATTTTTGAGGATGCTTGGGCGGTGTTTATTACACCGCATGGGAGGGCTTATGAAACAACTTATAAAAAAGATCACTGCTTTTTCAGCATCTGCTGTAATTGCTGTATGCTCCTCTGCTGGCAATGCCGCCATTGGAGCCGACACAACAGAAAAAACGACATACAAAGTACATTTCGACCTTAGCGAGGAAGGCGTTACCATTGTTCCTGACAGCGACGGAAATGTCCCTGAAATAAAGGATGTTGAAAAGGAATACAACGCCGCAGTTTTCATGCCAAGTGTCGAGCTTAAAAGAGAGGGCTATTACTTCACAGGCTGGACTGCCGACAATATCTATGGCTACAAAGGCGGAATGGTATATCGTGTTCCAGATCATGATGTTACCCTAACCCCCGTCTGGAACAAAAAGGGAGATAGTGACTTACATACAGTAAAGTTCAGCGTCGAGATAGACGGCAAAGTGAATGAAGAGTACGAAAAACTGGTCCCGGCTGAAAAAAGGCCCTCAGGCACCTTGGTTGAGATACCTATGTACGCATTCCCGCGTGATGGATATAAGCAATACGGCTGGACTGACGGTACAAACATTTTTAAAGGACAGGAGTATATAATAATCCAGGATGAAGATATCACTCTTACTCCCAACTGGTATAAAAAGTACCTGCTCACATATACCGTCGGGGACGCAGACAGGATCAACGGTGCTACAAAGCAAGAATACGAGGTAATGGAAACAGGTGAAGTCGAGCTCCAGAACAGCTCTCGTTTTTCAAGAAACGGCTTTGAGATCATCGGCTGGCACTGTGAGAATGACGGTAAGGATTATAAATGCAACCAGAAATTCGTTATGCCTTCAAGCGATGTTGTAATGACTCCGATCTGGTTTGCCATTAATTATAACGTGGTATTCTTTGCCAATACGAAATCCGACGCTGACGATTTAAGAATAAGGGGCAAGACCGATACTGCCATAACGATACCCGAATGCACAGCTGTCATGGAAGGCTATACCTTCGGTGGCTGGCAATATAAAGATACGGTTTTCCAGCCCGGTGATGAATTCATTATTCCGGGAGCCGAACCCGGTTTAGGAATTTCATTCAATGCTATATGGATAGAAGGCAGCGGTGAACAAATAACAACAACTACTACTTCTTCTATCACTACTACATCCGCTACAACTACAACTACTTCAGCTACTTCATCTATAACCTCAACTACTTCCGCAACAGAAACGACTTCAACCACAACAACTGTAACTGAACCTATAACAACTACCACAACATCTACAGAGCCAGAGGCAACTATGCTAGGCGATGCCAACTGTGACGGTGCAATTGATATGGCTGACGCAGTTCTTATAATGCAGGCTCTTGCCAATCCAAACAAGTACGGTGTTAATGGTACATCCCCCAACTGCATGACTGCAACCGGCAAACTCAATGCAGACGTTGATCTTGAATCTCCAGGTCTAACAACAGGTGATGCCTTGGTTATTCAGCTGTATCTGCTCGGTCGAGTTGAAAAATTTCCTCTTTATTAAAGAATAATCAATTGTATTAAGTAAGGTAATATAATACACCTAAAAAATTACCGAGGATATGAGGAAGTCCCTCATGTCCTCGGTTTTTTTATATTACTCCAAGTCCTTCAATCAGAAGTTTAAGACCTATAAGAATAAGTATAATACCGCCTGCAATCTCAGCTTTTTTCTCATATCTGCTTCCAAATTTGTGACCAATGAATACTCCAACAAGAGAAAGTGCAAATGTAATAACACCTATCATCGTCACAGAAAAGAGCAGATTCGTCTTTTCTGCTGCGAATACAATTCCTACAGCTAGTGCATCAATACTTGTTGCAATTGCAAGAAGTGTCAGCTCTTTCAAATCAAGGTGATATTCCTTGCTGCTTCCATCATCATCTCCATCTTTTATTGCTTCATAAATCATCTTTCCACCGATAAATGCAAGCAATCCGAAAGACACCCAATGACTGAACGAACTTATGATGTTCGCAAATCGGCTGCCGAGAAAATAACCAATCATAGGCATAACTCCCTGAAACACGCCAAAGAACAGTGCGGTTATTACTCCACCTTTCAGGTCTATCTTTTTCATACTAAGTCCCTTACAGACTGATACAGAAAAAGCGTCCATTGATAGTCCTACAGAAATGAGAATTAATTCAATTAATGTCATATAAAAACATCCTCTCAAAAAAAATCGGATACCGCAGTACCCGAACTAAGCTCAAGCACGACGATAAAGCCGTACATGAGTCTCATTATTTAGGGCAAAACCGAACGCTTAAGCGTTAGTATGTCGACTTGCCGCACGAAAAAAGCGTGTTAACTACTCCCTCATATAACATTGTATATTATAAACTATATGAGCAAGACTGTCAATATATTACGGTTTGCTATATATAACGTTACAAATTATATTGAAATATATAATCGTCCATAACATAACCGCCGCCGATATCTGTAACAGCTTCGTTTACAATAATAAATCCAGTTTTTTTATATACTGCTATAGCATGGTCATTGTGCTTGTTAACTGTGAGATATACTTTCTTTTTGCCACATTTCTTTGCTTCATCGAAAACTTTTTCAAGCATCAGCCTCGCAATTCCTCTTCCACGTTTTTCGCTATGCAAATAAAGCTTGCTTAGAAAAAAACGATCGTCGCTTTCTGGCTTAACTCCGATGTATCCGCAAAGTTTCTCGTCATCATATACGGAATAGTAACTATAATTCTGTTCTATAATTTGTCTTGTCATAGCACTATATGACTGAAATTTTTCAACCATGTAGTCTATCTGTCCTAAACTAATTATGTCAGTAAAGCATTCGTGCCAAATAATATCAGCAAGTGCAGCAATCTCTGTCAGTTCTGTGTTACTGCTGACCTTTTTTATTGTTACAGCCATATTTTCTCCTGTTACAAAAAAGAAGAATAAAGATATATCTCTATTCTTCTTTATCTTTCTTTATTCTTCGTCAGGCATTTCCCAGTTATGGAAAACGTTCTGTACGTCGTCGTTTTCTTCGAGATGTTCAAGAAGAAGATTCATCTTCTTGATATGATCCTCATCAGTAAGAGTTGTATAAGTAGATGGTATCATTTCAGACTCAGCAGAAATAACATTGTATCCCTTTTCTGTAAGCCCCTCTCTGAGAGCGTGTACATTTTCTGGAGCACATTCAATCTCAACTGTCTCTTCATTGATATCAAGATCATCGCCACCGAACTCGAATACATCCTCCATTACCTTATCCTCGTCAAGGCCTGTATTCTCAAGGATAACTATACCCTTATTAGTGAACATAAATGATACACAACCGATAGTTCCAAGGTTTCCGCCAAACTTGTCGAAATAGTGACGTACTTCACCTGCTGTACGGTTTCTGTTATCTGTGAGGCACTCTACAATAACTGCTACACCATTAGGGCCATATCCCTCGTATGTAATATTCTCGTAATTGTTCTTATCGCCGTCTCCTGCTGCTTTCTTGATGATACGGTCGATATTGTCGTTAGGCACATTGTTTGCCTTTGCCTTTGCGATAAGATCACGAAGCTTTGCATTATTATTCGGATCAGGACCGCCTTCCTTTACAACTACTGTAATTTCACGGCCTATCTTTGTAAAGATCTTGCCCTTAGCAGCATCGGTAGCTTCTTTTTTACGTTTGATATTATTCCATTTTGAATGACCTGACATAGTTTTACACTCCTATCTGTTCATTATTATTAAGTTCTGAATTTATAATAAATCCAAACAGTTCACTGAGACGATCATTTTCTCCTGTGATATATAGATACCCAAATAAGCACTCAAGTGCAGTAGCTCTGCGATATTCTGCAGCATCTGCATGCTTAGGTACTGTATTTCCTGTAGCATTCCTGCCCCTTTTGAGTACTGTTAGTTCACGTTCTGAAAGCTTTTCGCAAATTATATCGTACGCTTTTGACTGAAATTCAGCACATACAAGCTTTATCTTTGCTGAATGGAGCTTAGCAACAGGCATATTCGCCTGTAACAGAAGATACTCCCTTATCATGGTATCGTAAACACTATCACCGAGAAAAGCAAGCGTCAAAGGACTGTATGAATATGCTTCACGCTCAGTTAATTTTTCCATACACATATCAGTTTACAAAGTCGAATTCGAAGCCCTCAAGACTTACAGTGTCGCCTTCCTGAATCCCCATTTCCTCAAGCTTAGCAATAATACCGCTGTTTATCAGCACACGCTGGAAATATTGAAGTGATGAGTAATCATCAGGATCAACGGTACGCATAATAGGCTGTATCCACGGTGCATCAACAAAGTAAACACCATCCTCAACTGTGACTTCAAACTTCTTGTCAACTCCAAGCATTTCGTCAAGCTCAGCCTGTGGTATAGGCTCTGCTTCAAACTCACGTATTGGCGGAAGCGTATCAAGCACCTCAGATACCTTATTGATGAGTTCAGCAGTCCCCTGCGTAGTTGCAGCTGATATGCAGAAAAATGGAATACCCTTATCCTCTATGTACTTTCTGAACTTTTCTATCTGTTCCTCGCTGGCCATATCGGTTTTATTTGCAGCAACTATCTGCGGACGTTCTGCAAGGTCCTCATTGAACTTAGCAAGCTCAGCATTTATAACCTCAAAGTCCTCACAGGGATCACGTCCTTCAACGCCAGAAACGTCAACAACATGAACAATAAGGCGACATCTTTCAACGTGCCTAAGAAACTCGTGACCGAGTCCGACACCATCACCTGCCCCTTCGATAAGGCCAGGAATATCTGCCATTACGAATGATTTTTCATCGTCAACCCTTACTACACCAAGCACAGGAGTAAGAGTAGTAAAATGATAATTTGCTATTTTGGGCTTAGCAGCACTGACAACAGAAATAAGTGTAGACTTTCCAACATTCGGATAGCCCACAAGTCCGACATCAGCAAGTAATTTGAGCTCAAGAGTTACCTCAAATTCTTCTCCTGGATAACCGGGCTTTGCAAACTTCGGAATCTGACGAGTAGAAGTAGCAAAATGAACATTTCCTTTACCACCTTGACCACCCTTAGCCAGTACTTTCGGCTCATCTGAGGACATATCAGCCATTATTCTTCCGCTTTTAGCATCACGAATAACCGTACCTCTCGGAACTTTTATAATCAGCGGTGGGGCACTCTTTCCAGTACAATTTCTACCGCTTCCGTTTTCTCCGCGCTCTGCTACGTACTTTCTTTTATATCTGAAGTCAATAAGAGTCGAGAAATTATCATCGACCTGAAAAACCACGTCTCCGCCTCGTCCACCGTCGCCACCGTCGGGGCCGCCTGCCGCTACATACTTTTCTCGGTGAAAGGACACCGCTCCGTCGCCGCCGTCTCCAGCTTTGATTTTTATTTTCGCCTGATCAACGAACATTTCTGACCTCCGTTTCTAAAGAAAAATCCCAAGCAAATGCTCGGGATTTATTTACACGTTATGGCTGTTACTGCTCAATCTCGTAAACAGAAACCTTCTTACGATCACGACCGTAACGCTCAAACTTTACCTTACCGCTAACTGTTGCGAATAATGTATCATCTGAACCGATACCAACACCGTTACCGGGATGGATATGTGTACCTCTCTGACGAACGATGATGTTGCCTGCCTTAACGAACTGACCGTCTGCTCTCTTGACGCCAAGTCTCTTAGCCTCAGAATCACGTCCGTTCTTTGTAGAACCAACACCCTTCTTATGAGCGAAGAACTGAATGCTAACCTTAATCATTATTTACACCTCCGAAAATGAGATTTTGATTGTTTCCGGATACTCATCACGTATCATATCAAGCTGCTGCACAAGCATACCTACAACTGCTTCAACTCTTTCATCAGCATCATCAGCAATACAAAGCATAACATTATTCTCTGCACTTACCTTTGCACTGATAAAAAAACCATCAGTTATGATATTCGCTGCAAGCATACACGCTGATGTAACAGCAGCACAGACAATATCATGTCCGCTTTCTGCATATCCTGCGTGACCTGTTACGCGAAATCCTCGGAATTGATTTTTTGACTTGTAAATCTCAGCTCGGATCATGCCTTGATAGCTTCGATCTTAACCTGAGTATAAGGCTGTCTGTGACCCTGCTTCTTCTTCTCGCCCTTCTTAGGCTTATAAGTGAAAACAGTAATCTTCTTAGCCTTGCCGTTCTTAAGAACCTTTGCGCTTACTGCTGCACCGTCAACATAAGGTGTACCTATCTTGAGACCATCGTCTGCTCCAAGAGCAACGACCTTGTCAAAAGTAACTGTCTCATCAGCCTCTGCTGCGAGCTTCTCAATGAAGATGATATCTCCCTCGTTTACCTGATACTGCTTTCCGCCGGTTTCGATAACTGCGTACATATTGTGGCACCTGCCTTTTCAATAAACTCGCTGTTACAGGCGTGTGAACGCACAACTTTTAAGCCTGTTTACAAGCGGCAATAATATTTTATCACAAACATATGCCTTTGTCAAGCATTTTTTGCAATATTTCCAAAAAAACTTCCCCTGCAGCCACAGGGGAAGTTGTACTATATTTTACCAAACTCTGTAGCCTTCGTGACCTATCTTATATGAAGTTCCCGGAACATAGAGATCCTCTGGCTTAAGTTCCTTGTTCGCCTCTTTTGCAGCATCCATAGCTTTTTTGAGTTCTCTGAAAGCAACACTGTTCATTACAATACGTGAAACTTTCTCCTGATCAGGGCGTGTACTTAGGTACTCAAGTATTGACTGCTGAAGATAGAAGTATGAACGGAGCTGAGTTTTCTTGAACTCAATGCTCTGCTGCTCCTCACCTTCTCCTTCAATAAGGAAGAGACTATCTCCCTCTCGATATCCGAGTGTAAGCTTCGCAAATATCTCAGGAATGAATACTCTTATCTCAGCGGCAAGATTCTTGTCGCCTTCTACAAGTTCTTCAAGCTTTTCGCACATAGCAACATACTCTTCGTGGTTGTTTATTTCTTCCATCATTTTGATAGTCTCTCTTGCAGCGTTCATAACTAAATCCTTCTTGAAAGGACACTCATCGTCCTCGCGCTGTACAAAAATAGCATATTGCTTTTCTGAAACAAATGTCTCCTCTGCATCCATCTGCTTCTCAACATACTCCTCAAAGTACTTTGGCAGCTCAACACATACTGAACCATTCACACGAACCTCAATTATTTTCTTCTCCTTGAACTTTGCAAGATATACTCTGAGCCAGTAATACTTCTTAGAGCCAAGATATTTCGGTATCTCATTCTTAATAAAGTTCATGAGGAGCGTCGGTGGCTTATTCTTTACCCCTATTCTTACTACAGACTGACAGTACATATCAAAATCATAGTGCTGTCTCAAAAAATCGACAGGGATATGTATAGGGTTTTTCTTAGTCATAGACTGATCTAGCGGATGCCATACTCCTCCGTGGAATATCTCTACAGACATATTCGCAGCTTCTTCGTCAGTTTTGCCCTGTGCATCAACTGGCTCGATGAGAGGCTCATCAAAGTCATCATGTTTTACGATAAAGATAACCTGAAGCACCTTTATATCATCAGCTTCATCAACTCTGCCAATCTGAACGTCAATAGTAAAGCCCTTTGGCATGATGACACAGTCATCATAAAGCGTTCCGTTAAGTTTTGCGTTAAGTGCATCGAGAACGAGCTTCTTTACTTCGGCTCTCGGATCAGCAGCAACTGCGGCTGCTGCCTCTTCAGTCTGATTGTTCTTCTTTTTAAAAAGTCCCATGTTCTATTCTCCTTAAAATATGATTTGTTATATCAATATATGCTTTGCATAATATTAAACAGTAAATTTCACGGCTGCCCAGCCCTCACGTACCTCCGGCTCCGGCCCCTTGAAGCCAGCAGAAAGAAGCACATCGATAACTTCGTCCATACGTTCCTCAATAATACCTGAAACTATGAGTATTCCACCGCTTCTAAGGTATCTACGGAAGCTGTCCTTCATTGCAATAAGTACGTCTGCAACGATATTCGCAGCAATTATATCATACTTGTCATCAATCTCATCCGCAAGTTTTTTGTCTGTGAGAATATTTCCGAAATATGTTCTGTACTTTTCCGCAGAAATATGGTTTTTTATGGCATTTTCCTTTGCAGTAGCTGCTGCATTTTCTTCAATATCTACTGCAACTGCACTTTCGGCACCCAAAAGCATGGCGCCTATTGAGAGTATACCACTTCCGCAGCCCATATCAAGCAGTTTGTCACCTTTATTAAGGTACTTTTCAAGTACTTCAAGACAAAGTCTTGTTGTATGATGCTTTCCAGTACCGAAGCTCGATGCAGGATCTATCTCAAGAATTATTCTGCCGTCTGAGTTGTCATAATCCTCCCACGATGGCTTTATAACAAGTTTTTCGCCTACCTTGAAGGGCTTGAAGTACTGTTTCCAGTTGTTTGCCCAGTCCTCCTCGCGTATATTAGACATCTCAGCTTCCAGGCGCCCATATACTCCTTCAGTATCTGCAGATTTCATCTCTGCAAGCATTGATTTGATAGCAATAAGCATTTCGGCACCCTGACCATTTGTTGGAATATAAACGGTAATACAGGTTTCACATTCAGACAGACCCATAAGGTCGTCATCTATATAGTCCCATTGACCGTTTTTATTTTCTAGAAACTCCTTGAAATCCTCTGCATCCTTTATTGAAAATCCTTTTATACCTATGTCGCCGAGTTTAGAACATAAAAGCTCAATTCCCTCAGTAGTAGTGTAAATGTTGACTTCTGTCCATTCCATGTAAATTTGTTCTCCTTAATTGCAGACATGCATTAAAAATACTAGCACATCCGTATTATCGACAGTTCCGTCGCCGTTTATATCAGCAGCGGCGACCTCATTCCGGGTTAGAACCGAAACTCCCTCAGGCAGCATGCCGAGACTGCTTAGGTATTCATTTAATACAGCAAGATCGTATTCGTCAGCTGATCCGTCATTATTGATATCACCTGATATAAGTTCCGGAACGTCTGCGGTTAACTCAAATTCTTCCAGATCTATCCAGCTCTTCTTACCGTTAATCATAACTTCACCGAAACCATTATCAATGCCTACAACATCTACAATATTTCCTTTTTTTAAAGATATATCACACTCGGCATCAGTTTTCGGTGCAGAATAGACATTTGCCATATTCTTCTTACAGCAATACTCTCCAGTCAGCTTGATGTCTGGCGCAGGCTGGCTAGTGGACTTTCCGTTAGCAGTCGTTGTACTTGTTGTAGTCAAAGGAAGAGACGATACAGCCGTTGTTGTTACCATACATTCAGATGGCGCTGAACACTCTTCATCATTGCTCATTTTGGAGCTGACATCATAAAGCGGAGTAAACCCCTTATAAGGCTCTTTTCCCTTGAGGGTCTGGTAAAAGGTTATATTCTCATTTTTGTATGCTTCAAACATGAGTATCTCGTTCTTTGCCGGATCAGCCATATACACGTCGTCGCCTATGACACCGTCTATGTAGACCCAGTGTTCTCCGACATTGCATATTACATAACTGCCTTCGTCAAGGAGCTTTTTTATCTCAGCAGCCTTTCCACTCTGATCATCAGACGTGAAATTAAGATTTATTGATGAAATACTAATCTCATTAACGACACTGTTTACAGAGCCCCACGAAGCTAGTCCGCCCCACTGATTGAAAGCATTGATTTCATTAAGAGCCTTGGAAAATACTCCCGGATCAAAGTTTTCAGAATCCCTTGCGCCAGATGCTACAGCAACCATTGCAATCGACGTCATATAACATCCTGACTGCCGTATAGTTGAGCCTCCAATCGGATAACTCCCCCAACGCTCATCATTTTGCCGCCATAAACGGAAATCCTCAGCAGCACTTGCTGTTGTCTGAGGACGGTATACTGCTGCTAGAAATACGATGATTGTAAATAATACTAGCAGGATACCAGTTATTCCTTTTACTTTAAAATTTCGCATATGCAACCTCCGTTCTCAGGTCATCGGTTCGTTATGCGTCTCCTTTTTCTGGATTCTCTGAATGCGTCATATGCGGTTATATACTCACTCAGAGCTTTTTCTTTCTCGTGGATATTTACATTTTCGCCACCATATTCCGATCTGTCAAAGAGCTCTGCAGTAAACGATATATCAGCACCTGTGCTTTCATGTACGAAATCGCTTACTTCCCTGGAAGTATTGGCTTCATCAATATCATATACTTTGCATATCCTGTGTATAATAGCCTTTACAACATCGGCAGGCTGGCGTTTCCTGCTTCTTAATATAAAATATCTATGCGAAAGCCACGGGTAAACAAGTGCAAACAACAATGCAATTAGAGATCCTACCAGCATTATCATTCCTGCTCTTGAAAGCAGATCCGTGGAAGATGTTTGCTTTTTTTTGGTTATTATGTTATCAGTAATTGTCGGCTCAAAACTTAGCCAGCCATACCCCCTAAGATATAGTTCAGGGAAACCATGAGAATCCTGAAGAGAAATTCCATAGTTTGTATTCGGCATATTTCCTTTCTCTAACCTGTCTGACATATTGTAACCTTCACAGTATCTTGCAGGTATGCCCGCGGCTCTTGCAAGAAGCACCATCGATGTCGCATACTCATAACATACACCTGTTTTGGTAACAAAAATGAAATCCTCTGCATTTTTACCGCTGGTATCAAATGTAAGGTCATAGGTATAGTCATTATTATAGAAATATGATTCCAAAGCAAGAGCTTTATCGTATTCAGACTCACAGTCTTTGGTTATTTGATCAGAAAGATCCTTTATTCGCTTTCTGTTGCCATAATCGAGAAGATATTCAAGATATTCATCATAGCATTCATAATCCACTTTAAAGTAATTGTACAATCGGACTTTATCGGAACCACTGTTTGGGCCAAGCTCACGGCTTAACACTTCATAGGTATCGTTGAGGAGCTGTTTATAATCAAATTTATCTAAACAATCTATAAATTCTCGGTTCCTTGGACTATAAAAAAAGGTATTAGAACTGTAATCGAATTCAAATCTGGCATTTGACGGAAACGGTGTATTTACAGAGTAAACTGTACCACCGAGCAATCTTGCAGTCTTATTCTGCACTGAACAGTCCGTCAAAACTATTGCTCCCTGAGGAACAGGTGCCATATCTGTCCCCTGAGGGAGTCCGATAAGTCCGTTCATGAGATAGAATACTACATGATTTACCTTAGGCTCTACAAGGCCCTCGTCAATATATTTTGTCAGACCATATTTGGTTGCGAATCCACTGTCAAGCCTTGCAGCTTCAAGAAAAGCATCGGCTAGGCCCATCTTAGAACCTATATCAAAAGGAGTTCCCTTTGATGTACTATAATAACTATCATCGATGTCCTGAATATTCCATTCGTCGTTTACAAAATTATAAGTAGAACGTGTTGCAGTTTTTATACGAAGCGGTTCACTTGCAACTGCTTCATATACAAGTCTGTTCCTTGATCTGTCTCTGAACTGGTCTCCGTTAGAAACATTACGGAAAACATTGAGCATAGCGTCAAGTCTAGTAGTAAGTTCTTCAGCAGAAATAAGATTTTCAAGAATAGTTCTGTCTGCCTCTACAGCAGGCTTAGGAACTATAGCTGAAATAACTGCAAATATAGCCGCGTATACTGCAATTGTCCTCCAAGACTTACGTCGTCCAACAAATATTGTCTTTTCGTCATCTTTAAGCTGACGATAATATACCATAAGCAGTACATACCCTACTGAAAGAAGGATTATGTAAATAGTTGGCATTTTTTCATATTCCTTGCCGTAAATGGCAAACGGAATGATGAATATAAGAAAATTCATGAATATCCTGTATCTAACTTTTGTAAAATAATAGATAACAGAAGCCATAAACATCATGAACAACAAGAAAAATGCAAAAGCATACCATTTATTGTAGTTCATTGAGTCCTGCGGAGTCAGGAACCAAAGTCCCCATGAAATAGGATAGTTAATACCGCCCTTGTTTATAACTTTGCGAACGCCTGAACCTATCAACAGTGAGACTGCAATATAGGCAAGACTTCCTAGAAGATGATGCTTTTGCATGAAATCAAAAACTCTGAACAGCAGCCAGCCTGCCACAAGGGTAACCGTTCCCCAAAGCAACGAATAAAATGCAGCATGCACCTCTGTTTCTTCCCAATCACTGTAGTGATACATAAGCGCTGCCATTATAAGGGCTGTATACCATAAAACAGGATCAATGATAGTCGAAAGAAGAAAATCTTTCAGACTTGATTTTTTATTATTGGTCTCATTCATCATTTACACCATTTTAAAATTATTATCCTCGTCAAGATACCATAGCGGCGCTGAGGTTGAGTTAACTGAAGCTACTGAAAGGCCGATAATACTTATGCTGTCAGGATCTTCAATAAAATCGGTAAGAGCAGCAAAACCTGGCCCCGCATCGGTAGTTCCAATTATGCAGGCACATACTTTGCTTCCAGCCTGTCTAATATCCACTCTTGTATCCGGAATAACCTTAACAGCAAGGACCTTAAGCAGAAGCTGATCAGGATAATCAGGATTATCAACACTTTCGCAAATAGTAGTTCCGTCAGCTGAACGATAAACGAAATTACAAGCTATTCCCTGCTTGATAAGCAGATTCAGCAGTCCGAACATCGCACGGATAAGTTGTTCCTCACCTCTGACTGCATTTACTGCAGGAATACTGCTCTTGCGATAAAGGTCAAGCACTAGTACAGGCTGTACAGAAGCAGCCGCCTCATCAAGTCTCACCATAAGCTTCTGTTTTTTCGATGAAAGCTTCCAGTTTATGCGCTTTAGAGGATCACCATGAGAATATTCGCGATGCTCGTATCCTGGCGAAGTATTCGCTGAATACATCATAGCGGTATCATTTTCTTCGTCGTCGTCGCTGGTAAGAACAATATTGGCAATTGATCGGAAAAGTTGAGAAGAAGCCTTGATTTCCGGAATCTGAGGAATAACTCCAACAGAAACAGACTGAGGCAGAGGGGTAAGTATCTTGGTTCTCATAAATCCGAGGAAGCCGCAGGAATATACTGCTTTTATGCCAACTTCGCCGTTTCCTCCAATAACCGCTTTAAGGTCAAATGTAAAACTCTTTTTTTCCTCACTGAGCATTGTCAGTCTTCGATTCTTTATATCCTGACCAAAAATCTCTGTTGCATAAGGACATATTTCAATTATGCCAAGAGGGAAAGAACCCTTCTTTCGTATATTTACAGTAACAGTCAAAGTACTTCCCTTGGGAACATAAGCATCACATGTAAATGATACTTTTACTCTTTTTCTTGAATAGAGCATGAAAAAAAGTGACACAAGCGGTGCAAACGCTACAAACGCAAGCAGAATAATTCCCATTTCTCCGTCAATATAGAACGTAAATATGTAAACAAGAAACGCAACTGCAATTACGCTTACGATACTTTTAATATATTTTATCATCTTGTCATAGAAGGTACAGGACAGGTTCTGAGAAGGCTTTCAATGTAAGCCTCACCTGTTCCAAATGCTGTTTTACCTTGAGGAGAAAGGATTATTCTGTGTGAAAGGACAGAAACAGCCGCATATTTCACATCATCCGGAGTAACATACTGTCTATCATAAATATAGGCAAATGCTTTTGCAGCCTTGAAAAGTGCTATGCTTCCACGAGGGCTGATTCCAAGAACGGTATTTCTGTCCGAACGTGTAGAAGAAACAATATTTACTATGTATTCCTTCACCTGATCAGTAACTCTTACATTCTTTACTTCTTCCTGCATTGCAATAATATCATTTACATGCATTACAGGCTCAGTAATATTAATGATGGGATTATTCTTTTCAACCCTACCGAGTATCTCCACTTCTTCTTCCGATGAAGGGTATCCCATTGAAAGTTTCATGAAAAAGCGGTCCATCTGAGCCTCAGGCAAGTGGAATGTACCATAAGTTTCCACAGGATTCTGAGTAGCCATTACAAGAAAAGGCTTAGGCAGTTTATGAGTAACACCATCAAGGCTAATTTGACGTTCCTCCATGGCTTCAAGAAGCGCCGACTGTACTTTCGGCGAGGCGCGGTTTATTTCATCTGCAAGGAGAAAATTGCACATTACCGCACCATCACGGTAAACAAATTCACCCTGTGAAGAATCAAGCATAGTAAAGCCTGCGATATCGGAAGGCATTATATCTGGAGTAAGCTGGATTCGGTTGAATTTTCCACCTATTGAACGAGAAAGAGCAGTTATAAGTTGAGTTTTGCCCACTCCTGGAACATCCTCAAGTAATACGTGACCTTCACAAAGGAGGGCTGCAATGAGCTTGATAACTGTATCTTTTTTTCCAACAATTACTTTGCCAACCGTTCCTGCTAGCTTACTTATATTTACATTCATACATTTTACCTCATTTTTGAGTAATTAATCCAGTTAAATCTATTATAACATATTTTATCATCGACTTCAAGTGAAAACCCTACGAAAATAGACCTGCATTATTGTTACATTCCACAATAAAGCAAGCCTATTTTTGTTGAATATTTATCCTATAAAATGTTTTTATCATCTGTTTACTTCTAAAAACATGCTACACTTCATATTAATAATATCCTTTGTTCCTTTTATAGTATTTACTACTATAATTATATGTACATAATTAGGATGCCTTTCAAATACATAGTTGATTCCATAACTCCCAAAGAAAATATTCCTAAAGTCGCCATTATGGCAATCAAAAACATAGTTTTTTAGGTTTATAATAAGACATAATTTGTTATACTCAAAAAACAGCGGCAGTGTAACCTGCCGCTGTTGGTAAACTATTGATTACTTAATCATCTTAGCAATCTCATCAGCAAAATTCTCTTCCTTCTTTTCAACGCCCTCACCGCGCTCATAACGAACAACGTCAACGACCTTGATAGAACCGCCGAGCTTCTTTGCCTCAGCATCAACATAGCCCTGAACTGAAAGCTTATCATCCTTAACGAATGCTTGCTCAAGGAGGCAGTTCTCTGTGTAGTACTTGCCAACCTTACCCTCAACGATCTTTGCACGAACCTGCTCAGGCTTTGAAGCCATCTTAGGATCCTCAGCCATCTGAGCCATCATGATCTCCTTCTCCTTCTCAAGCACCTCAGCAGGAACCTGCTCGCGGCAGAGGTATGCTGCATTAAGAGCAGCCGACTGCATAGCAACATCCTTACCTATAACAGCAACCTGATCAGCAGCAAGATCTGTATCCATTTTTACAAGGACTCCGATGCTTCCGCCATTGTGGATATAAGAAGCAAGTTTGCCCTCAAGTCTTACGAAACGACGAATTACAATATTCTCACGGATTTTCATACCTGCAAGCTCTGTGAGCGCCTCACCCACTGTACCATTGCCGCCACTGATAGGCATTTCCTTAAGTGACTCAACATCAGCAGGATTCTTTTCTATTATTGTCTTTGCTACATTAGCAACGAAGTTTCTGATATCATCTGTATTAGCAGCAAAGTCTGTCTCTGTATTAACTTCGAGGAGAACACCAACATTACCATCAACAACAGCTGTAACTACGCCTTCAGCAGCAGCTCTGCCGCTCTTCTTAGCCTGTGTAGCAAGTCCTTTTTCTCTGAGGAATTCGATAGCCTTGTCCATATCACCATCATTCTCTTCGAGAGCCTTTTTACAGTCCATCATACCAACGCCTGTGGACTTCATAAGTTCTTTAATTTCTGCAACGGAAACCTTTCCCATTGTGATTACCTCCTATATATTTAGTAAATTCGCAAAAACCCGAAGGGTTAGTTCGGGTTTTTGATTGTTTTCAATGTTTTATGATTATTCAGCGTCAGCTTCAGCAGTCTCAGCTTCCTCAGCCGATGCCTCTGCAGGAGTAGCGTCGTCGCCCTGTCTACCTTCGATAACAGCATTAGCAACTGTGCCAGCGATGAGCTTAACAGCTCTGATAGCATCGTCGTTACCAGGAATAACGTAGTCAACTTCATCAGGATCGCAGTTTGTATCAACGATAGCAACGATCGGGATATTGAGCTTCTTAGCTTCTGCTACAGCAATCTTTTCCTTACGTGGATCAACGATAAAGAGAGCTGAAGGAAGCTTCTTCATTGTCTTGATACCACCGAGGAACTTTTCAAGCTTCTCTATTTCAAGGTTAAGCTTAACAACTTCCTTCTTAGGAAGAAGAGCAAATGTTCCATCCTCTTCCATAGCGTGGAGCTGCTCAAGTCTCTTGATTCTTGTCTGAATTGTTTTGAAGTTTGTAAGCATGCCGCCGAGCCATCTAGCATTTACATAGTGTGCGCCAGCTCTTGTAGCTTCTTCCTTAACAGAATCGCCAGCCTGCTTCTTTGTACCTACGAAAAGAACTTCTCCGCCCTGTGCTGCAATGTCGCGAACGAACATATAAGCCTCTTCGAGCTTCTTAACTGTCTTCTGAAGGTCGATGATGTAAATTCCATTTCTTTCTGTGAAAATGTACTGAGCCATTTTCGGGTTCCATCTTCTTGTCTGATGTCCGAAATGAACACCTGCTTCAAGAAGCTGCTTCATTGATACTACTCCCATGGTGTAGTCCTCCTTAAAATTGGTTATAATTAATCCTCCGCCGTACTTAACTCAGCAGCAACACAGATCTCTGTGCACCAACCACTGAAAATACCGGCGTGCGAATTGCCTTAATATTATATCATTTCTCAGTATTTTTTTCAAGTAGTTTGGCAATGTCTATTTTAACAAACTTAAAGCACCGTTTCTACTTCTTTTTGTCAAATTCGACTCGATATCCCTTTCAGTACGTTCAACAAGAACTATCTCCTTACCTATCACTCTAATGTCTTCGCAGTAAATAACAATATCATTCTCGCGCCCGAAAAAGCCGAAAAATCTAGAATCGCCATAAATAATGAGTGACCTTACATTTCCTTTGTCAGTATCTATTTCGATATCGTCAATAAATCCAAGCCTGTCACCTGAAACAATATCTATAACTTCCTTTCTGCAAAGTTCGTCAAATCCAAGAAACATAAACAGCACCCCTATATCACTATATGTCGAATCTCAGCATATAATGATTTACTGGTCATAAAAAACACAGCAGCTATAAAAGCTGCCGCATTTTTTATTCATCATTATCTTCTTCATCATTGTCAGTATCAGAGCCTTTTTTCTTAGCAAATACTGCAGTACCTATTGCCAGAAGAACGGCTGAGCCTATTATTGCAAAAAGAACTCCTTTTGGGAAATTATCACCTGTCTGAGGAACATTTGCTGACATAAGCATTAAAGTTTCATACATTATAAAGTCCTCCATAATAAATTACTATTTAGTATTGTAGCACAGCGGAAAGAATTTGTCAAATATTTACTGTATTTATACAGCAGCAATATTAGAACCTGAAATCGCGCTCTCCTCCGTTCTTTATACTGTCCAGATACTCTATGGCACGCTGACGTCTCTTTTCATCAGGAACATTCTGTATCTCTCGAGCAATTAGAGTTTCTCCGACCGCTCTTGTTTCAGGCGAAGCATAGTCAGAAAGATATTCCTGTAATGTCATAAGAGCATTCGGGTGACAGCAATTCTGTATCTGACCTACCTTGCAGAGTGCCATAAATCGATCTCCTGTACGCCCCTCACGATAGCAAGCCGTACAGAATGACGGGATATATCCACTATCCATGAGCCATTTTACTACTTCATCAAGCGAACGTTGATCAGAAACGTCAAACTGTTCTGTATCATGAGGTCTTTCCTCAGCTGAATAACCTGCATAACCGCCAACTGATGTTCTTGAACCACCTGATATCTGTGATACGCCTAGTCCAAGAACCTTTTCACGACACGCTTCACTCTCACGGGTCGAGATAATCATTCCTGTGTAAGGAACTGCTATTCTTATACATGCAACAAGTTTTGCAAAAGTATCATCATCAATTCCGTTGTCAAACACACTCGGATCAATATCAGAAGCTCTTCTTATACGCGGAACGCTTATTGTATGCGGTCCTACTCCGTGTACGGCTTCAAGGTGCTCAGCGTGCATGAGGAGCCCTGCAAATTCATACTTATACTTGTCAAGTCCGAAAAGTACACCGAGGCCAACATCGTCTATTCCGCCTTCCATAGCTCTGTCCATAGCCTCAGTGTGGTATGCGTAGTTGTGTTTTGGTCCTGCAGGATGGAGTTTTTCATAGCTCTCCTTATGATATGTCTCCTGGAAAAGAATATAAGTTCCTATTCCAGCTTCCTTTAGCTTACGATAATTTTCAACTGTTGTTGCTGCTATATTTACGTTTACTCGGCGAATAGCTCCGTTCTTATGCTTTATAGAATAAATCGTTTCGATACATTCAAGAATATACTCTATAGGATTGTTTACAGGGTCCTCGCCGGACTCAATAGCAAGACGCTTGTGACCCATGTCCTGAAGTGCTATGACTTCCTGACGAACTTCTTCCTGAGTAAGCTTTTTACGTGGAATTTCCTTGTTCTGCATATGATAAGGACAGTAAACGCACTTGTTTACGCAGTAATTTGATAGATAAAGAGGTGCAAACATAACTATTCTGTTACCGTAGAATGCCTGCTTTATCTCCTTGGCAAGTTCATACATCTTATCTATCATCTCAGGAATATCACATGCAAGAAGAACACTTGCTTCACGGTGAGAAAGTCCTGCGCATTCAACTCCTCTGCCCGTTTTTTTCGGTCTTGCCTTCTCAAGTATCTGCTCTATAAGCTCACGATTATTCTTGTTCTGCTCAGCATACTCGAGCGTAACTAGTATTTCTTCATCATTTATAAATTCTTCCGCTTTAAGCGACTTTACATCATACATATATATTTCCTCCTAGACTATTTTGCCTTACAAGTCATTTTTTCAACTTCCAGCCTGAAAACTGCTGTTTTTTCAAGAACATCAGACTGATAGTTCCATTCGCAACTGCCTGTTGCCTGTTTCATTATACAGTTTAGAGCAGTAATCATTTCATCTTTATTATTTATTATGGAAAGCTTTCCATTACCGATAATGCTACGGAATTTAGCAGAATGGCCGCATCCTGTATCAGCGCCAATCAACAAGTATTCTCCGTCTATCTCAAAACCAACAGATGGAATTGACTTTGCGAGTTCATACTTCCTGCCTGACATAGCTCCGTGAAAATAGAAGGTATTTTTACCATTTGCAGACGAATAACCATAATTCACAGGAACAATATATACCTCGCCACAATCATAGAATCCTATTCTTAATACTTTCTCTTTTGCAATGAACTCCTCTATGGAGTGCTTATCGGTTATCTCTCTGTCTGCTCTTCTCATATCCAACTCCATACCATTATTTCTTTGAAATAGCAGCCTTTACGGAAACTCCCTGTATCTGTCCAAGTCTTCCTGTGAGACTGCTTATGACATCAGGCTCTGCATCAAGAGCGACAGATATTAGAGATATTCCTCTTTCTTTATAAGGTATTCCCATACGTCCTATGATTATATCGCTATACTCGTGAAGTACGTTATTTACTTCAACAGAAGCAGACTGTTCATCTATGACGATGGCTGCTACAGCTATCCTTTTACTTTCCATTTCTCCTCCTTTGCAGGCTGAAAAAGCAGTCAATAAAAAACCGTCCATAACGGACGGACAGAATAAGTGTATTTCTTTACTTAATCGCTTAACTGCTGTCCGAAAACAGAGTTCACACCCTGCTGCCCGAAAACAATATTATTTTACGCCAAGAACGGAATAAATCCCGATCTCCGCTACATTAATAATAACACATTGTTACATAATTGTCAATCTCTAATTGTTAGTAGTGTATAATATATGGCTTACGACCATTTTTGTACAGCTTATACAATCGACAAGTTCAATTTTAAAAAAATTATATAATTTTTCAAAAATCACTAGACAAATCTTAATATTTGTGATATACTGAATTTAGATTTATTTTTGAGGTGATTATTAATGGGTTTATTCTCATTTTTTCAAGGCGGCGCTAAATATTTCGATAAAAAAATAGAACCTAAATGTGATTACTGTATGTACGGTAAGAGAACAAAGGATGGAAACAGAGTCCTTTGTGAAAAAAGAGGTCTAGTTGAACAGAATTATTCATGCAAAGCTTTTATATATTCTCCCCTCAAGAGAATACCTGTAAAACAGCTTAGATTTGTTGGAAGTATTGCTGATGATGAACTTTTTATAGAGTCAAAAGGCGATATTGCTGAAAAGCAGGAAAGTGAAAAGAAAGCTGAAAAGAAGTCTGACAATAAGTCAAATAGTAAAAATGAGACAAAACCTGCTGCAAAATCTGAACCTGCTGAAAAGGAAGCTCCTGCTGTAGCTGAAAAGCAGGAAATCAAGAACGCTGATTCAGCAAACCAGTCTGCACCGCAGGACGAAAACGTTCAGACAGCTCCAGTTCAAGAACCAAATGAAGCTAAAGCTCCTGTCCAGCCTTCACCTGCTGCTCCTGTAAATGTTCAGAATCCAAATGTTCCTTTACAGAGTGTTACCGGTACTCCGGTTAACGCTCAAAAACCGAATGTTCCAATGCAGAATACGCCTGTTAATGATAAGCCAGTTCAGCAGAACGAATCACCAAGGGCATAACATATATCGCATATGAGGAGCGTTATTCGCTCCTCTTTTTATTTTTTTCTCTATACGCTTGACAAAGCTAAAGATATATTGTATAATATTTAAAGTTGCAGATGTTTCATTCACAATCAGTCATAGTTTTAAAGATAAGGTGCTTTTTATGGATTTGGAACAGGAATATGGAAAAAACAGGCTTTCTATCAAAAGATGCAACAGATGGTATAACATAATCGCAATATACTATCTCTTAGTTTATGGAGCGAAGACTTTTATAGATGTATATTCATGTTTCCTTGGCGCTTCTCTTTTTATGCTTCTTGTTGCTTTAGTTAGTTTCGCAACTCTTGCCGCTGGTTTTTGCGGAGTATACCTTCACAGGGATATTTTTCCTATTGCTGCGCCGCTTTTAGCATTATTGCATGAATCATTAGCCGGACCAATTTTTGATGTAATTGTTCCTTTATGTATTTTGTGTTCAGTTATGAATATTGTTGTCAATAGAAAATATCGCTGGCTCGAACAACAAGACGGTTTTCCATATTTTAATTTACGTTTCCGTGTTCAGGAAATTGATAATTCCCAGTGGAATATAAAGTATCCATATACTCAAAGCTATGAAGAAATAGCAAAGCATGACAATAACAACGGTCAGATGGATGAACTCTGAATTATTTAATTATTTGCGGGTGTGGTGAAATTGGCAGACACGTTAGATTTAGGTTCTAATGCCGCAAGGTGTGCAGGTTCAAGTCCTGTCACCCGCACTAAATAACAAAACGCCTGATTATCGGTTTATACCGATTTTCAGGCGTTTTTCTCATATTCCGAATACGATGTAAATTCGATATTTGTACTAAAAAATGCGTAAAAATCACATATTTTCCAACGGAATCACACGGCAGTCACACGGATGTTCTCCAGATACTATTATAATTTTAAGGACGGCGTTATGCCGTCCAATAAGTCTTTGATACATTTATTCTTCTAAGAATTTCTCAATAACGACCATTATCTCCTCAAGGCGCTTAACGGCGATACCTTTGATCTTACCGAGTTCTGTCTCAAGAGCAGGGAGATCAATGGTTTTGCCCTGTACTCCGAGAAGCTCGTCACCATACTGAAAAATGAACTTTGTAATGGAGTTTTTTGATTCTTGATGTAAACAAATCAATCACGATCCCTGTTTAATCGGTATCTACTTTTTTTCAAACCTATGAAGCCAATTGATATATGCTGTCTTATCAATTCCATAATCACTTAACATCTCAACAATATCCATATAAGTTATTTTACCTATAAATCGCAAATTAGATAGTTCCTTAGGAGAAAGCGCAGCAATATCCCTTAATGTTCTGATATTATGAAAACGAAAAGAATGCTCAACTTGAATTGGTAAATTAAGATTTTCAATTAATATATGAGGAAGTTCATTAAGTTCCTTAATTACAGAGTTTTCTTGCCTCGTTTTAAAATCTTTATCCTTTTTTAAATCATTACGTCCGTCTTTATATCCATCAATATAGCCTTTATCATACCCATCATTATAAGCTTTTTCATATGCACTTTTATCAGTGCTGTGAATTCCGTATAAAAGAATATTTGAAAAATCGCTATTATATAGACTTCTTAAAGCATTCCTGCTTTGTTTTGTAACTTCATTAACTGACTGATCCCATTTTGCAGCTATCGTTTTTTGGAGATAGGTTTTCATTGTATATAAGCCTAAGCGCTTCTGCTTGCCTTTCAGACAAAAGATTTTCTATGTAATATTCAAAAAGATTTTTAATATCGTCTCTTTTTTCATACAATGATAATTCAGCATCAGATAATACATTATCCTGTCCAAATTTCAAATAATCAGCAATAACATTCACCGGATAAGAATAATTATTAACCTTTTTTCTCACAAATACACCTCATTTTGAAACTAATAATCGTATGTTAAGTATTATTCTAAACTAATTCGATAGACTTTATTACAACACGTAATATTCCAATGCTTCTATATAATATCCACTTTTATCTGATTTTAGATTATCATCCTTCTGTTTTTTCATTTGAACACCACATGATACTTACAATCCAACTTAGAATGTAATAAATTTCTTTTATCATGATGATACCGCATATTTTCAAATTGTTTGATTGACAGACATAACTTATTTATACTATTAGAGTTTCAACTCATAACTATGGCTTTTAATTTCTGAGAAAAACTGAAGGAAACGTACACGCTAACAATAAGCACCGACCCCAAATTGGGGTGCGGTGCTTATCTTCGCTTTAGGAATTATTCAAGATCGCCCTGTTTACTATCAGTGATAACGTCCTCAGCATCAAACTGAATAACCTCAAGCTCTGCTTCTGTGTACTTTTTCATATTCTTACACCTCCATTCAAAATAGATCGATCTATGTAATGAATCGGGTATATACCACTCGATTATTACCAATTAAACTATTATTCCGCTCATTAGTTTAGCTGATTCAGCTGTTCATATGAGCCACCAAGATTTCCTGAATAAACAACTGTAGTATTACCGTTAGCATCCATTACCTTAGCATATGCTACTGCGATTACACCGTAGCCCTTATCTACGATATTGCCTGAAGTATAATCCTTAGCAGTCTTTACGCTTGCATTTTGGCTGTCAAGTACCAAATCAGCAACATTAGTAATTGTTCCATCATTGCAATAGAGCAAGCCTTTCTCTTCAATCGTATAGCCCTCAGCTGCAGTCACACTGTAAGAAGCAACTACTCTGTTTTTACCGTTGTACAATGCCTTAGGTGCATTCTCGGTAAATGTTGCTATAAGTTTTTCATACTTTCCGCCAAGATTTCCTGAATAAACAACTGTAGTATTACCGTTATTATCTGTAACCTTAGCATATGCAACTGCGATTACACCCTTACCTTTATCTACGATATTGCCTGAAGTATAATCCTTAGCAGTCTTTACGCTTGCATTTTGGCTGTCAAGTACCAAATCAGCAACATTAGTAATTGTTCCATCATTGCAATAGAGCAAGCCTTTCTCTTCAATCGTATAGCCCTCGGCTGCAGTCACACTATAAGAAGCTACAACTCTGTTTTTGCCATTGTTTAATGCCCTAGGTGCATTCTCGGTAAATGTAGTTATAAGCTCATTATACTTACCGCCAAGATTTCCTGAATAAACAACTGTAGTATTACCGTTATTATCTGTAACCTTAGCATATGCTACTGCGATTACACCGTAACCCTTATCTACGATATTGCCTGAAGTATAATCCTTAGCATTTTTAACGCTTGCATTTTGGCTGTCAAGTACCAAATCCGCAACATCGGTAATTGTACCATCATTGCAATAAAGCAAGCCTTTTTCTTCAATTGTGTAACCGTCAGCTACAGTCAAACTGTACGAAGCTACAACTCTGTTTTTACCATTGTTTAATGCCTTAGGTGCATTCTCGGTAAAGCTCGTTGCTTCATTCGCAGCATCCATTGCACTTATAACTCTAACGTCAGCAATAGCTACAGGATCGGTTGTGTAATTGCCCTTACCATCAACCTCTACGGTGAATGTTCCTAACTGCTTTGTTTTTGTTGCAGAAGTAATATCGTAGTCAGTACCGCTTATAAGCTCAACATCTTCATACTGCTTAGTCTCAACATTATAGAGACTTACTACGACCTTGACGCAGCCGTTAGGATAAGCCCAGCCGTCAGCACCAGCAACGCACTTGCCTGTCACCTTGATGTCATCGTCTTTGATCTCGCATTGTGTTACTGTCAGTGTTGTATTTGTTGTGAGCTTGTAATTCGGATTGTCAACGTGTATAATCAAATCCTTATACTCTGCAGGCATAGTAGCATACTCTTCAGGAGTAGGAACTGCGTAATTATAAACGCCAACCTTATAACCGTACTTTGTTATATCTTCCTGAAGTGAATATATACCAGCAAGCTGACCTTTAACATTGACAGTATCACCATTAATGATATTTTCTGTACTATATGTGTACTTGGTTATGTCAGATGTATCAAATTTACCGTATTCAACAGATGTAATAGTAGGAATCACTTCGATTTCTCTCTGCTTGATCTCGAAATTATCGATACAGTCACGGAATACATAGCCTCTTGCTGTTGTCTTCGCAACCACAACATATTTGCCTGCGTCCTTAGGAGCACCTTCAAGTGCAGTTAAATTCAGAGCAGCAAGTTCTTCTGTTGTCTGCGGAACAGCAGTATCATTAGCAAGCTTGTAGTAGATCAAAGTTGTCTTGGTGTTCTTAGGAAGATCTGCTTCTGTAATATTTATACGCTCAGGATTCTCTTCGCTTGGTAGCTGAGCTGAATCAAAATTCGGATTCTTCTGAGTGTAAGCGAATGTTGGTACAATAGTAGTTCCGTCATAGGTCTTATCTTCAACAGAAACAGTTATATCATATGTTGTATCAGACTTGATCTCCCACTGAGATTTTATCATGTCCTTATAGTTGTTCAAGCCGCTGAATTCAAGATCATATGTGTTTGGAAGTACTGCCGCTGTCTGACCGCCGACCTCAAAGTCTGTGTCCTTAGCAAGTGTACCTATCTTTGCATCTGTAATAACATAATCATCAGGAGCAACCTTCTTAGTACCGTCATAGGTATATGATGGTTCAGATACAGTCAGAGCAATATCCTCGCTCTTGAGTGACTTCTGCTCAATCTCATATTTTGGAGCATTCTGTGCAAGCTCAAATGCATAATTATCTACAACTGCATCATCTTGTACAACGAAGTTGTATGTACCTGCGTTTACGAAGTCAGCACTCTCTGATACGGGAACCTGCTTTATCTCGACAGACTTGTACCTGCCATCATAGTCATCCTGATAGCCGTCATCTTCATCAGACCACAGCTCGCCTGTAACTACCCATACATTACCTGCTGTAAGCGGAACGGTTGTTACATCATTATCCCAAATGACCTCGATGACCTCGTCTACATTTAAAGTGCCCTTTGTGTATTTTAAAGTGCCTTCAGAGTCGATAAAAATGCAACCTGTGTCATCGTATTTAACGCTTGAATCTCTATCTTCGTATTTGAAGGTATAACCATTTTCTCCATTGGGCAATGTTATATTGGTATTAACGGTCACATAGTCATATAATTCATCTATAGAATAAGAATAATTAGTATTAATTTTCTTGTTGCTCTGAGCCAGTGCATCGCCTAAATTTTCTACAGCTGCATACTCCGTAGTAGTACCATATGTTGTAACATCAGCCTTAGTCTCGTCGACAGCGATCTTGTTGTACTTGACATCAAGGATATCGCCAAATGTGGTGACAATTGCCTTGTCAGCGTCTACAACGCCGTCGAAAGTATACTCCGGAACAAAGAACTTATCGTCAACTGTGCTGTTTGCATCATCAACCGTCTTGATATCGCCGAATATAGCCTTTTGATCAGCCTTAGGAGTAATTGTTACCTTCTTCTTTGCGATTGTAGCTGTAACAGAGCTGCCGTTATTTACTACAACATCAATATTCGGATTGGTGATTGTGATCTTTGCCTTCTGTATACCTGCGTTCTTGAGGTCGTATGTCTTTGTAGGCAGAGCCTTCTGAACTACTTCGTATACTGTTCTTGACTCCGTTTGATCAAAACCGACTGAAACATTTTGTATTGTCTTCTGTAAGTACCAGCCGTTGCCTGCTGTCAGAGGTGTGGAGTATATATGTCCTTTGAACCAGTATTCTAACGTGCCGCCCTTTTCTATTACAAAATGATAAGGATTTGTATTAAAATCTATAGATGACGCTTGTGAAGCCGGTATCGGATCATTCATTCCCGGCAGCTTAATATAAGCCCCCTGATCCAATCCCCCAATATTAATACAATGATAATAATACTGATTGAAAGGTGTGTCGTACAGATAATAGCCTACATTATCATTTTTAATATCAGTCTTAGGAGTATAAGGTAAATTCTCAGTAATAGGAGTTACTGTAATATTAGTCTTAGGTGCAGTCTCTCCTTCAGCCTTTGTCATCTCGGCGATTACCTGCTGTGCAAGTGTATCATTCTGAGCAGCTGTAACCTCAAAGTCAGATGCATCAAGAACTGCTCCGTCATATGTGAGATTAGCCTTTGCATTAACATTGACATTTACCTTAGCCTTGGCGATAGACCACTTAACAGCTACCTTATCGGTGTAGTTGGTGTTAGCAGCAGCTGTAAGCTCAAAGCTATAATCACCTGCATTGGTCTTTGCTTCAATGCTGCTTGCGTAGTCGCCTGCAACAGCAGCTGTAGTGCCCTGTGCAGGAGCAGAAGCTGTAAGAACAGCTGAATTGCCGCCGTTCTTGACAACGATCTCAGGCTTCTTAGCTGTGCCGTTATAAGCAAAAGCAGTTTTGGGAACGATAACGCTGTACTGTCCTACGATAAGATTATTCTCATCGTCCCTATCCTGAACTACCTCAAGCTGAGTCTCGATATACTTCTTGTTAGTCGCGCTCTCTGCCTGTGTAGAATCAAATTGCGGATTCTCAGTAACTAGGAAATACTTATTCTCGCTCATCGGGCGTGCAGCATATTCAATATCAGCATAAAGTGTACATATCTGCTGATCGTTTACGCCTGTTTCAAAATCGCCGTCACCGTCATTATCAACTATGATCTCGGCAGTAAGCTTATAATCGCCAAATGTAACAGTACCCGAAGTAAGGTCTAACTTTGTACCCTGTGCATTTGAAAGGTAAATATCTTTAACTGTAATGAGGTTTTCAAAGCCTGCCTTGATATCAACATTATCCACTGTAGGCTCATCGCCGTAATACAATTTACCTGTTGACTGCAATATAGCTGCAAGCTGAGTTTCGTCATTTGTATCTACTGCACCGTCAGCAACATAAAGTTTAGACTGCTTAGTATTGTTAACAGCACCTGACCAGTTATTGTTATGCGAAATAGTATAGCTGTCCTCAAGCATTTCCGGAATAGTCAACTTATACTTGTAAGCATATGTCTTTGAATCGTTATCGTTGATCTTTTCATCTGTTCCAACAAGTCTGACAATTGATCCATTGCCTGCACCTGCAACTGAATTATCTGTGTAAAGATAATATGTGCCGCTTGTAAGGTTATAATGACCTGTTTGCTCGTCAGTTGTTACAACTACGCCGTTAGCGTCTGTAATAACTGCATCACCAAGGTTAGAAAGAACAACTGTGGCAGTCTTTTCCTTTATCTCGGAAATAACTGTACCCTGTACTGCATTATAGTTGTTGCCTATAATGCGCCATGATACATTGTATGTTCCGATATCTGTTGCTGTTGGAATGGTATCCTGCCAAGTAAGAGCAGTTGCAGAATCAACAAACTCGATAGTTACAACTTTATTTACGTTATCAACTGCTGTTATCCTCAAAGCGTCTTTTCCTGAATCCGCCCAAGCGCCTTCTATAGCATCATTATCATCAGAATTAATAACTTCCTTAGTGGAACCTACAGAACTTATGTAAAAATTAATACCTTTATTAATAAAACTATTATTATTATAAGTCTGTTCGCCGATTTTTATTGAATATCCATACGGGAAATGGAGTCCGTAAGTACCAGTAGGCTTTATTACATTGCCGACAACCGGTTGATACTCGTCAGTCGAGTTACATTCCTCGCATTTTCTCAGCGCATACTGCATAGTACCCTTGCCGTCTGCAACAGTACCTTTATTGATAAGATCAACAGCATCGCCTGTGTAGAAGAGGTCATCGTAATACTCAGCAGGTGTTCCGGCCTGCTCGTCAGCAGCCTTTTTCAGAGTCTTAGCCGCTGTCGGAGCGGTGTAGTCGCCTTCCTGTGTATCAGTTGAAGCTGTGAGAGTAGCTTTTGCGATAGTTGCTGTTATTGTCTGCGGAGCAACATCGTTGTAGCCCTCAGCGCCCTCGATACGCCATGAAACGCTGTAAGTGCCTGCATTTGTAGCGTTGGGAACATTGGTTGACCACTCAAGATCGGTATTCTCATCCACAGCTTGTACGTATACGATTCCTTGTTCGCGGTCTATTTTTGTTACCTTAAAAGCCGCACCGCCCTCATTAGTCTGAGCTATTTCAGTATTATTGATATACAGATAATCATCATCGGAAATAGTAATTTTATTATTTTCATTACTTTGATATGTATCTCCAGAAAGTACAATGCTATTAATGTTACTAATAGAAATAAAAGAATCGCGAATCTTAAGTATATCATTTACTGCGAGGTCATCAAAATCAATATCGCTTGTAATAACTCTGCCGAGCGCATACTTCATAGTACCCTTAGCAGCGCCTGCTTCGGTCATGCCGCCGCCTGTAACGAGAGCATGCTCTTCGCCGTCATAGGAAAGTCCGGCAACAGCTGTAGGCGCGGTGTAGTCCTCAGTGGTGAGGTCAGTAGTAGCAGTAAATATCTCTACCGAATTAACCTTTTTATTATTTTCATTAGCGAAATCTGCATCCAATGCACTTGTAAATGTGACCGTACCTTCAGTAGGTTCAATATCATTAGTTGTATTATCCGAATAAGTCAGGCGCACTTTCTTTCCGGATCCGATATTTGAAATGGTAACATTACAATTATAAGACATATGATTTTCTACCTTTGTAACATCACAGCCATCGATAGTATCGCCGTATGAATTAATTTCATCAACCGATGTCACTCCGGTAAAAGCGTTACAGCGAGCAAGTCCACATAAATGCCAGCCAGAGTAGTTATCATATTCAAATATGCAAAGCTGGTCTGTGCTACTTTCGAGTTCAGGATAAGTAAAATTCTTCTCAACCCCATCAAGCTTGAGAGCACCGTTCTCACCACGGACAACAGTTATGGTGCGAGCCTGTTTACCAATGTCATAAGTAGATCTATCCCAAAGAATCATATTTTCGTAACCATTTACATGAGTGGATTCAGGAATCACAAAGCTGTCGCCAACATTGAGCTTTAATCCAACACGAGTTTCTGCAGCTGTATATTCTGCCGCATGAGCAACAATTGCGTTGCCTCCTGTCAAAAAGCCTCCTACGTTCGCAGGCATAGCGCCTGCTACAAGAGCCATGGACAGCGCACCTGCTGCCACGCGTTTCCATGCTGAATTCTTAGTTTTTTTCATATGCTCATTTCCTCCTTATTAAGAAAATAATTCTATATATACAGGCTCTCCCCCCAGAGGTTACCTGTATTAAACAAAATAAAAAATGCGCTTCAACAGGACATAGTTATCCCGTTAAAACGCTAAAATATATTTATACAGAAAGGCACAGTTAGTCTGTATTTTTGTTTGTTTATTTGCTTCTACGTCTGTAATTCGGCAAATGTAAAACATAGACTTGTCGACCTTTCATGAAATATTTTTGTGAACCAATAAAAATTCATATAAAACTATCAGTTTCGAATATGACATAAGTATACCATATTTGTTTTTTCATTTCAATGAATATTTCATGAATTTTAAATACAATTATTTTAATTCAGCCAAATTATCCGTCCAGTATAAATGATTACCAATCAATTCCAATGTATTTAATATGTTTTTCGTCTGTTTATGGCTCTTTGAAGAGATAAAACAGGACAGTTTTCGCAAACAAATCGGTAGTCAAATATATTGCAATATGCTCGCAGCTTTTGAGGGACGCCACGTTTCAAGGCGTCAATTGGCAACAGTATTATGGATATATTAAGGGAGTACAAAACTTATTACCTTATATCACATCAGTTGACATAATGCAAGTATCATCACAAATGCGGGCAAATCGCCCGCATTTAGCATTATCACTTCAAGGTTAAGTAAATCTGTTATTACAATACGCATTTCCGTCAAACCATTTTTTGTTTGATATGACTTCCGAAAACGTCGCTGTCACTGTTTCTCCTTCATTTACAGTTTTTTCCAGCTGTTCAGGCGTTTGATAACGCCAAGACCAGCTATTTTGTGTAACAGTATAATTACCTATGGGCAAGTCTTTGATTGTTACAGATTGCTTTGTATCAGGTTTAATGCAGACTATAAGCTCTATCCAGTTATTGTGACTGTCTGTACCCTTGACTGTAAACTCAAAAGGCTGTCCACCTGTGGTAACATCATCACCCGTGACTGAGATATTCAGATCACCGCGTCGATAATCATATTTTGCATAATACGTCATATCCTTATTAGCGGCCGGTGGGCGTATCTGATTATCTTCTGTACCTGATATAACAATATCTTCGCCCACAGTTTTTATAACGGGAACAGTACACTCTTCGTCTGTATACCAGCCATAGAACTTATATATGCCATTATCGAGTACAGCTTTAATGGTATTCTTAGGTCGAGTGCCGATGTCAACAGTTTCCTCATTAAAATTAAGCAACTTAGGATTCAGAGGATCACCCAGATCACGTTGTTGACGAAAAAAGATTCGGTTTATATTAGCAATATTGTCTTAGGTAATGTTGAAGTAAAGGATATGACTCTAACTGATGTGACCGGTGATGGTATTATTGATACACTTGATGTTATCAACGTTAATTATCTTATTATCTGAAAATAATCATGAAAAAATTGTCTCATATCTTTGATAATTGCTTTAAGGTGATCTAATAACGTAAAGAATGTAATGAGAATACTCGCTATATTTTAATTATACTATCTAGGCTCGCCGTTTTGGCGAGCCTTCATATATATTGTTTAGGGAGTCTTTCAGTTCGAGCGGAGGTACGCCTCCCTACCTCGGATTATTCATTGTCATCAGGAGCACTGGAAACGAAATCTTCTTCCTCATCATCGAAATCTTCATACCCTTGTACCCAATCCCCCCAGTCATAAAAATTTTCGGCATAAATAAAGTCATCATCATCTGTTCCACTTATAGTTTCTTTTATATCGTTAATATGAGATTGAGCTTCCTGTGCAGTGATATACTTGAAGCTGAACTCTTTTTTTATATAAATGAGCTGTTGTTTCCGACAGCAAAAATAGTATGGTAACAAAGTTTCATCAATAAGGAAATGATAGAATTCACATAAAGTAAAAGTGAGCTCGTTTATAAAGTTCCTTCGATAATCAAGCTTTTTGGTGATGACTGGCAGCCCGTTTTCACTTTTTTTAGCAAGATAGCACCTTTTCCCATTATCTGCGAATAAAAGGAATCCGTTTTTGATTTCTTTTTTGTTTGCTGGATCTTTCATAAGTTTTGTCCAGTTTTTGTTTATGAACATCGCTGCAAGAACCTGATATATTCCGGGAGCTGTCCCGCCTGTATGTTTGAAAGTGATCGTTTTCGCCTCATTATCTACAATCATCTGGCCATAGCATTTAGGGATCGGTTCATATTTAAATTCAATCGGATCGATGGGGCAAATCATAAAATCGCTGACGATAACGGTTCTTCCTGTTCCTTTACTTGTATTATTCATATTTTTCTCCTTTTCTCCCTTGGTTTCAAGGGTAACAAGCTTCGGGATGATTATCCCTTGTGATATGCCAATACGCATCTTATTTGTTGACCCAATATACCTCCTCAACCAAACAAAGGGTTTATACGTGTGAATTAGAAAAACCAGTAGTAACACTTGTTTATGGGCGCCTCCCGGCGCTCTATTCGGTCGTCTCCCGACGCCGTTTTGTCAAGCTGCTTGCATAACAAAAAAGGCATTTCATCTGAATACAATACGCCCGTAAGCGTATTATGTTCAAATGAAATGCCTTATTTTTCTTTACTAATATATCATATCACACATTATAGAAATTGTCAAGAGATCAGAGAAATAATTATCAATAAACCAACAGCCTCCTCCCCGAAGGGAGGAACGATCATATAATAATCTCAGCTGTTGGGTTATGCCTTATCATTTATAAATAGACGTATAGTATCGTATTAAACGCCATTATATACGGCTTTGTTATCAAAGTAGAACCAACTCTTCTTACCTGTTACAGCAGTAACGTAGTTACAGTAAGCATACATTTCGTCAAAGCCTGTAGTTATCATCATACCGTTGATGTAACTAACGGCATTGATTATTATGTGCGTATGAAACTGACAGCAGTGTTCATCTCTCATGTGATTACAATAAAGGACTTCAAAACGGTAAGCAAAATACTGTGCGCACTTCTGACCGTAATAAGCTGCAGCCGCAAGGTCTTTTACTTCATTATTATAGGCAATAACAATATGTACAAGAGGATTGCCACTAACTTTATTGGCTGCAGATCCCAGCTACAAGATAAGAATGTCCCACTCGGTCTTGCTATGCAGATGTATATTGATAGCCGCAGATACGTTCTTGAAGAAACGACTATCTGCAATTATAACCAAATCCTAAACTATCGGTTTGAAGTATTGAAAAGTGTCAATCTAAATGATTTAACGCCTATTATGATACAACAGGCGATAAACATCGAAGCTGGAAATATAAGTCCTAAGACACTTAAAAATTCCTATGGCTTTCTTAAATCAGTTCTGAAAATGTTCGATGTTGATATCAATTTGAACAACATAAAACTCCCAAAGCTCAGAAAGAATGAAAAAGAATTGCCATCCTTTGAGGAGATATTCTCGGTCGTGAAAGGAACAGACGTGGAGCTTCCCGTGCTGCTTGCGGCATGGTTGAGCCTAAGAATAGGTGAAGTTATCGGCTTGCAATTTAGAGATGTAAACACACTAAAGCATACAATCATCGTAAGACGAACTATCATTCGAACAGAAGAGGGATTTAAGGTGCGCGAAGGCTGTAAGACCGAAAAAAGCCAGCGTCAGCTTGGATTACCTGATTACATTTATAACATGATAATGACAATCCCACATGAAAGCGAGGAAGATTTTATTGTGCCGCTTTCAAGAAAAACACTGTACAGCAGATACTCCAAACTTATGAGACGTCATGGTATAACAATTACTTTTCATGATCTTCGCCATTTGAACGCTTCGATAATGCTTATGCTTGGTATTCCTGACAAATATGCAATGGAACGCGGAGGATGGTCTACTGATAGCATTTTAAAGTCAGTATATCAGCAAACGTTCAGCACTGAACGCAAGAAGATTGACAAGATAATTGACTGCTACTTCAACGGTATTATTCTCGATTCTGATGATGCTACCTCTAAAGATGTGTGAAAAATCACACAAATCACACGGTGCCACCTATAAACGCCAAAATAAGGCTGTTTCATGGAGGTTACAAAATTCAAGTCCTGTCACCCGCACCAAACATTATTAATCCGAACCTTAAGCTAACTGGCTAAGGGTTCGGATTTGTCATTTATCTATATCGCTGCAGAATACCCCCACTCCTAAGCGAAGCGAAAGATGGGGATGAATGCCTGATTTTTAGGTTGAAACTTAAATACCATTCTTCTTATGAAGCCCTTCCTCTTTATATGTAGGAGAGAGTTCACACCATTATAGAAACAAATATTTACAAACAGCTAAAGAAAGTAACTTATATGAATACCCGACTTTATAGTATATATTATACGTAATAATATTATTGATCGGAGGTGAAATCATGATACTATTAGTCACAGCAATATTTTCTGCATCATTTGGTTTATTATTTGGTACATTAATCGCTGCAAGCAAGGATAAAAGATAACTATTGATCTGTATTATACGTATTAGTATATTTGTATAATTCCTTAATACTGGAATTTATATACAGAAAGCTGGTAAAAAGAAAGCAAAATGTATTTAATTCAAAGAACCTAATAAACATATTATCAAAGTATCGAAACGGCAGAAACGGCAGGAAAAAGCAGCAAAACATTTCACATTTTACGTTTATTATAATATTCATTTATTCGGCCAATTTGTTTTTTAACCATAAGAATAAAGTTGATTTATGCAGAAAAATTTTGATTTACGAAAAAAGCTCCCCAATAAGGAGCTTTTTTCGTATTCTTAAAACAGAAATTATAGTTTCAGCAATACAAGCATAATAATAAACTATTAATGTAGATATCCACGTAGAACATATAGCAGAACCACTTAAATACGCTCATCTTGGCTTGATCGAGTAGGAGGCGGCAGATAAGCCGCCGACCTCTCAGTCGAGTAGCCAAGTGGACTTTCACCACAAGGCTCTCACGGAACCGTGCGTGAAGCTCTCACTTCACACGGCTCTTCGTATTCCCATTATGGTTTCCAACCGAGAGCCCAATGTACAAACATGTTGGGCTCTCTTTTTGCTAACTCTTGAAGCCATGTTTGGGCTTTGATTTTATGCCCTCTGAACCTTTTGAATTTGTGCCTAACCCATCGACAAAGTCTTTCATTCAGACAATGCATGGTATAACTGACTGCTGATTTACAATAGCTCATGAAATAATTCAGCCATCCTCTGACTATCAGATTGATTTGTTCTGCTATCATTTCTATTTTACTGCCTGATTTCTTATGCAGTTCCATCGCCCTGATTTTGTCTCTGAAAGCTTTTGCCGCTTTCTTGCTCACCATAGGTAGAAAGTTCTGCTGTATTCTTCCAAGTCTGTCTTTTATCCATATTCCCTTAAAGGTATATCCAAGAAAATCGAATTCAGTTACTGGGTATTCTTTATTCCTGTCTTTGTCTTTGCAATATACTATTTTGTTTTTATCAGGATGAAGCTCCAGACCACATTCATTAAACCTTCTTTGTAGTTTCTGCAATGTCATCCTTGCTTCTTCTTCAGTTCTGCAATGATCTATGGCATCATCTGCATATCTCTCGAACGGTGTATTCGGAGAGTTTCTTTCCATCCATTTATCGAAAGCATAATGCATGAACAGATTTGCAAGCACCGGACTGATTACTCCTCCTTATGCAAAGAAAGTTGTTATGCTAAGCAATACATTATAGAGTACGAATTTTCGTAATTTGCTATTGCACAACTTTGCATAATATCCGAGAATATATAATGAGTTCACAACTCAAAAATATATTTTCGGAGGTAAACTATGAATCAAAAGCTATTATCTGACTTGGTTTCAGATTTGGAACAGGAACTTTTACGTCTTGGTTATATGCTCTGCCATTCAAAAGCTGTTCACCTTTTACAGGCTGGCGTAAACTTGATTTATCTACTTTGCTGCTACTAAGACAGGGGATAGTTATCAGACTTCGCT
>DBYI01000085.1:122221-137269 GCA_002310115.1 Ruminococcus flavefaciens
TGTGCCCATGTCGGGCAAACAAACAAAAGGCGAACTTACTTCGCCCCCAAATAATAGATTGTAACTTAGTAATTAATATAGTTTTTTCTGATAAATTCCCATTTTTTATCACGTGAAGCTGTTATTACTTTTATATCTTCATCAGTAAGATGCTTGAAGCGTCCCTGTTTTTTTAAGTATGCTTCTACGCTTGTGAACTCCTTTGGTTGATGATTGAGCTTAAAGTCGCCATTTTCATACTCTGCAAGATACCACAATCCGCAGTCAACGACTTCCTTTGCAATCTCCACAGTCTCATCTGATGCAACTCCCCATCCGGTAGGACAAGGTGCAATTACGTGAATATACTTAGTGCCTTGTATATGTGAGGCTTTCAGAACTTTCTGAATAAAATCATTGATATATCCAACACTTGCTGTTGCAGCATATGGTATATCATGTGCAGCAGCTATCTCAAACATATTCTTCTTAGGGCGGATATTTCCATGTATATTGGCGCCGACTGGAGTAGTTGTGGTCTTAGCACCGAACGGTGTAAGGCCGCTTTTCTGAATACCAGTATTCATATATGCTTCGTTATCATAACATATGTAAATAATGTTATCATTACGGTCAATAGCTCCTGATAGAGCTTGTATTCCTATATCTGCCGTTCCTCCGTCACCTGCAAATCCTACTGCTGTAAAGTCCTTGTAGCCCCTTGCGCGAAGCCCTGCCTCTACTCCCGTAAGCATAGATGCCGTTCCTGCAAATGTGGAAATTATTGAGTTATTCGAGAAGCAAAGCTGTGGGAAATTAAAACCTACAGCTGACATACATCCCGCAGGAAGAACGGATACCGCATTAGGTCCGAGAACCTTCAGTGCTGCTCGAACAGCAAGACTTCCACCGCAGCCTGCACAAGCTTTGTGTCCGTAGAAATACTCCTCACGTGAAATACTTTCTGCGATTTTATTAGCCATTGTCCTCACCTCCTATACCGATAAAACTTACGTTTTCCGTTCCTTTTATGATGTCGCTGTAAATTTTTTCGATATCACCTGCAGAAATGTTCCTTCCACCGAGTCCGCCAATAAAATTGTATCCTTTAACATTAACACCAGCCTTTTTTAAGGCAGAATTGACGTTTGTGAAAACTGTTCCTTCATTTCCGAAACTAATATCCTTTTCAAGAACCGCATATGCTTTTGCCCCATTAAGAACATCTGAAATTTCTTCATTTGGGAACGGTCTCATGTAGCGTATACGAATAACTCCTGCCTTTATTCCGCTTTCGCGAAGCTTATCTGCTGTTTCACGACAAAGCCCTGCTATACTTCCTAGAGTAACAATGATATATTCAGCGTCATCTGTACGGTAATTCTCGGTAAGTCCAGTATATTTTCTTCCAAATATCTCCTCAAACTCCTTTTCCGAGTCATTGATTACACTTTTCGCCATGAGGATACCATTATGCTCTTTGTACTTGAAAATATAGTTAGTATCAGGACCTGCTGAAAACGCCATATTTTTCGGCTTATCAAAATCTACACAGTTATCAGTTACATAAGGCGGCAGAAATCTGTCTGCCTGATTCTGTTCGGGTATATCAACTGTTTCGTAAGTATGCGTTAGAACAAAGCCATCGAGATTCACCATAAGCGGAGTTGATACTTCTTTGTTTTCTGCTATTTTATAGCTCATAATCGCAAGGTCAAGAGCTTCCTGTGCATTCTCTGCGTAAACCTGTATCCATCCGCTGTCCAATTGCGAAAGGCTGTCACGCTGATCTCCATAGATATTCCACGGAAGAGCTGTGGATCGGTCGGCATTCATCATAACTATCGGGAATCGTCCTCCAGCTGCATAGTAAAGGCATTCTGCCATATATAAAAGTCCCTGTGAGGAGGTTGCTGTGAAAGCTCTCGATCCTGCTGCACTTGCTCCGATAGCACATGAAAGCGCAGAATGTTCCGATTCAACATGTACATATTCAGCTTTAAGACTACCATCCTCAACCATTTCCGAGAGTCTCTCAACAACAATAGTCTGCGGAGTTATAGGATAAGCTGAAATTACTTGAGGATTAGCAAGACGAATACCCTCTGCAAAGGCTTCATTTCCTGATAAAAATTTCTTCATTTACGCTCCGCCTCCATTTCAATTGCTCCAATTTTACATATTTTAGCGCATATACCGCAACCTTTGCAGAAATCATAGTCAATTTTAGCTTTTCCGTTATTAATGGCTATAACTCCATCGGGGCAGTAAAGGTAGCATTGCTCGCAACCGACACATTTATTACTGTTAATAACAGGTTTGATACTTCGCCAGCCACTGTTCACAGTAGTTAGATAGCCTGCCTCAAATGATGTATTTTCAGGAACTTCAACAAACGTGAACTCCTTCTTCTCCCTTATATAAGGTCTCATTGTGCCACCTCCTCAACTGCTTTAAGAAGCGCGTTTACATTACTCTCCTGAATTTTCAGCGGCATATAACCTTTTATGGCTTCAATAGCATTTTCATTTTTAATTAAATCCGATAAACCTACAAGGAAGCCAAGCATGACCGTATTTACTGTAGGAAGTCGAAACTCTCCTGCAATTTTTTCAGCATCAAAAGTAATAGCTCCGATAATCTCAGTTTTTGAATTTACGATGATTTTTCCTTTATCTTTAAGCAGTTTTACAAGCTGAGGAGAGTAAAGAGTATCGTCCAGTATAACAATATAATCCGCTTTTTCAGTCTGACTCCTGTCAACTACAGGCTTTTCGTCAAGCTTCGTGAATGCTCTTACCGGAGCCCCGCGTCTCTCAGGGCCAAATGACGGAAAAGAAAGGGCATATTTTACATTGTCACCTATAGTATAAGCTGCTCCTAGAAGCTTTGCCGCCGTAAAAGCACCCTGACCTCCTCTGCCTAACCATATTACTTCAAACATAGTCTTTCTCCTATCATTTTAGTATGTTTTAATTATACACCTGTTTTCTTAACGTGTCCAATACGATAGATTTATCATGGGATATAGAATAGAATTATAGCACTGAAGAAAAAACTGAAACAAAACATTGAAAGTTGATATATTATCATTAACTGTTTAAGCAGCAAAAAGGGTGCGTAAAACGCACCCTAAATAACTTATTTTCCGCTTTCGCCATAATTAGACAGTACACGGGCAGACGGATCATTAACGTTGCAGCCTTCCCATTCCTTGTTTGGCATCCAGAAATCAACTATCATTTCGCTGTTTCCAGGATAATACTTCTCAAATATTTCACGATACAGCAGAGATTCTTTAGTAAATGGCTTTGAATGAGAATACTTTGTACAGTCAAGTTCAAACTCTTCATCAGAATAATAATTCTCAGCATATTCTTTAAGATAATCCACCATTGAATGTCCAACAGCATCTGAAAAAGCAGCTTTTTCACGATAAAGGATATCATGTGGCAAATAATCTCCCTCAAAAGCATGACGAAGCAGATACTTTCCTTTATTGTACTTGTTCAGTTTCATTTCAGGATCGATAGCCATAACATACTTCACGAAATCAAGATCACCGAACGGCACTCTTGCTTCCAGTGAATTAACTGATATACAACGGTCTGCACGGAGAACGTCGTACATATGCAGTTCATGTACACGCTTTACAGACTCAGCCTGAAAAGCTTCAGCAGATGGCGCAAAGTCTGTATATTTATATCCGAAAAGCTCGTCGGATATTTCACCGGTGAGAAGCACGCGAATATCAGTCTGCTCATGAATAGCTTTGCATAATAGATACATTCCCATACTTGCACGAATAGTAGTAATATCGTAAGTGCCGAGGAGATGAATTACGTCATCAAGAGCTGCTAAAACGTCATCTTTTGTGATGATTACTTCAGTGTGGTCACTGCCTATATAATCAGCTACCTGTTTCGCATACTTGAGGTCAATCGCATCTGTATTCATACCTATTGCAAATGTTTTTATCGGTTTATCACTCTTCTTTTGTGCTATCGCACAAACTAGTGAAGAATCAAGTCCACCAGACAACAAAAATCCAACTTTTGCATCGGAGTCAAGTCTTTTTTCAACACCAGCAACGAGCTTGTCGTGAATGTTACTGCATACAGTATCGATATCATCATGTATTACATTTTTTACTTCTGTTATTTCGCAATAGCAATGGAATTCTCCATTTTTATAATAATGACCTGGTGGAAATGGCATTATCTTTTTGCAGAATTTAACGAGGTTCTTTGGCTCACTTGCAAAAGCAATTGTCCCGTCCTCTGAATATCCGTAATATAACGGACGAATGCCAATCGGATCACGAGCAGCAATGAACGTTCTTTCAGTGCTGTCATATATCACGCAGGCGAATTCTGCGTCAAGCATTTCGAACATATCTGTGCCGTATTCCCTGTACAGCGGCAAAATTATCTCGCAGTCGCTATCACTTCTGAACACATAACCCATACCAGTGAGTTTGTCGCGAAGACTTCGGAATCCGTAAAGCTCACCGTTACATACAACAAAGTCTCCGTCAAGTTCAAAAGGCTGCATTCCCTCGGGAGTAAGTCCCATTATGGATAGTCTCTGAAAGCCTAGAATACCGCCAGGCACCTTAACAATCCTCTGATCATCAGGGCCACGGGAAACAGTTGCCTTAAGTCCTTCCATAACCTTTCCAGTACCGCCGCTAATGCCGCAGTATGCCATTATCGTACACATTTTCTATTCCTCCAGTTCAGCCATTAGCCGTCAGCCAAAAGCTGTTAGCCATTAAGGCTCGAATTATTGATGTAATTATAACCATACAGCGCCATTGATGCATGGTCAGATTTAATCAGTTCTTATTTGAGCTCATTTGCAATGCAGACAACTCCTTCGAGCTTGTCATAGGGCTGATAATTCTTTGCCCTGTTATATTCGCGATTTTCATATAAGCCGACGGTATCAGAGTACCTTATGAGTTTGAGTTGTTCCATACACATCACCTGTGAATTTTCTCGTCGAACTTATTCTTATAGCCTGCACCTGATGTATCAACAGGATAATCTCCTGTAAAACATCCTGAACAGTTTCCGAACCTATTATCCACAAGCTCAGGAAGACATTCAACTGGCAGGTATGCAAGGCTGTCTGCTCCGATATATTTTGCTATTTCCTCAGTTGACTGGCACTTACCAGCGATAAGATTCTCCTCAGAGTCGATATCAGTTCCAAAATAGCACGAATGCAAAAAAGGTGGCGATGAAATACGGACATGTACTTCCTTTGCTCCCGCCTCTCGGAGAAGCCTAACAATACGCGCACTTGTTGTGCCACGGACTATTGAGTCATCTATCATTATAACACGCTTTCCATGTACACTTTCACGTACCGCGTTAAGCTTTATTTTTACAGCTTTTTCTCGTTGATCCTGCTGAGGCTGAATAAAGCTTCTTCCGATATACTTGTTTTTGATAAAGCCTATGCCATAAGGGATACCACTTTCATTTGCATACCCCAGAGCCGCATCAAGTCCAGAATCAGGAACTCCTATAACTATATCAGCTTCAACAGGACTGTTTTTCGCAAGCAACTCACCTGCTTTAAGTCTCGCATGATGTACTGAAACTCCCTCAATAACTGAATCAGGACGGGCAAAGTAGATATATTCAAAAATACAGATATGCTTCTTTTCTCCACAGTTATTTCGTATCGAGCGTAGTCCGTCTTTATCTATGACTACTATCTCCCCCGCTTCCACATCACGTATGAACTCTGCTCCAACTGTTTCAAGAGCACAGGACTCAGAAGCAACAACATATGCACCATCATGCGTCTTACCTATGCACAGCGGACGGAAACCATTTGGGTCACGAAAAGCAATCAGCTTTGTCGCCGTCATAAGTATACACGAATACGCGCCTTTAATGAAAGGCATAGCGCGTTCTACTGCCTCCTCGGTAGAGTTACATGTCAGGCGCTCGCGTACTATAGAATATGCTATAGCTTCGGTATCAGAAGTTCCGTGGAATATAGCTCCTGACATTTCAAATGAACGACGAAGCTCAGCCGCATTCACAAGGTTGCCGTTGTGGACCAGAGCCATATTACCTTTGATATGGCGGATAACAAGAGGTTGTATGTTATTGTGATTGTGTCCGCCAGTTGTGGAGTAACGTACATGTCCCACAGCTATATTGCCGCTGCCAAGCTTATCTAGCTCTTCACGGGTAAACACCTCTGAAACAAGTCCGTCTGCTCGCTTATGGCGAAACACTCCGTCATCACAGACTGTTATTCCGCAGCTCTCCTGACCTCTGTGCTGTAACGCATACAGGCCAAAATATACAGAAGCAGCTACATTAGTTGTATCATTCTCAAAAATGCCGAAAACTCCGCATTCCTCGTGAATCGTGTCAAACATTTCCGCACCTCTTACAAATACTGCTCGCTGAGCTTGTCGATGACGGCAAGTGCGGCGATACTCTTCTTTTTACGCTTATTCATGGCGTACTGCTCGATATATGCATGCGCCTCGCTCTCAGTCATACCCTTATACTCCATCAGCATGAATTTCGCCTTGTCAATTGTCTGGATCTCATTAATCTTTTCCTCAAGACGAGCATTCCGTATATACAACTCGGCAGAGCGATTCACAGCAATATCAACAGTTCTTACTATCTGATATAGTACAGTTTTGCTGAACGGCTTTCCGACAATTATAACGCCTGCTTTTTCCAAACGTTCGCTTATCTTTTCGGCTGTCTCAGCTTTTATCAGAAGTATGCAGTTCGCAGTTGAATTTTCTGTGACATATTCTGCAAATTCAACTCCAGACTCATCCATAAGAGGCGAATTTACCATTACAAGCTCGGTCAATGAATCGGTTTCAAGAAGAGTTTTGGCCTGGTAGGCTGTTTCAACTATCTTCGGAGTACACTTGAATGATCCACGGAGAAAATCAAGAAGAGTTTCAGAGGCATTCTTATTACTTGAAACTACAATGATCTTATCCAAAATAACCCCCTCTTAAAGTGTAAAGAAGTACTTTTTATCTTCGAATGCATCCTTATCATAAGCTGAACTGTATTCATTCCATTCATCGCGACTTTGAGCGATAAGAACTTCCAAGATATTTTCAGGAATGTATTTTTTCAGGAACTTAGATTTTTCAGCAACATCTATTGCTTGTTCAAGAGTTTCTGGAAGTCTCTCATTGCCACTATTTTTTTCAGGTAGAACTGATTTTTCAGATATTCCCTCAAGCGCAGCATATATCATAAGTCCAAGAACGAAATAAGGGTCGCATACGCAGTCAGCAGCTCTTAATTCGACAGAATTATCGTCGCTGTCAGGATTCATTCTTATAAGCTGTGCTCCCTCTTCATCAGACCAGATTATATCTCTCGGAGCTGTAAATTCACCGAGTCTTTCATATGAATTAACAGTTGAATTGGTGAATACTGTAAACTCTCGCATATGCTCCATTATGCCAGCAGCAGCACTTTTAACAATATCCCCACACTCAGAAATATGCTCTTCGAGAAAATCACTGTCCGGGAATACAGTAAAGCTAATGTGCATACCGTTTCCACAGTCATTTCTCAGAGGCTTTGGCATAAAACTAGCGTGTACACCGTGAGTTTCTGCAACAGATTTTACAGCAGATTTGAAACTTAGAAATGTGTCTGCTGCTTTCAACGCAGATGATGAATTAAAGTCTATCTCATGCTGTCCGCATCCGCTCTCATGCCTAGATGAAACAGGCTGTATACCCATTTGTTCAAGGGTAAGGCAAACATCACGACGGATATTCTCACCCTTGTCATCAGGAGCCGTATCACAGTAGCTAGCGAAGTCATGTGGATTTTTCGTTGGAAGTCCGTTTTCGTCATTGTGGAACAGAGTAAACTCACAGGAAGTTCCGAAGCGGAAGCAATAGCCAGATGAAACAGCAGTCTTCATAGCTTTTTTCAGAAAATATCGGCTGTCACCCTCAAAATGAGTTCCGTCCTTATAGCGAATATAGCAAAACATACGGATAACTCTGCCCTGCTGAGGTCTCCATGGAAGTACTGTCATTGTCTGAGCATCAGGGAAAAGGAACAAGTCCTTACCATTTGCAGCTTCAAAGCCGGCAATTTTCTTCGCAGCAATGCGTAATCCACGCTCAAAAGTAACTGCAAGCTCTGATGAAAGAATAGATATATTTTTCAGCCTTCCTCTCAGATCACAGAAAGTCAGCTTTACGAATTTTACATCGTTTTCCTCGATATACTGCAATATTTCATTTTCTGAATATATCATATCTTACTCCTTTATTTCAGGTTGGTATAACCCATAAGGTATTCATCCACCTCCGCAGCGGCGTCGCGTCCCTCGCGTATAGCGCGAACTACAAGTGACTGTCCGATATGCATATCGCCTGCGGTAAACAACTTTTCAACACTTGTTTTATGACAATTCTGCGCTGTTTTTATATTTGTTCTCTGATCAAGTTCAACACCGAAAGCCTCGGCAACGTAGCTCTGACAACCAAGGAAACCTGCTGCTATAAGGCAGAGTTCACATGGAAGTATTTCCTCGCTGCCCACAATCTCCTTTGGAACCTTTCTTCCGCTCGCTTTATCAGTTACAAATTCGAGTTTTACTGTTTTAACTGCAGATAATTCACCTTTTTCGTTCTTGATGAACTCCTTAACAGTAGTGCAATAGATACGTGGATCATGTCCGAACACTGCAATTGCTTCCTCTTGACCGTAGTCTGTCTTGCAGACACGAGGATACTGAGGAAATGGATTGTTTTCGGCTCTTTCATCAGGGAGTTTCGGCATCATTTCAAGCTGTGTCACAGATTTACATCCATGTCTTACTGAAGTTCCGACACAATCGTTACCAGTGTCGCCGCCACCAATTATTACAACATTTTTTCCTTCTGCAGAAATATATTTACCATCTTTAAGTTCAGAATCCAGTAAGCTTTTTGTTGTAGCTTTAAGGAAATCTACTGCGAAATAAATTCCATCTGCATCGCGACCCTCAGCCTTGATATCACGTGGATTTGATGAACCACATGCAAGCACAACAGCATCAAAGTCACTCATTATTTCTTCTGCTGAAATGTTCTCACCAACATTGGCATTTACCTTAAACTCTACACCCTCGGCTCTCATAAGTTCTGCGCGACGTTCTATGATATGTTTTTCAAGCTTCATGTTAGGGATTCCATACATAAGAAGGCCACCAACTCTGTCTGAACGCTCAAAAACAGTTACGCTATGACCACGCCTGTTAAGCGTATCAGCAGTGGCAAGTCCAGATGGACCAGAACCGATAACAGCTACACGTTTTCCGCTACGAACTACAGGTGGCTGAGGTTTGATAAGTCCACTTTCAAAACCATATTCTATAATCGAGTTTTCATTTTCTTTAACAGTAACGGGACTGTCATAAACGCCACAGATACAAGCCTTTTCACAAAGTGCAGGACATACTCTAGAAGTAAACTCAGGAAAATTGTTTGTCATGAGCAAACGGCTGAGCGCCTGTTCTTTCTGACCGTGATATATAAGATCATTCCACTCTGGTATAAGGTTGTTTAACGGACAACCGGATACCATTCCACATAGCATTTTTCCGTTCTGACAAAACGGTACTCCGCAGTCCATACAGCGTGAAGCCTGTTCCTTACGCTTTTCATCACTGAGCGGTATGTGAAATTCATTGAAGTCATTAATACGCTTAAGTGGTGCCTTAGCAGTTGTTTCAGTTCTTGTAAATTCAAGAAATCCTGTTGTTTTTCCCATGACTCACGCCTCCTTTCTGATAAGCTCAAAGGCTTCTATTTCAGCCTGTTCGTGATCAACTCCCGACTTTTCAAGAGCTTTCACTGTAGTTTGTATTTTCGCATAATCATGTGGGATTATCTTCTTAAAGCAAGGCAAATAAGCTTCAAAATCAGCCAGTATACGCTTTGCTTTTTCAGAGCCTGTAGCCTCTGCATGCTCAGTTATAATAGCTTTAAGTTCATCGATATCCTCATCATTTTCAACGGTCTCAAGTGATACAAGAGCCTTGTTCAAACGAGTATAAAGATCGTGCTTCTCGTCAAGAACATAGGCAATTCCACCAGACATTCCTGCAGCAAAATTCTTGCCAGTGCTGCCAAGAATAACAGCACGTCCGCCTGTCATGTATTCACAGCCATGATCGCCAACACCTTCGCAAACTGCAACAGCTCCAGAATTTCTTACACAGAAACGCTCTCCTGCTACTCCACTAATGAAAGCTTTACCAGATGTTGCGCCATAAAGAGCAACGTTTCCTACAATAATATTCTCATCAGCCTTGAACGCAGATTTTTTCGGTGGAGCAAGCACAAGCTTTCCACCTGAAAGGCCTTTACCAAAGTAGTCATTGCTGTCACCGCAAAGCTCCAATGTCAGACCCTTTGGAATAAATGCACCGAATGACTGTCCGCCGCTACCAGTACATTTAACAGTAAATGTATCATCAGCAAGAACGTTTTCTCCATGAATACGCGTTATTTCAGCACCTGTCAGCGTACCTACAGAACGGTCAGTATTCAAAATGTCAATTGAAATACTTTTGGGAGTTCCACTTTTCAGTGCACTTCCCAGCTTCTTAATTATAACACGACGATCTATAGTTTTGTCAAGTTCAAAATCGTAAATATCTGCAGGATCGAAATGCTGTTTTTCAGTTATGTGCTCATTTGTGAGTATATTTGAGAAATCAATATTCTTCTCAGCAGCACTATCCTTTGTTTTCAAAAGATCAGTACGTCCTACAAGTTCATCAAATGTACGTATGCCAAGTTTTGCCATATACTCTCGGAGTTCCTGAGCAATGAAATGCATGAAGTTCACAATATATTCCGGCTTACCGCGGAAACGCTTTCTCAGCTCTGGATTTTGCGTAGCTATACCCATCGGACATGTATCAAGATTACAAACTCTCATCATTACACAACCCATTGTTACAAGCGGAGCTGTTGCAAATCCAAACTCTTCAGCTCCAAGTAACGCTGCAACAAGAACATCACGTCCTGTCATGAGCTTACCATCAGTTTCTATACGAACTCTTGAACGAAGTCCGTTTAGCATGAGAGTCTGATGAGCCTCGGCAAGTCCAAGTTCCCATGGAAGTCCTGCGTTGTATATAGAGCTTTTCGGAGCTGCTCCCGTACCGCCGTCATATCCAGAAATAAGTATTACCTGTGCACCTGCCTTTGCAACACCTGCAGCAACTGTTCCGACTCCTGCCTCTGAAACAAGCTTAACTGAGATACGTGCCTTGTCATTGGCATTTTTGAGATCATAAATGAGCTGTGCAAGATCTTCAATTGAGTATATATCATGATGAGGCGGAGGCGAGATAAGTCCAACTCCAGCAGTGGAATGACGAGTCTTTGCAATCCACGGATAGACCTTGCCAGATGGAAGATGTCCTCCCTCGCCAGGCTTTGCACCCTGTGCCATTTTTATCTGAATTTCCTGAGCTGAAACCAGGTATTCCGAAGTTACACCGAATCGTCCTGAAGCTACCTGTTTTATCGCTGAACACCTATCAGATTTCAAGCGTTCAGGGCTTTCGCCACCTTCTCCGCTGTTTGATTTACCTCCGATTCTGTTCATAGCAATTGCCATACATTCATGTGCCTCCTGCGAAATAGAACCGTATGACATTGCACCAGTCTTAAAACGCTTACAGATACTATCAACAGACTCAACTTCGTCAATTGGAATACCACCGTTTTCGGGGTAATTAAAATCAAGTAGACTACGGAGCGTAAGCTCGTTATCCTCACGTGTGATAGCTGCTGTATATGCCTTGAATGTATCGTAGTTTCCTGTCCAAGCTGCCTGCTGAAGCAGATGAATAGTCTCTGGAGTATAAAGGTGATCTGACTTTCCACTGCGGAGCTTATGACTTCCAGCGCTAGCTATATTTTTATTTACATTTAGTCCCAGCGGATCAAATGCAGCTGTATGGAGCTTTTCCGTACGACGGCTTATATCATTAAGACCTATTCCTCCAATACGGCTGACAGTTCCTGAAAAATAACTGTCTATAAGTTCACGTGAAATACCTACTGCTTCAAATAGCTTGCTGCCCTGATATGACTGTATCGTAGAAATACCCATTTTAGAAGCTATCTTGACAATACCATGAAGTATCGCACTATTATAATCATCCTCTGCTGCGTAAAAATCCTTGTCCAGCGTTCCGTCTTCGATGAGAGAACGAATAGTTTCATGTGCAAGGTACGGATTGACAGCACATGCTCCATAACCGAGAAGAGTTGCAAAATGGTGAACTTCACGTGGCTCTGCTGATTCAAGAATCATTGCAACGGCAGTACGCTTTTTTGTTGAAACAAGATGCTGCTGAAGTGATGCAACTGCCAAGAGTGACGGTATAGGACAATGGAACTCGTCTACGCCGCGATCAGATAGAATAAGTATTGAAGCACCATCATGATAAGCCTTATCAGCCTCTATAAACAGACGTTCTACCGCTTTATCAAGTGGAGTGCCTATATAATATGTTATTGGGATAACAGCACTTTTAAGGCCTTTCTCGTTCAAAGCCTTTATCTTTAACATATCCGTTTCCGTGAGAATAGGATTCTCAATCTTGAGAACGTGACAGTTCTCAGGACGTTCCTCAAGGATATTTCCATCCTTTCCAATATAAACGCTTGTGTCAGTAACAATCTCTTCACGGATAGCATCAAACGGAGGATTTGTAACCTGTGCAAAAAGCTGACGGAAGTAATTGAAAAGCGGAGGTGACTGATTATCAAGTGGTGGGAGAGGAATATCGCTTCCCATGGAAGCTATCGGTTCTCCGCCTTTTTCAGCCATCGGAAGTATACTTGTACGTATATCTTCATATGCGTAACCAAAAGCTTTCTGAAGCTTTGCAAGCTCGTCAACGGAATAGTATTTTACACCCTTATTAGGGATATGGAGATCGTGCAGGCGTACAAGGTTAGCATCAAGCCATTCACCGTATGGCTGTCGTGATGCATATGTACTCTTTATTTCGTCATCCTCAATGATACGTCCCTGCTTTGTGTCCGCAAGAAGCATTTTCCCCGGACGAAGTCTATCTTTTTTTATGATGTTTTCAGGAGCTATATCAATACATCCTGTTTCAGATGACAGTATAAGGAAACCATCGCTAGTAACGCAGTAACGCGAAGGACGAAGACCATTTCTGTCAAGAACAGCACCCATAATATCACCATCAGAGAAGATAATAGATGCCGGTCCATCCCATGGCTCCATCATGGTTGCATAGTACTGGTAAAGATCATATTTTGATTTGGAAATAGTCTTATTATTCTTCCATGGCTCAGGAATTGTTATCATTACTGCAAGAGGCAGCGGCATTCCTGACATTACCATAAATTCGAGAGCATTGTCCAGCCTTGCCGAGTCTGATCCCTTTACATTTATAGCAGGAAGGATCTTATACATATCATTTTTTAGCGCTGCACAATTCATGCTCTCCTCACGTGCAAGCATTTTATCAGCATTACCGGTTATTGTATTGATCTCTCCATTGTGTACAATGAAACGATTAGGATGAGCCTTCTGCCAACTTGGATTTGTATTTGTAGAGAAACGAGAGTGAACCATAGCGATAGCAGACTTGAATTCTTCACTCTGCAGATCTGTATAGAACTTTCTCAATTCATCAACAAGGAACATACCTTTATAAACAATAGTACGGCTTGAAAGAGAACATACATATGTATTTTCATTGGAATGCTCAAACTCACGTCTTGCAATAAAAAGTTTCCTGTCAAAGTCAAGACCCTGTGGACAAGTCTCAGGGCGCTTTACAAAAGCCTGCATTATATGAGGCATACTACTGAGTGCCTTATGTCCGAGTATTTCTGGTGAAACAGGAACTTCTCTCCAACAGATAAAATCCATTCCATTCTTTTCTATAATAAGTTCGAAAAGTTTCATTGCTTGACCGCGCTTCATCTCGTTCTGAGGGAAAAAGAACATTCCCACACCGAAATCGCCTTTACCTCCGATATCATATCCAAGCTTGGCATTCTCTCTTATAAAGAAGCTGTAAGGCATCTGAACTAGTAATCCTACACCATCGCCTGTCTTTCCTTCAGCATCCTTGCCAGCGCGATGCTCAAGCTTCTCAACGATAGTCAGGGCGCTGTCCACAACGTATCTGGACTGCTCACCCTTGATGTTTACAACTGCACCAATACCACAGTTATCATGTTCAAATCTAGGGTCGTAGAGACCCTGCTGCTCATATGGAGCTTCTTTTCTGAAATTATCCATATCTTTCACTTGCCTTTCAATAAAGTCCGCGAATAAGTCCGAGCACCATTGATCGAACTTAAAAAAAAAGACGTTCAAACAGACATATAGCCTGCTCAAACGTCATTGTTCTTAATTAATATCTTAGCACTTTAAACCAGTGTTGTCAAGAGCAAATTACAAAAAAATGCGCAGAATATAACAAAAAGCTGCACTTTTGTTAAAACTGCCAGAGCTTTTAGCGTTTAAAGTCCCAAATTTATATTGATTTCCGACAAAGTTCAGAAAAGCTATTGACAAACGTTTTTTCATGGGCTATAATGGCATTGTAAACAGCAAGGGCGCTGCGGATCATAAGATCTGCGGCGCTCTGTCTTTTTAAGCGCTTAATCCCATACACAAAGGGGTGTATGAAGTCTCAGGACTTCTGCACCCCTTTGACATTTATGCTGTAAATTCTAGGAGGTAATTTTATGGACTCGCAGACAATTTTACAACAGGCTCTGGACGAGACTAACGGTTTGGTCTTCGGCGTATGGTTTTTAATAGGCGCTGCTCTCGTATTCTTTATGCAGGCAGGCTTCGCAATGGTGGAGACAGGCTTCACACGTGCAAAGAATGCAGGCAATATCATCATGAAGAACTTAATGGACTTCTGTATCGGAACAGTTGTTTTTATTCTCATAGGCTTCGGACTTCTCTTTGGCGAAGATCTAGTAGGTATAATCGGTGCTCCCGGATTTGATATATTCACTTCCTACGG
>DBYI01000098.1 GCA_002310115.1 Ruminococcus flavefaciens
TTATACCACAAACTCTTAAAAATGGATTGAAAAATCAGAAAAAAATAAAAAATTTTTCTTCCATATGCAGAACAAGCCGGTGTGTTGCGCCCGGCAAATCCGCACTTGCATTATGAAATATAATATGGTATAATTATTTATTACAGGATTTTTGGAAGGCGAGGTTCTGCGAATTGAAGGACAATACCGCGGTAATAAGCGAAATAAACGGCTTGCTGGGCAGCAGCCCGAGAAGAGCCTATGTCAGGAGCTTCGGCTGTCAGCTGAATGTCTCGGACGGCGAAAAGATACAGGGGCTGCTGAAAAAAATGGGCTACTCCTTTACCGAGAACGAACAGGAAGCCGACCTTATAATACTCAATACCTGTGCAGTGCGCGAAAATGCCGAGGACCGCGTTTTCGGCATAGTCGGCAGCATGAAGAAGCTCAAGGAGCTGAAACCGTCACTGATGATCGGCATTGCAGGCTGCATGACGGCTCAGAGCCATGTGGCGGAGAAGATAAAGAAATCCTACCCTCAGGTGGATTTCGTTGTGGGAACTTCCGCCCTCAGCGCTTTGCCGAAGCTTATCCTCGATACTTTAAGGGGAGCAGCTTTTTCGGCAGATATAACGGAATATGACGATTTCTCGGAAGCCGCGGAACAGGTGCGAAGCAGCAGCTTCAAGGCTTCCGTGCCGATAATGTTCGGCTGCAACAATTTCTGCACCTACTGCATAGTGCCCTATGTCCGCGGACGTGAACGCAGCCGCCGCCCCGAGGATATAATTTCCGAGGTAAGGCAGCTTGTGAGAGAGGGCTACAAGGAGATAATGCTCCTCGGGCAGAATGTCAATTCCTACGGCAAGGACCTGGGCGGAGAAATGAGCTTTCCTCAGCTTCTCAGGGAGCTTAACGGCATAGATGGCGACTTCTGGATACGTTTCATGTCCTCACATCCGAAGGACGCTTCAAATGAACTCATAGACGCTGTATTCGACTGCGAAAAGGTGGCAAAGCACCTGCACCTGCCCGTTCAGAGCGGCAGTACGGGCGTGCTTGCACGAATGAACCGCCGATACACCATTGAGGATTATCTTGTGATAGTGGATTATATCCGCAGCCGTGACCCTGATTTCTCACTTACCACCGATCTTATCGTGGGCTTCCCCGACGAGACCGACGATGACTTCCGTGCAACGCTGGATACAGTGAAAAAGGTGAAGTATGACAATATCTACTCCTTCATCTATTCAAAGCGTTCGGGAACTAAAGCGGCGGAAATGCCTGACAGCACCTCAGAGGAGGAAAAGGGCAGGCGCATGAGGGAATTACTTGAAGTTCAGCGCGAGGTCTCCACGGAGCATTACAAACGTTTCGTCGGCAGGACTATGCGAGTTTTGGTAGACGACGTAGCCAAGAAAAAAGCAGGCTGGCTGACAGGAAAGAGCAGCGAATTCATAATAGTTGAGTTCGAGGGAGACAGTTCCCTTATCGGACAGTTCGTTGATGTTGAGATAACGGGCTCTATGAACTGGGCAGTAACAGGGAAAATTGCAGAAAGGAACGCAGAAAAGTGAAAAAAATCATTACAGCAATATGCCTTTCAGCAGCAGTGCTGACAGGCTGTGACAAGACAGGGAAAAGCAATACAAATAACGATACAACCACAGCTCCTGCGACAACAGCAGCAGATACCGCGGAGGCTGAGACGACCACAGAGGAAGAGTCTGAGGTCACAACTACTGCCGAAGTAACAGCTCCGCCCACTACTCATGAGGCTGACGTGCCTGCAGGGGGCATAAAGGATATGAGCCCTGCCATTTATGAGCAGTTTCTGAGAAGCAAATTTGAGGAAACAGCTGCAGAAAACAACGGACTTGCCTATATCGAGTACGGCTACCGCGATATCGACGCAGACGGGATACCCGAACTTTTCCTGAAGCGCGGCACCTGCGAGGCGGATTTCAGCATAACCGCATATACACTTGACAGCGAGGGAGAGGTCGTACAGATAGGTGAGCTGGGAGGCGGACACACATCGGTCGATTACGATGAGACCCTGAGAATGATAGTTACCTTCTACGCTCAGATGGGAAGTGCACATGTAAGTTGCTTCGATTACGAAAACGGCAGGCTTGTTGAGAAAGAGCCTGCGGGAGGCGAATTATCACTAATGCAGAAGTATGAAGCGGGAGAAAATGAAATTAGCGGCATATCATTTGTTTCCGTATACAGGTCTGACAATGATGACAAGGGATATTCCTTTATTCCGTTGGAGGGTGAGAAAAAAGACGGTCTGCACTTTGATTATTACAAATGGAAATAAAAAAGGAGAAGATAGAAATGGATATTATGGAAATGACAAGAGAGCTTGGAAAGGCTCTTCAGCAGGACGACAGATACATCGCGTATATGCTTGCTAAGCAGGCTAATGACGAGGACAAGGAGCTTCAGGAGGACATTGCGCGTTTTGAAGATCTCCGCATGAACCTCGGAAGCGCTATGGCGTCAGAAGAACCCGATTCCGACAACATCAAGGCTCTTGACACAGAACTGAAAGCAGTCTATCAGAAGGTAATGAAAAATCCGAAAATGATTATATATTCGGGAGCACAGCAGGCTCTTGAGAAGCTTGTATCCAATATGCAGCAGATAATCAGTATGTGTGCTAACGGTGAGGATCCCGACACCTGCCAGATACCAGAATCCGGCTGCACGGGAAGCTGTGCGACCTGCGGTGGCTGTCACTGATGATTTATGAAAAAAGAAGATGAACATTATTATGAGTTCGAGAATCGCTTGGCAGATTTCCGAAAATTATTTTTAGATGTACCGGATGAGTTTTTTCAGCCTCCTCCAAAGGAATTTGTTCTGAAGCAGTCGGTGGAGGAAATGAAAATAAACAATTTTTCAACTATCATGTTTATGGTGTTTTCGGTATTTGCCATAGTGTATATGCTTGTTAATGATCAGTTTGACAAATACATTTTCGGCTTTGCGGTCATTATGTTTGTTTTGTGTTTACTTTATCTGAGTTATTCATATTTAAATACCAAAAAGGCGTTAGTGGAATTTGTGGACGGCACTTTCGAAATAAAGGGCAAAGTATATCACTACAGCGATGATCTCAGGCTGATAATCAACGATTTGGAAGACTTGAAAATAATGTCCGGTGAAAAAGAACTGATTAAAATTTCGAATATATGCGAAGGCCTGTATGAAATGGTCAGATGGATGCGGTATTATCATGTCCCGATCATTGATATTACAAAAGAAGAAGTAAAAAAATGTAAAAAAAGAGCACAAAAAAAAGAGATAATATTATTGATCATGGCGATTATTGGAATAATATTATTAATAATAATTGGGCATATATGATTCGTTCTGGGGAGCGGTGAAATATAACATTAAGGACGAAAACTGCAGCACACTGGTGAGCTGAGCACACAGGAACGGCATAAATACCTGGCTCAGCGATATGGCACCGTAGCTTAAGGTTTCAACGAAAATACTGCTGGCAATTACTATCATTTACGCGCTCAGTGTATAAGTCTGAAAAAAGGAGTATCATACCAATGGAAATCGACAGAAGTAAAATATCCCCCATGATGCAGCAATACTTCGAGGTCAAGGACAAGTATCAGGACTGTGTTCTGTTCTTTCGTCTCGGCGACTTCTATGAGATGTTTTTTGACGACGCTGTAGTAGTTTCAAAAGCGCTTGAACTTACCCTTACTGGCAGGGACTGTGGACTTGAGGAACGTGCCCCTATGTGCGGAATCCCATATCATGCGGCGGATATGTACATAAAAAGGCTCATAGATATGGGCTTCAAGGTAGCTGTATGCGAGCAGCTCACCGATCCGGCCGAGACCAAGGGAATAGTTGTCCGCGACGTTATCCGTGTAGTTACACCCGGTACGTTGACAGAGAGCAGTATGCTTGATGACGGCAGTAATAACTACATTTGCAGTATCTACTATGACGAAGAGAAAAAGACCTGCGGTGTGGCTTCTGCTGATATTTCGACAGGTGAGGCTGCACTCAGCTATTTTGAGGGGAAGGACTTAGAGGCAGGCGTTATTAACGAGCTTTCACGCTGTCGTCCTGCGGAGATAATTTTCCCTCAGAGTTTTTTTGCTCTGAAAGCAGCAGCTGAGTTTATTAAGGTTCGCCTTGCCTGCGCAGTAACTCTTCGCGATAACATATGTTTTACTCCATCCGAGCGAAGGAATATGGCAGCAGCAGTATTCAATGTTGATTCTGTTACAGAGCTTGGCATAAGCGAGGATGGAGCGGACTGTGCGGCAGTATGCGGACTTTTTGATTACATAAACGACACGCAGAAGTCATCGGTGTCGAGATTTACTGCAATAGAGCTTTTAAGCGGCGATTCCTTCATGGGACTCGATCTCAATGCAAGGCGAAATCTCGAGCTTACGGAAACTCTTCGCAGTAAAGAGAAAAAAGGCTCTCTTCTTTGGGTGCTTGACTCCACAAAGACATCAATGGGACGCCGACTTCTCAAAAACTGGATAGAACAACCACTGAAAAGTCCTGCAAGAATAATTGAACGTCTTGATGCTGTTGAAGCTCTTTACAAAAAAAGTGTGGTTCTAACCGATCTTTCAGCGCTTCTCGATCGTGTTTTCGATTTGGAACGACTTATGACAAAGGTCATGTATAAGAGTGCTAATCCGCGTGACCTGAAATCTCTTTCAGCAACTGCTATGCAGTTGCCAGCCGTAAAGCAGGAGCTTGAAAAACTTTCCGATTCAAAGCTTCTTGCAAAGTACAACAGGGAGATATCCACTCTTGATGAGCTTGTGAACCTTGTAGAGAACGCCATTATGGACGAGCCGCCTATATCCGTAAAAGATGGTGGAGTAATAAAAGAAGGCTTCAACAAGGAACTTGATGATCTTCGCCATATAATGAACAACGGAAAGGGAATAATAGATGAGATTGAGCAGCGTGAAAAGGAAGCTACAGGCATCAAGAACCTTAAAATAGGATACAACCGTGTCTTCGGATACTATCTCGAAGTAACACGTTCTTATTATGACCTTATACCCGAAGGATGGATACGCAAGCAGACTCTTGCAAACGCAGAGCGCTTTATCACAGAAGAACTGAAAAACGCAGAAAATGCTATTCTAGGCGCTAAGGACAAGGCTCTTTCTCTTGAAGCGGATATTTTTTCCGAGGTTCGCGATTTCCTGGCAACCAAACTTGAAGCAGTGCAGAAAACAGCCTCATCGGTAGCGGCTGTTGATGTACTTTGTTCCTTTGCTAATGTTGCACTTCGAAACCAGTATACAAAGCCTGATATTACCATTGACGGCTCAATAGATATAAAGGCAGGACGTCATCCTGTTGTGGAGCTAATGCTCACAGACGAGGTTTTCGTTCCGAATGACCTGTATATTGATAATAAAGCTGACCGTATGTCCATAATTACAGGACCAAATATGTCGGGTAAGTCAACTTATATGAGACAAGCTGCGCTTATAGTACTTATGGCACAGATAGGCAGCTTTGTTCCAGCTGATTCCGCGAAGATTTCTGTGGTTGACAAGATTTTCACCCGTGTTGGTGCCTCTGATGACCTTACGGCAGGACAGTCAACATTCATGGTGGAAATGAGCGAGGTATCTGACATACTTAAAAATGCTACTCACGACAGTCTTGTCATTCTTGACGAGGTCGGAAGAGGAACTTCGACCTTTGACGGCGTTAGTATAGCACGTGCAGTTGCGGAGTACATATGTAGTTCCAAGAAGCTTGGCTGCAAGACCCTTTTTGCAACTCACTATCATGAGCTTATCGGTCTCGAGAATGAGCTTGATGGCGTGAAGAACTATAGCATAGCTGTGAACAAACACGGTGGAACTATCCGATTCCTGCGAAAGATAGTCCGCGGGGGTGTAGATGAGAGCTACGGAGTTGACGTTGCGAAGTTAGCAGGGCTTCCTTCTAAAGTAATCGCACGCGCAAGAGAGCTTCTTGAGGAAATGGAAAAGGCACATGCGACGGAGCGTAATGCGACAATACGTGAGGATTCGGGACAGATAAGCTTTGGAAGTCTCGGACGTGAGGCAGCACTGGAAATGCTGGAAAAGACCAATATAGATGAGCTTTCGGATGCTGAATGCCGTGAGCTTCTAAGTGATATGCTACAGTCTCTTCAATGAGAAAAGCCTGTGGTATTCTGTGAAAAATATTATTGATTGAGGTGTAATTATGCCTGCATATTTATCTTTGATAATGGAATTCAGTCGTGCAGAGCTGGATTTTGACAATATGAAAGAGCTCCTTGCTTATATCAGACATGCAGGGCTTGAATTCAAAAGCGGAACAGGACGTTCTGATACTATTGAGGACATCATGAACTGGAATCAGCAAAAGCTTGAGGAAGACTATGAGCTTGGTTATGATGAGGATGTTTCCAATGACTACAAGCAAATGTGTTTCAATTATGGCGGTTTTTCTGAAATTCGCGGTTTTATCACTAATGAAGCGCCTGTACGCGGAGAGTATATCTTTTCGCTGCTAATTCCTGAAGATGAAGTTCTTATGGAGAAAAATACCTATAAAAAAGAGGCGGTGGACAAGTTAAAAGCCATTGCATCGAAGTTGTGGATATTGCCTAAGACACGAACTATGCAGACGGAACTTGAGCTTGGTGAGGGAATTGCTCCCGAAATGGATATAAGGGAAGGTGCATCGCCATCTGCCTGTCCATTTGCCATAGTATCGGAGAAGCAGTTCGGACGAATGGACACAGCTAATTATAACGCAGAGCACATTGAATACGGTGGAGTTATTCTAACTCCAAAGGATGTGAAGCTGGTCTGAACTGCGCGCCATTCAGAAAGGAAGTAAAAAATGCCTTCAATTAATGTCCTAAGCAAGGAAATATCAGAGCTTATCGCTGCAGGAGAGGTCATAGAACGCCCATCCTCGGTAATTAAGGAATTAGTGGAAAACTCCATAGATTCGGGAGCAAAGCATATTACTGTAGAGATAAAGAACGGTGGTACTACTTATATGCGCGTTACCGACGACGGCTGCGGCATGTCATTTGACGACGTACCAAAAGCCTTTCTTCGTCATGCCACAAGCAAGATAAGTGCAAAAGAGGATCTCGAAAACATCCTCACTCTAGGTTTCCGCGGAGAAGCTCTAGCTTCAGTGGCAGCTGTTTCGCGTGTGGAGATAATGACCAAACAGCGTGAGCAACTCTATGGTACCCTCTACAATATTGAGGGTAGTATGGAGAAATCTCATGAAGAGAGCGGCTGTCCGGATGGTACGACAGTGCTTATACGTGATCTGTTCTACAATGTTCCTGCAAGGCGTAAGTTTATGAAAAAGGATGTTACTGAAGGAAACGCAGTGAGCACTATACTGCAAAAAATAGCCATGTCTCATCCCGATATCGCTTTCAGATTCATCCGTGACAATCGCACGGAGTTTAATTCCAGCGGTGATGGGGAACTGTTTTCGGCGATATATGCGGTATACGGACGCGATTTTGCTCGTGATCTTATGCCTGTTGACTACGAATACGAGGGCGTTCATGTTGGCGGTTTTGTAATAAAGCCCCTTTACTCAAAAACTAACCGTTCATTTCAGAATTTTTTCGTTAACGGCAGGTATGTTCGTTCCAGATTGTGTTCGGCAGCTCTCGAGAACGCCTACACAAATATGATTATGACAGGAAAATTTCCTGCCTGCGTGCTTCTTATAGACCTTGCTCCAAACGCAATGGACGTCAATATTCATCCAACTAAAGCTGAGGTTCGTTTCACTAATGAGAAGTCGGTGTCTGATGCAATTTACTTTGCTGTAAAGAATGCGATGATGAAGGATGGGCTCATATACGAATTCGAGCTCAAACCTCATACAGACTGGACGAAGGCTGTTCCAGAGCAGGAGGAGATGAAGCAACAGGAGTTCCTTTTTACTCCCGTTGAAAAGATAGAGGAAACTGAAAAGAAGCTTACTGAGGCTATTGCTCCTGTGCATGCTGCTCGTAATTCTTTAGCTGAAGAAATGCCTTTAATTACGAATTTAAAGCCAAGTCCTGCCCATGATGAGTCAAAGTTAATGCAATCAGTGACTCATGAAATTGAACAGAAGGAGACTGCTTTTGAAGCTGCTCCCAATCTTGAAAAAACACCCAACATTGAAACGATATCCAAGCCAGAAATAAATCCCGGACCTATAAGGGAAGAAGTCACCGAAGAACCTTCGAAAGTTGAGGGCTTTAGCTACATCACACAACAGTCTTTTGCTGCTACTCCGGTACAGAAACCTGAAGAGGAAGAAAAGCAGGAGTCTGCATGGTTAGAAAAACCGAAAATTCGCGTTATCGGTGAAATCTTCGGAATTTATATAGTTGCCGAGGTTGGCGGAGATACCATGATAATGATAGACAAACACGCTGCTCATGAGCGTATTATCTTTGAGCGATTGAAAAGCCGCAATTGTCGTCAGTACAGCCAGCAGCTTCTCACGGGAGTGAAGGTTCTTCTTACAGGAGACGAGTTCAGTGCCCTTGAGGTAAATCAGGAGCTTCTTGCGGATTTAGGTTTCACATTTGACTTCTCTGAGAAGCCATGTGTGGTAGCTACGGCGGTTCCAACCTTTATCATGGAACTGAATATGGAAGATGTAATATCAGAGATAGCCAACAATCTGCGTATGTACAGCCACGATCCTCAGTCGCATATGTTGGACGATATGCTTCACACAGTTGCATGTAAATCGGCTATTAAGGGCAACGATAAGAATGATATTGCCGAGCTTCAATCTCTTGCGGAACAGGTATACTTTGACGAGAAGATACGTCATTGTCCTCATGGCAGACCTGTTATGTTCACCATGACAAAAAGCAATATCTCTCACCAGTTCGGAAGAACATAAGGGGAAAATCATGAAACGAGCAGTAAAGTCATCTATCGCGGTTTGTTTTGCAATTATTATGTGCTTGTTCGGCGGAACTTCTGCCTTTGCATATAATGTAAATACAAGGGTACAGAGTATTGAGATCAAAAACGCACCTGACGGTACTGCTTTTGCAGATATACTTGTAAATAAAGGAAAGGTGGCATGATAAGTATGCCGTTGATTTCAACGATGAAAATGCACAGCTTCTCGGAGTCAATGGTGAATGCGGACTTGCAAAATACGCTGAAGACGGTTTTACAAGTATGCTTCTGTATCACAACTGTGCCGTTTTTGATGAAGCAGACATTTCGGAACGTTCAAGCGTTATTTTTACCTTGAACGTGGAGAATAACGAGCTTTTCAATCACTTTCGAAAGATAAAGGTCGCTTACTGCGACAAGTTCGGCAATGTTCTTGGAGTTACAGAAACGGCAAAATTCGAGTTTGAATGGCTTGGCACTCCTGCCGTATACTATATTCAGGCAAATGGTGATAGCCTTGCCTGTAAAGTGAGTAAGGGCCCGCCGTATTATTTGCTGTTTTTCCTGCTATTAGGAGCTGTACTGCTTGTTATGATTATTTTTGTGCTTGTAGGAAAAAGAATATTAAGACGTAGAGAGACATCAGAGATGATAGAACGTATACAGTCTGGAGTAGTTGATGATGAACGAAAAGAATAAAAAGCCCTTCGTGCTTGCTGTAGTCGGACCGACAGCTTCGGGGAAGACTTGGCTGGGCGTTGAGCTTGCAAAGATTTACGGCGGAGAGGTGATCTCCGCCGATTCCATGCAGATATACAAGGGCATGGACATCGCCTCTGCAAAGCCTTCGGAATCTGAAAAGCAGGGGATTCCCCACCATCTCATGGGATTCCTCGACAGGAACGAGAGCTTTAGCGCAGCGGATTATGTACAGCTTGCGAATGAGAAAATTCGGGATATTCTATCACGCTGTAAGCTACCTATAATCGTGGGCGGTACGGGACTTTACATCGATTCTCTTCTCGAAAATGTGAAGTTTTCCGAAGGAGGCAGTGACGAGGCATATCGTAAGGAGCTGTATGCTTTTGCCAGTGAGAACGGTAATGAAGCTTTACATGCTCTTCTTGCTAAACTTGATCCCGAAGCAGCAGGTGGTATACACCCGAATAATCTTGTAAGGGTTGTTCGTGCTTTGGAGGTCTGCAAAGTGACTGGAAGACGTTTCAGTGAGCTGAAAAAGGAGAGCCGTCTTGTGGAAAGCCCATACAATTCCCTGATTATCGGGCTGAACTTCGATGACAGGCAGAAGCTTTACGACCGTATAGATATGCGTGTGGACGAAATGGTAAAATCGGGCCTCATCGAAGAATCACGGGAACTATGGATGGAAAGCGGTATGAAGACCGCAGCTAACGCCATAGGATATAAGGAGCTTATTCCGTATTTCGAGGGGGAAGCCGATTTGAGTGACTGCATAGAAATTATAAAGCAAGAAACAAGGCATTATGCCAAGCGTCAACTGACGTGGTTCCGCAAAAACCCCCGTATTGAGTGGCTGTTTTTGGACAGATTTAATAAAAATAATGAAATATTAGAAAAATGCAAAAAAACTATAGCCAAATACTTGAAAATGTGATATAATGTACTGTGTGTATTTCTGCGCGGGCAATTTGGTAAAAAATTTTGCTCTCAAAGCTTTGCACGGAAACAAATATCTGATAGGAGTAATGTGTATGAACAAAACAATTAATCTGCAGGACGTGTTCCTCAATCAGTGCAGAAAAGACAAGATAATGGTAACTATCATACTCACTAACGGTTTCCAGTTCAAGGGAATGGTAAGAGGTTTTGACAGCTATGTAGCTATCTTTGACTGTGACGGAAAGCAGCAACTCGTATACAAGCACGCTATTTCCACTATCATACCTGCAAGATCTGTTTCTATTCTCGACGCTTCTGAAAAGAACGACTAAGGGTGATCTGAATGGGATTTTCCAAGTCGGATGGTAGCTTCATGGTCAAGTTCCTAAGGAACGTGGTTCTGGTGCTGCTTCTGATTGTGTTTGTCAGTATAGTCTATAATTTCCGTAACAAGGAAAGCGATACGGTCTCCGCCCTCACAGCTTCGGCATTGTCATCAAAGGAGTATAAGGGTGTGTTCATCAGGGACGAGGAGATACAGCTTTACAGTGGGAACGGCTTTCTCAGCTATAACGTGTCGGACGGTGGAAAAGTCGGAAACGATACGGTCATCGCAGAAGCTTATCTTGACGATGAACAGCTGAGTATAAAACATGAGCTGGCTAAGTTTGAAAGAGAGCTTAGTATATTGGAAAAGATAACCAATCCTGGTACTCTTGAATCTGCACAGCCTTCAAGCCTTTCCGAAAGTATCAGCGATAGCTACCGCAGCCTTATCTACTACAGGGATATGGGCAAGCTGGATGAACTGAACGATGTTAAGGATGATCTCCTTATACAACTCAGTACATACCAGATAGTCACTGATGAGGTACAGGGCTTCGATCAAAAGATACTGGATATAAGGAATGAGATAGATAAGCTCAACGCGAAGAGATCCGCTCCAAGCGAGACAGTCAGAGCACCACGCTCGGCTTATTTCGTGAGCTATATCGACGGCTATGAGGAAAAGCTTAATACTCATAATATGGACAAGCTCACAGTGTCTATGCTGGAGGAAATCAGCGACAGAAAGTCTACTGCCCCGAATGTGGTGGGCAAGCTAATCGATGGCTATGGCTGGTATCTTGCTGTGGTTGCAGATAATTCCAAAAAGACTTATGCTATTGGCGATAAAGTTCAGCTGAGATTTGATTCTTCAGCTGAGAGCTATCCTGCTGTGATACACGACATCCGTGATGAGAAGAAGGATAAGAGCATTGTCATTATTTACTGTGATAAGATTAACTATGAGCTCGTACAGCACAGAGCCGAGATAGTCGAATTGATAAAGGATGACTATACGGGACTTAGAGTGCCACGTGAGGCCATCCGTTTCGTAGACGTTACTGAAACAGTGGATGACGGCAACGGTAATGTCAGCGAAAAGGTCTCGAATTATAAGGGCGTTTATATCCGTAAGGGTGAACAGATACTCTTCAAAAGAATAGAAGTAATTTATGAGGGCACGGATTATGTACTCTCTAAGCCTATGAATGATGATGAGTATCTTGCGCTTTACGATGATATATTGATAGAGGAGGTCGAAAAGAATGAAAAATGACGATCTCGCTTATATCGACGAGAACCTGCACATAATAAAAGAGAGATGTGCTGAGGCCGTGGCTAAGTACAGAAGCCCCGACGATAATGTACGTATTATGGCGGTCACAAAGACCGTTTCTCCTGAGGCGATAAATCATGCCGTAGAGCTGGGGATTGACCTTCTTGGAGAGAACAGAGTGCAAGAGTACCTCTCAAAGGCGGACTTCTATGACAAGTCGGCAGAGGTGCAGTTCATAGGTCATTTACAGACAAATAAGGTGAAATATATTATAAATGCGGTAAGCATGATACAGTCCGTGGACAGTCTAAAGCTAGGACAGGAGATAAGCCGCCTCGCCGTGAAGAACGGCAGGGTGATGGATATCCTCTGCGAGGTAAATATCGGCGGAGAGGAGTCCAAAAGCGGCATAACTCCCACAGGACTGAAAGAGCTTATTGACGGGCTCTCGGAGCTTGAAGGTGTGCGTGTAAGAGGTCTCATGACTATTCCACCACCTTCAGACAGCGATATCTTCCTTGGACGAATGAAGGAGTTATATGACAGTATCTCCTCTGCGTACAAAGGCATAGATACGCTTTCAATGGGTATGACTCATGATTACGCCGAAGCAATTAGATATGGTTCAACACTGGTGCGTATAGGTACAGGACTGTTCGGTGCAAGAGACTACTCAAAGTAACTCCTCGGCGGAAAGCCGAATATCAACACGGGATACTCCGCATTGATCCTGTGAAGAAAGATAAAAATATAAATAATGCGGAGAAGGAGTATTAAGATGAAACTTTTTGAGAACATTAAGGAATTTTTCTTTGCTGAAGAGGACGACGATTTTGATGCAGATGTTCCGGTTCGTCATGAGCGTGGCGAACGCAGCGGCTTCCAGCCGTCAGCACAGGACGATGCTCCAGTAAACGAAAGCGGACTTGGCGGCGGCATGAGCAGAGAAAGACGCAATAAGGTCGTTAATATACAGACAACAGCACAGCTTCAGGTGGTTCTTGTAAAACCTTCTGCATTTACGGACGCTAAGCAGATAGCAGATCACTTGATTGCGAAAAAGACGGTAGTTCTCAATCTTGAGACAGCTTCCCCCGAGAATAAGAGAAGAATCATCGACTTCCTCGTAGGTGTTGCATATGCAAACGGCGGAAGCCTCAAGCCTGTCGCTAATCTTACCTACATCATCACTCCTTATAATGTAGGCTTTATAGGCGAGGATCTCGTAGGTGAGCTGGAGAATAACGGTGTATTCATCTGATGAACGAACCGTCGGATAAGCTTTTTACCGCAAGGCTCGGGGACATGGTAGCACTCTGTGAAAGGGACGGAGCAGTCGTGTTCTCGTCCTTTTTCGATGAAAGACAATGCGCGGAAGCAGAGGCGTGGTGCGCGAGAAATACGGGTGCACTTAGATACAGACTGTGGGGCGGCTATGAGGAAGCAAGACGCAGGATGCTAGCGGTATATCCCGATTATTGCGAATCCTATATCCTCGAGGAATTTCCATTTGTCTGCCTCACCTTTGAATACAGGGATGAGGACAGACTCTCTCACAGGGACTTCCTTGGCTCTTTCATGGGCTTGCAGCTGAAACGTGAAGTCATAGGCGATATTGTGGTCACAGATGGAGTCGCGCAGGCTTTTCTTACCGAGGTGGCTGCAAGGCATGTAAGTGGAAGTTTATCCAAAATAGGCAGAGTCGGGGTTAAAATTACTGACGACAAGCCATTTATACTTGAAAACGCTCAGAAGTTTCATGAAATATCCGGAACAGTGGCATCGCTGCGTCTCGACTGTGTGGTTGGACTTGCTGCAAAGCTAAGCAGGGAAAAGGCGGCTTCACTAATCCGTACGGACAGGGTTGAAGTTAATCATCTGCCCGTTTCATCAATCTCCCATGAACTCAGGGGCGGAGATATATTGTCAATTAGGGGCTACGGAAGATTTGTACTTTCTGAAATAAATGGTCATACAAAGAAAGACCGCATACACATTAACTTGAAGAAATATATTTAGAGGTGAATTGAAATGATAACTTCAAAAGATGTCAGAAACAAAAGATTTGAAAAAGCAGCTTTCGGATACAAGCAGGAGGAAATAGACGAGTTCCTTAACCAGCTTGAGGCTGAGCTTGACGAAATGGAGCGCGAGCGTGCAGAAGCTAATAGCAAGATACAGGTGCTTGCAGATAAGGTAAGAGAGTATATGAGGGATGAGGATGCTCTCAAGGACGCTCTTCTCGGCGCTCAGAAGCAGGGACATCAGGTCCTCAACGAAGCTAATGAAAAGGCTGAACAGATAATCGCAGAGGCACAGGCTAAGGCTGATGCCCTTGAGGATGAGGCTGTTCGTCAGCACGCTGAGGCTATGGAAAAGAATCGTGAGGAGATTGCAAAGGAGAAGGAAGCTCTCATCGAAGCTCAGCAGCAGGTAGCAGACTTTAAGAAGAGCCTCTTCGATATGTATAAGAGCCATCTCGAACTCATTTCTTCTATGCCTGAGACCTTTGATAACGAGACTGAAGAGGAGACAGAGGAGAAAGCTGAGACAGCTGAAGAGATTGCGACAGCAGTTGCTTCAGAAGTTGAGGAATAATCATTAACAAAAAGATCGAAAGGAGGATCTCTCTGAGCTTTTGAAGGAGAGATCGGATAGTATGGCACAGGATTATAACAGTACCCTTAATTTACCGCAGACAGAGTTCCCAATGCGCGGAAATCTGCCAAAAAGAGAGCCTGAAACTCTCCAAAAATGGGAGGATGAAAGACTTTATTACAAAATGATAGAAAAGAACAAGGGCAAGCCCTCGTATGTTCTTCATGACGGACCTCCCTATGCCAATGGCGAGATTCACCTTGGTCATGCCCTTAACAAGTCCCTCAAGGACTTCATTGTTAAGTACAAGAATATGAGCGGATTCTGTTCTCCGTATGTTCCTGGCTGGGATACTCACGGACTTCCTATCGAACTTAAGGCCATGAAGGCTATAGGTGTTGAGAACGGTGCTATTCCTGCTGTAGATCTCAGAAAGCATTGCCGCGAGTACGCTATGACTCAGGTTGCAAATCAGATGAAGGGATTTAAAAGACTTGGTTCGTTGGGCGACTATGATTATCCTTATCTGACCCTTCGCCCTGAATATGAGGCAAAGCAGGTAGAAGTATTCGGCTCAATGGTAAAAAAAGGGTATATGTATAAGGGCTTGAAACCTGTTTACTGGTGCCCTGATTGTAATACAGCTCTTGCTGAGGCTGAGATTGAGTATTCAAATGACCCGTGCTATTCTATCTATGTCAAGTTCAACGTAACTGATGATAAAGGCATCTTCCAGGGACTTGGACTTGATCTTTCAAAGATATATTTCGTTATCTGGACCACAACTACATGGACTATTCCTGGCAACCTGGCTATCTGTCTCGGCCCAGAGTACAACTATACTCTCGTTCATGTAGGTGATGAGTATTACGTAATGGCTGAAGAGCTTGTTAAGACTACAATGGAGACAGCTGGTATCACAGAGTATACTACAGACCATATATTCACAGGCGCAGAGCTTGAGGGTATGAAGACAAAGCATCCTCTTTACGATCGCCTTTCACCTATAATCGTAGGTGATCACGTTACTCTTGAAAGTGGTACAGGCTGCGTACATACGGCTCCAGGTTACGGTGTCGAGGACTTTGAAGTATGCAAGAAGTATGATGATATCGGTATCTTAGTATGCGTTGATTCAAAGGGAAAACAGACCTCAGAGGCAGGCGAATTTGAGGGAATGGACACGGATCAGGCGAACAAGGCTATAGCTGCAAAGCTTACAGAATTGGGCGCTATGCTGGCAACACAGAAAATTGTCCACCAGTATCCTCACTGCTGGAGATGTAACAGCCCGATTATATACAGAGCTACAGAGCAGTGGTTCTGTTCAGTAAATGGCTTCAAGGACGAGGCTATCAAGGCTATAGAGTCTGTTCAGTGGATCCCTGAGTGGGGTGAGGACAGAATTAAGGGCATGGTACGTGACAGAAGCGACTGGTGTATCTCACGTCAAAGAACTTGGGGCGTTCCGATACCTGTTGTATACTGTAAGGAATGCGGCAAGCCTATATGTAATGATGAGACAATCTCAGCCATCTCTGAGCTCTTCCGCAAGGAAGGCAGTGATTCATGGTGGATAAAGGATACAAAGGAATTTATACCCGCAAGTGTAAAGTGTGAATGTGGCTGCGGCGAATTCACAAAAGAATATGACATCATGGATGTATGGTTCGACAGTGGTGTGTCACATACCTCTGTTATGGAGGGCAAGGATTTCCCAAGTCTTTCATGGCCTGCTGATCTCTATCTCGAGGGTGCTGACCAGTACAGAGGTTGGTTCCAGTCATCGCTACTCACTTCTGTGGTATACAAGGGACAGTCTCCTTACAAAGCAGTATGTACTCACGGATGGGTAGTTGATGGTGAAGGAAAGGCAATGCATAAGTCTCTAGGAAATGGTATTGACCCGAGCGAGATAACTGAGCAGTACGGTGCTGATATTCTTCGCCTGTGGGCAGCTTCTTCCGACTATCATAGCGATATCCGTATTTCAAAGCCTATTCTTGGACAGCTTTCAGACGCTTACAAGAAGATAAGAAATACTGCTCGTTTCATACTTGGTAACCTTGGTAACGGTGCAGGTTTTAATCCTGATAAGGACAGCGTTAGTGATGATCAACTAACAGAGCTTGACAAGTGGGCTCTCATGAAGTTGGATAATCTAATAGATAAGATGAAGGAGGGCTATGAGGCATTCGATTTCCATATCGCACTCCATGCGCTCCATAATTTCTGTGTAATAGATATGTCAAACTTCTATCTTGACATCATCAAAGATAGACTTTACTGTGAGAAGGAGGACTCTGTTCTCCGTCGCGCAGCTCAGACGGCAATGTACCGCATAATAAGTGCGATAACAAGACTTGCCGCACCTATCATTTCATTCACAGCTGAGGAGATATGGCAGTTCATGCCTCACTCCGCAGGTGATGATACTCAGAGTGTATTTCTTAATCAGATGCCTGAAAAGAGCGGCATAGAATTCTCAGCCGATTTCATCGACAAATGGCAGTTCATTTATAATACTCGTCTCGGAGCAAACAAGGCTCTCGAGGATGCAAGAAATGAAAAGACTATCGGTAAGTCACTTGAGGCAAAAATAATCATAAAGAGCAGTGACGCTGATTACGACAAGTACACTGCTATCGCCGATCAGCTCAAGGATATCCTCATCGTTTCTGGCGTGGAGGTAGAAAAGAACGGAGCAGAAACTGTTTACACAGTTGCTCAGGCTGAGGGAGAAAAGTGTGAGCGCTGCTGGTGCTTCAGCAAGTATGTTGGCACAAATCATACACATCCTACTCTCTGTGAGAGATGTGCTATTGCAGTAGAAGCTTGATTTGTATTATATTGCCTGTCGGCTGATTAGGTCGACAGGCAGTCTTATTGAAAGGATAAAACACATGGCGGTAATACTCACTTTACTGACGGTGCTGCTCGTTGCAGTCGATCAGATTGTAAAATACTGGGCTGTACATGAACTCAAGCCTGTCGGAACTATGGACTTTATCCGCATTGGCGATTTCAAAATATTTGATCTTACATATCTAGAGAACGAGGGTGCTATATTCGGCGTGATGTCCGGACAAAGATGGTTCCTTGTGGGATTCACCAGCATAGTTGTGCTGCTGGGGGTGTTTCTGCTCATAAAGATGTACCGCCGTTCAAAGTTCCTCAATGTAGCTATAACCTTATTTATTGCAGGTGGTATTGGCAATCTTATAGATCGTTTCCGCTATGCGTATGTAGTGGATATGTTTGAGTTCAAACCATTCCATTTTGCTATATTCAACGTTGCAGACATATGCGTTACTTTTGCATTCATCATGCTCATATGGTACGGACTTTTCATCGATCCTAAGATAGAAAAGGCTGAAAAAGCAAAGAAGGAAGCTGAAACAGATGAATGAGAATGTCTTGCTGACAGCTTCGGCTGAGGATGCAGGAATTCGTATTGACAAGTACATTTCTGACCAGATTGCTGAGCTTACACGCTCTGCCGTGCAGGGGTTCATTGAAAAGGGCCTTGTTCTTGTAAACGGCAAAGAAGTAAATAAGAACTGTAAGCTTAAAGCAGGAGATGAGGTTACTGTTGATATACCCGAGCCTAAGCCAATGGATGCGGTTCCCGAGAATATTCCTCTCGAAATAGTCTATGAAGATGACGATCTTCTAGTTGTGAACAAGCCTAAGGGAATGGTGGTACATCCTGCACACGGAAACTATACGGGAACTCTTGTGAATGCATTGCTGTATCACTGTGGAGAAAGTCTTTCAGGCATAAATGGAGTTATCCGTCCGGGAATAGTACATCGAATAGACAAGAATACCAGCGGATTGCTCATAGTTGCCAAAAACGACGCTTCTCATCTGAAGCTGGCCGAGCAGATAAAGGCTCATAGTTTCACTCGTGAGTACGAGGCCATAGCCTGCGGATATTTCAAGGAGCATGAAGGCACAATTGATGCTCCAATAGGACGTCACAAGACTGAACGGAAGAAGATGTGTGTGACATCTGAAAACTCACGTAATGCAGTTACACATTACAGCGTAATAAAGCAGTACGGCGGCTATGCACATGTGAGGCTCAGACTTGAAACGGGAAGAACTCATCAGATAAGAGTTCATCTCAGCTATATCGGACATCCCGTACTTGGCGATGAGGTTTATGGTAAGTCATATAAGGGTATGGAGGGACAGTGCCTTCACGCCCGTAAAATAGGCTTTATCCATCCGAAAACTAGCGAGTATATGGAGTTCGAGAGCGAGTTGCCCGATTACTTTTCTGCCATGCTTTCAAAGCTTGAAAAGATGTAGGAGGAATACCCTTGTTTGAAGATATATCAAAAGTAATCCTGTTGAGCGACCTTGACGGAACTCTTCTGAGTACGGACAAGAAGATAACTGACATTGACCGTCGTGCTATAGAGCGGTTTACGTCTATGGGAGGAAGGTTCACGGTAGCAACAGGACGTACTGTCCAGTCATTTGAGCAATTTCTCAGCATACTTCCGCTTGGCTATCCGATAATAATGTATAACGGAGCAGCCATTCATGACTATAAAAGCGGAAAAACACTATACACTCATCCTCTCCCGGTTGAAGCAAGAAGTTATGTTGAAGAGCTTCTTGAGCTCATGCCTGAGGCAGGTGGAGAGGTTCTGAAAACCGATGGTACCTATGTTTTCAGCAATACTGATTATCAGCAGCTGCACACAAGGCTTTGCGGCATTGTTCCGAACTATGCCGAACTTGAAGAAATAGAGGATGGCGGCTGGCTGAAGGTACTTTTCTCCATGTCACCTGAGGACGTGGAGCACATGGAGCTTCTTGTGAAGAAGCTTGATCATGAGGGCGTTGATTATGTCAAGTCCTCTGATATATTTCTTGAAATGCTCCCCTCGGGAGTGAGCAAGGGCTCAGCTCTTGCGGAATACAGAAAACTCAGTGGTATGGAGGGCTGTACATTCGTGTCAGTCGGAGACTTTGACAATGATATAGAGATGATAGTCGAAGCCGATTTGGGAGCATGTCCCGCAAACGCTGAAAAATCTGTAAAGGAAAAGGCAGACCTTATCCTTGATCGCACCAACGACGAGGGAGCTGTTTCGGAGCTTATAGAATATATAATCGAAAGGTGCAGAAAGTAGAACAATGAAGAAAAAGAAGGCGGCAATAACGGTATACATAGTCGCAGTATTATGTTTGCTGGGACTTATCGGACTGCTGGTATACAGTAGGGTGAGCGGCAGAAGCTCAGAGGAAACCATGAATTTTACTCTTGAGGATGCCGCAACTCTTGCGCTGGCAGCATTTACTATACCCATGTGGGTGATCTCTCTGTTGCTCATGAAAGCACTGAGACTGAGAGGAACTTTACACGAAAGGCAGAATAAAATGCTTATAGCACTGCCTGCTGTTGCGTGTACGGGTTTTTTCATATTTTATGTAATTGTGTTGATTATGATGGCTGTAAGATAATGTACATACTAAATTTACATTTTCAGCAAAAAATGCATTGCAATCACTCAATTATTGCGGTATAATATTGGTATAGCCAACCCCGCAGGGGTGGGACCGTCCGTCTGGGTTTCGCATTTAGGATGGAGGAGAACGCCTGCCCCTGCTCCCAAAAAAGCAGATCACGGCTTAAGCCGTTAAATAAAATATTGGAGGTCAATATGGACGCAAAGCTTAAAAAGGAATTGCAGAAAACTGCCTGCAAGGTAAGAATGGGCGTTATAGAAGGCACTTATAACGCTAAATCAGGTCACCCGGGCGGTTCGCTCTCGATAAGCGACACTCTCACTTATCTTTACTTCAACAAGATGAACAACGATCCAAAGAATCCTGATGCTCCCGACAGAGACAGATTCGTTCTTTCAAAAGGACACACGGCTCCTGCGCTGTACTCAGTACTTGCACAGAGAGGCTATTTTTCTGTTGAAGAGCTTAAATCCCTCCGCCATATAGGCGCACTTCTTCAGGGACATCCTTGTATTCATATACCTGGCGTTGATATGTCAAGCGGCTCTCTCGGACAGGGTATATCCGCAGCAGCTGGTATGGCTCTCGCTGGCAAGATTGACGGCAAATCATACAAGGTATACACTATTCTCGGCGACGGCGAGATCGAGGAAGGACAGGTATGGGAGGCTGCTATGTTTGCAGCTCACAAAAAACTCACAAACCTCGTTGCTATCGTTGATAACAACGGCTTGCAGATAGATGGTCCTATCACAGAAGTATGTTCACCTGAGCCTATCACTGATAAGTTTGCCGCTTTCGGCTGGCATGTTATCACAATGAATGCTCATGACTTTGACGACATTGACAGAGCTTTCACAGAAGCTGAGTCTGTTAAGGACAAGCCTGTAGCTATCATTCAGAAGTCTACAAAGGGTAAGGGCGTTTCATTCATGGAAAATCAGGTAAGCTGGCACGGTACAGCTCCAAATCAGGAGCAGTATGAGCAGGCAATGGCTGAGCTCAACGCACAGTTAAAGGAATTGGAGGACTAATTATCATGGCAGATGTTATCAAAAAGGCTACCAGAGAAAGTTACGGTGAGGCTCTTAAGGAGCTAGCCGAGGAATACAAGGACTTGATAGTTCTCGATGCAGACCTTGCTGCTGCTACAAAGACAGGCATTTTCAAGAAGGCTTATCCCGATCGTTTCTTCGATTGTGGTATCGCAGAAGCAAATATGATGGGCGTTGCTGCTGGTCTTGCTGCTTGTGGTAAAATACCTTTTGCAAGTACATTCGCAATGTTTGCAGCAGGTAGAGCTTTTGAAATAGTAAGAAACTCGATTGGTTACCCACACCTCAACGTTAAGATTGGTGCTACACATGCAGGTATCTCAGTAGGTGAGGATGGCGCTACACACCAGTGTAACGAGGATATCGCTCTTATGAGAACCATCCCAGGCATGACTATCATTAATCCCTGCGACGATGTTGAGGCAAAGGCTGCCGTAAGAGCTGCTCTTGATTTCAACGGACCTGTTTATATGCGTTTCGGCAGACTTGCAGTACCTGTTATCAATGATGCTTCAAGTTACAAGTTCGAGCTCGGAAAGGGCGTTGTAATGAAGGATGGTAAGGATGTTACTATTGTTGCTACAGGTCTGATGGTTAATGAAGCTGTTGAAGCTGCAAAAACACTTGAGTCAGAGGGAATCTCTGCAAGGGTTGTAAATATTCACACTATCAAGCCTCTTGATAAGGAGCTTATCTGCAAGTGTGCAAAGGAGACAGGGCTCATCGTTACAGCTGAGGAACACAGCATTATAGGCGGCCTTGGTTCGGCAGTTGCAGATGCAGTTACAGAGTGTTGTCCTGTTCCTGTTGTCAAGATCGGTGTGAATGACGAGTTCGGTCACTCAGGTCCTGCTGTGGCTCTCCTCAAGGAGTTTGGCCTCTCAGCTGAGAACATTGTTAAGACGGTTAAGGCTAACCTCAAAAAGTAAAGTGTATTGGGCGGCACTAGCCTAATGTCATTTAGCTAAGGAAAAGTAAAATAATCACAGGAATCAGATCCTGTGATTATTTTTATGTCTATTATGTAAATTTTAGCAAAAAGGTATTGACAAAAAAACCGAAAATGTGCGGTGCAGCCAATCAGATATACACATCTGATTAGAGGTTTTACTGTGTACAATTATTGTAACATCGTCAAAAGCAAGTTTAATATACTTATCTCCAACATGGAGAAAAATAGCCTTTATAATCGTACCAGATCATAAAATTGGATATATATATATATCTTAAGCTCATAATGCGAATTTATACTTTTTTAACTAAAATTGGAACACTATTTTTTAGCAATAGGGATCAAGATTTGGTACTCTATTTAGAAGGTATTTTTGAATTCTAAGAGCGTCATTTGAAGTTATTCCTTTTCCGCTTATGTCGACATCGCAACGAGACATTCCGAGTTGTGTTATATGCCTTGAGTAAGTCCCATCAAGCCCATATTTATCTGGATTTGAGAGGTACTGCATTATCAGGACAGCGTCCGCCATATCAACTTCCCCGTCAAGGTTGGTGTCGCCCCATAAAAATGGCGGCTGATCTCCAGTATTATTCGGAAATTCTGAGCTTTCATATATCTTTACAAGATATGATAACTTGATATCAGGACACGTATAGTTGCCATCATCACTTATTGAGCCTGTGTAACATACAGTATAATTTCCAGCAGGAAGAGTGCTGAATCTGTCACCACTTACCGTGTTACCTCCTTTGTCTCTGACTTCAAAATCGTCAGCATTAAAGAAGTCTTCAGAGTACAGAGCTTCATTGTTTTTATCGGAATTACGTGATGAGATTATTTTAAGTCCCTTGATTTCAAGACTTTCCCCCACCTTATAATCTGTTTTGGTAGGATAGGTTGCAACTCTTCTGAACCTGTAATAAGGATCAACTGTAGTCGTAGTTGTGGTGGCCTTTGTGGTATCAGGAAATGTACCATTTTCATCGATTACGGTAACGGTGAAATAACTAGTTAGTCTTCCGTTACCTGAGTACATATCATATGTGTCGTATATGACGTATATCTTGTATTTCCCAGGCTTTGTATTATCAAATTCAGAGGAATCTATTTTCCACATTTTATTGTCGAGGGGAGTAGCTTGGAACTGATCCCAATTCATGATAATATGCCCTGAACTGTCATAAACTCCACCCGATGCGATTGCTTTACCGCCTGAGATATCTAGTTCTTCACCTATGTTGTATACTTGTTTTGTTGGTGGCTGGATATCGATTGAACCGCTGCTTCTGTATTTTGAGGTTGTGGTCGTTGTAGAAGAAGTTATTGCAAAAGCAGGTAAAGAAGTTATCTTGTCATTTTCTTTTATAGTAACCTTGTAAGAGACATCGACATCATCAATAATAATAGGATGGCTTTCGGGACATAAACTATTTCCGGAAATCACCGTGTACTCACCTGAAGGGAGAGTATTGAATTGACTACCATTTACCTTTTTGCCGTCCTTGTCAATAATTTCAAAGAAATTTATGCTGAATACATCTTCATTGTATGTATAATTGTTTCCGATGCTTATTACGATGCCGCTGATATCGAGATTATCACCAACTTCATAAACTGTTTTAGTCGGATAGGATACAACACTTTTAAAAGTGTTGTATGCTCTTGTGCAGAAGTCTGTTCTGACTTGGGTAGTAGTTGTTGTCGTTGTTGAAGCCATTGGAGTGCCTGTATTCTGTACTCTTTCCTTTATAGTTACAGGGAAAGAAAGCTCAATATTTCTGATATAATGTGAACTGTAATTTGAGCCTAAAACGCCGTTGTAACTTACAGTATACTCGCCTGCAGGAAGAGTATTGAAGTCGTTGCCCGTTACTTTGTTGCCTTTTTCGTCAGTTACAATGAAAAGATACTTGTCATGGTCTGAGAAATTTGTTTTCCAGATATAGTTTTCATCTAGGCACCACGAAGCAGCTACTTTGAGACCGGTAAGATCAAGATATTCTCCTTCCTCATAGATAGTCTTTGTAGGGTATGAAACAACTTCCTTGAAATCAAACAATGTTTGTGTGGTGATACTCTTTAGATCCGAGGTCGTAATTGTTGTTTTAACTGCATTTGTCGTCAGGGTAGAAGTTTCAGTGGTTTTAATTGGTCTGGAAGCTGTAACAGTTGTTACAGCTACTGAAAGATTATCAGGCAAAGATATGGATTCAAGATTTATACAACCTAGAAAAGCGTCTTTCGATAAACTTCTTACCGAATCTGGTACGGTTATCGATTTTAGACTTATACAGTCGGAAAAGGCATGTGAACCGATACTTATTACAGAATCAGGGATATTAACTGATTCGAGACGGTCACATCCGCCAAATGCAAGTAATCCGATACTGGTGATCGTATCAGGTAAAACCACTGTTTTAAGGTTTTTACTGTAAGAGAAGGTATAGTCCTTGATTTCTGTAACAGAAGAAGGTATCGTTATTGACTCAAAGCCTGCACAGTAGGAAAGAGCTCCCTTACCTATACTAACTACTGAATTAGGAATATCTATAGATTTGATCCTGTAGCAGAAAGATAACGCCCTATCGCCTATACTGGTAACTGTATCGGGAATGGATATTGATTTCAGGTCATGAAATTCAAGGAACGCATAATTTCCGATACTTGTAACGCCGTCATTAATAATAACTTTTGTCGCTTTTTTTATGTCAATGTAGTAGTCCGAAATACAGCGATCTGGCATAGGCCCTTTACCACTGATAGTCAGTAATCCATCACTATCAAGTGTCCACGTTAAATTTTCACCGCAGGTTCCGCTTTTGGGAATTATTACATCAGGGACAGTTGTAGTCGAGGTAGTTGTTGAAGTTATTGCCGTAGTTGTAGTTCCGCTGGTCGTTGTTGTTATGACCGTAGTTGTTGCGACAGAAGAAGGCATATCTTCAGTTGCAGTGAGGACAGTTTCCGTTTTCGGAACAGATGTAGACGTTACTGCATTTGCAGTGTTGGCTGTAATGATTGAAGTTAGCATTGCTGATGATACTATCAGTGATAAGATTTTTCTCAAATTCATATTGATTACTCCTTTATAAAAGTATTTTGGGGTAAATTTGTTAACTGTTTTTTTCGTTGCATATGTCTGAAAATGTGAAGAGTCTCCTCTTTTTCATTTATATTTATTAGACGTATGAAAATAGGATTTCTCTCACATAATTTGAAAAATTTGTTTTTCATAAGCAGCTTTTGCTTTCATCAAAGTGTGGCAGGATATCTCTTATTATTTGGTTGACTTAAGGACATTAGGCACTAGCCTCCCTTTTCTTATTTGGGCGATAAGGTACAATATAACGGGTGAAAGTACTGATAAGTTATCAATATTCATTCTGTATCACAGCGCTGTAAATAACATAACATACTGTGCACTTCCACCAACACTAATAACCTAATGGTTACTATTCACGGAGTCCTAATGCTATACTAATTACTATCTTAAAAAAATGCTTGACAACTCTAAAAATATATGGTATAATAATCAAGCTGTAAAAAATATAGCTCGTATTCTAAAGACAGCTGGCAGAGCTTAGGCTCAGTAAGTCCCGCCGAGGAATAGCAATTGATAGATTTATCGTTGTCCATTCTGCGCTGTCGGAATGGGCATTTTTATTGCTCTCTCTGAATACGAAAAATTTCATTCGGAGGTGAATACACACTATGCCAAGCAATGCTGTACTCGAAGCAAAGAAGGCTAAGGTCGAGAAACTCACCGAGATCATCAAGAACTCTGTTTCAGGCGTTCTCGTTGATTACAAGGGTATCAATGTTGAAGAGGATACCAAGCTCAGAAAGGAGCTCCGTGAGGCTGGCGTTAACTACTTTGTAGAAAAGAACACAATGCTTCTCCGCGCTTTCAAGGAATGCGGTATCGAGGGCTTTGAAGAGGCTCTCAACGGCACAACTGCTCTCGCTGTTTCAAACGACGATCAGACTGCTCCCGCAAGAATCCTCGGTAAGTTTGCTGAGAAGGCAGGCGATGAGAAGTTTAATCTGAAGGCTGGTTACATTGACGGCGAAGTTTATGATCAGGCTGGAGTTATTGCTCTTTCCAAGATTCCTTCAAAGGACACCCTTCTCGCTCAGCTCGTTGGCTCTCTCCAGGGCCCACTTCAGAAGCTGGCAGCTACTCTCAACGCTGTTGCAGACAAGAAGAAGGAAGAAGAAGCTGCTTAATCGCTGCTTAGTCTTTCAAACACGTTTTGCGGAGGTTTGCTTCGCAGTTTAAAATCACAGTCCGATAAGGACAAATACTATTAAAAAGGAGATTATTATCATGGCTTCTGAGAAGATCACAAAATTTGTTGAAGATATCAAGACTCTTTCTGTTCTTGAGCTTTCTGAGCTCGTAGACGCTATCCAGGAGGAATTCGGTGTAACAGCTGCTATCGCTGCTGCTCCTGCTGCTGGCGGTGCTGCTGGCGGTGCTGCTGCTGCTAAGACAGAGTTCGATGTAATCCTTGCTTCCTTCGGCGACGCTAAGATGGGCGTTATCAAGGTTGCTAAGGAAGTTCTCGGACTTGGCCTTAAGGAAGCTAAGGAGATAGTTGAGGCTGCTCCTAAGGCTATTAAGGAAGGCGTTTCTGAGGCTGAGGCAAACGAGCTTAAGGCTAAGTTTGAAGAGGCTGGCGCTACAATCGAAATCAAGTAATTTTTCAAAATTGCTTACAAAAAATGGCTGTACTTTCGGGTGCAGCCTTTCTTGTTTGATATGATAAAATTTTTTTACTGCTCATTGTCTATGACGACAATAATGCTTATAAAATGTTGACTTGTATAGTCGACTGTGCTATAATTTGATTGGGATATGATTTTAGTCATGGTATTGTTTAGAGTGTATTTTCTGGAAGCTCCGTGTCAGACTGTTATGTCGAGAAAAGGGGCAAAAAGGAGGCATTACTATGAAAAAAATTGCAGCATTTATTGGTTCGGTGGCTTTTACAGCAGCTTTAATAACAGCTCCCGCCACCTTTGCAGCTTCAGTCGGTAATACAGTCAGAATAGAGACAAAAACGCAGGCTATCAGCGAGCATCAGATAGTTATGTATACGGACAGCGTTATAAAGCGTGTTAATGAGGAAAGACGCAAAAGAGGCCTGGTTGAGCTAAAAATGTTTCCTAAGCTCAGTAAATGTGCGAATATCCGCGTTAAGGAGACTACCGCATACTGGAGCCATCAGCGTATTAATGGTACATCTGGACTTGATATTTTCGACGAGCAAAATCTCAACTGGTCTAATATCGCAGAAAACATCGCAAAGGGCTCTCCTGATCCCCAAAGTGTTATGGATGGTTGGATGAACTCCACCGCTCACCGTGACAGTATTCTTAATCCGAATTACAGGTATATTGGAGTTGGCTGCGCCAATTTCGAGGGCGTTTTTTACTGGACGCAATTGTTTATGAGTTCTTTCAGTGAGTATAGCTATGCTTATCTTCCTGAAAAGCATGGAGAGCTCAACGATGACGGTATCGTAGATGCGGTAGACGCAGCTATGGCATTGCAGGATTATGCATCAATATCATCAGGCAGATCGGGAACGCTTGACCAGAACAGGCGAGCTCGCGCTGATATGAATGGTGATGAAGTAGTTGATGCTGTGGATGCTGCCCTAATTCTCGGCATTTACGCGGATAATTCTTCACGCTGAACAAGTGAGAAGTGAATAATGATTAATGTATAGGCGCCCAACAGGGCGCCTATTTTGTAAATATGTTATGAAAGTACGGGTTAAGAGCAAGCAGAATATAATCTGCATAGATATTGATATTAATGTGATAATAGCACATAGCATAAAGGCTGTTAACAAAAAGTTAATAATCTGTGAATTGTCAGAAAGCAGTATTGCGGTTTTGTGTGAATTGTGTTATAATTTAAGCTGAAACAGTCTTATCGGGGGTAAGATTAATGTAAGGAGGACTGTAACATGAAAAAAAATAGGATTATAGCAGCGATTACGGCTGCACTCTTCATCGGAGGAACTTTTCAAACAGCTGTACTGTCGGTTCATGCTGCAAACCATGTCTCGTGCATAACCGTTGAAACTGATGAATTTACCAAGCCAGAAAGTTTTACACAGTTTGGAATAATATATGATATTTACAAGGATCACGCCGCAGTAAGATCACTGGCCGCTGACTATCGTGATAAAACAGAGAAATTTGACATCGTTATACCTGACACGATAAAGAACGTTCCCGTTACAGAAATAAACGGAACCGCTATCTATGGTACTAAGGTTGAAAACGTTACGTTCGGAAGAAACATAAAAACTATCGGAAGCTACGCCTTTGAGGGTTGCACCGAACTCAGAAGCATTGAGCTCCCTGAAGAGCTTGAGTTTATCGGCAGCGGTGCTTTTTACCGCTGTGAAAAAATGGAGAAGATAATGTTTAACAGAAAGCTTGTCAACATAGGCAGAAATGCTTTCGCGCTATGCTCAAGTCTTACCTCTGTGCAGTTCCCAGACAGTCTTGTTAAAATAGATGAAGGCGCTTTTGAGAGCTGCACTTCTATTTCTGAAATAAGTTTCGGCAGAGGCCTCGAATTTATAGGTGAAAACGCATTTCAGAAGTGTGAGGCTCTCAAGAATATCAAGCTCGGGGACAGAATCAAGACACTGGGCAGTAATGCATTTTACGACAAGAACATGAGTAGCTTTGAGATACCGGTAAGTGTTGATACACTCAATGGCTGCCCTTTATCGGCATATAAAAGTGATGAGGATCCGAAGGATGAGGATACGGCTATAATAATCAAAAATCCGAATTGCAGACTGAGGGAAAATCTCAGCGACTGGAACAGCTTTATAATCGTTTGTTCAGAGGGCTCTGCTGCACAGTTGTTTGCAGAAGAGAACGGAATAAGATTCTGTACTCCCGAGCAGTACGCGGATGGAGAGTATGAAAAGAAAATTGATCCGGAAAATGAGAAAAAACGTGAGATATTTAGTAATGACAATATACACTGGTGCAAAGCTGACGAAGGACTTGAGGTTTTTGATATCAGAATGAACGACGGTGAAGAGATAGTTATTCCAGACGATATAGACGGAGTTCCTGTTATTGCGGTCAGCAATTATGTTGGCAGCAACAGGAACAATGTAAATGTTAAGAAGATTCAGATTGGAAAGAATGTCAGAACTGTATGGGACGGTTCGTTTTATTCGTACCCTTCACTTGAAGAGGTAGTTATCGGCGAAAGTCTCGAAAAGATTAACATGTATACGTTTTATGGATGCCAGTATCTAAAAAAGATCACTTTCGCGGAAGGCTGTACTTTGAAAACTATCAGTTCATCTGCAATTTATACAGATCAATTGAAAAGAATGGTCCTGCCAGAAAGTGTTGAATACGTGGAGAGAATGGCTATAAACTCCACATATCGTGATGAAGTTGATGGTTTAAGAGTTGCAATTCTCAATCCTGACTGTTACTTGGAGCCGAGTTCTATAAGAGGCAATAATAAAACTATAATTTTCGGTTATAAGGACTCCACAGCAGAGAAATATGCAAGCGATTATGGCCTCAAATTTATGAGACTTGATCCAGATAAAGAATTTGATGAATCTATGCTTGAGGTTGACATTGAGGATATTCCTGTGAGCTACGATGATCGTACAGCGGGAGATGCTAACTGTAATGGCAAGATAGAAATGGGCGATGCTGTTCGTATCATGCAGGCCCTTGCAAATCCTGACAAATATGGTCTCAATGGTACAGATGAAAATCATATCACCAAACAGGGCGTTATAAATGGCGATGTTTACCAACCCGGAACAGGTATCACTTCACTGGATGCGTTGTGGATACAGGGCTATATTGTTGGAGATTATAAAACACTTTAATGAAAAAATGGGGCTGTAAAAAAATAGCCCTCAAAAACAATACGGATGCCTCTTCAAGAAAAATTTGAAGGGGCATCCGTTTTTTCGTGTTTAATTGGTGAAACTTCTTAAATTTTCCCAAAACAGGGTATAACGAACAAGCACGAAGGGGATTTATTACAAATAGCTCCCCCATTCTGAGGGGAGCTATTGTATTACATTTATCGTCAGTTAGAGTTCAGAATATCACGTACCCCATACATACTGACCAGGAGTATATCCAACAAACTGTCTGCAGCACTTGCAATACTTTGCTGTCTTCCTATACTTATGTCCGTTCCATGAGTAAGTATATGTTTCGCCATAATAACAATTATCAATGTAATATCCGTTCTGATATGTACCATGGTGATACTGACAAGCTGCATTCGCTGTCATAGATGCTCCTGATACAAGGAGTGTGGTTGCTGCTGCTAAGATAGTGAATGTTCTTTTGATTGCCTTTTTCATTGTTTTTTACTTCCTTTACTTTAAATTTAAGACCTTATGGTCTTATTGGTGAGATTGGTGAATGAAAATAGTGTGATGCTTCCCTTATATCATGTTGAGTGCAATTATCCGTTTGTACGTGCCGGAACAAAGACGGCTGTAAATACCGTTTATGTGTACGGCCTTATGTTATGTATAATATAATATTTTATGTTGATTGTCAATACTAAACGTGTATATTCAACAAATAATCACCCCAAGGTGGACAATACAAAAATGTTTTTGAACTTTTTGTTAATTCTGACTACAAAAACATGAGCGTACAAAAAAAGGGACTTAGTTTTTTACAGCCCCATTTTTACACAAATATTATGGGCGTGAAAAAAATCACGCCCTAATTTTTTAGAGATTTGAATGAAAAGTACGGGAAATAACGTCATCCTGCTGTTCTTTTGTGAGCTTTACGAAATTTACTGCGTATCCTGAAACTCTTACTGTGAGCTGCGGGTACTTCTCTGGGTGAGCTTGCGCATCAAGGAGAGTTTCTCGTGTGAAAACGTTCACATTAAGGTGATGTCCGCCCTTTTCAACATAGCCGTCAAGAAGCTCAATAAGGTTATCGACCTGTTTCTGGTTATCCATTTTTGTTCCTCCCTGTTACTTAAATATGCATTATTAACTGATCAGAGATCAGTGTCATCTGGTTCAAGTTCAGTTGGTTGGCAGCAGGCACCTTTAGTGCCGCATATATCAGTGCTTTTTACGGTCTCTACTTTCAGCTTTGAGCCATTTCCAGAGACTACGTTTACATGACCGCTGCCCTGCGACATGAGCTGATCTATAAGGTCTGCAAGCTCAGCAGGAGCGTTTTTGTTTTCAGGAGATGTCATATCATTCACCTCTGAGTTTATCAAGGTCGAGATCTCCTGCGAATACTTCCATATCTTTTCCGAGTGCATCAGGAACTATAGAGAATGTATTGGAGATACCATCCTGTGCGTGCCGGAACGGGAGCTTTGCAACCGACGAGAGTGAAGC
>DBYI01000070.1 GCA_002310115.1 Ruminococcus flavefaciens
TACTCCATGTATTCCTCGATGCAGTCTGGAAGCCAGCCGTAGATATCGGTTTCTACAGCCTGCGTTCCGAAACAGGTAAAGGAGTATTCCTGCTGTAATACGGAATCACGACTGAATTTGACCTTGAAATCAGGCGGCGTTTTCCATGCGTTTTTATATACAATAACTTCGTATGCTGCATCAGTATCTTCATTAAAAAATACATCATGGCAGTATTCGGTTACCAATGCTCCTGAAGTTTTTATCTCATACCTTGGTTGGCTGCGATACTGCTCTTTGAAAACAAGACAGATCAGATCTCCATCATTTCCTGAACCGATGTGAGTTGCACCGTACTTATTGCGGAAACTGACAGCCTCCTCAAAGCTTGTGGGTATCCAGTCAGGAATAGAGCTTTCTGTCAAGGATTCTTCTGCATATGCTTTTGATGTATTGCTCACATTTGCATTATCTGCAGAAAAAGGGATCATTGTGGTTACAGTTGCTATAAGAGCAGCGGTCAGTCTTGTGAGCTTCATATCATTCACCTGCCATTCTTCAAATTTGTAGCATATAACTGCCTGATTTCATTATACAACGATCTCTGGCTGAATGCAAGAGATAATTTTTCTTTAATCTTTAAGTTTTAACGACGCATAAGAATGGCAAAATGTCAGACTAAATACGTAAACCTTCTATGAATATGCAGCATTTTGAAGAACGATAATGAAAGCACCGCACATTCTGCGGTCATTTTTTATATGCAAAACGCTGCATACAACGGAACGATCTTCTTGTTATCCTCAAATGCAAAGTTCTTCGCGGACAGCTTTATCGCATACTCAGGCTTGAAAGTATCCATATAAACACGCAGGCTTTTGGCTTTTGTGTTGTCGGCGCTCTTGACTTCAATAGGAATAAGCTTCCCGTCGCGCTGAATGATAAAATCGACCTCAGCACCACGGTCAGACGTCCAGTAGTATGTGCGGTAGCCATTCATGACCAGTTGATTGTTAACATAATTCTCGGTCATACCACCTTTGAACTCATTGATATCATCAACCATATACAGTACATCATTAGCATTCAGCTCCTTTTTTGCACAAAGCATTCCAAGGTCTGAGACATATATTTTAAATGAATCGATATCCTTGTAGTTCTCAAGCGGCTTCTTTATCTGCTCTGCCCTGTACACCTGAGAAACGATACCCGAAAGGCTGAGCCATTCGATAGCGTTTTCAAATTCCGAAGCCCTTGCTCCTTTCTTTATCAGCTTATACTGGAAACGGGTATTCTTCTTGGAGAGCTGAACAGTGATGTTATCGTAGCAAAGGCGTGTTTTCTTGATCTCGTTGGTCTTGTTGTACTTGCTCATATCATCAAGATAACCGAGTAGTATAGTATCCTGGGTGTGACGCACAAGCAGAAAGTCCTTCGTCTGAGCGAACTGCTGAACGCACTCAGGCATTCCGCCGACTATCAGGTATTGACGGTATAACTGCATAGCAGAATCATGCAAAGCACTTGGCATAGGAGTATCGTCCTCAAAGTGATTACGTATCTTCTTGACAAGAGCTTCCTCACCTAAAGCAAGCAGAAATTCCTCCATGTCCATTGGATACATAGTCTTTATATCGACCTTGCCGACAGGAAAAGAGAACTGCTTACGGTTTACAGCAACTCCTAGCAAACTTCCTGCAACAATGATATGATACTGAGGAGCTTCCTCGCAGAAGTATTTGAGAGAAGTAAGAGCTCGTTCGCAGAGCTGCACCTCGTCAAATATTATAAGTGTTTTCTCGGAAACTATAGTAGTTCCTGCAATATGCGAGAGTATCGGCAGCAGATATGCAGGACTTATATTTTCGGCAAATGTATCTGCCAGCTTAGGATCAGTCTCAAAATTGAAGTACGCTACGTTGTCATAGTTGTTTCTACCGAATTCAAGTAAGGCATAGGTCTTACCAACCTGTCTTGCTCCCTGAAGTATAAGCGGCTTACGATTGGGGCTTTCCTTCCATTCTGTCAGATATTCGGATATCTTTCGGTACATATCAGCACCTCCCATGTTATTTTCAGCATTATTATATCATATATTCATGCAAAAATCAAGAGAATATTATTAATTGTATGCATATATTTACATGAATAATTTGATAGTAACTCTGAATTATAACACTATTCATATTATCGGCGAGAATTTTCATGAGTAATTGTCACTTTTTTGCCGATAGTGTAAAACAGTTAATTCTGACGGCGACCTATCTTACATGACAGGCAGGAACATGGGGACACCTTGACTTTGTAGTATAATCATCGTAAACTTGCGCATAATCGGATTTAGAGTGTACTGTAAACCTGCGTATTATCCAAAAAGGTGCTGTTATGATATTGCAGAAAAAAAGCTCAGAGCTAATAACGCTCAACTTGAGGAACGAGTTGTTTCTATTGAATTCAAAAAGAAGCTATCTTTTTCTTGTTTTATTAAGTTTTAAGATATAAAAAGGGATTCGGATTGAATCGACTCCCTCAATTTTATAATCATTATTTTGTCCGTAGGAACTCTTTAAGCAGAAATGCACAGAAATACGGGAATGAATACACGTTGTCCGAATAGCCGATATTACCATTGAACAGCTTAACTCCGAATTGAATATCCGCATATTTACCTGAGTTTATCAGCGCTTTCGGTGACTTAGCGTTGCCATTCTCAGCTTTTACCTCGACAGGAACAAGCCAATCGGTAGTTCTCATGAAGAAATCCTGTTCAAGCGTGGAATCCTCACGGCGATAATAATAAGACTAATAGACGCGAAAACTTTAATAAAACTTTTCAACATAATATTGCGAAAGGACCTATCCGGAATATTTCGGAATAGGCTTTACGTCAAGCGTCTGGCAGCTGCTGAATAAAAGATTGCAGTAATATATGACGATGTAATCGGAATACATCAGGTTTTATCCTGACTCATAAATCACCTATACAGTCAGTATGATTGACCTTTCCTCAGAGCTGTGCTATAACCCGAGTTTTACAGTTTCAGAAGATAAGAATCCGAGAACCGGCTAAAAATAGCCGAC
>DBYI01000068.1:0-2517 GCA_002310115.1 Ruminococcus flavefaciens
AGCACCGCTTGTTGTAGTTACTGCAGATGTTGTTGTAGCACCGCTTGTTGTGGTTACTGCAGGTGTTGTTGTAGCGCTGCTTGTTGTAGTTGCTGCAGTTGTTGTAGTAGTAGTTATAGTAGTAGTAGTTGTTGTTGTTGTTGTTACGGGAACGATAGGACCATTTCCACTTAGGTTATAGTTATAACCGCTGAAATCTTTTACATCGCCCTTGGCAATGAGCTTGCAACCGCTCTTTACTGTTATTATTGTATCAGGAGCTATAAGCACATCTACGTAATCAGGTATAGTGACATCAGCTGTTACGTCAACATTTCCGAACAGTGATATTTCTGTGCTCTTTCCATCTTTGACAGCCGCTTCAACTGCTACTCTTATATCAGCAAAAGTATTTGAATCACTTAGCATTGCAACTGCCATATGATGAATAGGACAGCATTCGTTAAGTTCTCCGCATACGTCACAAGTACGAACTGCAAAGCCTGACTGTGTACCCTTAGGAGCATAAATAAGTTCAAATCTGCCTGTTGATACGCACTTATGTTCTGAAATACTGCGTATCCTCTGCTCTTCTTTTGTACCATCCGAATATTCAATAACAAGTGTTCCGCTGATACCGTCTTTAAGAGGCTTAATTCTTATTATGTCCTCGTCGCTTGTTATTGCAAGTTTACCTTCAGAATCTACTGTATTTCCGTTGATATCTGTAAGCTCAAATGCGTTGTTTGTTATGCCAGCCCATTCACCATTTTCAGAAGGAGCTGCACGGCGTGTATCAACTTCAACATAGATGTTTGAAATCTTTTTACCATGATTATCAAGGTACATGAAGTAATCGCCAACTATATTCAAAGCACCGCGGATCTTACCATTTTTGTACTTGTTGTTTACATATTTTTCAAAAGCTGATTCTACTTCGTTCTTGTCTGTGACATCAACATTGAAAATAAAATCATTTCTGAACTTTTCAAGATCGTTTGAAGAATGAGTTTGACCGTTGAAGATATCACGAAGTCTGTTTTTTGCAGTATCTGTGAGAATATCTACTCGTTTCGCTGTTTGGGGTGCATTTGAATTGTCTAAGATGATTTCATAGTCAATAGGTGTCTGAGCACCGTAGAAGTTGACCTTTACAGCCTTTAAAACGTGAGCTGTTGGAAGTTCACTGAAATATTTAGAATATTCAGATTTTAACAGATCACTGTAGAAAAGCGAAGGATTAGCTGATAAAGCATCGAACAACAGTTCGCGATTTGCATCGAATATCTCTGCTGAGAGGTACTCCTCATAAATTGACTTCCATAGATCTGTCACTTTTATCTCAAGAGTCTTAGCATTTTGGCTACCAGGTAATAATACAGGTACATAAATTCTTTCGCCGCGTGAGAACTGAAGGATTTCAGATTTTGTTTTTTCAGTTTCTACTTCTATGGAAATATTCTTTGATTCGTATGAATACTTGTCCATAAGAGTTGCAGTAGACCACTGCATTTTTCTACTTACTGAGCAATCAAGATTATAGATAGGCTTATCACTTTTGTTTTCAATGTCTATCTTAATTACATAATCCTTCTTAAAGTAAGAATATCTTGGAATTGTTATAGACATCTTTATAGCATCTGTTGTATAAACACGAAGACTATCTTTAACTTTAAATGTTTTTTCTAAAGCATCATTAGGATCGCCGTTTTTATATCCTATAAAATCAGCCGAAAGCTCATATGTGCCTGCCTTGTCTGCACGGAGATACCAATGTGCAGTTCTTGCATCATTGGATTTCATATCTTCGATACTTTGTATTCTGTCACCTTTGACAAGAGTCAGTCCGTCAGGAATATTTAGTTCTGCTTTACAATTATTAATAGTACCGGTGCCCTTGTTAATAACATAGAGCTGTACATCATAGAATTCCTTGAGCCATTTGCAATTACCGTCTATGAACATATACATTTCTTCGTCAACGGTTTCTTCGTGATAAACAGTAGCACCGAGTTCTTCAATGAATGTACCGGCATTTGAAACTGTACTTGAACTGTTGTTGGAACTTGAACCAGAATTGTAGCCAGAACCTGAGTTTGTATCTGGTAGTTCAATTATCCGTCCGTCTTCAAGCTCAAAGATGATCTGGCTATATAATGCATCTCCTTTAGAACTGTATATAACATCTCTCTGGATGACAACTCCCGAGGTGTCATACTCAGCTTCAATTGTATACTTGAAAGCATTGTAGTTCTCTTCTCCGCTGATATCGATACCTGTTTTTTTGATATCTTCTACTGTCATAGGAGTTACTGTAAGTTCACCGCGTATCTTGGGTTCCGCTTTGGTTGTAGTGGCTGTGGTTGTAGTAGTAGAAGCTGTTGTTGTCGTTGTAGTTGTTGTAGATGAGGTAGCTTTTGATGTTGTTGAAGACGTCATGGTTGAAGTTGATATCTTTGTCATTGTGATTTTTGCTGTAGTAGTTGTTGTAGTAGTTGTTGTTGTGGTGGTTGTTGTTGAAGTAGTGGTGGGTTTTGT
>DBYI01000068.1:2671-7417 GCA_002310115.1 Ruminococcus flavefaciens
GTTGAAGTTGTTGATGTAGTAGTAGTTGTTGTTGTTGCAGGCTTTCTAACATTTACATTCATTGTGCATGTGCCATTGTTGCCTGCATTTATCTTTATAGTAGCATTTCCTTCCTTGACACCGCTTATAACACCGGTTTTATCAACTGATGCTATAGAAGAATCGGATGAGCTGTATTCAAGATCTTTATAATTTGAATTGATAGTATATTTTTCACCTTTGATGATGGAGATACTCTTAGGACCGATAACTATTTCACCATCCAGAGGTATGAATTTATAACCTTTTTCATTGGCGAGTGTTTCAGCTGTTGAACCCTTATAGCCATAAATAGTTCCGCTGTAAGATTTGTCGAATGCGTTATCTGCAATTATGCATGACTTGTTGTAGATATAAACATCTGCGTTTGTGTTTGCGAAAGCGATTCCTTGAATCTCTTTTACACTTGTTGGTACAACAATATTAGCCATTGCTGCACAGTTATTAAAAGCATAAATCTCGACCAGTGATACTTGAGAGTTATAAATGTCTATTTCCTTTAGAGTTTTCATTCCGGAAAATGCATACTTTGGTATTTTTTCTCCGCCTGTGATAGTAATTTTTCTGATAGCATAATCAGAGAAATCAATAGCATTATTTTCCCAGTCATAATCCTCAGACATAAACAAATCAGCAACTGAGCTGTTCGAGCCGCTTATGCCGTTACCTTCCAGTGTACATTCTTTAATAGTTGCTGCATATGGAAGTGTCAGTTCCTCAAGAGATGTACAACCATTAAATATCATATTGCCTATAGATGTTACTTCTGAAGGAATTACAAGCGTTGTTAATGATTTACAATTCTGGAAAGCATACAGACTTAAGCGTGTGCAGGTTTCAGGTATTTCGAAATTCTTAAGCTTCGTACACTCTGCAAAAGCATATTCGCCTATACTTGTTATGACACCATTTTTAGGCATTGATGTTATAGCTGTATTATAGAAAGAAAAATCTTCGTAAGAAGTAACTGTTTGTGGGAGCTTTATTGTTGCCAATGCAGTACATTTAAAGAAAGCATGATGTCCAACTGTTGTTACACTAGTCTGGCTAAAGTCAATTTCTTTAAGATTTGTCATATTGGAGAAAGCATAAGCAGGAATAGTTTCTCCGCCTGTAACTGTTATCTTTTCAAGTGCATAATCTGAGAAATCCATATTAGCATTTTCAAAGTCATAATTACAACGCATAAATAAATCGGCTACTGAGCTGTTCCAGTCTGTTGCGTTGCCGGCAATTGCCACTTCCTTGCGTGTGCCTGCGTAAGGAAGTGTAAGCTCGGCAATAGATTTACAGTTCATAAATGCCTGGTCTCCCATAGATTCAACTGATGCAGGGATCTCCATTTTTGTTAAAGACTCACAATTCTCGAATGCATGTGAACCTATGGTCGTACAAGTTTCTGGGATTATGAATTCTTTCAGTTTTGTACAATTTGCAAAAGCATATTGACCTACACTTGTTATAACGCTTTTTTCAGGTAATGACGTTATGGGAGTATTATAGAAAGAATATTCTCCGTATGAAGAAATTGTGTTCGGAAGCTTGATTTTTTCCAATCCGGTACAGTTAAAGAAAGCTTTTGTTCCTACTGTTGTTACATTAGTCTGGCTAAAGTCAATTTCTTTAAGATTGGGCATATTGGAGAATGCATAATCAGGAATTATTTCTCCGCCTGTAACTGTTACCTTTTCAAGAGCATTACCAGAGAGATCAAAAGCAGTATTTTCCAAGTTATAATTCGATTTCCAAAACAAATCGGCTACTGAGCTGTTCCAGTCTGTTCCGTTACCTTCAATAGTTACTTCTTTGCGTGTACCTGCAAATGGAATAGTTAGTTCTTTAAGAGATGTACATCCTTCTAATAATTGTGGGCCAAGGTAAGTCGTTGTTGAAGGAACTTCCAGCTTTTTTAAACCCGAACAATTTTGGAATACACCTTCGCCGAATGTTTCAAGACTGTTTCCAAGCTTTACCTCACCAATGGAAGTACAACCTGAAAAAGCAAATGCACCAATAGTTTTAATACTATCAGGCAGAACAAATAGATCTTCGGTAGTCTTAGAGATATCTCCGTATGCTGCGGAATTCAGCTGCTTCATACCTTTGAAGAGGTTTGCACCGATGTTTGTTATCACGAGTCCATTTTCTGCGTCGGTATCTTCAAACAGAACCTGAGTTATAGCAGCCGCGTTTACAAAAGGAGCTTCAGAGAAATTCTTCATCTCACCATGTCCGTATATTCGCAGTAAGCCGTTGTTATAAATATCGGCCTTGATATTTTCGCCTAGATCAACAGACTCATAAATCTCTGCGTCATCTGAAATAGAAAGAATTAAAGGCTTTTTCTCATTACTTTCTGCAACTTCACTTTCATTTTCAGTAGATTCGTCAGCTTTGACATCAAGAGAAAAAGCATTTGAAATCTTGATCTCACCAAATTTTGTGTCAATTTCTGGAGACTGTAATGAGTTCTTGTCACCGTCTGATGTGTAATTTGTGGACTTGTCAGGAGAATCAACATCATAAGATGTACTCTCGTTTTCAGCCTTCGGACTTGGGCTATTATTAGCTGAAGCTCCCCAGGAAGTCTGACTGACATTGTTCGAAGTTATTGCCGATGAGCAGATGACAGCACTGAGCACTCCGGCAATGATTCGCTTGTACATTTCCTTCACTCCTCTTATTATTTTTATATTGCATAAATTGAACAATATATATAAATTATATCGCAAATTATACTAACAGTCAATAATAATAATTGCGATTTTGCCTTTTTTTTATCATTTTGTGCTAAATGATAATGCAAACTTTTGTTTTAAACTTTTATTTATCTATTATTTTCAAAAGCTTTATTATGTTTGGATTACCTTGAAATCAAATAAAAAAGCCACAGTACTTCTGATAATAATATCAGAAATTCTGTGGCTAAGATTTTTATAGAGCGAAAAACTGTCTTCTATCGCTTTTTATATTGTTGCGTAAAGGTTAGTTTCCCATGCGGGAATGTAAAGCTGATGCCTTATATAGAGCTTATATGAAGGATTTAGCTTCTTTATAAGAAGTGGAAGTTCAAATATATCCTCATTTCTGTGATAAAGTGACACCATGAGCTTTGGTGCATAATGTGCTATAGTGAGAGCTGCACCCCATATAGCTTCGCGCTCAAAACCTTCTACATCCATTTTTATAATAGTTGCAGGCTTTTTGGAGAGAACGCTGTCAACTGAAAGAGCACCGATCATATTTTCAGATTCGGCTGTAATAGCTGACTGACGTCCTGCCTTTGATGCAAACGGAAGTTCACCATCAACGCACCATGCTGCGGAATTATATGCATAAACGTGGGACATTCTGTCTATGAATTTAGCAAGCTTCTTAAAGTTTTTCTTATCGGGTTCAAGAGCATAAATTGAAACGTAGTTTCCATGAGTGAATTCAAGCAGTTCCTTGATAGTATCTCCGTTATATGCTCCTAAATCGACATATATTTCATTCATCGTGGGTTTTATAATCTTTTTGTATATATCAGCCTTTGTTGTTGTAACTGCAGAAAGGTATTCTATTTTTCCGCTTATTTTGAAGTTGATTATACTTGCGTATACCTTACGAGAATAGTCGTCAGCAAGACTGTCATAGACCTGCTGTATCTTATCTGCATTTTCCATACAGTACTCATATGTGAACAGCCCCCTACCAACAACGGGAACATCTGGTACGTAAAGAGTATGTTTTGCGGCAATCTCAACTACTTTGTCAACAATTTCTTGATATCCGGCAGCGAAAGCAAGTACAACGACAAAATCGTCTACAGCTTCTTCAATTTCGGAAAGCTTATGTACTCTGTATCCTTCAAAGGAATGTCCGCGAACAAAGTCATCGCTGGCAAAAATACCTGCTACAGTTATATGCTTTTCACGGAAAACGGACATTATTTTCAGAGCGCCGTCTCCCATTCCGTAGATAAATATTGGACGTTCTTCAGCTTTAAGTCTGTCCCAACTAGATTCTTTTTCTATAATAAACGATAGCATTTTTTTCAATCACCTCTGAAATTAAAAATCTCCGTCACTGTCGTGCATATCGTCGTAATCGTCGAAGTGATCGTGACCTGAATGTAAGCCCATCATATCTCTTCCTCTTATGCCATATCTGTCACGCATTATATTCAGGTATTTATCTATAAGTTCAGAGACCTTTCTAACATTCTTTACGCAGTGTACTTCTTTTGAAGGAGTATCTGCATCGCGGCTGTAAATAATAATTGTTCCGCAATTGAAAAGACGCTGAAAAAACGGATATTTAACTTTTTTATCAGTGATTTTGTAAAGGTCTATTTCATCTTCATCAATACTGAGAAAGCCTGTGCGAGTTATGAATTTTGTTTCCGTAAGATAATAACGTGTAAAAGTAAGAGGCAGTCCGAAAATTGAACGTTTTTTGTCTGTCCATACATATTCAAAAGCATTTTTTTTCATGGTTTGATCCTCCAATCCGTTAATCCGTCATAATTCACTACATATATTTTAACACATTACAACGTAATAGTCAACTATATTCTATAACAAAACAATGTATACAGACTTAAATTACAGATTATCATCTTCTGATATACATAATACTGCATGAAAAAATCGCAAAAAATGAAAAAAAGGCTTTACAAATGTATTTATATATGGTATAACCGGAGTTTTACACTTTTGCAAAGGG
>DBYI01000066.1 GCA_002310115.1 Ruminococcus flavefaciens
AAGATGTACGGAAACCGTAAAGAGGTCTGAAAACTGAATAAAAACAACATCCCCCGTTCCTGTTTATTGTGATTTAGCAGTCGGGGGATACTTATTATGGTTTTTGAAAAATTTTTTCAAAGAAGTGAAATATTTCACTGAAAAAATCGACTATATAGACAAGAGGAAATCAATACCTCATGAAAGGAGGTTTTCCCGAATGAATGATGCATCAATTATGGAATTGTTCCGAAAAAGAGATGAAAGCGCACTTAAAGAGCTAAAAAATAAGTATGATGGACTTTGTTGTTATATTGCCGGGAATATCCTTCCAAGGCGTGAGGATATCGAAGAATGCGTGAATTCCGCCTACTATGACATATGGAACAAAATTCCTTCGGAGGAACCACAGGATTTAAAAACCTACCTCTGCCGTATTGTCAAGAATAAAGCTATTGATCGCCTCAAATATAATACAGCACAGAAACGTAATTCACAGTATGAGGTATCCCTGGATGAGCTTTCAGAGTGTATTCCTGACAGCCGCGGGGATGACATATCCGCTGAAAAGCTTGCAGGGATAATAAGCTGCTTCTTGCGCACTCAGGACGAGATCCGCAGGAAAGTCTTCGTCAGGCGCTACTGGTATGGTGACAGTATCTCAAAAATAGCTGAATTTTATGATATTAACGAAAAAACCGTTGCTACTTATCTTTTCCGTACAAGGAAGAAGTTGAAAGAATACTTAAAAAAAGAGGGTTATGATTATGGATAAAAAGAAGTTTTTTGAAGCAGTCAATTTGATTGATGATGATCTGATAAAAGAAGCCGAAATCAGCCCTGCAAAGCTTGTAAAAGCTGATACTATGGGTGAAGAAGATGGAATTTCCATATCTGGTGTTGAGGTTTATAGCAATAAGATAAAATGGCGCAGAATTGCAGCAACAGCGGCTATGTTCGTTCTGGTGGCAGGTGTCGGAGCTGTTGGGTATAACGTATTCAAGCATCGTGTTCCTGTTGTTAAAGAAGATATAGAGCTTGTAACAGATGCAAACAGCACAGATGATGTGTCAACAAGTGAAAGTAATGATAAAAATGTAGCAGAAAGTGAGACTACTTCCGGTCAGAAGAGTGAAAAAGCTTCCGAAAAGACTACGGAAAAGGTAACTTCAGCCGCCAAGGAGAAAAAGGACACGGAGCAGACTTCAAAGACAGATAAAAACGATCAGACGACGGAAGCAGTAGTGCAGGTGACGATACAGCAGACCGAAAAGCCAAATGAAACGCAAAAGCCAAAGACTACGTACAAGACAACTTCAAAGATGACCACAAAGGCCACGACAAAGGCAACTACGACTAAGAGCACAGAGACGACAACAAAAACTTCTGATACGTGTGAAGTAATAGATGTGTTTGCAAGGCTCAACGATCTGACCTATTCTCCCGATACTTGCGACGGACTGCCCGAATATGTGCTGAACGCTCCAGGAGATACAGAGATATTCTATTTTAATTTTAGCAGCAAATGGGTATGGCGCAACAGTTCGGCAAGTAACCCCGTACAAAAGGAAGCTGTTCTCCCCGATGAACTTGCCGATTATTTGATGTCACACGGCGATGAGATAGGAATGTATCCTGCACAGTACAGCGTTACACCTCCTCTTCAGAATTATGACTTTAATGCACAATACATTCGAACGAACAATCACGGCGGAGGCGGATCTTATCCCCAGAAAAAGCTTATCACAAGCCGTTCTGAGCTTGACAGCTATATTGAGTCAATCAAAGACAGCTACTATATTGACGGCGAATTTTTAGGACATGACAGTTTGATTGACGCAATAGAAAAATATGACGCCAGCTGGTTTAGCAATCATAAGCTTCTTGTAGTTGTACTGGAAGAGGGAAGCGGCTCAAACAGACACAGGGTAGCACAGGTAGGCGGTATCTGTGTGACTATCGAGAGGCTGTTGCCTCAGATCGGTACCTGTGATATGGCTCAGTGGCATATCCTTATAGAGGTTGACAAGGACGTATATGTCAACAGCGACTTTATGGTAAGCACATATGACACACATGTTCAGGATAACTGGCTTGAATGAAAGTAGAAGGCAAGCAAAAATGCTTGCCTTCTTTCTATACTATCTTTGTGACTTTGTATCCTGCGTCTTCAACTGCCTGTTTCAGTTCAGTGTCGGAGATATCGCTGCATAGCTCAGCCACAGCCGTTCCACTTTTATGGCTGACCTCGGCGCTTTTCACGGCATTGAGTTCCTCAAGAGCCTTTTTGACGCGGGCTTCGCAGTGTTCGCACATCATGCCCTTAATTTTTATGGTCTTTTCTGTGCTGCTGTCAGAATTAACTTCAGTCTTTACATGTGCTGATTGTTTTTTATCGCGGCTTGCGTCATATGGATTGAACATATTGAGCCTCAGCGCATTTGTCACCACGCAGAAGCTTGAAAGTCCCATGGCAGCCGCTCCGAACATAGGGTTAAGCTCCCAACCGAAAAGCTTTATATATGCTCCTGCGGCAAGGGGGATACCTATTATATTATAGAAGAATGCCCAGAAAAGATTCTGCTTTATATTTCTGAGAGTTGTTCTGCTGAGCCTGATAGCAGCGGGTACATCTTTGAGACTGCTTTTCATGAGCACCACGTCTGCTGCGTCAATTGCAACGTCAGTGCCTGCACCGACAGCTATGCCCATATCCGCTGAAGTCAGCGCAGGAGCATCGTTTATTCCATCGCCAACCATTGCAGTGACACCTAGCTTTTTTAGACTACGGACGACCGCCTCTTTTTCGTCGGGAAGCACCCCTGCGATGATCTCGTCAACGCCTGCTTGTTCACCGATAGCTTTTGCAGTAATTTCGTTGTCGCCTGTTAGCATTATGGTTCTTATGCCCATGTTTTTCATCTGTTTTACGGCATCGATACTGTCCTCTCTGATAACGTCAGCGACAGCAATTAGACCTATTGATTTTTCACCCTCTGAGAATAAAAGAGGAGTTTTTCCAGCTGCTGAGAGCATCTCGGTGGCTTTTTTCATATCATCAGGAACTATTGAGACAGAGCTTATAAAGCTGTAATTTCCACCTGATATTTTGATCCCATCGTGTTCAGCGGTAAGACCGTTTCCGGATACTGATCTGAAAGCTGTTACTTCCTTGACTGTTAAGTTTTTTCCATTGCAGTGATTTATTACTGCTTTTGCAAGTGGATGTTCACTGTGTATTTCAAGAGCAAGTGCAATGGAAAGAAGTTCATTTTCCGTGTAGCCATGGGCAGGGATAATATCTGTTACAACTGGCTCACCTGCAGTAATAGTTCCTGTTTTGTCGAGAGCAACAATGCTGACTTTACCGGTTTGTTCAAGTGACACAGCGTTTTTGAAAAGTATTCCGTTTCTTGCACCTGTACCATTGCCGACCATTATGGCTACGGGAGTTGCAAGTCCGAGAGCACATGGACAGCTGATAACAAGCACAGATATTGACCTTGCAAGAGCAAATCCTGCAGACTTTCCGATAATGAACCAGATAATGAGAGTAATGACAGCTATTATTATGACAGTCGGGACAAAAATTCCCGAGACTTTATCTGCAGTTTTAGCTATGGGAGCTTTTGTGGCTGCTGCGTCTGAAACGAGTTTTATTATCTGTGAAATAGTGGTGTCCGTTCCTACTCGCGTAGCTTCGCATTTTAGGAAGCCGGAACTGTTGATAGTTGCGGAAGTTACGGTAGAGCCTGCCTTTTTGTCAACTGGAATGCTTTCTCCTGTAATAGTGGATTCGTTGACTGCGCTTTCCCCCTCAAGAACAATGCCGTCTACCGGAATACTTTGTCCTGGTCGGACAATGAAAATATCGCCTTTGACAACTTCGTCTGCGGTAATCTCGGTTTCAACTCCGTCTCTGATTACGTTTGCAGTCTTTGGAGAGAGCTTTATGAGACTTTTCAGAGCATCAGTGGTCTTTCCTTTTGAGCGTGTTTCAAGTAGCTTTCCAACGGTTATGAGAGTGAGTATCATTGCTGCCGATTCAAAGTATAGCTCATGCGAATAGAATGCAGCCCGGACGATATCGCCTTTTACCTGTGCGTCAGTCATAGCAAATAAGCTCCAAGTGCTGTAGACGAATGCCGCCATTGAACCCATAGCAACTAGTGTATCCATATTGGGTGAACGGTGGATAAGTCCCTTTGTACCATTTATAAAGAACTTTTGATTTATTACCATGACAATTGCGGCAAGGAGCAGCTGGGCGAGACCATTCATAAGGTGATTATCTGCCATAAACTGTGGCAGTGGAAGTCCCAGCATGGAATGCCCCATTGAAATATACATCAGTATAAGCAGGAACACCAGTGAAGCAGCAAGTCTGTGTTTTATATTACTAAGTTCACCTTCGTTTGACAGATTGTCATCGCTTTTGAGGGACGCTGTTGCTTTGTTAGCAGGAACAGCACCGTAGCCTGCAGCAGTGACGGCTTTTATTATGGCAGATTCGGAAGCATTGCCTTCTACGCCCATAGAATTGGTGAGAAGACTAACAGAGCAGGAAGTCACACCTTCAACGGAAGAAACAGCCTTTTCTACTCTTGCGCTGCATGCTGCACAGCTCATACCTGTTATGTTATATTTTTTCAAACTATCACTCCTTTTCTCCGATATATCTTGAAAATAGTATATCACAGTTTCTATTGTTCGTCAAACTTGATATCATTTTCGGCTAAAAACACAGCGGTCTGTTGTTCGGCAGACCGCTGTGTGTAGCTATTCAATTGATAATTTAAGCTATTTTTTCAACTTTGTATCCCATGCCTTCGAGTAGGTTATCAACTCCAATGTCCTCAGAATAGTGAAGAGCACCTACCATGAAGAGACAATTCTTACCTTCTTTGAGAAGTTCGGAAGCTTTTTCGGCCATTTCCTTATTGCGGTCGTTGAGCATAGTTTTCTTGTACTCGTCGTAATCATCCTTGAGGTCCTCGGGGATATCGTCAACGTCCATGTCAGAATCGAAGAGAATGTCGCCGCTACCGTTAGCCCAAGCTTCATAGATATCAGAGATATCATTTGCATAACCGTCGATATTGTCCATATCGTCAAGACAATCGCTGAGAACATAATCTGCAAGGTCGTCAGGGTAAGCTGAGATTGCGCCTATCTGAGTGTCTAGAGTTTCAATGCTGATAATTTCCTTGTTGTCGTTCTTTGCAAGCTGAATAAAGTGTTCGTCAGTACCCGAAGTCTGGACGTTTTCAAGTCTGAGAAGCATTATTGAGTTTAACTGATTAATGAAGAAGCCTGTGTTGTACTGGTCAAGCATAGTGTTGTAGCCGCCCAAGGAGTCGAAATAATCAGTGAGCTTTTTGTATGTTTCATCAGAAATGTGATCTGTGATCTTAGAACCGTCCTTGTAAACAAATCCATTCTGAAATGCTGCAAAAGCAGATGCGTCAGACATAAGAGAAACTGTATCGTACTCAACAGCTATAGCATCGCAGTTTTTGTAGATATCCATTACTTTCTCTGGATAATCTTTTGCAGCCTCGGGAAGAATGTGCATAGTTCCAAGTAAGTAGAGCGAATTTCCGCTTTCTGGATCTGTGACCTTCCATAGCGGAGGATTGATATCCGTAGTTTTGATGTAGTCGTTAATATCAGCTGTTGTACCCAACATATTTTCAGAGAGCTCTTCCTCTGAAGTCTCGTCTGAAGCTGTTTCAGTAGAATCGTCAGTTGTGGTATCAGTAGTTGCTTCGGTTGTGTTCTCCTGTGCTGCATTCTCGTAAGAAGATGTATTTTTCTTACTGTCGCAAGAAGCAACTGTAAGAGCCATAGCTAAAGCCATGATAAGAGCAGCATTTCTTGTTTTTTTCATTTGATTATGTCCTTTCATACAAAATATAGATTATTATACTACTGAAAGCATAGTATGTCAATGAATTAAAATAATGATTATATAAATCGGACTTTATTTTGCGATTTTGTTCTAATAATTAGTAAAAAAAGCGTATAAAAGCCTTGACCTTTTGAAAATATAAGTATATAATTATATAAATGGTATTATTTCAGCTCATTCTGAGCGGTTTTGTTTTATGAGGTTGGATATGGAAAAGGTACGCAGACATTTTATTTTTTATGGTTATGTACAGGGGGTAGGTTTCCGCTGGAGAGCTTCTCATACTGCACAAAGATTCGGCATTACAGGTTGGGTACGTAATCTTGATGACGGCTCTGTGGAAATGGAAGCTGAGGGAACAGAAAATGACATAAACGATCTTATAGACGTCTTGAAAGGGCATTTATGGGGAAGTATTGACAATATGATTTCCGAGCATATTCCATTGCAGGGTGACCATATATTTGAAATAGTATAAGTAATCTTGAAATAGCTTGACAAAGTTGTTTACAGATGTTATAATAATCTACGAGCTTTGCTCCGACAGTTCGTTTGCGCCATCCTGTCGTTAATAAAAACCAGGGCATCCATATACCGCGGTTCTGACTGACGGTATATTTTGTTATGTAAGGATGCATCTGCCTTGGCAGATGCTTTTTTATTGGAGTGATTATATTATGTACAGATTAAAGACCTCATCGGCATTTGACAGCGCCCATTTCCTCGCAGGCTATGAGGGGAAGTGTGCTAATATACATGGACATCGCTGGATAATAGAAGCAGAATTTTCTGGAACTGAACTGGTAAACAGTGGTGTGAAGCGCGGTATGCTCATAGATTTCGGTGATATAAAAAGCGCAGTCCGTGCCCTTGCAGATTTTTTTGACCATGCTCTTATATATGAGAAGAACTCACTCAAAGAGGAGACAGTATCTGCACTCAATGCCGAGAACTTTAGGCTTATAGCAGTGAAATTCCGCCCGACTGCCGAGAATTTCGCGGAATATTTCTACAATAAACTCAAGGAAGATGGATTACCTGTAAGCCGAGTTGCTGTGTATGAAACTCCTGAAAACTGTGCAGTATATGAGGAACAGACATGAGATATCCAGTAGTTGAAAAGTTTGTCAGTATAAACGGTGAAGGACAGCGGGCTGGTGAACTTGCTGTATTTGTACGTTTCAGGGGCTGCAATCTGAATTGCAGCTACTGCGATACTAAATGGGCTAACACAGTTGATGCAGAAGCCGAGCTTATGAGCGCAGATGAGATAGCAGAATATGTGGCTTCAACAGGCATAAGGAACGTTACTCTTACTGGCGGAGAACCTCTTCTGCAGCCTGAACTTAATGTTCTTACCGATATGCTTATAAGCTCCGGAAATACTGTTGAAATAGAAACTAACGGCAGCATATCTGCAGCAGAGCTTGCAGCAAGGAAATATCGTCCCTCGTTTACTTTTGATTACAAGCTTCCTGACAGTGGCATGGAAGCTCATATGCTCACTGAAAACTATGACTTTTTGACCGAAATGGATACTGTAAAATTCGTATCGGGCAGTAGTAGAGACCTTAAGAAAGCTGCTGAGATAATAAATGAATTTGATCTTGTAAACAGATGCAAGGTATATATAAGCCCTGTATTCGGCAGAATAGAGCCTGCAGAAATAGTTGATTTCATGGCGGCAGAGCGACTTAACGGAGTAAGATTGCAGCTGCAGCTGCATAAATTTATCTGGGATCCCAATAAGCGTGGAGTCTGAAAGGAGATAATATGGATACAAAAGCTATAGAAATGCATATAAGAGGTATTCTGGAAGCTCTCGGCGAGGATCCCGAGCGCGAAGGACTTCGTGAAACTCCGCAGCGTGTTGCACGTATGATGGAAGAGGTGTTTGAAGGCATAGCTTATTCAAATCATGATATAGCACAGATGTTTGGCAAGACCTTTGAAACTGCGGATGATAATACAGCGGTTGTAATGAAGGATATTACGGTTTTCAGCTATTGTGAGCATCATATGGCTTTGATGTATGATATGACGGTAGATGTGGCATATATCCCTAAGGGAAGAGTACTCGGGCTTAGTAAGATAGCGAGGATATGCGATATGGCGGCAAAGCGTCTGCAACTTCAGGAAAAGCTGGGCAGCGACATTGCGGAGATAATTGCTGAGGCTTCTGGTTCTCCTGATGTTGGAGTTGTCATAAAGGGATGCCACAGCTGCATGACTGCTCGCGGTATCAGAAATGCTTCTGCAAAAACCGTTACAAAAACATGGCGAGGTGAGTTCAGGAATAATTCCGAGCTCAGGAAATTACTGGACTGATGAGGAGATATAATAAACATGAAAGCACTTGTTTTGTTCAGCGGTGGAGTTGATAGCACCACCTGCCTTGGAATAGCCGTTAATAAATATGGATCTGATGAAATCCTTGCATTGTCAGTTTATTACGGTCAAAAGCATAGTAAAGAGCTCGAAGCTGCAGAAAAAATAGCTGCTCATTACGGGATAAAGCATAAAAAACTTGACCTTGCACTGCTATTTTCGGATTCCGACTGTTCATTGCTAAAAGGTTCTACAAAGGAAATACCGAAGGAGTCTTATGCGGATCAACTCATTGAAACTGACGGAGCTCCTGTATCCACTTATGTTCCGTTCAGAAACGGACTTTTTCTGTCCTCTGCTGCGAGCATAGCACTTTCAAACGGTTGTGAGGTTATATACTATGGAGCGCACAGTGATGATGCAGCAGGAAACGCATACCCTGATTGCAGCAGTGACTTCAACGAAGCTATTAACCGAGCGATATACCTTGGAAGCGGTTGTGAGCTGAGAGTAGAAGCTCCGTTTATCGGCCTTACAAAGGCTCAGGTTGTAAAAAAAGGACTGGAACTGAACGTACCATATGAACTCACATGGAGCTGCTATGAAGGTGGAGATAAGCCCTGTGGTAAATGCGGTACTTGTCGCGACAGAGCAGCCGCTTTTGCGGCGAACGGTGTGGAAGATCCCGCGCTTTTGAAAGGAGTTTGACCATGACAGGCAGAAATGAAAACGAAAAGGGTAGCATATCGCTGCTCGGTAATAACAAGACTTCATATTCCGCAGATTATGACCCTTCTGTGCTTGAGACCTTTCCTAACAAGCATCCTGATAACGATTATTTTGTAAAGTTCAACTGCCCTGAATTCACTAGCCTTTGTCCTATAACAGGACAGCCTGATTTCGCAACAATATATATTTCATATATTCCTGCTGAGAAAATGGTGGAAAGCAAGTCGTTGAAGCTATATCTTTTCAGTTTCCGAAATCACGGGGACTTTCATGAGGACTGCGTGAATATCATCATGAAGGATCTCATAAAGCTTATGGAGCCAAAATATATTGAGGTCTGGGGAAAGTTCCTGCCACGTGGCGGAATATCCATAGATCCCTATTGCAATTATGGTATTGCAGGTACAAAATGGGAGCAGCTCGCATGGGAAAGGCTAGCAAATCATGATATGTACCCTGAAACTGTAAATAACAGGTGATTTTTGGGTGAAATGTTACGAAGATGCATAAATTGAAGATATATCTGTTACTGATCAATCAAGCCGTGCTTCAATGAAGTGCGGCTTGAATTATTGTTTGAAAATTATATTGAAAAATCAAGTTATAAATGTTATAATGTAAAAAATAAACTGGGGGGAATATTATGAAAAAGATACTGAAAATAACGTCAATAGTACTTGTATTATTCCTGATAATATCATTTATAATCGGTTATTTCATTACATCGAGTGAAATGAAGAAGAATTTCGGACGAGGGGATTATCCGGACCCGAAGCTTACCGTGACATGGTTTTATGATCATTATGAAAACGACTATCCGCGCGAAGAAGTGAACTTCAAATCGGGGGATAACACGCTTAAAGGCTATCTTTACGGCATGGACAATAAAAAGGGACTTATCATCTTTGCTCACGGCATCGGGAGTGGTCATGAGTTTTATCTAAGTCTCATAACCAATCTTGTTGACCGCGGGTGGAGCGTTTTTGCCTATGACTGTACAGGAAGCGGCTACAGTGAGGGCGATGGTACAAATGGACTTGCACAGTCAGTTATAGATCTTGACAACGCTCTTGTTTTCGCAGAAAGCGACAGTCGTACAAAGAATATGGACACGTTTGTGTTAGGCCACAGCTGGGGTGGATATGCGGCAGCAGCAGTGCTCAACTTTGATCATAACGTAAAAGCGAGCGTAACAATGTCTGGCTATAATACTCCTTTTGCTGAGCTTGCCGAATCATGTGATGACAGCTATGGTACGGCAGGAAAGCTGCTTTATCCGTTGGTATGGTTGTATAACAAGACTGAGTTTGGTAAATACTCTTCATTATCAGCAGTTGATGGTATAAACAAGTCCGGTATACCCGTCCTTGTAATACACGGCGAGAATGATGAAGTCATAAAGTATAACGGAGCTTCTATAATAGCGCAGAGGGACAAGATAACCAATTCAAAGGCTGAGTTTTATACAATTTCTGATGAGGGTAGAAACGGACACAGTTCCATATTCAGCACAGCAGAATATGTGGATTACAAGAAAAACATATATATTCCAAGAGCGAATGAACTGAACGAGAAATACAACAATGATGTTCCGTATGACGAGCGGGTAAAGTTCTACGAATCAATAGATCACGAGTTGTATAATGGAACCAATCCGGAAATAATTGATCTTATAGACCAGTTCTTTGAAAAAGCTAAATAATACTGGTGAGGCTACGGAAAAAGCAGTCATTTCTGTTGAAAATGCTTTCTATTGACAAAAAAGCTATAAAATGATATAATCGACCTATGGAAAAACGGCTTGCTATGGTGGGCAATTTGAAACGAGGAATTGTATGAAAACAGCGGTAATGACTGATACAAACAGCGGTATTACTTTGGAAGAAGGCAACAGGTATGGCATATATGTGCTTCCCATGCCTGTGATGATAGACGGAAAGGATTATATTGAGGAACTTACGCTCACTCATGAGGTGCTTTACAAGGCTCTTAACGAGGATAAGGACATAGTTTCCTCACAGCCGTCACCAGGGGATCTTACAGAGATGTGGGATAAGATACTTTCCGAAGGCTATGATGAGCTTGTTTATATTCCTATGTCAAGCGGTTTGAGTGGAGCATGTGACACTGCTAAGGCGCTTGCTATAGATTATGGTGGAAAAGTCTGCGTAACCGATAATCACCGCATATCCATAACTCTGCTGGATTCAGTGTACGACGCGAAGTATTATGCGGAAAATGGCATGAGTGCTGCAGAGATAAAGGAAAAGCTTGAAGAGGATGCATATCTTAACGATATATATATAACTCTGCAAACTCTCAAGCGTATAACAAAAACAGGACGTATTACCTCTGCAGGAGCGGCTATCGCAACGGTGCTGAATCTGAAGCCGATACTGAAGATACAGGGAGGAAAGCTTGACGCATATGCAAAGGCAAGAGGAATGTCAGCAGCCGAGGAAAAGATGTTACAGGCTGTTCGCAAGGACCTTGAAGAAAAGTATTCAGGAATACCCAAGGATCACCTCAGTATAGGCGCGGCAGGAACAATGGAAACTCCTGATGAGATTGAACGCTGGGTAAACATAGTGAAGAACGAGTTTAAGGGATATAAGGTGACATACCGTCCGCTTGCGTGCAGTATTGCTTCTCATGTTGGTACAGGCACACAGGGTGTAGCCGTTGGCATTACTGCAAGAACACTTGAAATAATATAAAAAACTCACCAGAAATGGTGAGTTTTTTCATAAATGGTTAGGAACGATGAGGTCATCGCCTTCTACAGCCTTATTTAAGGAACCCGTTTATTATCTGTTCCTCAGCTTCTGCTTCAGTGAGACCGAGAGTCATGAGCTTTATAAGCTGTTCGCCTGCAATTTTTCCGATAGCTGCTTCATGAACGAGGGCTGCGTCTATATTGTTTGCTTCAAGAGACGGAACCGCAAGAATACGGCCGTTGTCCATAATGATAGAATCGCACTCTGTGTGACCGCTGCAGGCGGCGTTTCCGATAATACAGAGATCGAGTTTCTGATATGAATCATCACGAGCGACTGAACGTGAAACCACGTCTGCACTTGAACCGTCGCCCTTTAGGTCGACCTTATAGATGCTGCCTGCCTGCTGCTGACCGTGTGTCATGAGCCTTTCTCGAACGATAAGCTTTGCATTTTCTTTAAGCTCGGCGATAGTGGTTCTTTCAGTGGAGTCAACACCTTTTATCTGCACCATTTCCATTTCCATAGTGCTGCCTTCTTCCATATACACCTCGGTAACAGGATTTAGTATGCGTTTTCCGCTTCCGTCACCAGAACCGTAGTGCTTCTCAACGTACTTTATGCGTGAGTTTTTACCTATATAGAAGCGGTGTATACCGTCGTGTTCCGAGTCCTGTGAGCCGCAGTTTTCGATACCGCAGCCTGCAACGATGAGTACGTCGCAGTCCTCGCCAATATAAAAATCGTTGTAAACGTTCTCTTTTATGCCGCTCTGACTGAGTACTACCGGGATATGCACGCTCTCATTTTTAGTGCCGTCTTTAATACGTATATCAATACCGCTAACGTCTGATTTGGATTGTATATCAATGTTTGCGGTAGTATTTCTGCTGATTGCCTGTCCATTTGCACGAAGGTTATAAGCTCCCTCAGGAATACCGTGGAGATCGGCAACCTCCTGAAAAAGTCTTTTCTGAACTGCATCCATCTGAACCATATCTGCCGCCTCCTTACTGTATTCTGCTGCATATATTCACAGCGTTTTCCGTACCTGTTATTTCTGGGAGTATGATATCCTTACTGCCCTTTTTGACAATCTTTCCGTCAGCAATTACAATGATCTCGTCTGCAATATTTAGGATGCGTTCCTGGTGAGAGATTACAATGATAGATCTGCCGTTACGTTCCTTACGCATATTCTCAAATATACGGATAAGGTTATTGAAACTCCATAGGTCAATGCCGGCTTCAGGCTCGTCGAAAAGTGCTAGTTTTACGTCGCGCGCTAGAACTGTAGCTATTTCAATACGTTTGAGCTCACCGCCCGAAAGAGAAGCATTTATTTCGCGATTGATATAATCCTTTGCACAGAGACCTACTTCGGAGAGGTACTCGCAGGCTTCGGAAACTGAAAGAGTTTTTCCTGAGGCTATCCTGAGAAGATCGACTACAGTCATACCTTTGAAGCGAACAGGCTGCTGAAATGCAAAGCCTATACCCATTCGTGCACGGTCTGTGATGCTTTTTTCAGTGATGTCATTACCATCAAAAATTATCTGTCCGGAGTTGTTCTTGATTATACCAGCAACGACTTTTGCGAGAGTTGACTTTCCACCGCCGTTGGGACCTGTGATAACTACAAATTTATTGTCATCCACCGTAAGACTTATATCGCGAAGGATTCCTACATTCTTTCCGTCGTTTTCGGCGTTAAAAACGATATTTTTCAGTTCGAGCATTTTTTACTCCCTTCATGGTGTTTGTTTATTTTACAACATGGTCATAGTATTATCAATTATAACACTCAGATAAGGCAAAATCAACAATGAGACTATTTTTGTTGCACACAAGAAACATTGTGAAAGAGTATAAATAACGAAAAATAGCTTAAAACGTATTAATATATGCTAACACATATTATACAGATCGGAAAACTTATTATGTTGACATTATATTAATATAAGGGTATAATTCTTCCATAGGAAGGAGTGAGCGGGATGAAGATAGAACACATAGCTATGTATGTAAACGACCTTGATGCTGCACGTGATTTCTTCGTAAAGTACATCGGAGGCAGCTCGAATAGCGGCTATCATAACGAAAAAACAGGTTTCCGTTCATATTTTATCAGTTTTGATGACGGTTCAAGACTTGAGATAATGAATCGCCCCGATATGGAAGATGTACGGAAGTCCGCAACCAGAACGGGATATGTACATATAGCTTTCAGTCTGGGAAGCGCTGAAAAAGTCGACGCACTCACTGAAAAATTCAGGAAAGACGGCTATGAGATAATAAGCGGACCACGAACAACGGGGGACGGCTACTATGAGAGCTGCATTTCCGCTTTTGAGGGGAATATAATAGAGTTAACAATTTAGTTAACCACTCATGAGGCAAAAGCCTAAAAGTTTTCTTATTGCATAATATAAACGAATTTGTTTTGATATTTAATAATTAATTGGAAATACTTGCAAAAAAATTTCAAAAACTACTTGACAAGATGAATTTACGGTGATATAATAACAACAAGTTAAACCGTTGAAGCGGAGATAAAGTTAATTATGCTTCTACAGAGAGCCCGTGGTGCTGAGAGTCGGGTGAAAAACAGGTTAGCAAATGGACCGCCGAGGGTGCAGTCAAATGATCGCAGTAATTATTGTCTTCGGTCAGAGTATTCTGTAACGTTAGGATGTGCGTTAATCATCAGGGATATGATAGTGTCCTGTTAAGTGCACGGCAAAGCCGTGAATCAAGGTGGTACCGCGGATAAGATTATTCGTCCTTGACAGATTTTATTAGTCTGTCAAGGATTTTTTATTGCCCTGACAGGCTGCGGAGGTGCTTCAAATGAATTTTTTACCGGAATTTGACTCAGTCAGATGCTATGCCGAAAGCGGAAAGTACGACATTCTCCCTGTAAGCTGTGAGATACTGTCGGATATCTGCACTCCTATCGAAGCCATTATGAAACTGAAAAGCATTTCGACTCACTGTTATATGCTTGAGTCTGTGGCTGACAAGGAGAAATGGGGACGTTATACGTTCCTGGGTTATGACCCGAAACTGCAGATAACTGCGGCAGGAAGTGAACTGACAATTGGCGACGTTAAGATGACATCAGATGATCCGTCAGTACAGATAAGACAGATACTCTCAAATTACAGAAGCCCTAAATTTGACTACCTTCCTACTTTCACAGGAGGACTTGCAGGTTACTTCTCATACGATTTTCTGGCATACAGCGAAAAAACTCTGCGTACAGATGTTAATGATACAGAGAATTTCAAAGATGTAGACCTGATGCTTTTCGATAAGGTAATAGCTTTTGATAACTTCCGTCAGAAGATAATCCTTATTGCAAATATGAGGCTGGATGAGGGCGAAACGGGATATAACAAAGCTAAGATGGAGCTTCAGCAGATGGCAGATCTTCTCAGGAACGGATCTGCTAAGCGCGAACCAGCGGGATGCATGAAAAGTGAAGTTACAGCACTTTTCAGCAAGGATGAATACTGCGAAATGGTTGAAAAAGCCAAGCGTCATATCCGTGAAGGAGATATTTTCCAAATTGTCCTTTCTAACCGACTTTCTGCTGATTATGAGGGCAGTTTGTTGAATACCTACCGTGTACTGAGAACAATCAATCCTTCACCATATATGTTCTATTTTTCAGGAACGGATGTAGAGATAGCAGGTGCCTCCCCCGAAACTCTCGTAAAGCTTGAAGACGGTGTCCTTCATACATTCCCACTCGCAGGAACACGTCCGAGAGGAAAGACGGAAAAAGAGGATAAGGAACTTGAAGAAGGATTATTACGTGATGAAAAGGAGCTTGCAGAGCACAATATGCTGGTAGATCTAGGAAGAAACGATCTCGGAAAGATCAGCAAATTCGGCACAGTTGAAGTTGAAAAACTCCACAGTATCGAACGCTATTCTCATGTAATGCATATCGGATCTACTGTTCGCGGTGAGATAAAGGAAGAATATGATGGACTTGATGCAGTAAGCGCGGTTCTTCCTGCAGGTACTCTTTCAGGAGCTCCGAAGATACGTGCTTGTCAGCTTATAGCGGAGCTAGAGAACAACAAACGCGGAATCTACGGCGGCGCAATAGGCTATATCGACTTTACAGGAAATCTTGATACCTGTATTGCTATCCGTATTGCTTACAAGAAAAATGGCAAGGTGTTCGTAAGAAGCGGCGCAGGAATAGTTGCGGACTCAGTTCCCGAAAAGGAATATCAGGAGTGCATAAACAAGGCTGCGGCAGTTGTGAATGCTCTTAAGCTTGCAGAGGAGGCAGAAATATGATTCTTCTCATTGATAATTACGATAGCTTTTCATATAATCTTTATCAGATGATAGGCGCAATAGAGCCAGATATAAAGGTAATACGCAACGACGAGATGACTGTGGAGCAGATAGAAAAGCTTTCACCAGACAGAATAATTCTTTCTCCAGGCCCCGGACGTCCTGAAGATGCTGGAATTATAATTGAAGCTGCGAAAACAGTATGCCGAAAGATACCTACTCTTGGAGTATGCCTCGGACATCAGGCTATATGTGCAGCCTACGGAGCTACGGTTACATACGCAAAACAGCTTATGCATGGAAAGCAGTCTGTTATAAGCTTCATGAACGACAGTCCGCTCTTTAGAGGAATAGATGAGGGTGCCCCGGTAGCAAGATATCATTCACTTGCTGCTGATGCAGATACGATCCCGGACTGTTTCAATGTGACAGCGGTTGCAGATGACGGAGAGATAATGGCAGTACAGCATAAAGAATATCCGATTTTCGGAGTACAGTTCCATCCCGAGTCAATTATGACTCCAGACGGACACATTATGCTGAGAAATTTCATAGAAATGTAATTTAAGATAGGAGTTGTTATTATGATAAAAGAAGCAATCGAAAAGATAGTAAATAAAGAGGATCTCACCTACGATGAGGCATATAAGGTGATATCTGAAATAATGTCAGGACAGACTACTCCCACTCAGAATGCCGCTTTTCTCTCAGCTCTTTCCACAAAGAGTACAAAGGCTGAGACTATAGACGAAATAACGGGTTGTGCGGCTGCAATGCGTGATGCAGCTATAAAATTCGAGAACGACATGGATCTGCTCGAAATAGTCGGAACAGGTGGTGACAATGCTCATAGCTTCAATATTTCCACAACTTCAGCATTTGTTATCGCAGCATCGGGGATTAAGGTTTCAAAACATGGTAACAGAGCTGCTTCTTCACTTTCTGGAACTGCTGACTGCCTCGAGGCTCTCGGAGCAAATATTGATCTTGATCCGGATAAGTGCCGACAGCTTCTTGAAAAAGTTGGATTCTGCTTCTTCTTTGCACAGAAATATCACACTTCCATGAAGTATGTAGGTCCTATTCGTAAGGAGCTTGGTTTCCGTACAGTGTTCAACATCCTCGGACCTCTTACTAATCCTGCCCGTCCGAAGCATCATCTCTTAGGAGTTTACGACAGTGTTCTACTTGAGCCAGTTGCAGAAGTTCTTATGAAGCTTGGATCAAAGAATGGTATGGTAGTTTTCGGTAAGGATAAGCTGGATGAGATATCCCTGAGTGCCCCCACTGCTGTATGCGAGTACAAAGACGGCTGGATGAAGAACTATGAGATAACTCCTGAGCAGTTCGGATTTGAGCGTTGCACAAAGGAAGATCTTAAGGGCGGCTCCCCAGACGAGAATGCGGCTATAACACGTGGAATCCTTGCAGGAGAGATAAAGGGACACAAGAGAAACGCGGTTCTTCTAAACGCTGGAGCGGCAATATATATCGGTGGAAAGGCAGAGAGCATGGCTGATGGCGTCAAAAAGGCAGCTGAGCTTATAGACAACGGTTCTGTCCTTGCATTAATGGATAAATTCATTGCAGAATCAAAGAATTGAGGTGCGGCATGACTATTCTCGACCAGCTTGCGGACTATGCTCGTGAGCGAGTGGCGGCGGCTAAGAAAAAAGTTACTGCAAACGATGTAAAAAGACGAGCTCTGGAACTCTCAAAGGGTGGCTTTGAGTTCGAAAAGGCTCTGAAAAAGGATGATATCGCCTTTATCTGCGAGTGTAAGAAGGCTTCTCCGTCAAAAGGAATAATTGCTGAACATTTTCCGTATCTTGAAATTGCAAAGGACTACGAAGCAGCAGGCGCTGACTGCATTTCAGTTCTGACAGAGCCAAAATGGTTCCTAGGCAGTGACGAATATCTCCGGGACATAGCTGCAAATGTAAGTATTCCCTGCATACGCAAGGACTTTACAATTGATGAGTATATGATATACGAAGCAAAGCTTCTTGGTGCAAAGGCTGTTCTGCTTATCTGCTCAATACTTTCGCAACAGCAGATAAGCGAATACATAGGCATATGCGATGAACTTGGATTATCAGCACTTGTTGAAGCTCACGATGAAGACGAGCTTCGTATGGCTGTTGCAGCAGGAGCACGAATTATAGGCGTGAACAACCGCAATCTCAAGGATTTTTCAGTAGATACTGGCAACAGCCGAAGACTTCGCGAGCTTGCGCCTGAATCTGTAAGCTTTGTTTCCGAAAGCGGCGTTCGTACTGCCGAGGATATCAGGCTTCTACGTGAGGCGGGGGTAAATGCGGTGCTTATCGGCGAGACTCTTATGAGAGCTGCAGATAAAAAGGCAAAGCTTGCAGAGCTGAAAGGATAATATGACTAAAATAAAAATGTGCGGACTTCGTCGTACGGAGGACATAGAGTACGCCAACAAGTTGCTCCCAGATTATATTGGCTATGTTTTCGCTGAAAAGAGCAAGAGGTACATCTCGCCAGAAAAAGCGTTGGAGCTTACGAAGCTCCTCGACGAAAGTATAATCCCTGTTGGAGTCTTCGTTAATGAGTCTACAGAGAATATCGCTTCTATTGTAAAGAGCGGTGCGATAAAGGTAGCTCAGCTTCATGGAAATGAGAGCGAAGAGGACATAATGGTACTGAAAAGCATGGGGATTCCTGTGATAAGAGCTTTTAAGATAAGCAACAGGGCTGACTGCGAAAAGGCTGAGAGGACCTGTGCGGACTATGTTCTGCTCGATTCTGGACGGGGATCGGGGGAGACCTTTGATTGGACGCTTATTAGTGGCATTAAGCGGGAAATTTTTCTTGCAGGAGGAATAACTCCCGAAAATGTCGGTGAAGCCATAGAAAGATTTGTCCCATATGCCGTAGATGCAAGCTCGTGTCTTGAAAAAGACGGATTTAAGGATTACAATAAAATGTACGATTTTGCAAGGGCTGTTAGAAAGGGTTGAAGTGAAGATATGGACTATCTTGAAAGCTACTATAACAGCATCAGTGAAGACGAAAGATTGCTTTCTCAGCATGGTAAGGTAGAATTTCTTACTACAATGAAGTATATACATGATTGCCTCGGCAGCTGCAAACGGGCGAGTATTCTTGAGGTTGGCGCAGGCACTGGACGCTATAGTATTTCTCTTGCAAAAGAGGGACATATAGTCACAGCACTGGAACTGATAGAACATAATCTTGACGTTCTGAAAAGCAAGCTTACGGGAAGTGAAAACATCGAAGCATTACAGGGCGACGCTCTTGATTTGTCGCAGTTCAGTGATGAAAGTTTCGATATGACACTGGTTCTTGGTCCTATGTATCATCTTTACTCAAAGGAGGAAAAGATACAGGCGCTCTCAGAAGCGGTAAGAGTTACAAAGCGTGGTGGCTTCCTGCTGGTAGCTTACTGTATGAATGAGGCAGTTATAATACGATATGTTTTTGGCAAGGACAATCTGTGGAATACAATTGATATGATAAACGATGACTGGCATTGTAAAAGTACTCCTAAAGAGGTCTTTGAATTGATACGTACGGAGGAAATAGCAGAGCTTGACAGTTTTGTTGGCGCTGAACGGATAAAACTGATTGCTTCTGACGGTGTCACGAATTATATGAGAGATAAAGTAGATGAAATGGACGAATTAACATTTGGAAAATTCATGGATTTCCATTTTGCAACCTGTGAAAGGCAGGACATAATCGGAGTTTCAGACCATACCATAGATATACTCCGGAAAAATTGAAAGTTAAGACAGAAAGGAAAGATAATATGTCAGAATCAAAAGGCAGATTCGGCGTTCACGGCGGTCAATATATCCCCGAAACGCTCATGAATGCGGTCATAGAGCTCGAAAAGGCTTATGATCACTATAAGAATGATCCCGATTTCAACCGTGAGCTTACAGAGCTCCTTAATAATTACGCAGGCAGACCATCCCTGTTATATCGTGCAGACAAGCTCACCCGTGAGCTCGGTGGTGCCAAGATATACCTCAAGCGTGAGGATCTTAATCATACGGGTTCACACAAGATAAACAATGTACTTGGACAGGCTCTTCTTGCAAAGAAAATGGGCAAGACACGTCTTATCGCTGAAACAGGTGCTGGACAGCATGGTGTTGCAACTGCAACGGCTGCGGCTCTTCTCGATATGGAGTGTGTCGTTTTCATGGGCGAGGAGGATACAAAGCGTCAGGCGCTCAATGTTTATCGTATGAGACTCCTCGGAGCTGATGTTATTCCTGTAAAGAGCGGTACTGCTACTCTTAAAGATGCTGTTTCTGAGGCTATGCGTGAGTGGACTTCACGTATTGCAGATACCCATTACTGTCTTGGCTCTGTTATGGGACCTCATCCTTTCCCAACAATAGTACGTGATTTTCAGGCTGTTATCTCTCGTGAATCGAGAGCTCAGATACTTGAAGCCGAGGGCAGACTTCCTGATGCAGTAATTGCATGTGTGGGTGGAGGCTCAAACGCTATAGGAAGCTTCTATCACTTTATTCCCGATGAAGGAGTTAGACTTATAGGCTGTGAGGCAGCAGGCAGAGGTATTGACACCTTTGAAACGGCTGCAACTGTAAATACAGGCAGAATAGGAATTTTCCATGGTATGAAGTCATATTTCTGTCAGGATGAGTACGGTCAGATAGCTCCTGTTTACTCTATTTCTGCTGGTCTTGACTACCCAGGCGTAGGTCCGGAGCATGCACATCTTCACGATATCGGCAGGGCTGAATATGTACCGATAACCGATGACGAGGCTGTAAATGCTTTTGAGTATCTTTCACGCACTGAAGGCATAATTCCTGCTATCGAGTCCGCTCATGCAATTGCTTATGCTATGAAGCTGGCTCCTACTATGGACAAGGATAAGATCATAATAGTAACAGTTTCCGGACGCGGCGACAAGGACTGTGCTGCAATCGCACGCTACAGAGGGGAGGATATCCATGAGTAATATAAGATCGGCTTTCGCAAATGGCAAGGCTTTTATCCCGTTCATAACCTGTGGTGATCCTAATCTTGAGACTACTGCAAAAATAGTCAGAGCTGCTGCAGAAAATGGCGCAGACCTTATTGAGCTGGGAATACCATTTTCCGACCCTACTGCGGAGGGACCTGTTATTCAGGGGGCAAATATCCGTGCCCTCGCTGCAGGAGTTACTACGGATAAGGTTTTTGAGCTGGTAAAGGAGCTTCGCAAGGATGTTAAGATACCATTTGTATTCATGACGTATGCAAATGTGGTCTATTCATACGATGCAGAGCGTTTTATGGCAAGGTGCTGTGAAGCAGGTGTCGATGGTATCATTCTTCCGGATCTTCCTTATGAGGAAAAGAATGAGTTTGCGGACGTTGCAAAGCAGTATGGGGTAGACCTTATATCTATGATAGCTCCGACCTCCGAGGACAGAATTGCCATGATAGCAAAGGAAGCAAGCGGCTTCATCTATGTTGTGTCAAGTCTCGGAGTTACAGGTGAAAGAAGCGAGATAACAACAAACATCAGTGAACTTGTGGAACTGGTTCGCAAGAATACAGACGTTCCGTGTGCAGTTGGCTTCGGTATTTCAAAGCCTGAACAGGCTAAAGCTATGGCACAACTTTCGGACGGTGCTATTGTAGGATCAGCTATTATCAAAATCCTTGAAAAGTACGGAAGTGAAGCGGCTCCACACGTTGGAGAGTTCGTAAAGGAAATGAAGAGAGCTGTTGTAAGTGATTAGTCAGGCAGATATTCATGCATAGTCACTGCAAGTTAATATGTAGTATATAAAAAATCTCCTGAAAGCGGAAGTCTGATAACAAATGCTTTCAGGAGATTTTTTGTCTGAAATAAGAAAGTCCCCTCGGTCATAAGGGGGACTTTCTTATCTATTATTCAGAGAGGTGGTACAATCATACTCAAAAAGCGGAACTCTTTCCGCGGGCAGTTTGGTCAGGGGAACGAGATCATTGATCCCGTTCTTACCAGTTCTGCCAAGGTCGGAAGCCGAATTGCCCGACTTACTGCTATGCTGCGCTGAGGAGCGCATGCAGCTTTATGTCACTTATGCATCACATCAGGGAAGGAAGCCTTTATTCATGTTTATGTCCTGTAACATTTTTTTACGGCAGTAATGCATAATGATTTGGTGTTTCCGTTTTGTAACCAAATAATACAGTTTGAAATAACTTTGTAAACTCATTTGAACACTGTATATATATGTCCACTGTATTATCTGTAATTATTATACAATAAAAAATCTACTAAAACAAGACAAAAATTGTTCTGTTCTAATCGTTTATTGCTGTTTGTAACCTCGCTGTAACAGAATGTGACAAAAAAAGTTTGACTTTTATATGCAACATATATATAATGATATAAAAAAAGCACATGTAGGATATAAAAAGGACACATCCTCATTATATAATGCTTACATAGAAATAAGGAGCGCGTAACTTATGAAAAAAATACTTCTTGTAGAGGATGACGCTGAAATATGTGATATAATCACAGAATATTTCGGCAACAAAGGTACTGAAGTTGTTGCTGTTCAGAACGGCGGCGAAGCTTTTGATATGATACAAAGCGGTATAGAAGAATATGAGCTTGTACTGCTTGATATAATGCTTCCCGAGACTGACGGCTTTACACTTTGCAGACAGATTCGAATCAAAAGCAATGTACCTGTTATATTTATTACTGCCCGCGGAAGGGAAGAGGATATCCTCAGTGGTTATGACCTAGGATGCGACGATTATATAGTTAAGCCATTTCTGCTTTCTGTGCTTTACAGCAAGTGTGAAGCTCTTTTGCGCCGTGCAGAAGGTCTGATCAATGATAATAAACTAAGTTGCGGCAACATATCTCTTGATACAAGGACGCTGCGTTGTTTTTCGGACGGAATTGAGGTGGAACTCCCTCCTAAGGAGTTCGCAATACTTCGATATCTGCTGGAGCATGAGAACTGGGTCATTTCAAGGGATACTTTGCTCAATAAGGTTTGGGGTTATGACTATTTCGGAAGTGACCGTGTGGTGGACAACCATATAAAGAAACTTAGAAAAGCCCTCGGAAGCGCAGGCATACAGATAAAAACTCTTGTGGGACGGGGGTATAAACTGGCAAAGGAGTGAACAAAATGGAAAACAAACTTTCCAAAAAGAAACCCAAACGTACTACATTCGGAAAAATGTTTGCAAAAGCGATGATACTGCCTGTTTTATTTACACTGATTATAGCAGTTGTACTTAATATCTATATTGAGATTATAAGCTGTGAACAAGTTCATGATCAGCAGGGAAGTCTAAACAATAGTCTTATTAGGACGATACAGTTTGGTGAAGACAAATCAGGGAAATTCGGCAGAAAAGAACAGCTGGTAAACTTTAAAATGGGTTTTGGTACATTTTACGATGTATATTTGCCTGTGATTTCGTTTCCTGTTTCAAGTTATTCGATATTAAAGAACGACAAAAAAGGGACTGCAGTATCTGCACTTATCGACAGAGATGGTAATATTATAGCTTCAAATTCGCTGCGGCTGTGGTGTGTTGTAAAATTCGATGATGATATGAATAATAACAGGTTCTTCAGCTGTGATCCCTGTGATACGGATATACCAGAACTGAAGCAGATTTTTGATGAATATATTCAAGGAAAATATACAGGTTATGAGTACAGCTATGAGATCACAAGTGCCTATCTTGATACTGCTGAGCTGAAGATGATACCTCATGTTGTCAAAGTCAAAAAATATAAGGTGTCATTAATAGAATATCTTAGAGATGAACTGGTTCTTGAGGATAAAAATCTTATCGAAGATAAAGAAATCGTGATAGATGCTGATATTGATGGCTATGAGCTTACCGATTTCAACAGCAATTCAGGAATTGATTTTGAAGATTATAAATATCCGTATTGCTCGCTTCAAATGATGCTTGGAACTGAGAGAGAAAAGATAGAAAAGGCAATTAATGAACGATACCAAAAGGATGGCGTTGGATATAATTATGAAAGTGATTATGGATTTGCTCTGAATGAATCCATTATGCACACTGATGTCTTATTTAACGGTGAAAGGTGCAAGCTTTTCATTGATTATAAAGTTAATGCATGGACCGATACGGTAAAGATGTTATACTGTATTTTTGTTGCGGTTTTCTTTCTTATCCTTACGCTTATAGCTTTTCTGAGATGCTGGGTAAAAAACTCCAAAAATAAGGCACAGTATGCCTTTGAGGACTATCAGCGTGCTCTTACCAATAACCTTGCACATGATCTGAAAACTCCGCTTGCAGTTATCGGAGGCTATGCTGAGAACCTTATTGAAATGCGTAAAGATGTTGGTAGTGAGAAGGAACTTAAATATCTCAGTTCTATTATGAAAAATGTGTCATATACAGACGATATCATTGCAAAGACTCTTAAACTCTGCGAAACAGAACAGATAAAAAAACTGAACAAAACGAAAGTCGATATAAAAGCACTTGTTGAGAAGCTTGCCGAGAAGTACCGGACAGCTCTTGAAGAAAAGTCAATAGAGCTTAATATCAGCGGAAGTGGCGAGGTCACTGCCGATATTGATGTTCTTGCGACTGCGGTGGAAAACCTTATCTCAAATGCAGTGAAATATACATATGAAGGCGGATGTATAAAAATAACAGCTGATAAGAATCAGCTGTCGGTAGTTAATGATATAGCGGAGAATATTGATACGAAGGATCTGCTAATGCCGTTTGTAAAGGGTGACAAGGCACGGAGCGATAAGAATAGCCATGGTCTTGGACTTGCCATAGCATCGGCTGCTGCCGAGCAGAACGGCTTTAAATTGAAACTTGAATGCAAGGAAAAGAATTTTAAGGTGATTATTGATTTTTAAGTTGATTTGGGGTAAATCTAAACATGCTGTATGTTCAAATATACATATAGCATGTTTTTTTTATATTTTATTGCTGAGCTGGAAGAATGCAACGGCACTGGCGGCAGCTACGTTCAGTGAATCTACGCCGTTTACCATTGGAATTTTTATTGTATAGTTGCACTGGTCTATGGTTGCGTTACGAAGTCCGTCGCCCTCTGTGCCGAGGATAACGGCAAGTTTTGGCTCGGCTTTCAGTTTTGCGTCATCAATACGTACAGTATTGCGGTGTAGAGCCATTGCTGCACAGGAAAAACCTGCGGATTTCAACTCAGAAATGTAATCGGGAGTTCCGTTCATGAGGTAAGTCCAGGGAAGCTGAAAGACAGTACCCATGCTTACACGGACAGTTCTTCGGAAAAGAGGATCGCTGCAGGATTGTGTGAGCAGTACAGCGTCAAATCCGAGAGCTGCTGCGGAACGGAAAATCGCGCCTATGTTTGTCTGATTCATAATATCCTCGAGAACGGCAATGCGTTCCGATTTTGAAAGTATTTCCTGTGGCGTAGGCAGCTTTTTCCGGCGCATGGCGCAGAGAGCTCCCTGTGTGAGTTTAAAGCCGGTCAGTTCCTCGAGTATGGACGATGAAGCCGTATATACAGGAATTTCACCGCAGCGTTTGATGATATCTGACGCCTGACCGTTTATGTACTTCCTTTCGATAAGAAGTGAGATAGGTTCATATCCTGAATCCAGGGCGGTGCGTATTACCTTAGGGCTTTCAGCCGTGAAAATGCCATCACCATGCGAGAAATAGTCAATAAGCTTTTTTTCAGAGGTATCAGTATATGGGATGAGTTCTTTCATGTTCAGATCGGTTATTTCAATTATATTTGCCATTTATTTGCCTCGTTTTCATCATTATTATACTTTATAACTGCCGATAATATCAATGCACAAGCGCAGGGCAGGTTCCAGTGAAGCAACACCGAAAGCACGTCTGTCGTAATTGTCAAGATCAGCAAGGGAATCGGCTGTGAAAAACAGCATTCCGAAGTCGACTCTGCGGAATTTTGCACAGGCAGCAAGGGATGCACACTCCATATCTACGGTTTCACAGCCCTCGCTTCGGCGATTGGCAACTGTATCGTGAGTTTCACGGAAAAGTCCGTCGGTAGTCCAAGTTGTACACTTTTTGAAATGGATATTACGGTCGGAGAGAGCAGAGCAGATGTGGTCAGTCATGGGCATATCGAGCTTTACAAGTCGCGACGGTGGAAGATACTTGTATGAGCAGCCCTCATCTCGCAGAGCTCTTACGGGTACTATGAATTCGTTCTCGGGAATAGGTGTTAGGACTCCGCATGAGCCTGCGGAAATAATCTGTTTTACACCGCAGGCAAGTAGTATCTCCATGTTCTGAACAGCTGCGGGAGCTCCCATAGGTGCCTGACAAAGGCATATATCTTCGCCTCCGTAGTTTATGATATATATGGGATAGTCACGTGTAATGGTGGATATGCTCCCTGCGATTACAGCATTATGTTTAGCTGCATATTCGTCAATACAGCTGCCAAGAAGTGCATATACTGCTTTTTGTGGGAGCTTTATGTTCTTCAGCTCAGATTTTATCCCGAAAAGAGAAACCTCGGAGGTATCATACTCAAGTATGGGCATATCGTTTTTGTAAAAAGGCATTTTTTATTCCTTTCCTGTGAAAGTATTTAAGCTGGTATAATACAGACCTGTTCACATCTTTTTTCTTGATTTTTAGACAGTTATGACATTATTATAATCTATTTGTACGAAAAAAACAATATATTCACAAAATTTTAGTTGAAATTTTTATTGGAATGTGGTATAATAGTTACGATATTTGATAATGAGCGGCAAATTCAGTAAAATTGGTTCATACGTGTTAAAGTGCCGTAGAAGTCTGATGAAACTTTAGGTACAAACACTTAATTGCATTTTTATTAAGGAGGTGCGTCATGAAGGAGCTACTGGAAACTTTGTGTGACAAGTATTTGCTCAATCTCGGGCTGTTTACCGACTTTTATCCTCTTGAAAGAGACGTGCTCTATCCAGTGTGTGCAAACGTTTTCTGTGCAGCTGATGCGGTTTTTGATCTTGGAAAGTTCAAGGACAGCATGAATCTTATAAAGGAAAATCCGAAAATGCTGTCAAGCTTCAGAAGTACGGTTCGTCCTCTGATAGCCTCGCTTATATCCATAAGTGATGATCCGAGGGGGGAAATGGAAAAATATCTGAGCTACTATGATATTTTGAAGAAGTACTTTACCAATTCCGAACATCTGGCGCTGCTTTCCGTATTGCTGATCCGGATAGCACCTGTTGAAAAGGCAGAGGATTACATAAAACGCGGCAGACAGATATATGATCGTATGAAAAAGGAGCACAGGATACTCACAACAAAGGAGGACGTTGCTTTTGCAGTAATGCTTGCTTTTTCCGAGAAGTCTGACGATGAACTCATTGAGGATATGGAAGCCTGCTATAAGCTCCTTAAAAAGAGAGCTGACAATAACAGTATACAGACTGTTTCTCATGTTCTTGCAATGGTAGGCGGTACTCCTGAGGATAAATGTTCGAAATTCGGAGAGCTTTATGATAGCATGATAAAAAAAGGAAGAAAATACGGCAAGCATTATGAGCTTGCAATGCTTGCGGCGCTTTCCATTACAAAGTTCTCAAGCGCAGAGATACTTGATGATATAAGCGTCAGTGAGACTTTCCTTTCACAGCATAAATCGGTGGGGGATCTTTCGGAATTCGGAAAGACCGAGCCGGTGAGCCATGCGTTTCTGTTGCTGACTATTGCTTACGCGAGCGATGAAAATGTGAGCAGTGAATACGAAAGACATGCGCTTCTTGCAGCAAGACAGGCGACTCTTTATTCGGTTCTGGTGTATAGTATGATGACTGTTGCACCGCTTGTTACGGAATAAAAGTTATTTACAGGGAGGCGATGGCTGTATCGCCGCATGTATTTCAGATAGTGTGTTAAAAACTCAATATATTGTAAAGGAGAGATTTAAAGTGAAGGCCGACAAATACCTGATACATGAAGGAAAAAAGATTGATATCCGCAAGCTGCCTACGGACAGCAAGGAAGATAAGGTCGACAAAGAAGAGATTATTGCAAAATATGAGGAAAACAAGCGTGATCTTGCAGTATTTCAGGACAAGTTCTACGCTGATGCGAGAGAAGGGCTTATTGTTGTGATACAGGCTCTTGACGCTTCAGGCAAGGACTCATGCATAAAGTACGTTTTCAGCGGCATAAATCCTCAAGGAGTAAAGGTACATTACTATAAGGCTCCTACGGCGGATGAACTTGCTCACGACTATCTCTGGAGGATACATCAGAATATTCCACGCAGAGGAGAGATAGCAGTTTTCAACAGGAGCCATTACGAAGATCTTGTTACTGTTCAGGCGGAGGATATATGGAAGAATTATCATATGTCCGACAGAATTCTTGACGATACAAAGAAGAAGTTCTTTGCGAAGCGCTATGAACAGGTGAACAACTTCGAGCAATATCTTTATGAGAACAGCTACCGCATGGTGAAGATATTTCTTCATGTATCCAAGGAAGAACAGACAGGACAGCTGCTTGAGAGAATAGAGCTGCCTGAAAAGAACTGGAAATTCCGCGCAGACGACCTCAAAGTAAGGGACAAGTACGATGCTTATCTAAAGTGTTTCAACGATGTGATAAACAAGACTTCCACGAAAAACAGCCCCTGGTACGTGCTCCCTGGAGATCAGAGATGGTATACAAGGTATCTCATTACAGAAATACTTCTTGATGCTATGAAAGCCTGCAAGCCAGAATATCCCGAACTTCCACCGGAGGAAGCCGAGAAGTTGCCCGAGTGCAGAAAGGTGCTGGCAGAGGCTATGGCTGAGTATGAAAATGAACAAAAGGACAAGAAGCAGGAAGAACCAAGAAAAAAATCAAAAAAGAAAAGTAAAAAATGATACATTTTATGTATCGTAGAAATTGTTTTTTTATCTATATCACGGCAGAATACCAGCGCTTCTTAGCGAAGCGAAAGAGGGGGATGAATGCCGGATTTTTAAACCAAAACTATAGATAATCAGCAAAACATATGCCATAATAGATACATATTGGGATAATGATATTATTCCGCCTT
>DBYI01000071.1 GCA_002310115.1 Ruminococcus flavefaciens
GAACGATATTTTGTCAGCGAACAGTTGAACTACACAGATTACAATAATACATAATTCAAGCAGGTGCTCCCATTATAAGAAGCACCTGCTCTTTGTTTATTCTTCTTTATCGGTATCGAACAGATCGGTGAAGCAGCTTGTGATATAGTCCATTTCCGTCTTTTTATCTGAATCGTCGGTATGACTGTACACGTTAAAAGTCGTGAGAAAGCCACTGTGACCTGCATAATCCTGTATCTGCTTCATTGAGAACGCATTATTATTGGCAAGAAGGCTGATACAAGAGTGCCTGAGTTCATGGAACCTGATATGAGGCAGATTGTTTTCATCAAGGAGCTTAGTAAACTGATGCGTTATACTATCCGGTGTTATTAATGCTCCTACAGGGTTAACGCAAAGAAAATCACGATAATCATTCGTCTCTCTTATCATATTATCCTGCTCCGCTTTAAGAGCTTTAAGGTAGTTATAAAGAGCATCGTTGATCGTAAAGCTTCTCTCGCTGCTTTCAGTCTTGAGGAAGTATTTCAGAATAATATCCTTCGGCTTAAGGCTATTGGTGTGACCTATGACCTTATACGTCCCATGCGGAAGTATGCTGGAATCGCCCATAATAACGCTCTGCTTTATATGTAACAGCCTTTTATTGAAATCGACATTATTCCAGGTTATACCTACTATCTCAGACCTTCTGAGTCCGAGTACCATAGCAAGTACTACTGGTGTTTCTATGTATGAGCCTTTAGCCGCATGAGCAAGGGTATTAAGCTGAGCTGCATTGTAGTAGCAGCCTTCCTTCTTGACCTTCGACGGCCTGTCAACAACCCTCATAGGGTTCTTAATGATAAAATCGTTCTTCTCAGCATATCTGAATGCAGGACCTATAAGACTTAGAAGCTTATGTACAGTCTTTGGGCTCAACCCCTGACTCAATTTATATTCATTAAATAACTCTATGTCTCTTGCCTTCATATCCTTCAATGGCTTGCCGTTCTTAAAGTATGGCGTTATATGCTTATTTATAGCCGAAACATAGTCATTGTACGTTGTCGGAGATATCTTCATCTTATTGCTTTCAAGACAGTATCGCTATAATGAAGCTTGTATGTGAGTTGTACAAAAATCGCCATCATAGTTTCAATTTCTGATATAATCTGTAATCGTCCTGACAAATTCTTCAGGCTGATCAAAGAAGCAGGTGTGTGACGCTTTCGGTATCACTGCGCGGGGACTTGTTTCTCTGTCAGCGTTCAATTATACATATCCATATATACCGTTGAATGCTTTATCCAATCACTCGACTGTGAACTGAACATTGACCTTTGCAGCTGTTCCCATGTCACTGAGGGATCGTTTACCAGAACATACTGGTCTGTGTATCTGTATAATGCCGTATCCGGGTTTTCTGCGGACAAATGCAGCAGATATTTATATGTTTCATCGGTATCGAGCTTTGTCTCATCACTTTTTCTCATTTTTACATGGAATACTTCTCCGTCATAACGCAGCAAGCAGAAGAACAGCTGAGGATACAGGTCCTTTTCTTCCTCATACAGTTCGGGAGATACGCTTTCCTCATCCAGCACATAGTTATATACGCACATAACAGAAGCTGGCTTTTTCGCATTTACGGAATCAAAAAAGCTGTCCCATACATCCCTGCCGGAAGTGATCTGACCGTCGTCCTGAACAACGACCGGATTATCATAAGCCCATTCCAGTGCTTCTTCCGCCGTAAGGATCTTATTGTTTTCAAAAATCTCCTCAGGCGAGGGTTCTCTTTCACATACCGCAGCGGCAGAGCCGTCGTCTTCCTGTACCGTGAATTCAGCAAAAGCATAGTTTTCAATAAAGGCTCCGGTTTCCCTCAGGTTCATGATCTTTTTTCCGATACGGTATTCTCCTGCCGGCAATTCTCCGTAGATCATATCCCATTCCACGTTCCATGCTGCCGTGGCTTCCTTCTGTATGATCCATGCTTCCGATGTCCAGCCGATCTCGTATTCCTGCGGGAGATACTCAACGTCCTCCCACACGCCACCGCTGAGCTTCTGTATCACAAAATAGCTTCCTGTAGATAATTCATGTACTTTTTTCCCGCCTGACTGACTGCACTCGAGCGTCAGACCTGTAGGCGTAACGTTAAGAGCTTTAAGCGTAACGCCCCATTCCTTTGACATAGGACCGTAAACGATATCCGACGAGGAGTCGGTGGTCAGGAGATTATAACCCTGATCAACCTGTTCAAAGGTGATGCTGCCGCTGTAGGCGACGTCCGCAGCAAGCGCTACAACTGTATTATCCTCGTAAATGCCGTAGGTCCCGTCGACCGTTGTGAAAATCGCTATACTGCCTTTTTCAAGAGCTTCGTTGAGTTTCGGCGCAAACATCTGACCGCCCCAGAAACCGAGCTCCTGATTCATCAGGAAGCGCATATCGCAGTTTACAAAGCCTACATACTCTCCGCCGCTGACTACGGGAAACTCCCATTCATTCAGGGGAGCGACCACCTTATCATCTTCGACGAGAACGGATTTGAAGGGCTTTGCGACAACTGCGTCACGGTAAGGTGCGCCGCTTATCTGCAGGGGATTTGAATCACAGGTGAAATTATCGTAGGACATCGCGAATTTTCCGTTTTCAAGAACGGTCTCGTAGGGAATCTCCTCGGTGGATCCAATATAATCCTCTATTGAGCGCGGAGAAGATTCGCCGCCGTCTTTGCCGATCCTGTAATCGGAATTGTTTTTACAGAATATTGCTGCCCCGGCGACCGCAGAGCAAATAAGAACCATTGAAGCAGCAGCTGTGAGTATCTTCTGCCATAAAGGTCTGTGGTATATCTCAACGCCGGAAACTGACGTTGAATACTCGCCTCTGCCTTCCGTCGTCCTGCTTCTGAAGAGCTCCTCGCTCCTTGCAAAAAGCCTTGAAACGTCGCTGTCCGACAGAGCGCTGTATCTTTCGGAAAGCGTTTCTATAGTCCTGCTGTCTGCATTTTCAAGTATATCGAGATCAAGTTCATCTTTCTGCATAGATAAGCCTCCTTATAAAGAGATATCTTCTTTTTCGAGCATTTCTTTCAGCTTTTTTACAGCCCGTCCGCTGCGTACCCGGATATTCTCCGGTGTGAGCTTCACCATGCCGGCTATCTCCGCTGCGCTGCGTCCGTAGTAATATTTCTGAATGATAATGGTGGAATCAGGCTCGCCGAGCCCGGCTATCTTCCCGAGTATTATCCTGCGCTGCTCGTTGGCAGCCGCCTCCCTTTCCGCGTCCTGCTCCGAGATGAGCTGCTGTGCTGATTCATCGTCTATGGAAACGGTTTCCGCACCGGATATAATACTTTTATACAGCGCGGCTGCCTTCCGCCTTGCAATGGTACCGATAAATCCCGACATATCACCGCTGACATTCTTACCGGGATCATAATAACAGTATACATCTGCGAATACATCGCACAGACATTCCTCTATATCCTCACGGGCGGCAACGCTCCTGAGCCTGTTGAAAACTATGGTGTACACATAGCCGCAATAGGCTTCAAACAATTCCTTATGCGCCTGTTCAGATGATATTTTCTTTTTATCACGAAATTCCTCATGCGTCATTCGCCTCACCGCCTTCAAGCTTATATAAATGCATTTACTCTGGCTTTCACTATATCTATTGTAAATTATACATCAAAACATAACACTCATCAAGATATTATTATATTTTAACTATTATACCTCTATAAAATAGGCAGCAAACTTACCCGCGATCAGACCAGATATATCTACGAGACTCGAACTATCGACGGCACAGTTCCTGTTAACGACGTATTTGAAGCTGCTAATCACTTCAAGTGCTTTGACTATATCCTTGATACTATTACTGAGGATTACATCAAGCAGCTACACCGTATGCTGAAGAACGGTATTATGGACGATGATGAAGATTATGCCGTCATCGGAGACTATAAGAAGTACCCTAATGAAGTCGAAGAGATAGAAACAGCTTTACCGGAAGAGGTCTCAGGGCTTGTAAAAGAGCTCCTCGGCTGGTTCGACAACAAGTCTGCTCTTGACCTGTATGATGTTGCCTAGTTACATGCCGCTTTTGAAAAGCTACACCCATTCTACGACGGAAACGTTCGAATAGGCAGACTATTAATACTGAAACAATGTCTTGCCAACGAAATCGTCCCGTTTTTCATCAACGAAGAAATCAAGCACTTCTACTATGTTGGACTAAAAGAATGGCAGATGTTGTATTACAGATATCGGAAAAATAATAACAAAATACATATGAATTTTAACAGAAATGTCATTGCAAAAGCATTTCTATTATGCTATAATATTATTAACAATAATCAATGATATTGTAATGATTTTACAATCCTGCATAAGCCGATGCACAAACCTGCTTCATCACAAGAGAGGAGTGTGTTTTATGAAAAAGTTCATTGGATTACTGACAACCATGCTTATGACGGTATTTGTCTTGTCCTGCGGTATCTTTCCTGCGGCTATTGCCGCTGATGCAGAGGAGAT
>DBYI01000034.1 GCA_002310115.1 Ruminococcus flavefaciens
GAGTGTGCAGAAGTTCAGCACACATCTGACTTATGGGGACTACAGGGCTCGAACCTGTGACCCTCTACTTGTAAGGCAGATGCTCTCCCAGCTGAGCTAAACCCCCACTTTGCAGACGCCGTATCCTCGGCGACGAAAATAATTATATCACAGTATCTCAGGTTTGTCAAGCATTTTTTGAAAAATTTTTTGAGATTTTTTCATTTTGTTTCAGAAACCGCAGAATACAGCCGTTCCACGGCATAAAAAACCGGAGACTGACGCCTCCGGTTTAAAAACAACATTGTTTACCCCGTTTTATATCAAATCCGTTATGCTTTTGTCCCCTGTTTGTTCTTTTTGCATATAAGTATCATGCATACAGCTCCGCTTGCGATTATCATCGGGAACAGTGCAAGTATCTTCACCCAGAACTCGGAAACCGCGAACTCAAAGTACTCCCCCTCTGCATTATATGCAAAGAGCAGGAATACCGCGACAGTATCAATCAGCATATGGCACAGCGCCGCAGGATATACCGAGCCCGTCCGCTTTGTTAGCCATGTCAGAAGCGCCGACCAGAACACGCACATTACTATCATGGCAATGAAACCACCATACGGATAGAAGTCGTAGTCCCTGCCAAAATTGTAACCGTAGGCAAGGAGAGGTCCGTGCCACAGTGCCCATATTATGCCTGTTACTACTATAGCTGCAGGTGTTGGCATGAACTGTTCAAGCTTCGGCGTGAGATAACCTCTCCAGCCAAGCTCCTCGCCAAGACCATGGAACAGAGTTGCAATGCCTGAGGCAAGTCCTATCAGCAGAGAAGCGATACCCATTACAACATCGCTGCCGAAAGCACTGTCTGATACGCTTCCGTTCTTCACGATAAACAGGTGAAGTATCACCGCGCCTGCGAAAGGCAGTACCAGCGGATAAAGAACCGCCACCGCGTAATATTTTGCGCTGCCTCTTCTGCCGAAGCCCAGCATCGCGTCACGGAAGCCTTCTTTTGTGACGAGCCTCGTGATAATTGAGGCTATAGCAGGATAGAGCATCACCGTAGCGCCCCAGAATGCGTTGGTCACGCCGCCCTGCTTGTCCGAGAATATAAGCTCTATTGCAAAAGCAGGAGCGAAAGCCAGTACAAGATATATAAGTACACGAAGCAGAGTTTTCTTCTTACTTGGCATAGTTCTCAGCTCCTTTCAGGTACAGCTTCACGGATATCCTGTAGGAAAGGTAGTATATCGGCAGTACTGCCAGCGCTCCGATACCTATCCCCATAAGCAGCTTTTTCAGCTTGTCCGGATCTCCCACAAAGGCAAACGTTCTTTCCCAGAAGGTATCCATGCTTGCAAAAACGGATGTATCGCCGAAAAGCGCATAGATTATAACGCCAAGTATGATAACGCATACCGCCGTTACCTTGACCATGCCTCCCGTTTTTGTGCCGAAGCGCACTATCAGCGGATACTCCACGGCTCTCATAAAGAGCTGCACATAGAACATCGCCGCAATAAGCACGGAAAGTCCGCTCGCCTGTCCGGTGATCTCCTCAGCAAGTGACAATTTCAGCGTTTCGAGCGTTACGACAAACATGGCAAACAGCATTGTGAACAGGTACTTTGCGCCTATCTGTCCCTTTATCCCCGAGGGGGTCGAGGTAACGAAGTAAGCCCACTTCTTTCTGTCGTCGCCGTTGAAAACTCCGCTCTGTATGCAGCCCGCCGTGATAAATACGAAAACGCAGAACGCTCCCAGTATCATTGTCAGCGTTTGTCCGATAGTATCATCGTCTTTTGACACATATACCGCAAAGATCGGGCATACGGAAAAGAACAGGTATGTCAGCAGAAACAAAAGTACAAGGCGGATATTGAGTTTGAATTCCTTATAAAGATATCCCGTCATCAGTAACGCCTCCTTTTGAGCTCCTTAACGCTCCACCGGAAGAACAGAAAGAGTATTCCGGCAGCAAAGAAGGGAGCTACAATAAAGCCTATATCACGAACCTTGTCAAAATAAGGCTCAAATACCTTCGCCATAGTTTCGTCTGTCGCTTCTCCGTAAAGTCTTGTTGCTTCAGCCATACAGAACTTCACGAATTTCCAGCCGAAATAAAACATAGCTGCAATAATCGGCGCACACGCGAGCAGTATGATAGTCGCCGCCTTGTTCTGATTTTTAAAGCGCAGCATAAGAGGTATCTCCGAAAAGCCTACTGTCATCAAAGCACAGATAATAAGGATATTCTTGATATGCGGAAAGCTCACGGGCATTCTTGCGGCTGTGGATAATATCAGCTCCGCAACAACAGCAAGAACAAGTCCTGCAAGAAGCAGTATACCGCGTACTATGAACTTTGAAGCGATTATCTTCTTTTCGCTCACGGGCAGAGTATAGGAATAGAGCTGCCAGTGTGACTGATAGTCCTTTTGGACTATATCGTTATGTCCGTAGCCCATGCCGACAAGGGCGATACACGCCGCATAGAAGTATGCCTGCGGATAGAAGGCTTCTATAACGCCTTCCTCGCCTCTGAGATTGCCTGCATAGGTGCTTATGCACACCAGCGACATCATGGCAACAAAAACGAAATAAACAAGCAAAGTAAGTATAAGCGTTTTGCGGATAAGATAAAACTCACGGTAAATAAGACCTTTCATTCATCTCCACTCCTTTTTGCCGCGGTTTACATAATATATCATTATGTCCTCGAGAGTTGCAGGGTCGATGACCGCTCCCGAGTATTTGCGGCTGCACTCGGCTCTGTCGGACACCATTATCTCCGCGCCGAAATCGTTGAGACGGGCACTTATAATGTCCTCGGGAGCTATGTCCTTATAGTCGTCCTTAGTGCATTTGAGTATGCCGTGGCTGTCAAGGATATCGTCCTTGTAGCCGCTTACAAGCACCTTCCCCTTGTCGATAAATGTAACGCAGTCGGCAATCTTGTCAAGGTCTGAGGTGATATGTGAGGACATGAGGATAGTATTCTCCTCATTCTGCAGATATTCAAGGAAAATATCCAGTATCTCATTACGTACAACAGGGTCGAGACCCGTTGTAGCCTCGTCCATGATGAGCAGCTTCGCATTATGCGAGAGAGCTGCCGCTATCTGGAGCTTCATCTTCATACCTTTTGAGAACTTGCCGAACTTCTTCTTTCTCGGCAGCGCAAAGCGATCCATATAGCCAAAAAAGGTATCGGTGCTCCACTCTTCGAATATCTCGCGGAGTATCTTGTCCATAGCTACAGCGTTAAGTCTGTCGTCAAAGGGAAGCTCGTCAAAAACGGCTGCGATATGCTTTTTTACCTCATATTCGTCCTTTTCATTGTCAAGTCCAAGGAGCTTTATCTCTCCCTCGTCCTTCCTGACAATATTGAGCAACGCGTTGATAGTAGTGGTCTTTCCCGCACCATTCTGACCGATAAATCCCATAATACCGCCCTTTGGCACATTAAAGCTCACATTGTCCAGCGTAAAGCCGTCATATCTCTTGGTTAATCCCTTGATCTCTATAGCATTTTCATAGTCATTCATTTTCTACCCCTCCATAAATCAGTTCAAGCATTTCCTTGAGCTCATCAAGGCTAAGCTCGCACTGTCTTGCTTTATCACATACCTGAGTGAGCAAAGCTTCAGTCTGGCGAAGATATTCCTCGCGAAGAAGCTCGGTATTCTGCCCCTTGACAAAGCTGCCCTTGCCTGTATACGATTCGATAAAACCATCTCTTTCGAGATCCTCATAGGCGCGTTTAGTAGTAATAACGCTTATGCGTAGCTGCTGTGCAAGTGTACGCATGGAAGGCAGAGCGTCCCCTGCTTTCAGCGTACCATTAAGGATGAGCCCTTTGATCTGCGAAGATATCTGCTGATAGATAGGCTCACCTGATGAGTTACTGATAATAATATCCATAGTTCACCTCATAATGTATATATACGTTATACACATTATAGCATTTATATACACACTTGTCAATACCCTTTTTAAAATTTGCTCTGCAAATTCTGCAAATAAATATAATTCTAATGTGACTACCGACCACAACGCACTTACATTGGTCAATACTTCAACATCAACTGCAAAGCTCTTGATTTTGAATATTCGCATATGATAAACAAATAAAAACAGCCCTTTTTAGTCAAAATCGCCTATTTTTAAAAAATAATATAGACAAGTCGCAAAAAATAATATATAATATAATGTATATAAAAACTTGTATGACCAGATCTTCATAAGCATTTTACCACTGTTTTTTTTACGGTAATGCGGCAAAAAACGAGTCAGCAGGTATAATCCGGTATCCGTATACCGTAAATGCGGAAACCGCAGTTGATTCTGCGGCTTCGGAGCACTAAAAACATGAGAGTTATCACAGGCATTGCAAGAGGCCGCAGGCTTGTCGCGCCCGATGGTCTTGATGTAAGGCCTACAGCAGATAAAGTCAAGGAAGGCATCTTTTCAGCCGTTCAGTTTGAGCTTAATGGCGCAAGAGTATTAGATCTATTCGCAGGAAGCGGTCAAATGGGTATCGAAGCACTCAGCAGAGGCGCAGGTCACGCGGTTTTTATCGACAATTCCCTGCGTTCTATAAGGTGTGTAAACGAAAACCTGAGAAATACAGGATTTGAACGTCAGTCAGAGGTTATAAACCGCGACAGCTACGATTATATAAAACTCACAGCACAGACCTTCGACATCATTATACTCGACCCGCCATACCGATATAACCATATCGCAAATATCCTCCCCTTTGCAGCCAAAAAGCTCAACGAGGGTGGTTCTATCATCTGCGAGTATGAAAGCGAGGCTGAAGAGCCAACAGCTCCTGATGGAATGACGCTGAGAAAGACCTATCACTACGGCAAGATCAATGTGACTATATTCTGCAAACCGTCTGAGGAGGTGGCTGAAGAATGAGAAGGATTGCCGTTTGTCCCGGCAGCTTCGACCCTGTTACTCTTGGGCATCTCGACATCATTACCAGAGCTTCAAAGCTCTTTGACAAGGTGATAGTCCTTATTTCCAGGAATGCTGGCAAGGCACAGCCGAGCTTCACGGCCACAGAGCGTATGCTTATGATAGAACAAGTAACACGTGACCTTGATAATGTCGTTATTGACATTCTCGACGGTCTTCTTGCAGATTACGTCAGAGATGTGGGTGCTGTTGCTATAGTAAAGGGACTGAGAGCCGTCAGCGACTTTGAATATGAATTTCAGATGGCTCTTGCAAATAAAAAGCTGTATGCAGGTGCTGAAACGGTCTTTCTAACAACAGCTACCGAAAATATGTATCTCAGTTCGAGCCTTGTAAAGCAAATTGCTTACTTTGGTGGAGATATAAGCCACTTTGTTCCCAACGAGATTCTCGATGATATAAAACAAAGACTAATTAAGGAGAGGTAATCACTATGAGCATTGATGAGATTTTAGAAGAAATGGACGAACTTCTTGATAAAGCAGGTTCCGTTCCTTTTGTAGCACATAAGAAAGTCATTGACGGCGAGCGCATGAGAGAACTCATCAACGACGTCCGTCTTAATATGCCTCACGAACTCAAAGAGGCTAAGAAGATTGAATTTGACTGCCAGCGTATCCTCAATGAAGCAAAGCTCAATGCCGAATCAATTATTAGAAAGGCTGAGGAGCGTGCAGCTCAGATAGTTTCAAGAGAGGCTATCGTTACAGAGGCTAAGAAAAAAGCTCTCGATATGCTCAACAAGGCTCAGACAGCTTCAAAGAACCTACAGCAAAATGCTGCAACTTCTGTAGCAAAAATGCTCAATGAAACTGAGAGTTACTACTCCAGAAACCTACAAAGCATAAAGGTCGTAAAAAGCAAGCTTGGCAGCGCAGTTTCTGCAGGCTTAACCAATGACAACAAGAAAAATGGCATTCAGTAACTAATGGCGGTGCTCTTCCGAGCACCGCCATTTTTCATAGGAAATAGTATTAATAAAAGGGCACAGTGTGTGCCCTTTATTGTTTGGATTCAATTGTTGACTGAAGAGGGCAATGCCTTTGGCACCAAATAGAAGTATTTGATTATCTCATGTAATTTACTAACCTCTTGAAAGCAGCGTAACATTTCGATGATGTTTGTTTTCTTACACTACTTCTTAAACTTTACTTAAATCTTGCCATATTATGTATTGTTTTCGCAAAATCATCACCTAAAATGTATTTACTTTGTAGATTATGTATATATTTTATTGACTTTTTGTTACTATGATGGTAATATTTAATATACAGAGAAACAACAGTACCTGTCTGTTAGGGGATATACAGACAGGGCATCCATCAGGGAGTTGGTAAGGAATGAAACTTAAAAAGACAAAAAAGCTCATTTCCGTTTTTCTTACAGCCTGCATGGCGCTGCCACTTGTAAATGGCGGTAATCCTGCCTCACGGCAGATAATCACCGGTACAGCGACAGCTGCGGAATACTCGCACGATGACGATCTCGTTCTACGCTATGACAGCATGGCTGGCTTTGTCAACACTGACAACGCCTTCAATAACGACGAGTCATTCTACAAAGCACTTCCGCTTGGAAACGGACGTATCGGTGCAATGGTCTACGGTAATTGCCCCGATGAGCTAATCGACATCAATGAATGTACCGTATGGAGCTCAGGTCCCGGTACGAACAACAGAGAAGGAGCTGCATCTCATATCAAAGAGGTGCAGGATCTTCTGAAAAACGGCAGATACAATGACGCAAATGGCATCGTCGCTAAGTATATGATTGGTGGTGGCGAAGCAAAATATCAGAAAGTAGGTGCTTTAAAGCTCAGCTTCGGACACGAAAGAGTCAGCAATTATTCTCGAGAACTCGACATGAACGATGCTGTATCAAGAACAGTCTATACCTTTAATGGAAAAAAATATACCCGTGAATCCTTCGTAAGTCACCACGATCAGGTAATAGTTACTCGTATAACATGTGATACTCCAGGATCGGTATCGCTTTCAGCAGGCTATGATGGAGTTCTCAACGGTGGCGTCACAACCGACGGGAATGACACTCTCATAGCTAACGGTCACGGCAGCGAAGATCTTTGGATTCAAGGTGCTGTTTATTTCTCCTCACGCAGCAAGTTCATACCTGACGGAGGAAGAGTAAGTGCAGGTAACGGCAAGATAACAGTCGCCGATGCAGATTCGCTCCTCATACTCACGTCCGTCCGAACCAATTATGTAGACTACAAAACCTGCAATGGTGATGAAAAAGGTGATGCTACTACAGATATAGATAGAGCCTCAAAGCTCTCATATGACATTCTCTACCAAAACCACAAGGCTGACTATCAGGAGCTATTCAAACGCGTGGACGTTGATCTTGGCGGAAATACTGATACAGTACGCAAAATGACTACTCCGCAGCGTATCGCAGACTTTAGCCGTTCTGACGACCCAAAAATGGTCAAGACCCTCTTCCAGTATGGCAGATACCTTATGATAAGCGCCTCCCGTGACGCTCAGCCGATGAACTTACAGGGCATATGGAATAAATACTCCTCCCCCGCATGGGGCAGCAAGGCAACTACAAATATAAATTACGAAATGAATTACTGGCCTGCTTTCACCACGAATCTTGCAGAATGCTTCGCTCCATTTGCAGAGAAAGCAAAGGGACTGGCAGAGGCAGGCAGTGAGACAGCAAAAGTAAACTATGGCATAAGCAAAGGCTGGGTGCTCCACCACAATACCGATCTTTGGAATAGAACAGGTCCTATCGACGGTGCATGGGGACAGTGGCCAACAGGCGGAGCATGGGTATCAAATATGCTCTACGATGCTTACCGTTTCAATCAGGATGAGGAATACCTTGCGGATATATATCCTGTTATCAAAGGCAGCGCAGAGTTTCTAAATGAGCTCATGACAACTGCAAAAATCAATGGTCAAGAGTATGCAGTAATAAGCCCGAGCACTTCTCCGGAAATAAATCTTCCAGCTTTTCCTGACGCCTGCATAGACCAAAGCGTTACTATGGACAATGGCATTGCCCGTGAGCTCTTCAAAGACGTTGCGGAAGCCTCTGAGATATTGGATAAAGACTCGGCTCTTCGCGATGCTCTTAACTCAAAGCTTACAATGATACGCCCTGAAACTATAGGCAAATGGGGACAGATACAGGAATGGGCACAAGACTGGGACAATCCTAATGAAAAGCATCGTCATATCTCGCATATGTACGCTCTTTATCCCGGATTCGAAATAACTCCTGAGGACAATCCTACTACTGCAAAAGCAGCTGCTGCCTCTCTTAATGGCAGAGGCGACGACGGTACTGGCTGGTCCGAAGCGTGGAAGCTCAACTGCTGGGCAAGGCTCGAAGACGGAGCTCATGCTTACAACCTCATAAAGCTTCTTATTTCACCCGTAAACAATTATGGCAGACTTTATGATAATCTGTGGGACGCACATCCACCTTTCCAGATAGACGGAAATTTTGGTTTCACATCAGGCGTAGCAGAAATGCTCCTGCAAAGTCAGAATGACGTCATCACACTTCTCCCAGCTCTTCCAAAGCAGTGGGCAAACGGTCACGCAAACGGTCTCTGTGCCCGCGGAAACTTTGAGATAACCGAAATGAGCTGGGAAAACGGTATACTAGAAAAAGTGACAATACTCTCAAAGTCAGGCGGCACCTGCACTGTGCGATACGGCGGCACAGTGATAAGCTTTGACACAGAGGCGGGTAAAGAATACAAACTCAGCGGAGAATTACAGCTTGAAAGTTCCACTATCGAACTTCAAAATCTTGCACTGAACAAGGAAGTAACAGCCTCAGGTTCCGAGCAGAACGCTGACGCTTCGCTTATCGCAGACGGAAACGACAGTACAAAGTGGAGTCATAATGACGGGCTAAGCGGAGAATGGGTTCAGATAGATCTTGGAGAAAATTACGATATTCAGCGATGGAACGCTAAATTTGCAGGCATTAAAGACGATATCAAGTACAATCCACGCGATTTCAGGCTGCAAGCCAGCTCAGACGGCAAGAGCTGGAACGATATTGCCGTTGTATACGGTAACACAAAGAGCTCCTGCGGACGTAATGTCAGCGGAGTTTCGGCAAGGTACATCAAACTGGAAATGATAACCTCAACTCAGACAAATGATGGAGGAGCTTCAGTCTATGAACTGGAGATATGGGGCAAAGACGACAAGCCGCCTGTTCCACGCTCTGCTTACAAAAAATACAATGGAAGCGGATATAACTTCATGTATGGCGGCATACGCAAAGACGAAGATTTCGGCAATGCAATAGGCTACATTACCGACGGTTCGTACATAGTTTTCCGCAATCTAGACTTCGAAAGCGGCGCGGAAGGCTTCCGCGTCAGCGCAGCAAGCGCTACAGATGGCGGTACTATCGAGATACGCATAGGAGGTTCCGATGGAACTCTAATAGGCAAATGTGATATTTCAGGAACGGACGATTGGAATGAGTATCAGGAAATGAGCTGCAGTACCAATAATTGCACAGGAACTCACGACGTTTACCTTATATTCAAGGGCGGTGACGGCTATCTTTTTAACGTAGGTGAGTTTGAGTTCTATGGCATAAAGGGTGATATCAACGGTGACAGGCGCGTTGACGTATTCGACATGATACGTTACAGAAAAGCCCTCACCAGCAATTTAAAACTCACAGGTCTTTCCCTTTCAAACGCTGACGTCAACGGAGACAGCGAAACAGGCATTGCAGATGCTGTAATGCTTCAGAAGCTACTTCTCGGAAAAACATCATAACTCAGGATAAATTTCCAATATACAATCATCCCGAAAGCCCCTGTGACCACAAATGGTCACAGGGGCTTAAACCTATATTGACAACCTGTATTATCAGCTGTATAATTAATACTACATTAACAGGACGGATGATAACCGCCCCAAAAAGTTCAATTAGCTAAGGGAGAAAGCAATGGAGCCACTATTTACAACCGAAAGACTTTCAATAAGGAAATTTCATCCAGAGGATTATAATGATCTTGCAGATATAATCGCAGACCCAGAGGTCACATACTTTGAGCCATACCCTACATTTACAAGAGAAGCATGCATACAGGAAGCTATAAACCTCTCTGAAAGTGACGAATTTTTCGCGGTAATTCTCAATCAAAAGGTCATCGGAAAGATATATTTCTCGAAAAAAGGTGCAGGTACATACGAACTTGGCTATACCTTCAACAGCTCATATCAGGGCAAGGGTTACGCCTGCGAAAGTATCCGAGGCTTTATGAGCTACGCATTTGAGAATCTCGGAGCCCGCCGCATTATTGCTGAGATAGATACAAGAAATTCGCGCTCATACAGGCTCGCAGAAAGACTAGGAATGCGTCGTGAAGCCGAGCACAAGGAACTCTTTCCGCGTAAGGAAAACAAAGATATTTTCAACGATTTTTATATTTATGCCATTCTCAAAAAGGAATTTAATTCGTAGCAAAACAAAAGCCCTGATACAGTCAAACTGATGACTGACTCAGGGCTTTACATTTTTTTACTGTTGGAATACCTTTTTCTTACGTTCAAAAGTATCGCCGAAAGCATAATATAAGCCTTAGTATTTGATACGAACCTTAGTATTTCAGGCTCCTCCGCCATGTTGATTTTTAGTAGTGTTCTCGAAGCTACAAGTATAAAACCAAAAACCACTAACATTCGGCTCTGCGAGATAGTGAAGTCATTCAATATCATACGTATCACCATCACAAAAAATGCTATAACAAGCAGAGCCGAAAAGATATCCATTGCTATAATACCATAAAAATATGACTGCTTCTCTCTGAAAACATACAGATAGTTTCTGTACTCTTTAATTATCTGAGCAACCTCTACCAATATTCCTGCAACAGGAAATAAAATCAGCAGATAAGAACGTTCACTGACCATAATAACGCCAATGAAAAAAACGAAGATAAGCGGCAACAGACCTGCTAAGACAGTGTATATCACGGTCATTATATGGTTGTTCTCTACCATTCCGAAATAACTGTCGTCAAACAAGTTAATATTTGATTTTATATCGTGAATATTTACTAAGCCGTTTACTGCACAGATAACTGCATATAAAGAAGTCAATATAATTGATACATAATATAATGTTTTGCTTGAGTGTTTGTAGGATCGGCGCACTGATTCGCTGCTCGACTCACAAACAGGACATTTTTCTTTATTATTCTCTATTCTGCTTCCGCATTTCGGGCAGACGCGCATTACAGCTTCCAGTCATCACAGAGCTTATGGATAGCCTCTGTGAGCTGCCTCATATCCGCATTTGTCCGGCCATCTGAGTCTTTGATAAGAGCCGAAAGGCGCTCCGCAGCAGCAATAAGATCACTGTAGGCGATGTTGAAGTTCGCTGTATTCTTACGCTTTGGTATCGGTATAGGCTCTGCATCAACAGTAATAACATTCTCTGCTATATCGAACTCTGCACCGCTATACGGAACATACACCTCAGCACCAAGCTCATCGCGCAGACGCTGAGCAAAGCTCTCAGAAGAGGTTGCCTCGCCATGGTTTATAAAAAATCTCTGAACTCCTGATACTGACTTAGCCCAGGCAAGAAGTCCATTGACATCAGCGTGGCCGCTTATACCTGGAAGCTGAGTTATACTGGCTGCAACCCTGACAGTCTCACCAAAAAGCTTTACGCGCTTTGCACCATCAACAAGTGCTCTACCCAGTGTATTGCTCGCCTGATAACCGACAAAAAGAATGGTATTCTCCTTTTTCCAGAGGTTATGCTTTAGATGATGCTTGATACGTCCTGCCTCGCACATACCGCTAGCAGAAATGATGACCTTGGGACGCGTATCCTCATTAATAGCACGAGAATCATCGCTACTTACAGTCCTAATAAGGTCTGTGAAACTAATAGGATTTATGCCCTGACGTACAAATGAAAGAGCTTCCTCGTCATAGCAGCTTTCACGGTTGCTGATAAATATATCCGTAGCCTCATTTGCAAGAGGGCTGTCAACATAAACAGGAAAACCATCATGCCCTTTTACAAGGCCCTCAGACTTAATATGGCGTATGAAATACAGCATTTCTTGGGTTCTGCCGACAGCAAAAGAAGGAATTATAACACTGCCGCCACGGTCAAAGGTCTCCTGAAGAACTCTTGCAAGGGACGAAGTATAATCCGTAGGTCGATCGTGAACACGATTTCCATAGGTGGACTCCATAACAACATAATCGGCAGAAGCGATACTCTGTGGATTACGTATAAGAGGCTGCTCTGTGTTGCCTATATCGCCTGAAAAAGCGATAGTTTTTGAAATTCCATTCTCAGTGATAGTGAGAAGTATACTTGACGAACCGAGAAGATGGCCTGCATCGCGGAAGAGAACCTTTATACCATCGCATATTTCAAATTCCTGTTCGTATCTGTGAGGTACAAATAACTCGATAGCGCCTATAGCATCATCCATTGTATAAAGCGGCTCATAGTCAGGCTCTCCACGACGTGCAGCCTTACGGTTGCGCCATTCCGCTTCAAACTCCTGAATATGGGCACTGTCTCGGAGCATTACCGAACAGAGGTTTGAAGTTGCCTCCGTAGCGTGTATCTCCCCCTGGAAACCTCCCGAATACAGCAGCGGAAGAAGTCCCGAATGGTCTATATGAGCGTGAGTCAAAAGAACAAAATCTATATTTGAAGGGGAAACAGGTATCTGAACATTCTCGAAGATGTCCTCGCCCTGCTGCATACCGAAGTCCACAAGGAACTTTTTGCCGCAAGCTTCTATATAGGTACAGCTGCCCGTTACTTCGTGGGTAGCGCCGATAAAAGTCATTTTCATGTGGTTTCCTCCTTTTCAAATCCGGCTCTGCTGAATTTGAACGATATACAGAGAACGCCGAGGGTGGCATTCCCTGCATATATTATAGCACATTTCCGCGTCATTGTCTACAATAAAACTGTGAAAAATGACCGAAGCCCACAATTTACCTTTCACTGTTTAATGATAAACGATAAATTTTTATCGAAAAATCTGCACAGCCCACAGTCCGTATTCATAGTCGATTTATGTTTAAACATACAATATTTAATGATAAACGATAAAAAGCTATTGACAAACATTAATCGCCGTGGTATCATATACTCACAGACGGAGAACAGCTCCGAAAAAAACATGAATAGGAGAAGGATCATGGGAAACACAAAATTAACATCAAAGATCAAAACAATCAGCAGAATATCCGCAGTCGGAGTAATAGTATATCTTGCAGTTGCAATATACAACTGCTTCCCCGACGCAAAGTCAGGCTTCATAGACGGTTGGAACGCTGCCGAAACCGGCGGAGAGGCAATGAATAATGCTGCCTTATGGAAGATATTGCTTGCTGTTCCGTGCAGTATCGCAATGATAACGGCTCTCGTCATCACACTAGTGGCGGGCTTGCAGCTTTTGTTCGGAATGAGCAGGGGATATTCCCCGTTTACCGAAAAGACGAGCCGTGCGATAAAAAATATGGGCGCAGCGCTGATAGTATTTGAATGTACGCTGGTACTGATAAATTATATGATGTACGATGTTTTGTCAGTCGGTATGATGTGGCTCGCGGGACTTGTGCTCTACGCATTTTCGCTGGTGTTCCGCTACGGTACGGTTTTACAGAAAGAGTCTGATGAAACGCTTTGAGCAGAAAGGGGGCAAGTGTATGGATAAAAAACAGCTTACACGAAAAATAAAGCGCATAAGTCATATAAGCCTGATCGCTATGGTAGTATATGTTGTGCTGAATATTATCGGATTTTTCCCCGAAAAGCGCTCATATATGCTGAACTTCAAAGAACACTCGCTTCCGGGGAATATTACCGGTGCTATTTCACTGGCAGCTGTATTTTTCTGTGCGATAGCAGGATTCGTAACAGCCTTCATGCTACTGAACGATCTTAGTAAAAAGCGCACTCCCTTTACGCTGAGGATATGCAATTTACTGCGTAATTTAGGTGTATACTTCATTATTATCGAGATAGCAAAGGCAGTATTTATATTTATAGTGTGCAGAGAGATAAGGATAGAGCTGTTTTGGTTTGCTGGACTTGTACTCTACGCATTTTCGCTGGTATTCCGCCACGGGAAACGTTTGCAGAAACAGTCCGATGAGACTTTATAAAAAGAAAGAACAAGGGAGAGATAAATATGATAAAATCAACTGTAGAAGAAAAAATAAAGAGCAGCAGCCTTGCCATAATGGTAATATCCGCTTTAGGTGCGCTGCTTTCGGCGGCAGTAGGTGCAGCTGATCTTATGGGGCTGGGGAAATTAGAGGATGATTTCTCAAAAAAGATGATGATCAAGACGGCTGTCTCAAATTTTATCGGAGCTGTCATACTTGCTGTGGCAGCGGTGATCTTTTACAGGATATTCATTAGCGGCAGACCGTTCACCCACGGCAATATAATGGCTGTTAGAGTTATAGCAGTACTTTTCCTGCTCAACTCGGCAGTTCCGTCATTGGTGGTGGGAGCTGCGCTGGGATTTGCAAAAACAAGCATTATCGGAGCAGGTGCGCTGTTCAATGCTGTACTGTTCTTTTTCTTTGCAGAGATAATGCGCTACGGAAATCTCCTTCAGACTGAGTCCGACGAAACACTGTGAGGTGAGCGCCTATGTCAATAATCCTCAGACTTGACCGCGTAATGGCGGACAGAAAAATGAGCCTGAACGAGCTTAGCGAACGTGTTGGGGTAAGCAATGTTAATCTTTCAAAGCTCAAAACAGGCAAGGTGAGCGCTATACGCTTTTCAACGCTGAATGCCATATGCAAGGCTCTCGGCTGTCAGCCGGGAGATATACTGGAATTCATCGACGACGGCGAAAACGGCTAACCTATGATGTCCCTGCTGAAAAGCCGCATTACATCCATTTTCAGCGCACGGTTCTGCGGCTTTTCCAGCATCGGATCATCCGCAAGGAGCTCCCTTGCACAGTTCTGAGCGCGGTTCATGAGCTCCATATTGCAGGCAATGTCCGCTATTTTCAGCGGCGGCAGACCATGCTGTGCATTGCCGAAGTAGTCTCCGGGGCCGCGCATTTTCAGGTCCTCTTCTGATATTTTGAAACCGTCGGTAGTAGAGGACATTATCTTCATTCTCTTTATACATTCGTCAGACGTATTGTCCGTTATCAGTATACATGTACTCTCAAAACTTCCTCTGCCTACTCGTCCGCGAAGCTGATGGAGCTGTGAAAGTCCGAAGCGCTCGGCATTCTCGATGACCATAACAGCAGCATTCGGGACGTCAACGCCAACTTCAACAACGGTAGTACAGATAAGCACCTGTATCTCACCGTCACGAAATTTTTCCATAACCTTGTCCTTTTCAGAAGCTCTCATCTTTCCGTGAAGCAGTGCCGTGGTATAGCCTTTCAGGTCACCATTTTCAGCATTTTCTGCATAAGTCTTGACAGCAAAAAGCTCGCTCTCGCTTTCCTCTATCATGGGACAAACCACATAAGCCTGTCTCCCCTCGTCAAGACGATCCCTGACAAAGCCGAATGCACGGCTTCGCAGCTTTCCAGTAACCGCATAGGTCTTTACAGGCTTTCTTCCTTTTGGTAGTTGAGTTATAGCCGATATGTCAAGGTCACCATAAATTATAAGCGCAAGTGTCCTCGGGATTGGGGTCGCGGACATTACAAGCTTATGGGGAGAATCCCCCTTTTCTGCAAGAGCAGCACGCTGGGCAACGCCGAAGCGGTGCTGCTCATCTGTTATAACTAGCCCGAGTGAATGATACTCCACGTCCTTCTGTATTATAGCGTGGGTCCCTACTATCACGTCTATCTCTCCAGCAGCTATTTTTTCACGTATCTGAGCTTTTTTCCTTGCAGTGGTGGAACCCGTCAACAGACAAACTTTCACACCAAAAGGTTCCAGAAAACCGCTGAGTGTATGGAAATGCTGAGAAGCAAGTATCTCAGTAGGTGCCATAAGTGCCGACTGAACACCATTTTTTGCAGCAAAATAACAAGCCGCAGCTGCAACAGCCGTCTTTCCGCTTCCAACGTCACCCTGCAGAAGCCTATTCATGGGAACTCCCATGCACAAATCAGCGATTATCTCTCCAACCGCCTTTTTCTGGTCATCGGTAAGTTCAAATGGTAGTCCCTTTATGAACTCCTCCACCTTTGAAGGATCTCTCATTTTAAAGGCAGTACTGCGTCGGCTTCTCGATTTCATAACAGACATACCTATTTGCAGTTTCAAAAGCTCGTCAAATGCAAGCCTGCGCCTTGCAGTTTCTGCTGCAAGCTCGCTTTCAGGAAAGTGAATATTCTCGAGAGCCCACATGAGAGGACAGAGATCGTATCTCCGCATTATATCATCAGAAAGTGTCTCAAATGGCTCGTTTCTCATTATTTCCAGTGCCTGACGCATATTTGTGCGTATCATGTTAACGGAAAGACCCTGAGTAAGGTGATATTTTGGCTGAATGAGCACTGTTTCATCTGCGCTTATATAAACAGGAGAACTTATCTCTTTACGCAGAAATGAACCAGTAACCTTTCCGTACATATAGTATGTCGAGCTCTCTTTCATCGCCTGAAAATAATAAACATTGTTATATACAACAATAAGGATATCGTCCATTCCATCTGAAGCAGCCGCCTTACAGATAACAAGGCCGCCCTTTATACGCTGTGGCGGCATTTTTTTGAATACCGTCAATTTAAGTACGTTGTAATCGTTGAGTACAGCCTGCTGAATCGGGACATGTGTACGAAAATCGAGGTAATCACGAGGAATGTGGTATATCAGCTCATATGGAGTTGTCACGCCAAGTTTGCGATATTTCTCGCCGCGAGCCTTGCCCACTCCCTTAAGGTATTCAATATCACTGAAAAGTGTTGTTGCCATAAATACTCCTTGTTACAAAGAACCGAAAACTCAGAGCTCAGAGATCGTAAAAGTCGTTATTTTTTAAGACTACTAAGCTATGAGTTTTCAGTTCTTTTTTCCAGACATTAAAATAGGCGGACAATATGTCCGCCTAGTGTGTTTTACCGATTATCTCTGCTCGCAGATAAGCTTGATAGCGGTTCGCTCCTCACCGTCGATCTGAATATTAGCAAAAGCAGGAATACAGATAAGATCGATACCGATAGGTGCAAGATAACCTCTTGCGATAGCTATCGCCTTTACTGCCTGATTTGCTGCACCAGCACCGACTGCCTGAACCTCAACAGCCTTCTGTTCTCTTATTACGCCGGCAATAGCACCAGCTACAGAATTCGGTGATGAGTGTGATGATACTTTCAGAATTTCCATTACAAATAACCCTCCTGATATAAATATTTGTACGTTTATTGTCAAATGCCTTTAGGCTATTGTACAATTGTATTATAACTTATTATTATAAAAAATGCAATAGTTTTTAGCAAACTTTGTAGACTATCTTATAATTATTCTTTCCATTTTGTGCGTTTTGCCACATTTTTCATCAAAATTAACTATAGTTCCACAAAGGAAACAATCCGTATCTGCAACCTGAAACTTTACAGGTATCCTGAACCTTAGTCTGTCCACTGCCGAAGCCGTATCCACACCGAGACAGGACAGCTCTGGACCGACCATTCCGACATCGGTAATATATGCCGTATGACCGCCGAGTATGCACTCGTCCGCTGTCTGAACGTGCGTATGAGTTCCGAAAACTCCGCTAACCTTTCCCGTAAGATAGTGACCCATTGCCTTTTTTTCAGATGTCGCCTCTGCGTGAAAATCCACGAAAATATTAGGCGTATCTATCTCGCTGAGTATCTTGTCCATAGTACTGAACGGATTGTCAAGGGGATCCATGTAAACAGTTCCCATAAGGTTAACAACAGCCACAGAGTAAGCTCCCATATCCATGATGCGCACTCCGCTGCCTACACAACCTCCCTCGGGATAATTAGCCGGTCGCACAATGTAATCATACTCAAAGAGCTCCATTGCGTCCTTATGACGAAAAGCATGATTGCCCGTTGTTATTACATCAGCGCCAGCTCTTACAAGCATATCCGCAGAAGCACGTGTGATACCATTTCCCTGAGCAGAATTTTCACCGTTAACAATAGTTATGTCAATATCGTGAGCTTTTTTAAGCGCTCCAAGTTTCTCAGTGAGAAAATCACATCCTGTTTTTCCAACAACATCGCCGATAAATAGAAGATTTTTCATATTATACCGTCACTTTTTCTTCTTTCCGCCCAAGTTAGTATCGTATGAAATACCTGTTCCCTGCAAGCTGACAGTAGCTTTTTTCTTGTCATTAACAGTCAGCTTCACCTTTTTTCCCGCAATAGTTGGGCCATCCACGGTAATGCTGCCGCCTTTTTTATTCTTGTTAAACTTGAATAGTTTGCCTATCTTAAAACTTTTTTTGAAATGGAATCCCATAACAGCTCCTCCTTTTTTCAGATATCTTCCATTGAAAGTGTAGCAACTGCGTTAAGGCTTTCATCGGCTATAATGCCTGCAAGCAGATTATAACTGCCCTGACAGGCTATCATAGCTCCGTTATCACCGCAGAGGTTTTTTTCCGGCATATAGAACTCAAAACCACGCTCTTTGCAGGCTGCCGAAAGGGTTGCTCGAACTCCCGTATTTGCAGAAACTCCACCCGCAAGAGCAACTTTTTTATAGCCTAAAGCTTCTGCAGCACGGATAGTTTTATCCGTGAGGATATCCGCAATAGTCGCCTGCAAGCTTGCCGCCAGGTCGTTTTTGTTAATATCCGTACCTTTCTGCTCTGCGTTGTGGAGCAGATTTATCACGTTCGTTTTCAGCCCTGAAAAGCTGAAATCGAATTCACTTCCTGCAACAGCAGGGTGAGGTAGCTTGAACGCATTCTTGTTGCCCGACTGCGCCGCATTGTCGATATGTACTCCTCCCGGATATGGAAAGCCCATAGCACGTGCACACTTATCAAAACACTCTCCTGCTGCGTCATCATGAGTCCTGCCCACTACACGAAATTTTGTATAATTCAGAACTTCAATAATATGGCTGTGACCGCCGCTTGCCACAAGGCAGAGATAGGGCGGCTCAAGATCACCGAAGGACAAATAGTTTGTGGCTATATGACCTGCAATATGGTGAACTGGTATTAGCGGTTTCCCGGAGGACATGGCAAGTGCCTTTGCAAAGCTTACTCCAACTAGAAGAGCTCCGATAAGACCTGGTGCATAGGTAACGGCGATACCATCAAGATCTGAAAGATTCACCTGCGCATCGTCGAGAGCCTGACTTACTACGCCGAGAATGTTCTCACAATGCCGACGCGAAGCTATTTCAGGCACAACTCCGCCGTATTTCCTGTGCTCCTCTATCTGAGTGGATATGACTGACGATCGTATCTCGCGGCAGTCTTTTACCACACTTGCAGCAGTCTCGTCACAGGAGCTTTCTATTCCGAGTATAAGCATATATTGATTCCTTCTTTTTCCGTTTTAACTGATCTTGCGTACCATTACGTCTGCATCCTCAATGGGATCGTTATAAAAACGCTTTCTTATCCCTGTTTTTTCAAATCCAAAGTTCTTATACAAGGATATAGCAGCTTCATTAGAATGTCTTACCTCGAGAGCAATAGTCTCAACCTCTTTTGGAAGATGTGAGAAAAAGTTCTCGAGAAGCATTGTTGCAATACCCTTCCTGCGATATTTCTTAGCAATCGCAAGGGTCAGTATCTCGCCCGTATCTGCCGAATTAAAACCTGCCAGAACACCTGCGGGCTCTGACATACAATATACTGCAATAACCACGCCTGTAGGCATAGCAGCTTCTGAGATAAAATCCTGTGCCGACCAGTTTTCAGAGTCGAAACACTCTTTGTCCAGCTTAGATAAATCTTCAAAAATACAAAGTGGAAAATCTTCTGTGATCCTCTTTAAATTAAATTTACACATAATTATCAGCCCTTTGCATCATACCAGCTCTTGCCTTGATGAACATCAACTGCAAGCGGAACTCTCATATCGTAAACGCCCTGCATTTCTTCTCTGAGGAGCTCCACACACCTGTCTGCACAGGCGATGTCTGACTCGATGATCAGCTCGTCATGTACCTGCAGTATGAGCTTTGCATCGAGTTTTTCAGCTTTGAGGCGGTTATATACGTTTATCATTGCTATTTTTATGAGATCTGCGGCTGTTCCCTGGACAGGTGTGTTCATTGCTATTCTGCGACCTGCCGCCTGTAACATCTTATTTGACGATGAAAGTTCAGGAATACGGCGTCTTCTTCCGAACATTGTCGTAACATAACCTTCCCTAAACGCATTGTCCACTGTGGTTTCCATGAAGCTGTTTACTTTCGGGTACTTTGCAAGATAATCGGCGATATATTTCTTTGCCTTCGCTACGGAAGTGCCGATATCCTTTGCAAGGGAGAACGCTCCGATACCGTATATGATACCGAAGTTTACGGCTTTGGCAGCACTTCTCATCTCGGGAGTCACCATAAACAACGGCATATCGAATACCTGTGCCGCAGTAGAGGCGTGTATATCCTCTCCTGAATTGAAAGCCTCCATCATATTCTCGTCGCCGCATAGATGAGCCATAACGCGCAGCTCAATCTGACTGTAATCTGCATCGATAAGAGTTTTTCCTTCACCAGCAGTGAAAAACTTTCTCATCTGCGCACCAAGTTCTGTACGAACAGGTATAGTCTGCATATTCGGCTCTGTAGAGCTTATACGTCCCGTCCTTGTTTCAGTCTGTCTGAACCATGTATGTATCCTGCCATCGGGCGCTATCTTGTCAAGTAGTCCAACAACATAGGTTGAGTAGAGTTTAGTGTAATGCCTGTACTTGAGCACATCGTCAACTATAGGCGCATAATTCCTCAATTCCTCCAGCACCTCTGCATTTGTGGAAAAGCCGCTTTTGTTTTTTTTCTTAGTAGGAAGTCCCATTTCTTCAAAAAGAACTGTTCCAAGCTGCTTCGGTGAGGATACATTAAACTCATGCCCAGCTTCGTCGTATATCAACTGCTGAGTTTCCTCAATCATTTCCGTGAGTAATACGCCGAAATCTTCAACGCCCTTCCTGTCGATAAGTACGCCTCTGTCCTCCATTGATGCAAGCACCTCTGTAAGTGGAAGCTCAATCTTTTCAAGAAGCTCAGTCATGCCCTCAGACTCTATCTCAGATCTCAGCTTAACGATCAGTCCACGAATTGACAAAAGTTTTGCAAGATCACCATTCTCACTGTAGTAGTGTACGCCATACTCGGCACAGAGCTTATCCACAGCATAATCGGAAGCAGATGTATTCAGCAGGTAACCACATATAGCCGCATCACTCCTGAGCCCTTTAAGCTCGCCCCCCCGAGCCATAACCCAGCGATAGTGCGCCTTTGCGTCATCTGTAGCCTTGTCGCAGTTTGAAGCAAAGAAAGTTAGTATGAGGCTTTCATTCTCGGCAATGTAAACGTTGTCGCCACTGCGAACGGACAGCTTTCCATCGCAGAAAAGATACTCGCATTCTCCTATCTTCCCAATTATATGCTCCGTGAGATCACTCACCTCGACACTTATCGCTGCGACTTCCTCAGACTTTACATCTGGATCCGAATTAGCACTTTCCGCAGCGTTTATGCCTAGCTTATCGAGAAGCTTAAACATCTCAAGCTCTGTAAGCATACGTCCGATTGCCCCGTTATCAGGAGTACCAATTTTATAGCTATTGAGTTCCTTTTCAATAGGAGCGTCACGAACGATAGTAGCAAGCCATTTACTCTCCTTAGCTGAATCTGCGCCTGCCGCAAGCTTTGCCTTTACACCTTTTGTGAGGCTCGACTCCTCATACTTCTCATAAAGTGTCTCTATACAGCCGTACTCCTTTATGAGTGCTGAAGCAGTCTTTTCTCCGATACCCGCAACTCCAGGAATATTATCCGAACTGTCTCCCATGAGAGCCTTGAGGTCAATAAGTTTTACGGGCTCAAAGCCGTAGTCCTCATTGAATTTTTCTGGAGTATAGTAGATATTTTCCTTATTTGTCGCTAGTATAACTGTAACCTTATCATCAATAAGCTGCAAACTGTCACGATCACCAGTCAAAACATAGCACTCGTTTCCACTGTCTGAACATAGCTTCGAGAGCGTTCCGAGAACATCGTCCGCCTCGTAGCCTTCACATTCCACAACCTTTATGCCCATAAGGTTCAATAGTTCCTTTACCTTCGGAAGCTGCTCAGCAAGTTCCGGTGGCATGCCCTTTCGGTTTGCCTTGTAATATGATACAGCCTTATGACGAAAAGTAGGTGTTCTTAAGTCGAAAGCCACCGCTAATGCATCAGGCTTTACATCCTCCATGTTACGCAGGAAAATATTCATAAACCCGAAAATAGCGTTGGTAAATTGCCCTTTTTTATTTGTAAGCAGCTTTATTCCATAAAAAGCCCTGTTAAGAATGCTGTTGCCGTCTATTGCGAGAAGCTTCATTGCGACCTCCGTGAGTATAGATATTGGTCCGACAAATGAACCGTATATTCATGATTAATCCATGTGCTTAGTTTATATGATACCATAACTTTTCATAATAATCAATACAAAAGCAATATTTTTTTGCATAATGGCGTATATGATTTTCAAAAACTTTTATCAATTCGAGCGCTAAACAGTAAAAATCGCCTAAACCTTGAAATGTAAATACCCTTATGATATAATAAATAAAATGATATATCAGGAGCGGTAAAAATGAAAATCATATTTATAGGTGTGGCAATAACCATTGTAATCCTCATTCTCATCGTCATGAACTTCAGGACAAAAAAAGCCATAGATTTCTACATACGGCATTCCTACGGTGACAAAAAGCGCGTAAAGGATGACATAAACGACAGAATGGAGGCTATTTCACTGCTTTACGATAACGAAAAGAAGAATTACAGCCCCTCGGAGCTTATAGATGATGTCACATGGGACGATCTGGATATGAACTCGATCTTTCTTCGCGCAGACCATACAGACAGCTTTGCCGGCGAACAATGTCTTTATTCTTCGCTTCACATTCTCAGTGATAATAATCAAAGCAGCGTCATGAACAATGAAACTGCAGCCTTTTTTAATAAAAACGAGGAAAAACGCAACAATGTAAGAAAACTCCTCCACAGCGTTGGGAAGCCAATAAATGGCTATTATTCTGTAGGTATTGCGGAGAATCTCAGTACGAAACATCTTCCTTACAAATCTATTTACCCTGTACTTCTCATTTCGCTAGTCACTTTTGGTGTTTTAGGATTAGTCCTGAGAAGCCCTTTATTGCTAATGCTTTTAATCGCAAACTACCTTCTAAATCTTGTGGTGCACATCTTCCTCAGAGCAAGCTTTGAAGCAAGGCTAGAGTCCCTTTTTTCAATGGGATTAACCATAAACGCAGGATTTTCAATAAGTAAAATTGTTCCTGAACTTTCAAAAGACGCTGCCGGAAGCCTTAAAAAGCTGAAAAAAGCATCATCTATCATGAATCTTCTCAACATGAAAAATTCCATGCTGAAGTCAGATGATCCATTATCTTCATTAGCGTCATACATTACAGGGCCTTTTATGTTAGACATGATACTTTACACCATGGGCTTAAATGAGCTTTCTGACAAAACTGATGATTATCTTAAAGTGTACAGATTTGTCGGAGATATTGACTGTTCTATCGCCATAGCCTCATTCAGAGAAAGTCTTTCAACTTACTGCACGCCTAAGTTCAATGACGATAAAAGCATTGAATTCACTGGAGTTTTTCATCCAATGATTACCGACCCTATTGCTAACGATATAAAACAGAAGAAAAATGTCATACTTACAGGCTCAAACGCCTCAGGAAAGTCTACATTTATTAAATCTGTGGCTATAAACCTCATACTCGCACAGACAATTTTCACATGCACTGCCGAATCCGCCTGTGTACCGCGCTGCGGCGTTATAACGTCAATGGCTGTACGTGATGATCTCGCTTCGGGAGAGAGCTACTATATCCGCGAGATCAAATACCTCAAACGCATGACGGAGTGCGTAAAACAAGGCAGGCTTCTCTTCCTTGCCATAGATGAGATACTCAAGGGCACAAACACAAAGGAGAGAATAGCCGCTTCAAAAGCTGTACTCCGCTATTTTAATGAAAAAAACTGTATGCTCATTGTGGCTACTCACGATGTCGATCTTGCGGAAGCTTTCGACGGCCTCTATGAGAACTTCTATTTCTGTGAAAAGCTGGACGAGGAGGATATAATCTTCGATTATACCATACACAAAGGCATATGTCGCTCCAGTAACGCAATAAAGCTTCTCAGCGTCATCGGTTTCCCTGACGAAATAGTAAATTCTGCTCTTTCAGAACTATAATGTTATGACTATCATTATTCTGCCCTGTCGCATCTTCATCTATGAAGCTTGATGTGTGATGCAGATTTTGATGCAGATTTTTAAAATATTCTTCTGTTCAGGTATTGTAAATCTTGACTGTATATGATATAATTAATAAGATAGCGGTCAGTTTTTATGCCGTTGCAATTTTTACCAAAGGAGTGATGACCACATGGTAGGCTTTGAAAATCATATCGGAAAGATCACTATTTCGGAGAATTATCTCACAGAACTGGTAAAGCACGCTGTCAGCGACTGCTTTGGCGTTGCAGACGTAAGCAATGTAAGCACCTTCCGTTCTGCCGTTTCTGCTCTTACAGCAGGCAAGGCATTCAAAAAGAACAAGGGCGTACTGATACGCACCGATAAGGACGGCGGTCTTATTATAGACCTGCACATCAAAGTTACATATGGTACGAATATCACTGCAGCCGTAAACAGTATTACTCATAAGGTTAGCTTCGCAGTTGAGGAAGCGGCTGGAATAAATGTCCACAAGGTCAACGTATTCGTTGACGATCTTAACGCTTGACACATAAAGGTCTTACCTGTTTACAGAATTGGAGGATTTAACTGTGATAAACGGTTCTTTACTCAGAGATGCGATAATTTCCGCAGCTGTTACTATAGCAAACAGAAAACGCGAGGTTGACGAGCTGAATGTATATCCTGTTCCCGACGGTGATACAGGAACAAATATGTCAATGACCATAGGAAACTCAATTGCAGAGCTTAAGCGTCTTGACTCAAAGACTTCCGTATCCGAGGTAGCTTCAACGGCAGCTTCGGCATTTCTGAGAGGCGCAAGAGGAAACTCTGGCGTTATACTTTCACTTATATTCAGAGGATTTTCAAAGGGACTTGCAGGATGCAAGGAAGCAAAAAGTGAAAATTTCAGCGACGCTCTGCGCTTCGGCGTTGAGGCTGCATACAAGGCTGTAATGAAGCCTGTTGAGGGTACTATTCTCACAGTAGTTAAGTCTGCCGCAGCAAAGGCAAACGAGATATGCGCTGAGACCAACGACGAGATCACTTTCTGGGAAGAGGTCTGTGCCGAAGCTGAAGCTACTCTTGCCAAAACCACTGATATGCTCCCTCAACTGAAAAAGGCAGGCGTAGTTGATGCAGGTGGAAAAGGTCTCTGTATTATATTCAGAGCTATGTGTGATGTGTTTGCAGGCGGTAAAATTGCCGAGCCCGATGAAACTCCGGCAACTCAGGAGAACTCGTCAGATTCGTTCAGAACTGCTGTTAGCGAGTATGATGACGATATAACCTTTACATACTGCACCGAGTTCATGCTTGAAAAAGAAAACGGATGCCCGGATGCATCTATTCTCCGAGCTTATCTTGAAACTATCGGCGACTGCGTTGTTGTAGTTGACGACGAAAAAATCATAAAGGTTCATGTACATACTGATAATCCAGGCAAAGCTATACAAAAGGGACTTGAGTTTGGCCACTTCACCAACGATCCTCGCCCGAAAATAGAGAATATGCGTATCCAGCACGAAAACAAGGTAAAAGATGCCCGCGCTGCCGAGGAAGGTCTTACCGCTGCAGAACCAGTGAAGGAGTTTGGCTTTGTTGCAGTTGCAGCAGGACACGGTCTTGAAGCTATGTTCACAGACTTGGGTGCAGATGTTGTAGTAAAGGGCGGGCAGACTATGAACCCATCCACTGACGATATTCTCCGCGCTATACTAAAAACTCCTGCAAACACGGTATTCGTGCTACCTAATAATAAAAACATAATAATGGCAGCTGAACAGGCAGTAAAGCTCACAGATAAAAAGGTGTGCGTTCTCCAAACAAGAACAATACCTCAGGGTATTGCAGCAATGCTCGCGTTTGACGATAGCCGAAGTCTAAACGCCAACCGCAAGGATATGACAAGAGCATTTGAGAAGGTCTCCACAGGTCTTATTACATTTGCTGCAAGGAACTCAGAGTTTGAAGGCCATCAGATTAAAGAAGGCGAAATACTTGCTCTCGACAATGGCAAGCTATCGTTTACTGAGCGTGATATAAACAAGGCAACATACAAACTCGTAAAGAAACTCGCCAAAGGCGATGTTAACTATGTAACTCTTATCCACGGTGCAGACGTACCTGAGGAAAATGCCGAAGAATTACAGAAATTTATTCAGTCCAAGCTTGGTGACAAGATAGAAGTAATGCTTGTAAATGGTGGTCAGCCCGTGTATTACTATATTATTTCGATAGAGTAATTTATGATACATAATTCATAAAATATTGTATAGGCGCATAATGTGCGCCTATTTTTTTGTGTAAGGAAATAATTCCTATAGAGGTATGAAATCAAACAAATCATGTGAAAGCATTTACAATATTTCTTGATTACATCCTAAATTCTCAGGATCGTGACGATGTTTTTTTCGTCACGAACTTCAAAATTACTTGAATGCTCTGAGGATGAACATCACGTGCTAAAGATTGACGAGCTTTTAAGCAAACTGAGATTTATGATACTCTCGGAATGCCATTGCCAATCTCATCATGTTAATCCGCAAATTCATGATTAAAAGCAACGACTGTCAAAATAATATTTTTAAACAAAAAACGCAATACTCCTTTTGTTAATATTCACAGATATATCTGCCGCTCATTGACAAGACATACGGAATGTGTTATAATTTTTAAAATGCATTTTTAACAAATAATATATTTTATCACACAACAGGTAGTTATATTATTTCATCGAAAAATTTTTCTACACATTCAACATGTTACTTTTTTTGACGTCAATCCACAGTAACACTATCAATCTAACTACAATAAGGAGAAAAAAATGAAAATCAAAAGTATTGTAAAAAAGGCAACTGTTGCAATTGCAGCTTGTTCATGCCTTTTTGCCACATCAATATCCGCTAGTGCTGAAGACTTTTATTATATAAAGCGCGTTAGTCCTAAAGGAAATTATTTTTATGATGTTGAACGCAGCACTACTAATTGGATCTTATTCCATCATAATCTTGATGCCTGCTACCCAATATACCATGTTAAAGGACAAGGCGATACAACTTTAGCTTATCAGAGAGACGTTTCTTATACAAGAGAAAAATCCTCTTCTTTTAGCACATCAATTTCAGCCGGAGGCACTATTGGAGGAATTGACGCTGCTATTTCAGCAGGCTATGAACAAACATGGACAGAGTCTGTACAGTTTACCAAATCAGGTTCTGTTAGTCAAACTATTCCCTCGGGTAATTCAACTGGATATTATAAACTGACATTATGTCATAATTTCCACAAATATAGCGTTTCTGCATATAGGTATTATAATTATCAATATAGTTGGACAGAATATCCTTGTGTTCCTTACGGAAAGGGATATATGGCAACATTATACAATCCATATGATACTTCTATTAACAATTGGCGCGTCGCAGGAAAATAATATATTGAAAGAACGCCCAACGATATAAAATTTATCACAAAATAATATTGCGGCATTGCATATTGTAATGTCGCAATATTTATAAAGGAAACTAATATGAATAAAAATGTTAAATATTTATACGTACTAATTACTGCTTTTTGTTGTTTCACAGTTGGCTGCAATGTCAAAAATACTAATGACGTTATTGTTACCGGTGACATGATAAAGTATAACAGGATAGGTTCAAAGGATTTTGGATTTAACCTGAATCTCATTGACAACAAGCCCAACACTAAAGTGGAATTTCTTGAATGTACAGGAAAAAACACTAATGGATTAACTATAGAGTATAACGATGACACATTTGAAAATATAAAAAACCATAAACTATCAGATCGTTATTTGACCATACTGGGCTTCGTATGTCATACGGAAAACGATTATGTTGAAATTGATAGTTTAACACTTAATATAGATAATAAAAAAACAGTGGTTCAGCTATCAACACCATTAATTCATACATTGAAAAAGACGCACTCTGATGACAGTGTGTATCCAACAGCATATCCATCTATGATAGCAACAACTTCATTTTCAAATACAGATTATCCATTCGACTTTCACGCTGAAAAGAATGCCGAACTTGTTTCATTTGAATTTAATGATTTTGTAGTTCCTCAGGACAGTACTGTACTTGTAAACCAAAGCCCGGTTGGTTCACTTGACGATGTATTTCCTTTATCTGTAAAATCAGGAGATGATATTGAGATACAGTGTAAGATTGACTTCAAACCTGATTCTAAAAATTCTAAATACACAAATGTTGTTTTCAATTCCGAATTAACTTATCATGCTGAAAATTTATCAGAAAACAGCGTAATATCCAATGATATTTTTAGTCAGGCTGTTTCAAATGTGGAAGATGCTGAAGCGCTGATTTTAGAATTAAAGTAATTTTTATATGAGGAAATGCAAAAATGAAACGTAAGATTTTTATCTCTTTTTTCTTTATACTTCTATTATCTTTTCAAGTGCTAGGGTTTATATTTTTGCTGAATCCTGATATTTTCAAAAAATCTGTTGATCATATTGATAAATCTCATAATTCTCTGAAGCAAATAAATGCTTATTATCCTATTCTTGAAGGCGAAATAGAACACACCTACGAAACTGATGGTGTAATTGCAGTATGTGAGGGAAAGCCGGAGACTGAGAACATCCGTGTTGAATGGATCAATATTTCTGATTTTGAACTCGTAAAATCACGCGGTGAGCTTTTTGAACCGAACGAAACGATCTATCGTTATCAAGGAAAAGATTATTCTTTTCCTTATCATGGCAGATTGCTTAATGTCAGCGAGGCAGAAGAAGATTACAATAAAATCGCTAATATCGAGCTTTTGAATTACGATAATTTAGTTGTCCAGACAAATATTGACTCAAAGAACATTGATAAGATCAATTACGATACAACAGCAAAAATGTCTTATCTGGATCAAACATATGATGCAAAAATATCAGAAATAGGACACGTTATATCAGATGAATCCCTTCCTGTTATTTTATCATGCGAACATACTTTATATCCCGGTTCTAAAGTTAAAGTTACATTTGTAACAGGCATTCAGCAAGATGGAATGTACATACCGAGTGAAGCGGTTTATCACGAACAAGATGATGATGTAGATTATGTTTTGGTCGAAAAGAATAACGAGATTATAAGAAAAGTAATAAAAACAGGTACTGTTTTTTCAGTTGACGAAAATAGCAACACATTTTCTTATACTGAAATAGTATCCGGGCTTTCACGCGAAGACCGAATTGTAACTCAAAGTATTTCCTATACTTCTGATTCGCTTGCTGAGGAAATAAAAAATGAATAGCTTAATTAGCATCGAAAAATTGAATAAATCATACGATGGAAAAAGTGACGTTTTACACGGATTGAATTTTTCAATACAACCAGGCAAAATTGCTACAATATATGGTTCATCAGGTTGCGGTAAAAGTACTTTTTTAAATATAGTTGGTCTTTTAGAAGATTTTTCAGATGGGGAATATTATTTCAAAGGGAATAGAATTAATAGTAAAAGGCTTAATTCTTATAATACTCTCAGGGCACAAGAAATCGGATTTGTATTTCAATCGTATCATTTAATAGATTCATTATCCGTACAGGAAAATATTCTGATGCCATTTTTGTATAATAATCTTCCCTTAAATTCTAATGTGTATTCATCTATAACACAATTACTGAATCAATTCCAAATGGAACAATTTCAACATAAAAAAGTTTCTTTGCTTTCCGGAGGCGAACGACAAAGAGTAGCTATTATCCGTGCAATGATCAAATCTCCATCATTGATAATCGCAGACGAGCCAACTGGCAATCTTGACGATATCAATACTTCTATTGTTATTCGTGCTTTACAATCAGCTGCAGACCAAGGAACGGCAGTTATCGTGGTTACTCATAATAAACAACTTTCTTTTAATAATGCAGATATATATACACTTACTAACGGAGCTTTACAACGATGAAAATTTTTTTCTATATTTCTCATTTCCTTAAAATGGCTGTATTAAATAAGACACGTTTTATTCTAACGTCAATCGGTATGTTTATTGCCGTTTTTTTGTATTCTTTCAGTCTTATGCTTACCGATTCATATTATGCAGGCTTTTTTGAAGAAAATGAAACAATGACAGATAATGTAGTAATAGTTTCATCATCCACGCCACAAAAACAATTACATAAAGAAATTGTTTCACCACCACAAACTGCTTGTACAGAAGTTGATTTTCTTTTACAGAGAAAATCTATTTTTTCTGTAATTACTGAAAAAAAGCACTATGTTAATCTTATGTCTTATATAAACGGGGTTTCAGATTTGAATAGCATTCCGGTAATAACAGATAGCTCTTCTTGCCTTAGTGTAAAATCAGAATTATGTAAAGGCAGAATGATCAACGAATCTGATATTAGTTCTTGTTCTAAGGTTGTGGTCATAAATGAACTTACAGAACAGCTTGTTTTTCAAGGAGATGGCATAGGAAAAAAGCTTAGTTTGAATGCTGGAATGAACGGAAATACAGTTTATGCATTTAATCAAGGTGATGATTCAAGTAACAGTCCGATTGAATTGGAAGTTATTGGAGTTATTAAAAATAGTTTTACGGATAGAAAATCGGCTCAGTTATTGAAAAAAAAGCTTCTTTATTCTTCCGAAACAATTGATGCAACTACATCTATTTATTGTCCAATCTCTTTGATAAAAGAACTATTTCCTGATGAAGATTGCATACATCAACAATTTTATGAATGTAAAAACAGAAATACATATGATCAGTTTATCATGCAACTTGAAATGATGAGAAACAGAGATTACCTTTTAGATACTCATATTAACTATGAATCAAAAGAAACCAAAAGAAATAATCTTGAAACACAGTTAATGGATGCAAAAAGAATTTTGAATTTGATTTCATTGCTTTTGTGTTTATTATCATGCTTGAGCGTCATAAGTATAACCTTTTTTTCAGTTAAAGAACGTATCCCTGAAATAGGAATACGCAAAGCTTTTGGCGCTACAAAAATGGATGTTGTTTTCCAGTTTGTTATAGAAATGCTTATTATTGCTTTTTTTTCCTCAGGACTTGCTATAATGTTAAGTTTGTTTATTGGCCGGATAGTTGAAGTAATCCTTGATCAAAAATACTTCATTTCTTTTGCATTTAAACCGACAGTTAGTAATATTCTTCAGCCTTTTATCCTTGGAGTAACAGAGGCCCTTTTATGTGGTATTATTCCAAGTTTATATGCTGCAAATATTAAAGTAACCAATTCTCTCAAATTCGAATAAAAACAGCAAATATATGAATGAATATTATCAGAAAATGTATGGGATTCGGTTTGAAAAATCTTCAATTGTTTAATTTCACTCTAATTACAATCATCGAAAGCAAAGTACAAAAAATGCAAATTACTATGAATTGTCACATATTATGTTATAACTAAATAGCTTTCAATCCTTACTATAGAAAAAAGTTGTTTCCCTTGGCATCACGCTATTTGGCAAGTTTTTCAAAAAGGCATTTGACTTTTTATGGTATTATCATATTGGATAGCATCTGCATAAATTCTAGGAAACGTAACCATGATTTTTTTGTCACGTTTCCGAGAATCCAGGTTATATACTCTTCACACAAAAACAAGGCGCTCATATTGTGTCACATTCACAATATGAGCGCTAAATTATTCATTGTGCATTACTAAAAATTTATCCCTTGAGTGCCTTTTCAAGCCATACATTAGCTATATCGAGTGCCTCATATAGTCCGCACTCACGCTCTGCGTTCTTGACAAAAGCCTTGAGAGGATCAGGTTCGTTCGTATCCATCTGTACAACCCTCACCTTTGAAGTCATCTGCTCCCCATTTTCCTCTTCTGTTTCGAGAATCTGTATGAAAATAACATAAGGATCTGACATATAGCCGTAGTATATCTGATTGCCACTTCTAACCAGCGGATATCCCTTATATGTGTTGAATTTCTCGATCATTATATACCTCCTTGAATTACCATGTCGTGACGAAAGCTTCATCCGACTCCAATCTTCTTATATTGTCCAGAAGAACACTGACGAATGCCTTTGTACAGTAATACTTACTCTCTCCGTCAACGACTATAAGTGAACGCATTACTGAATCGTCATAGAAATCATAAGTCTCCGTCTTTCCTCTGTATGAATCATAGAGCTTAATAGTAGCCTGCGGTTCTCCCTCCGGTACTGGAACTCCCAGAGCAAATTCCTCAGCATTTGAACCGTTTACAAACGCAAAGAATTTTCTGTATCTCTCTGCATCGAACTCCTTGCCGTTAAGAGTTACCTTGTAATCATCAGACGAAGGAGTTTCAGGCTTGTTATCAGGATCAACAGGCTTTATGACAAAATCTGCCTTTTCGCTGCCACAGCTTGCGCTCAATTCCGTTATGTTCCATACATATGATGTTATGAGCATCTTTGATGCTACATCTATAGGCTGCACTGTTAGCCATGGAGCGTTATCAGCAGCAATTATATATATGACATTGCCGCCCTCCAACATTCCATAGCAACACTTCTTTCCTGAATTATCGGCAAATACTTCACTAAGAAGCAAAACGTTCTTGCTACCGTCCTTACACTCGACAGTAACCTTACAGAAAGGTTCACTGAGACCTGCATCCTTAATATCTGCATCTTTGCAGTGTAGCACGTAAAAATCCGAAGCAGTAAGTCCGAACATTCCTGTTATTATCGGCGTTGAGCTTTCAACTGTAAGATAACTCTCCGTCGGGCTCTTCATTTTAAATGGTGAAGAAGTTCCGCCTGCACGGGTCCCTTCGCTTGTTTTGTCGTACTCAATGTAAATACTGCTTTCCATATCGCCGCGCTCCACCTCAACGTTCTTTACATCGGGTTCAGAGTCATCGTCAGGCTTTTCAAGCACTGTAGTATCTACAAAATTCTTGAGTTCTCTCATATAAACGGCTACATTTGATGGTTCAACAGCATAAACGTTGTTGTCACCGTCAATCATTACATATATCGACTCCGTTGAGGGCGCTGTATCGCCTACAATGAACTTAGCCTTATTTCCTGATTCGTAAGTGAATTCAACAGTTGCATGAGGCTTGTCAAAACCATATTTTGCAGTATCATCGCAATCCCTTGCAACTATTGACTTTGCAGCCATACCGTTTCCGTTATTAACAAGAGAAGTTATCATTCCATCGTCAAGCTTAAGGTCCGTATAGCCTTCCAGAGTATAAGATGCAGACTCACCCTCTGCCGTAGGAGCAGACTTCTTTACAACGGTCAATGAGCCATTTTTATTTATTATTACAGCTTTTTTAACAACTCCGGTCTCGCTGCCACCGTCACTTACAAGAACGGTTCCCTCTCCGTCAGCAGTAGTCGCTAGCAGCTGGAGCTCGCTTGACTTTCCACCCTGATCTCCTCTATCCTCGGGTGTAAACTTCATATAAGCATATCCTCCGCCCAACAGCGCTACAAGTACAGCGCTGAGAGCAATTATTCCCTTTGCCTGCTTTTTCATTACTTATTTCTTCTCCTTAACAGTACGAATACGCCGACTGCGGCAATAATGAAAGGTATTACCCACATTACAATAATGCGGATGTTTCTTGCCTGTTTTGTGGTTGGAGCTATGAATGAGCTCTGGAGGCTCTTGTCAGGGATGACAACACCGCTCTCCTTGCCAGTCATATTGTTTATAATATTGATAAGCACATTCGCATTGTTGAAAGTCGAATTCTGCTGGATATATGTTGAACCGGTCATAAGTGGGCTTCCTATAACGAGAAGTTCGCTCGCTACAAGCTTGAACTCCTCAGAACGCTCTTTTCTTGAGAGCATGACCACAGGTCTTGATTCCTTTTCACCTAGCTCCTTGCTCTTTCCTGTTATTTCAACTGTATAAGAAGTATCAAATGATTTGAGAACTTCCTTGACGATATCGTCGTTTTTCTTATTGATCTGAGAAAGCTCTCTCGTATCCTCTGCAATGATAGGAAGCTTATCGTTAGGCAGCTCGCCTACGGACTCGGTATCATTTACATCTACCTTGATAAGATCATTTCTGAGAATAGCATTTTCTTCATCGAAAATATAGTTATCCTCAACCTTTATGCTCCAGTCAGCAAGCAAGCCGTCAATATTTGTAAGACCAGACTTGCTGAGATCAGGAGTGTATATCATATTTTTGCCGTACTTTCCACCATTGTACAGGAAATTACTTAGCTTCTGTATAATATCCTCGGTAAAATCAACTGAAGGAGCAAAAACGACCACCAAATCGTAATCTTCGGAGGATAATTCATCAGTTGCGATATCAATATCGGTACAGTCATAACCGTTTTTGGTGAGAAGCTCCTTTTCAAAGGTAACTGCCGCATTCTGATAGAACTGAGCATCATAGAGAGAGGCACCGTTCATTGTATTCGCAAAAGCAACTCTGACAAGGTTATCATCTGTTACACCTTTAATAGCGGCTGTTATCATACTTTCACCTGCAAAGTTGAATATGAGTTCCTGATTTCTTAATGCGTTTTCATCATATGCAAGCATATCTGTTACCTCAGTTGGAGAGATAACTCTTACTCTGTCGCCCGAACTAACGATAATACTTCCACTGCCGATATCGCCGTTATATTTTTCCTTGTACTTGTTGATAATATCTGGATCAACGTCCATATTTACGTATTTGACGTTGATACTTCCACTGCCCTGCTGTGCGTATATCGAGTACTTATCAAGTATCTCTGGTATCATCTCATAAGGGATATCAGAAGGAACGCCGTAATTCTGAGCGTAATAATTCTCTCTGTAGGCACTGAGCGAATCAAAATAGTCCCTTGTAGAGGTAACCGTTATATCAACGTCCTTGTTGAGAGCTTTCAATACGTTAATGGACTCCTCTGAGATATCATATCTGTTATCGGGAGAAATATCAATCTTGAGCGGTGATCTCTTTGCCAGCATATTTGCCATGACATTGATAACCACTACTATTGCTATAACAAGAATGATGATGATGTAGAACATCGAGCCGTATTTGATTCTTCTGCCGTTCCATTTGCTGATTTTTTCCTCAGCTGCTTCCTCGATCTCCCCAGCAGCCTCAACAGCCCCATCAATCTTCTTTTCATCGAGATCTTTTTTACTCATCTGTATCAAAACCTTCCTTTCACATATCTCAGCTCCAGCGTCTCTTCTCCAGACCCTTGACGGTCAGGAAATTGAAGATAAATGCTGTGCTGACAAAGAATAACACACTCGGAAGGCTGAATACTCCCCTTGTGAATTCGATATATCTCGAATAGAAGGCTATATTTGTAACTGCCTTATAAGCTATCCTCTTAGCAAGATTTCCGTTCTCAAAAGAAGATACAAGGTTCTCAGAAAGATATATTACGAAGAGAACAACCAGGCAGACTACCGCAGAAGCCATCTGATTTTCTGTGAGCGATGATATGAACAGCCCTACTGCAATAAATGCAGCTCCAAGAAACAGCATTGCAAAGTAATTGCCAAGCAAAGACGGCCATATAACATCGCCTAGATAATTGATGATGAACGCGTATACAAATATGATGGACTCAGCAATAACGTACAGTGTAAGAGCTGCGAAATATTTGCCGAGAACAATGTCCCAAAGGCTTATGGGAGCAGTCAAGAGACCCTGATCTGTCTTGTTTTTCTTCTCCTCGCTGAGGAGCTTCATTGTAAGTATGGGAATGAGGAACAGTACAATGATAAACATTGACTGAAAAAGATTTGAAGTATCCGCATTTCCCACGGCTATTACTGTATTATAAAAGAATATTCCAGAAACAAGCCAGAACACTGCAAGGAATACATATGCAACTCCCGATGTAAAGAACGAGCTCATTTCACGTCTGTAGATCGCTAGCATTATTCCTCACCTCCATTGCTTTCTTCATTTTCTGATGCCTTTTCAGGTTCAGCTTCTTCCTTCTCTTCGTCTTCCTTAACGGCATTCAGTCGACCTTTATCGTCAACCTTTAGTCCTATTTTCGGAGAAACAGCTTTTTTCTTCTTATCATTCTTGCTGTCTATTCCCTCGTCCATAGTAATCTTAAGGAAGATGTCTTCGAGAGTGAGGTCTGAAAGCTGGAGCATAAGGATATTCCAGCCATTTTCACTGCATATCCTGTTTATTTCACGTCTTACATCGGTCTGACCATCGGTCTCCACGTCGTAGTCGTAAATGCCCTTTTCACGTTCCATATCAGCGCGGATATACTTAACACCCTGTATTGTTTTGATAGCGTCTGTTATAAGCCGCTTATCATCAGCAGTATGAGTTGGTCCCTCAATACGCAGAGTCATTTTGTGCTCATTAGTAATATTGTGAGCTATCTCATCAGCAGTTCCGTCAGCTGCGACCTCTCCCTTATTAATAATGATTATCCTGTCGCATACAGCCTGTATCTCAGGAAGAATATGTGATGAAAGAATAACTGTATGCCTCTTTCCAAGCTTTTTGATAAGGCTTCTTATCTCGATTATCTGATTTGGGTCGAGACCAACCGTAGGCTCGTCAAGGATAAGTACAGGCGGATTGTTTATAAGAGCCTGAGCAAGTCCGACTCTCTGACGATATCCCTTTGAAAGGTTCTTGATTATCCTGTGCCTAACGTCTTCTATCTTGCAGAGAGAGCATACATCCTTAATATGTGCGCTTCTCGGAAGTTTACACTTCTTTAAATCAAAGATGAAGCTGAGATATGCCTCAACGGTCATATCCACATAAAGCGGCGGTATTTCAGGAAGATATCCTATATTTGCCTTTGCCTTCTTGGGATCTTCAAGAATATCCGTACCGTCTATAAGGACCTCTCCCGATGTTGACGAGATATATCCAGTAAGCATATTCATGGTCGTTGATTTTCCTGCACCGTTTGGTCCAAGAAAACCGAGTATCTCACCCTTTTCGACCTTGAAGCTTATATTTCTTACAGCGACCTTGTCACCGTATCTCTTAGTAAGGTTCTTGACCTCTATCATTGGGTTTTACCCTCCTTATTGCGTATGTTGACGGCACAGCAAATACTTTGCCGCCGAAATTTACAACCTTTATTATGTTAATACCTGTATGTGATAACAGAGTGAAAGCAACACGAATTTTTTAAAATATATTCATGACAGACTCTATGTCTGCATTTATTTGTTTTTTCAACTCGTCAAGAGAGTCGAATTTTCTCTCAGGACGCACAAAATCTCTGAAACTAACGGTTACTGTCTTTCCATAAAGGTCACCGCTGTAGCCAATTATATGTGTTTCAGCAAGAGGGCTGCGCTCACCATTTATGGTTGGCTTAACTCCCACATTTGTTATGGAACAATACTCTTGTCCATCTGCATAAGTTATAGTGCTGTAAACACCATATTTGGGCACAAGCTGACCATTTTCAAACTTCTGATTTATTGTAGGGAAGTTCATTGTCCTACCAATGTGATTACCATCTGAGACCTCGACACTTATGAAATAATCAGAGCCGAGTAGACTGTTTGCCGATATGATATCGCCTTTTAACAGAAGCGCTCTAATACGACTTGATGATACCGCACTGCCACCTATGTCCACCTCACCAACTATCTCCACCTCAAATCCGAAGCGTTCGCCAAAGCTTTTAAGCTCCACAGCACCGCATGAAGCCATTTTACCGAACCTGAAATCCTCGCCGCAACACACATGAACTGCTCGCATGCGTCCGGCAAGTATCTCTCGCGCAAATTCCTCACCCGAAAGTTCACATAAACTTCCGAATGGAGGACTAAAAACATCGTCCACGCCAATTTGCTCCCAGAGAATCATTTCCTTTTCAGCTTCTGTGTATATATATCCCGACGAGCCTCCAGCCTTTCGCAAAGCACATTCGGGCTCAAATGTGAATACAGATGCCGCCAACCCATTTTTCTTCTGAGCCAGCGAAGCGTTTATTACTGCACGGTGTCCGAGATGTACTCCATCAAATATTCCCAACGCGACTGATGAATACTTTTTCTCCATACCGTCACCCTAAGTTCTTTCCGATACGGAGCTCTCCGCTTTCAAAATCAGCAAAAGCAGTACCAATAAAGCCTCCGTCAAAGCCGTAAACTCCGTAGCAACCAACATCGCTACGGATATCACGAAGCCTTGATATATCAAGCTTTACACCATTTCTGTACATTTTTGTCTGAATCTCTCCAAGCCTAAGCTTCGGAAGCTTCTCAAACACGCGATCTATAGGCAGAATTAGCTCTTCGAGCCTGTTCTCGTCCTTTGCCTGCTGTATCTCCTCAAGAGTGTGACAGTCCGAAAGACTAAAACCGCCCGATGACGTTCTAACAAGCGATGTCATTATACCACCGCAGCCCAGCTTTTCACCAATATCATTGATAATAGTCCTTATATAGGTGCCCTTGCCGCAGGCTATGGATAGAACTCCTTCACGGATACTACTGTCATATTCCTCCAGCACAAGATTATCAACTTCTATCTCGCGTGCCTGACGCTTCACCTCTATCCCCTGCCTCGCAAGGTCATAAAGGCGCTGGCCGTTCACCTGAACAGCTGAATACATTGGAGGAAGCTGCATAATCTTACCGGTAAAACTCGGTAAAGCTGCCTCTATCTGTTCGCGGCTTACAGCCATATCTGAACATTCACGCAACTCTCCCCACAAATCCTGAGTGTCCGATACGGTTCCCAAACGGAAACCTGCACGGTAACTCTTTGTATTATCTGGCATTATATCGCAAGCTTTCGTGGCATTGCCCACAAATACAGGCAACACCCCTGTAGCCATTGGGTCGAGAGTTCCACCGTGACCGAGCCGCTTTATCCGCAGTATTCCGCGAAGTTTAGCGACTACGTCAAAGGACGTGAAATTCTGTGGCTTGTCAACACAGAGTATCCCGTTCATTCGCCAAGAGCCTTTCTGACAGCCTCGACGAGTTGCTTCTTAGCCTCCTCGAGCGGACCGCCTATAGTGCAGCCTGCAGCCTTTGCATGACCGCCTCCGCCTATGGACTGACAAATAGTAGATACGTTTACGTCTTTTGCAGAGCGGAACGAACACTTGTACACTCCGTCCTCACGCTCGCGCATGAGTATTCCCACTTCTGTATCCTCAAGCTGAATAGTTAGCGGTGCAAATCCCTCAAGCTCTTCCATTGATACGCCCATATCCTTCATCATTTCTTGAGTTACCGCCGCAATTGCAAGTTTTCCGCCGAGACAGTACTCCATGAGCTCATTGACTCTAGCCTCTAGCTTAAGCCTGCCCATAGACTTAACATCAAACATATAGCGGTTTATACGCGCAAAATTGATATCAAAGCTTCTCATCATCTCAGCCGCTATCTCATGTGCGCGTGGAGTAGTACAGTCATACTTAAAACAGCCAGAATCAGTAGCTATCCCAGTATAAAGACACATTGCACAATGCTTTGTTATCTTTACACCCATATACTTTGCAAGATCATAAATAATCTCGCATGAAGCAGTGGCATCACCTCGAAGAAGAGTTTTCTCCGCATAATTGTTATTTGAAATGTGATGGTCAATACAGAGCTGTACTCTTCCTCCATAGATGTCCTTATAATCGCCCATAAGTGTCTCGTCAGCTATATCAACAGCTATAATAGTCTTAGGCTCAAACTCCTCGCCTGCTCCTTCGTCCGTGAGAAAGCTGTATCGTGACGGAAATTCATCATGACATATTACTCTGCTTCTTATACCCATTTGTGCAAGCAGATCCTTCATTGCGAAGCCTGCGCCTATACAGTCTCCGTCAGGATTGCGATGAGTAATTATAACTGCATCCTCGCAGTTTCTGAGAAAGAGCTCAGCCTCACTGAATCCAATGAACATACAAAGCCCTCCTTTACAGCAAGTCGTGAAGCTTCTTACTTATCTCCGCACTTCTTTCAATAGAATTGTCAGCGATAAATGTAAGCTCAGGCGACTTACGCATTTTAAGTCTGTGAAAAAGCTCACGCTTTATAAAGCCAGCGCCGCTTTTTAATCCCTCAACCGATTCCTTTGCTCTCTCGATGCCGTCAAAGCTTGAAACGTAAATCTTGCAGCTCGACATATCACCCGAGAGGTCCGCTCTTACTATAGTGAGCATTTTATCTATCCTCGGGTCTTTCAATTCACGAAGGATAGCTGTCATCTCACGTTTTATATCTTCAGCCATACGGCTGTTCTTGAAATTAGACATTTTTTTCCTTTCTGTCTTTACAGTTTGACGGTGAATCCGCCTCCTGTTGTCTCTTCATGCTTCTCAGACTCGGCAGCTTTTTCTTTCTTTGCGGTTGCCTTTTTCGTAGAATTTTTCTTTACTGCAGGCTTTTTTGCTGCCGTTTTCTTTGCTGCGCTCTTCTTAGTGCTAGACTTCTTTGAAGTCTTTGGCGCAGTATTCATCTCAGGGTTTTCCCCGGCTTTCTCAGCCTCTGCCTCAGCCGCTTCTACAGCGGCTGTACCTTCAGGATCGGTGAAGAATCCACCTGTAAACATTTCTGCTGAAAAAGCTTCGTCCTCAGCCGTTGCACTATAGTCAGGGATATCGTCGTCGCCCTCTTCGCCGTAATATATATCGGCATATTTTCCGTACTCTGGTTCAAGCTCCACATCGCTTACAGGTCGCTCGATACCCATGAGGTCTCCTAACTCTTCCTCAGGCTCTTCCATTGCGCTGCACTGACCGAGGAGTATCTTCTTTACTGACTGAAAGAAGAATATATCTATCGGTCCAAAATCGTCCCATGCCAGTGCTTCGTTGCAGTACTGCAGCATATCCGCAGTACTCATTCTGCTGTTATCCATAAGAAATTCCCCCTTTATCATTATTAACAAAGATATTACCGTTAATCCTCACGATACTCCTCAACGATATATGTCTCGAAAATATCACCTTCCTTAACGTCAGCGAACTTTTCAAGACTGATACCGCACTCGTAGCCCTCTGCAACTTCCTTTACGTCATCCTTGAAACGCTTGAGGCCTGCGATCTTGTCGTCAGCTATTATGATACCGTCACGTACTACACGCACCTGACTTCCTCTTGTTACCTTACCGCTGAGCACATAGCTTCCTGCTACCATGCCAACGTTAGATATCTTATATACCTGACGCACTTCAACTCGTCCCTGTTCAACATCACGGTACTTAGGAGCAAGCATGCCCTTCATAGCTGTGGATATCTCCTCAATAGCATCGTAAATGATACGGTAGAGTCTGATATCTACTCCGTCACGGACTGCATTCTCCGCCGCAACAGGATCTGGTCTTACATTGAAACCAACGATGATAGCATTTGAAGCGCTTGCCAACATTACGTCACTTTCCTTGACAGCTCCAACAGCTCCGTGGATAACTCTTACTCTTACTTCTTCGTTGGAAAGCTTCTCCAGAGACTGCTTTACAGCCTCAACAGAGCCCTGTACATCAGCCTTGACAACAATGGGGAGCTCCTTGATTTCGCCCTCCGCAATCTGACTGAACAGGTTGTCAAGAGTAACCTTACGGTATGCGTTGAACTGCTCCTGCTTAGCCTCGTGTTTTCTCTGCTCAACAAGTTCTCTTGCAAGTCTTTCATCTTCAACAGCGTTGAAGACATCGCCTGCGCTTGGAACTTCAGCAAGACCTGTAATCTCAACTGGTACAGAAGGACCTGCTGACTTTACGGATCTTCCCTTATCGTTTGTCATTACACGTACACGGCCGACTGCTGTTCCTGCAATAAGGACGTCTCCCTGTCTGAGGGTGCCGTTTTGTACAAGAAGTGTAGCGATAGGACCTCTGCCCTTGTCAAGACGTGCTTCAATAACTGTACCCTTTGCAAGTCTGTCAGGATTAGCCTTGAGCTCCTTGACTTCCGCAACGAGAAGAACATTTTCGAGAAGCTCATCGATACCCTCACCTGTCTTAGCTGAAACAGGTACACAGATAACGTCGCCGCCCCAGTCCTCGCATACGAGATCATACTTTGTAAGTTCTTCCTTGATACGATCGGGATTTGCACCTTCTTTATCCATTTTGTTGATAGCAACAATAATGGAAACTCCAGCAGCCTTTGCATGGTTGATGGATTCAATAGTTTGAGGCATGATACCATCATCTGCAGCAACTACAAGGATGGCTATATCAGTGATATTTGCACCTCTTGCTCGCATTGATGTAAACGCTTCATGTCCTGGAGTATCAAGGAATGTTATGTCCTGTCCGTTAATGTTTACCTGATATGCGCCGATATGCTGCGTGATACCTCCTGCCTCGCCTGCAGCAACATGAGCGTTTCTGATACGGTCAAGGATAGAAGTTTTACCGTGGTCAACGTGTCCCATTACAACTACAACAGGACAACGTGGCTGAAGGTTTGTATCATCATCGTCTTTATCATCGATAAGACGTTCCTCAATGGTAACAATAACTTCCTTTTCGACCTTTGCACCCATTTCATCTGCAACTATAGCGGCTGTATCGAAGTCAATCTCCTGATTTATGGATGCCATTACACCAAGCTTCATGAGCTGCTTGATAACGTCTGTAGCTGTAGCCTTGAGACGGGTAGCAAGCTCACCGACTGTGATATTATCAGGGATAAGAACTTTGAGCTGCTGTTTTCTTGCTCTTTCAAGCTCAAGTCTCTTGAGTTTTTCAGCTTCTGATTCCTTCTTGGAAAACTGCTGACGTGTTCTCTGTGCGGATTTCTGATTTATCTTCTGCTTCTTTGAAGAATAGTTGTCGTTCTTATGCTTGTTCGAAGTAGCCATCTGGTCGTATCTTTCGTTGTACTTATCAAGATCGACATAGCTTCCTCTTGTATCAACTGTACGACGCTGAGTAGAAGTCTGCGCTGTTTCGGAGCTGAAACTTGCATTAAACTTTGTTCTCTCGCCTCTGTCCTGAGCCTTTGCTGGTTCTGCCTTCTTTTTATCTTTTTTCTTGTCATTCTTCTTATCCTGCACATGAACTGCAGGCTTAGGAGCTTCCTGTACTGGAGCTACTTCCTGCTTCTTCTCCGGCTCTGTCTTAGGAACTTCCAGTACTTTTACAGGCTCTGCCTTCTCTACGGGCTTAGGAGCTTCCTGTACAGGAGTTGCTTCCTGCTTCTTCTCCGGCTCTGACTTAGAAGCTTCCTGTACCTTTACAGGTTCTGTTTTCTTTACAGGTTCTGTTTTCTTTACAGGTTCTGCTTTTTTCACAGGCTCTGCTTTTTTCACAGGCTCTGCTTTTTTCTCAGGAGCTGCGGCTACCTTCTTCTCAACAGGCTTTACCTCTGACTTTTTGGGAGCACTCTTAGACTCTTCCTTTTTATCCTGTTTCGGGGCAGTTGCCTTTTTAGGTTCTGTAGTCTTTTTCTCAGCAGGCTTCTTTACTGATTTTTTCTCTTCCTTCGGCTCCTCTGTTTGAACAGGACGAGGATCGCCCTTGGAATTGAAATAGTCGTTGAAGGAGTTAACAGAATAACGTTCCTTTGTATAATGCTCAAGAACTACATTCATCTCCTCCTCTGTAAGTGAAGAGCCTGTTTTCTTCTTTGTGTCGCCCTTTTCTGCAAAGAGATCAATAATCTCCTGTGCAGATGTATTAAGATCTTTTGCAGCATCGCTTATCTTTATCTTTTTTGCCATAGGCTTGATTACCTCCATAATCTTTGCCGCGCGAATATGCGGCATTATAAAATGTTTTGTATAAACATCTATCTCAACGCATTACTGCGATATATCGGATATTATCTTTTCAAAGCCGTCCGAAAAGCCCTTATCAGTAACTGCAATGACTCCTGTTTCCTTTCCGCAGAGTCGTCCTATCTCAGACTTACTAACGTCGGTATCCAGGTGCTTTATTCCGAACCTTTCGCAAAAGAAGTTAACTTCCTTTTTCGTCTTTCCGGAAGCATCGGAAGCTGTAAGTATACAATGAGCTGTTCCGTTTTTCGCAGCCTCAACAGCACTGTCAAAGCCCTTTACTGCCTTTCCTGCCCTCAGACATATGCCCAGCAGATTAAGCGTCCTGCGATTCTTTTCCGAGCTCATTCATCATCACCTCGTATACGCTTTCCTCTATCTTGCATGAAAATGACTTTTCAAAGCGTCTTGCTTTTCTCGCTTTTTCGAGACATTCAGTGCTTCGGCATATATAAGCACCTCTGCCCGCCGCCTTACCTTTAAAATCAAGACTTATCTCGCCCTCGGGAGACTTCACCACACGGATGAGCTCCATTTTGGGCTTCATCTCATTACACCCGAGACACATTCTCATAGGTATTTTCTTTGGCTTCATAATTCTTCCTCGTTTGCAGGAGCTTCTGTTATTTCCTCTGCTTCTGCATCAGCTGTCTCAGCATCTGTTATATCGGATTCAACAATCTCCTCACTATCCTCCACAGGAGGAACAGCTTCAAATACAGGAACTACAAAATCAGGGCTCAACTCTGGAGCTTCTTCATTTGTTACTGTATCAAACTGAGGCTTGATGTCTATCTTGAAGCCTGTAAGTTTTGCAGCAAGTTTTGCATTCTGGCCCTTGTTTCCGATAGCAAGAGAAAGCTGATTGTTCGGAACGATAACTGTACATGCCTTTTCTTCCATTGAAGTGATAACTGTCTTGAGCACCTCTGCAGGGGCAAGAGCTCTTGCGATAAACTCCTCTGGTACTTCACTCCAAGGAATAATGTCTATCTTCTCTCCGTTCAGCTCGTTAACAACAGCTGTAATTCTTGAACGCTTCGGACCAATACAAGCTCCGACTGCGTCAACGTTCTCATCCTTAGACCATACAGCTATTTTTGTTCTCGAACCCGCCTCACGTGAGATAGACTTTACTTCAACTGTACCATCATATATTTCGGGAACTTCCTGCTCAAAAAGTCTCTTAACGAGATCCTTGTGAGTACGTGAAATCTTTACCACAGGCTTCTTGTTTTTGCCGATGATACCTGTAATGTAAACCTTGACCATTTTTCCTTCTTCGAGATTCTCACCTGGTATCTGCTCGTTTCGAAAGAGGTAGAGCTCTGTTCCATCATAAACGACTGTAACAGTTCCTCTGCCCGGTTCAACCTGAGAAACCTTTGCAGTAATACACTCATGCTCCTTCTGCTCGAACTTGCTCAGCATCTGCTCACGGTTGATCTCTCTGAGATCACCCTTTATAGACTGCTTTGCGGAGAGGGCTGCCATTCTTCCAAGCTTGGAGATATCGAGTTCCTTCATGATAGTTCCGCCAACCATAGCATTTGGATCCATAGTCCTTGCAACGTCAATGTTGACCTCATTTTCGTCGATAGGTTCATCATCAATGATATCCTGTCTGATGTACATTTCAAACTTTTTCGTTTTCGGGTCGATCTCAACTGTAATCCTTTCCTCACTGTGAGGATAAGCTCTTCTTGCAGCCTTAAGCATAGCCGACTTTACTTTTTCAATAAGAAGGTCAGTCTCTACGCTGTTTTCCTCACCGAGAGCTTCAAGTGCCCTGAAAAAGTCCTTATTCATGTTCATGTCTGTAAATTCCTCCAATATATTTTATTTTGTTTTTTTACATTTCAGAAATCGAGATACAACTTTACGAAAGCTATATCCGCCAGCGAGAATTTCTTTTCCTCACCGTTTTCAAGATTGACTGTCACGCCATCTTTGTCTGCGCTCACAAGCTGAGCCACGATCTCCTTTTCGCCGTCAACCGCTCTTATAAAGCGTATCCTTACTGTATCGCCCTGACAGACCTCGAAATGTTCCTCTTTTACAAGCTCGCGTTCCAGCCCTGCCGAGCCGACTTCGAGCATATAACTCTGTGCAATCGGATCCTTCTCATCGAGGATATCGCTTATGGGAGCGTTGGCGCGTTCACAGTCCGCAATGGTTATCCCCTCATCCTGATCAATGAACACTCGCAGATACCACATAGCGCCTTCCTTTTCGTAGCAGACATCCCACAGATAGTAGCCAAGCTCGTCGGTTATAGGCTTGATAAGATCGTATACCTTTTGTTCCGTACCGCCGAATTTTTTAAATTTCATAGGCAGTTTTCCCGATATATCGGGGTTCTCCTTTCATAGTTTCGATATAAATACTAAAGACCGGAAGGTTTCCGGTCTTTGGGTTTACTATCATCATGTATTATTATACCACGGTTTTTCGCAAAAATCAAGTGTTTTTCGGAATTTTTTTCAAAAAAATCTTGTTTTTTTCGAAGCACAGAAAATCTCCCCTTAAAAGCCGTGCAGAGGCATTAAGAGGAGATCTCATCTACCCGAGTTTGCCACTTTGTGAAAAAAATTTTTTGAGTCAAGCCAAGAAATATCGAAAAAAGGCTTGACTTTTTTATGAAATGTGGTATAATATTTTGGTAGG
>DBYI01000032.1:0-185 GCA_002310115.1 Ruminococcus flavefaciens
TATCGTTGTCATAAAGACTCCTTTCTATTTTAGTATCCACGTGTCTTTGAAGCCGCCGCCCTGTGAGGAATTCACCACAAACGAATCGGGATTGCGTGAAAATCTCGTAAGTCCCGAAGCCCATACTTTTGTCGTTTCACCCGACAGCACAAAAGCTCTCAGGTCAGCCTTTCGCATTACGGTCT